>NZ_JANBZY010000002.1:0-759055 GCF_024261425.1 Sphingobacterium sp. LZ11T8 | reverse complement strand
CATATCGCAGCTGTTGGAAAAACCATCAGCTGGGCAACCTTTGGCCCAAAGCAAGGGAAAGGGAAAGGAAAAACAACCATAGAGGCAAATAATCAAGAAAAAATTTGGAATACAACATAGAAGGGGCGAATTGAATTCGCCCGCCGGATGCAATCTTAACATCAATATTATCCTTTAGGGTGATTATCTCTTAAATTCGTTTAGATCAGCTAATAAAAAATCCCCATGGGGGGTGAACTTTTTCCATACCCTTTTTTGTGTCACCCTGAGGGTTTCCCCGAAGGGTCTCGGAACTAACCACAATCATTTGAAAAAGTTTCCTCATCTTACGATGACCAAATTTTCCCAAAAAAAACAAAAATAGATTCTTCGTTTCACTCTGAATCCCTCTTTTGCGCATTTTGATTCTGAACAGGTAGTGAGGTATCTGTACGGTTCTCCTCCTAAAGATCGTGTCATCCTTTACCGAAAGTAAAGGAACTGTTCGCCAGTCAGAAAAACTGTTTTTGATTTTTATGGACTGTCAAGTTCCGAGATACTTCGGATGAACCTCAGTATGACCAAAAAAACTTAACCTTCTTTAGGATGATGGAGGGTGATAACCGAAATTAAAGGAACTGTACGCCAGTCAAAAAAACTGTTTTTGATTTTTATGGTCTGTCAAGTTCCGAGATACTTCGGATGAACCTCAGTATGACAAAATAAAACTTACCTTATTTTCTTTGATTTTGATTGTCTGTCAAGTTCCGAGATACTTCGGATAAACCTCCGTATGACATAAAAAAAAACAAAACCTACTATCATTGTCTGCTATAATTAAACTGAAAACGTATTATAGGGGATAAATACGCTCAAAAAAAATGGGACTTAATTAAGTCCCAAGTTTTTATCATCCATGTATTTTAACATCTTTTTGAGTTCTGGATCGTTGAAATAGGCTAAGCTTTCGCTGGCGATCTTTCTGGCAATCCTGAATTCTTTCTTTTCAAGTTGGTCCGCTGCGAGGCTAACGGCAAATGAAATTAGATCTTTATTGTCTTTCAGTCCTAGGTCCTGATTTTTTGATAACTCTTCAATTACCAGATCATGGTAGGCCAAGGATTTTTCGATATTCTCTTCCTGGAAGCTAAGGAATGCTAATTGATTAGCATTGATCGTATATAGCTTACGGACTTGTTTGTCATTTTGTAGGAAAGGAAACTTGGCAGTCCATGAATCAATACTATCCAAAGAACCTTGTAAGTTGTTCTGATCAGATGCAATACTGATCAATGACGCAGAGATCATGGTTTGAACCTCTTTATCTTCCATGTTCTTTTGGTAACATGAAGTGAGAAGGGGCAATGCTGCATTGATGTTTTTGTTGACAGCAAATTTGATTGCCTTTTCTTTGTTCTCTTTATATACTACTGAATCTGATTCTTGTGCTAATGCATTTCCTGAAATGCTTAATCCTAATATAACGGCTGATAATTTTAAATACATATGTTTAATCATGGAAGCAAATCTATAAGAATTGCAAGGGAAATTTAAAGTCTTAACTTTTCTTAACAAGTGAATCTGTATTGAGATTCAATAAAGGGCGATTTTTTGTTTTTGATTGTAACAATAATTAAACATTTCGTTACAATAGCAGATGAATCCTGCTCTAAAGCGCATTAGGAGGTCATATAAAAAGAAGGTCAAGTTGACATTGACCTTCTTTCAATTAAAAACAATACTAAATTATTAATACGTATCGGCTCGAAATCTATTTTTATAGCTTTAACAAATCATATCTAAACCATGGTTTTTCTGATTTGAAATTCTTCTTTTATTTCGTTGATTGCTTTCACGTTCAAAATCAGGATAGGGAAGGATATGATGCTGAAGAGCCAGACATACATATGTTCTACGACTATGCCTAATGCAAGTGAAGAAACCCAATAAAGACCTAGTGCAATAACATGAATTGAGGTTAAGGTCTTCAATCTGCTCAACCGTCTCAGTAATTCGGCTTCGCTTAATTCTTGAATCTTATGTGTCATGATATTTATCTATCTATCTGATTACTAGTATAAATCTAGCAATAGATTTGCTTCAATTTGTCATGGTTCAGAAAGTTAATATAAACTTAATAATTGGGCAATATGTTGATGGATCATGACATTGAAAGTGCAATGCATGTTATGAGGTACGATAAGCAACAATTTTAGTAATTGCAGGTTTTTTCCCTTTCAAAAGATTTTGTTTTGCAGTATCGTAATTTTCATTTTTCACCAACAACAACCGCTGATTTTTGGTGTTAACCATTTGGTAGAATCTCTATGCTTAATATTACCAATAGACGTGATGTTTAGATTGAAGTATAGCCAGTCTACCTAAAAACGATACATTTTTAGTATATTAAACTTATTGCACAAAAAACCAATTCAACATGAAGATCTTCATAAATAAACTTATCCCTGAAGTCGGCATGAAAATGCTGGCTAGACCTGATATCGATCTAATAATGCCTGAAAATCCAGAAATATCCTATGATGAGTGGATATCGTATTGTCAACAATGTGATGCGATCCTCAATATTGGAGCCTATAAGATTGATGCGAAGTTTTTTGACCTCTGCCCTTCGGTGAAGGCTGTATCGCTATTCTCGGTCGGCTTTGATCAAGTAGATTTAGAAGAGGCTACCCGGAGAAGGATACCTGTTTCCAATACTCCAGATGTTCTGAGTAAGGCAACATCTGATATTTCCTTTATGTTGATGTTAATGGTTTCTCGATTGGCATCCTTCCATAGCAATCAAGTACGTGTAGGAGTTAGATTTAAGTATTTCAATCCGATTGCAAATTTAGGCCAAGAGCTTTATGGTAAGACCTTGGGTGTATTTGGATTGGGAAGGATAGGATATGAGATGGCCATAAAATGCAAAGCAGCTTATGAAATGCCGATCATATACCATAACAGGAATAGAAATGAAGAATTGGAAGAGAAGTTGGGAGCAAAGTATGTGAGTTTTGAAGAACTCCTAGCGCAATCTGATGTATTATCAATACATGCCAATTATGCTCCTGAATACCGAGGTTTGTTTAATAAAGAGGTATTTGAGCAGATGAAGGATACTTCGATTATTGTAAATACGGCAAGGGGTGGCTTTATCAATGAAAAGGATTTGGATGAAGCGCTAAATGCGGGCAAAGTTTGGGGTGCAGGCTTAGATGTGACGGATCCTGAACCGATGTTGCCCGATAATCCACTTTTAAAACATGAACGGGTCTGTGTATTACCACATATAGGTTCAGCAACCATTGAGGCTAGAGGAGGAATGGCGAGAATTGCGGCAGAGAATATTGTTGCCTTTGTCGAAGGAGAAAAATTGAAAACTTGTTTAAATCCAGAAGTCTATTCTTAATGCTCAACATTTTAATATCACCCAATAGTTTCAAAAATAGCCTAAAGGCAGATAAGGTCGCGGATGCAATTGAAAAAGGTTTGAAATCCAGTGGGATCCAGGCTAATATTTCCAAATTTCCTATTGGAGATGGCGGTGACTATAGCTCTATTCTCATCTGTAAGCAGTTGAATGGAGAAATAAAGAGCATGAAGGTTGCTGGTGCTTACCTAAAGAAAACAAAAGCTAGTTATGGTCTGATTGATTCTGGCAAATGCGCTGTTATTGAGGTGGCAGAGACCTCAGGATTTAAATCAATCCAGAACAAACTTAAAAGTCCATTGAAATCAAGTAGCAAAGGGTTAGGGCAATTGATTTCAGCATTGATTGATTCAGGTATCAGGGATTTTGTGATCTGTTTGGGCGGTTCAGTTACCGTTGATGCTGGAATAGGTATGCTGCAAGCGATGGGTCTAGAGTTTCGGGATAAAAGAGGTGCAGTGATAGAGCCCTTACCAAATGATTTTGAAAAGGTGGATTCTATGGACATTTCGAAATTCAAGGAAAGGATCTTAGGTTGTGAGTTTACTGTTCTTTGTGATGTTGAGAATAAATTGTTGGGAATAAATGGGGCGGCAAGGGTTTTTGGTCCGCAAAAGGGAGCAAGTGAAGAAGATATCGAAAAATTGGAGGAGTTTTTGAAAAGCTTTGACCGATTGACAAAAAAAACGGTTCAAAAATCATTGAACGGTATGAAGGGAGGAGGTGCTGCTGGAGGGCTTGCAGCTGCATTTTCCGTATTCTTGAATGCTGATCTAAAAAAAGGAGCATCCTATTTCTGTGAGATAACAGGTTTTGATGCAGCTTTGGCACAAGTAGATTTACTGATCACTGGGGAAGGGAGCATAGATAGTCAATCATTAGAAGGGAAAGCGCCGGTAGTCGTGGCTGCCAAAGCCAAGGAAAGACAAATTCCTTGTATTGGATTGGCCGGAAAAATCCCCTTGAAGATTCCAAAAGAACTGCAGGATTATTTCCTGATGTTGCTGCCTATTGGAAATCAACCAGAGGAATTGGAGTTGTCCATAAAGCATACAGAAAAGAACCTTCTTCGAACTGCCCTGCAATTAGGCAAGATGCTTGGGCAGGTGAAATAACAATTGAATCATTATTTAGATAAATACATGTTTTTAAAATCCATAGTTTCCGTATTTTTTGTAAGCTTGGCCATTACTGTTGAGGCGCAATCTCCCGTTGGTGCTTCAAGATATGTGAATCCATTTATTGGGGCAAGCACCAACACGGCAAGTTCCTACCATGGACTTGGAAAAACTTTTCCGGGTGCTGCCACTCCATTTGGTATGACACAGGTCAGTCCCAATACCATTACAGGGGGTGATAATGGCTCTGGATATAGCTATGAGCATAAAACCATTGAAGGTTTTGCCTTTACACAGATGAGTGGAGTAGGGTGGTATGGAGATTTGGGGAATTTTTTAGTGATGCCCAGTACGGGTCCATTACATGTAATTGCTGGAAAGGAAGGTTCAGGTGAGCTCCAAGGCTATAGATCTACGTATGATAAGAACTCAGAAACTGCTAAGGCAGGATATTATTCGGTGTACTTAGACCGCTATCAGATTAAGGCGGAAGCTACAGCATCTCCCTATGGCGGTATGCTTCGGTTTACTTTTCCTGAAAATGATACCTCGAGGATTCAGATTGATTTGGCGAGAAGGGTCGGTGGAACTTCTACCCGACAGTCTGTGGAGGTTGTAGATGGCAATACCATCAAGGGTTGGATTAAATGTGATTCAACTGGAGGGGGTTGGGGCGATGGAGATGGGCATCCCGATTATACCGTTTACTTTTATGCGGAATTTAGCAAACCCTTGTTAAATTATGGATTCTGGGCACAGGATGTGCCCGATGGACAGGAGCGGAAAAATAAGGATGTTGCGAGCCTTGATTATCAGCGTATGCTGGAACGGGCAAAGGTCATTCCTGGAGCTTCTGCTGTTGAAGCCGACCATGTTGGGTTTTATCTGGAGTTTCCTACAAGAGATCAAGAACAGGTATTGCTGAAGGTGGGGATTTCTTTCACAGATATGGAAGGAGCTGAAAATAATTTCTTTGCCGATGTGAAAGGGAAGAACTTTAGGACCATGCAGGAGCTGGCCCAAAAGGCCTGGGATGATGCTTTAGGTAAAATAGATGTAAAAGGTGGGACGGAAGACGCAAAATCAATATTCTATACGGCACTTTATCATACCATGATTGATCCAAGGAACATTACGGATGTCGATGGGCGATATCCAAGGCCAAATGGAAAGGTGCATGAATCGGAAGGTTTTACCAAAAGGACCATCTTTAGTGGCTGGGATGTTTTCAGGAGTCAATTTCCATTGCAGACGATTATCAATCCAAAGATGGTCAATGAAGAGATAAATTCCTTGATCAGCCTAGCTCAGCAAAGCAATAAGAATTATTTAGAGCGTTGGGAGTTTTTCAATGCTTATAGTGGTTGTATGATCGGCAATCCGGCTCTGGCGGTGATTGCGGATGCCTATGCAAAGGGAATCCGTGGATTTAACCAAGAGGAAGCTTTGGACCTGATGATCAAAACCTCGGAAAAGTTTGGGAATTCTGACCTAGGGTATGTTCCGGTTGAATCAGGCTTTAGCATTTCTGAAACTTTGGAATATGCGTATACGGATTGGTGCATTGCCCAAATGGCCAAAAATATGGGCAAAAAGGATATTTATGAGAAATATATGAAACGTGGCCAGTTCTATAGGAATATATTTGATTCTAGAAAGGATTGGTTTAGGCCCAAACATCAGGATGGGTCGTGGGAGAAATGGCCAGAGGAAGGCCGAATGAAGGAATGGTACGGCAGTATTGAAGCGAATTCATATCAGCAAGGTTGGTTTGTACCGCATGATGTTGAAGGTATGGTGGAGTTAATGGGTGGCCGGAAAAAGGTATTGGCGGATTTGACTGCATTCTTTGAAAATACCCCGAAGGATTTCTTGTGGAATAAGTATTATAACCATGCCAACGAACCAGTTCATCATGTTCCCTTTCTGTTCAATAGGTTAGGAGCGCCGGAGCTGACTCAAAAATGGACTCGTTACATCTGTGAGCATGCCTATAAAAATGAGGTGGAAGGCTTGACAGGAAATGAGGATGTAGGTCAAATGTCGGCTTGGTATGTCCTTGCGGCTTCAGGTATTCATCCTATTGCTCCTGGAGATCCGGTCTATGAAATCACAAGTCCAGTTTTTGAGGAAATTACTTTCAAGCTTGACAATGGGAAGCAGTTCAATATTGTAGCTACCGGTAATTCTAAAGAAAACATCTATATACAATCTGCAAGCTTAAATGGAAAACCTTTGGAAAAGATGCAGATCAGCCATGCGGACCTCCTGAAGGGCGGTACATTGAAACTTGAAATGGGGGCAATGCCGAAGTTGAAGAATTAAGGGCTCGTCCTTATTTTTTCGTAGCCATGGTAGAGATATAATGCTCCATAGGTCCAGTTTGGACCTTTCAAACCAGGGTAATTAAATCGGTCCATCATCAAGGCTATATATTTTGTTGGATATCCTTCGGGTAGTTGAATAACATTTGGCCAAACCCTACTGTTGCTCGTTTCGTCCCATGGTGGAAGGTCCATGGTTAAGTGGCCCAATTCTTTAAGGTCAGGATAGGAATAGATAAAGACTTCTTTTTCGGAGCTGCCCGAAAAGCAGAAAAGTTTACCGTTGATTCTTTGGATAGAGGTTCCTGTAGAATTGTGCTTTACAGGACCGGCAATTTTTTTGTAGCCCTTGTCCCAATCATCGGATTCCAATATGATGGCTTTATATCCATCGCTATTTTCACAGGTCAATATGCGCCATTTATTGGCGTCCTTGTCAAATATTATGTGCGGATCTTCAATATCTCCGACCTGGCCCATTGTTTTAGCTTTCATAATGGAGAAACCAAATCTTGGGTCTTGTTTTGACTCGACCGCAAGTAATTGTTTCTTCTCGGATTTTTTGGCATAGGCACTAAATCCTGTTGTGATCCCTCTCCAAATGGAGTCCCTACGGTCAAAGAAGATATGAGAGGCGACCTCGTTTCGCCATAACCCGTCCCCACGATCAAATACCACAATGCCTTCAAACTTGATGTCAAATACAGAAGGATCCATGCTAAAGATTCCTTGGAGGTGATGTGGCAATGCCCTTCCTCGCACGCTCATGCTAAACCATAGACGACCTTGATCCATTATGGGTTCGCCAGTTTCGTAGGTCAATGCGCGGATATCTGCAAGACCCATTCCTGCATTTAATTGGATGTCCACTGATTTTATTGCTATGGTCCCTTTTTGCTGCTGGGCATATAATGAGGTTTGGAATTTGCGGATTTTTTCAATTTCCCGAAGGTCTGAGTGTTCTGCAAAATCCTTTTGGGCAAGGACAGTAGGTAAGCCCTCATTTTGAAGGTAAAGGGTCAATCCACTGCCAAGCATCTGTAATATGAGCTTGCCTTTTAAAGGAATATCTTTTTTCTCTGGAATATAAATGGATTGATTGAAATTAATGTGCTCTGCTGGTTTTTGATGGTCAAATTCGATGTCAGCAATAAGTCCTGCTGCATAAGAAATGGAGAGTCGGACAATTTCCTTCTTATTCGGATCGGCAAATTGAAAGCCCAGTTTCCCTTCTCCAGTGATATCGCCTAAGTCCATAATATAGGTGGCAAAAGGATTAAATCCTGCCAACCAAATGGTTGATTCAGATTCAGTATTTGCTGTAATATTCAATAGTCCTTTTTCAATATTAATCTTAGCTGAATCCTTGCCATATTGATGTATGGGGTGCATTACATTTAATCCAATAATCTTTTCCGGATTAAGACTGGCCAATGGGATAGATTGGTCCTGGTCAAAGATAATGCGCTTTACTCCTTGACGGACAAATTGTATTTCGGTTGGAGCAGTTTGGGAATAAGCTGCTAACGTAAAGAATAGGAATACAAAGAATGTACTGCTTAGTTTTTTCATGATAGGTTTAGCGATTATACAATTTACGAATTAATTGGAGAATCTCCGTTTTAATTGGGATCCAAAGAAGCATCTTTATATTTTTTTCTCCAATTATGGAAAGCCGTAAAAATGGACCAAATGTTCATTTTAACTTTGAACTAGTTAGTGATTAAGAAGTCTCAATCGATCTGGTTTTGTGGCTCAATAATCAATTTAGATAGATTTAATAAGGCTGCTGAAGGAGTAACGCGCTGTTTTTACTTTTTCAGGCTGTGATGCTATGAATTGAATCTATCCGGAAACAATGCCGAATAATAATATTTTCTATACCTAAATGATGAACCTGATTAAAAGGCTGCTTATAGGGATAGATATGTACTAGAACCAAACTAATTATTAAATAATAATGCTTAGAAAAAAGATCGGAATAATTCAGCCTTATTTCTTTCCGTATTTAGGGTATATCAGCCTATTGAAACATACGGATCGATTTATTTTATTGGATACCGTGCAATACATTCAACGAGGTTGGATTGAACGGAACCGTATTTTGAAACAGGGTGATGGATGGTTGTATATACAGGTTCCTGTGAAAAAACCAAACGGAAGAGCTTCCTTGATCAAGGAATGTGTTTTGGACAACAGTCTGCCCTGGAAGGATAAAATGTTTTCGCAAATGGCCATCTATAAAAAGATTGCTCCTTACTATAAACCGACCCTTGATTTTGTGAAAGAAACCTTGTCCAAGGACTTTGATGATATTACTTCCCTGAACCGGCATGTGTTGACTGAAATATGTAACTATCTGGAAATGCCAAGGGAGATTGTTGCCTTTTCAGAGATGGAATTGATGATCGAGCAACCGAAGGACTCTGACGAGTGGGCATTAAATATCTGTAAGTCGATAGGTCAGAAAGTTACTTATGTTAATCCAATAGGCGGCATGAGTTTTTATAACCGGGAAAAATATATTCAGTCGGATATAGATATCTTCTTTCATGAAATAAAGCTCCGGGATTATCAACAAGGAGGGCGGGTGTTTGAGCCAGGACTATCCATTCTGGATGCTTTGATGTTCAATAGCAAAGAGGAGGTACATGAGATGTTAGATCAGTATAAATTAAATTAGGAGAGTAAAACGGGTTGATAGATTTCAATCCGTTTTTTGTTTAGGATTTTTTTAATCAGGAGAATGTTAAAGGGAATTTTAGATACAAAAAAAGGAGGCCTTTTGGACCTCCTTTAACCGGGTAAGTAATGGGGCTCGAACCCACGACCCCTAGAACCACAATCTAGTGCTCTAACCAACTGAGCTATACCTACCGTGATTTTGTGATACAAAAGTAGGATTAATCTATATATACTCCAAATGTTTTTACGCTAATCATTGGTTTAAACAGTGAAAAAGCTCATTTCTAATGAGATATTTTTATTTGCAGGATGAAAATCTCCTTTTGCTGCATTAATTATGCTTCGAAAATCAATCTATTCTTTTTAAATCTAAGTCATGGAAGTCAAAAGAAAAGTCTGTTAATGGAGAAACGGCTTTCATTTTTATGCTTTCTGCCTTGGCATTTTCATTCAGGTTGAACATAACATAAGAGTCTGCATTCATGCTGCGGTCATTCCAAGCGGCAACGAAGGTGTTCCCTTGGTAATAATACATTTTGCCCTGCAGCTGTGGAGATCTTGCTGATGTAAAATATAGTTGACCATTACGGTTACTGATTTCGATTTCTCCGAACCATGCGTCTTTATATTTACCAAGAAAAGGAGAGAAGTCTATTTTTTGGTCCTGAGCTTTGATTTTGGCCCAGACCTCATTGGTAACTTTGTCGCCTTCGCTTTCGTTTTTGGATTCCCTAGCTTTAAGTTCTGTCAGGCGGTCGGTTCCTTTGATCCCAAAATAGGAATCTTTGATCTGATTGGTAATCGTGGTAAAAGCATAGCCGGACTGTTGGTTGGTCAGCACGATAATGCCGAGCTTCAGTTCAGGAATCAAGGTCATTTGAGTAACCATGCCACCTAAGCCACCGGTATGTTCGGCAACAAAGTATCCATTCTGATCACTGAGAAAGAAGCCTAAGCCGTATCCTGTGAAGTGTGCATTATAGGGACCTGAACCTCCGATAACGGTCTGTAGGGTCATGATCTGCGCAAGCCGTCTTTCGGAAATGAGTTGCTTTTCCAGGTTGTTCCCATATTTTCCTTTGTTCAAAAGCATGGTTGCCCATTTGCTCATATCCTCTATGCTGCTGTTTATTCCGCCCGCTGCATTGGTTGTTTCGCTTAAGTACCTGGCAATGGTAATCAATTTGCCATCTATAGGGACGTGGGCATCGATTACATTGTTTTTTGACTTCATCCGGCTCAGGGAGGCAGCACTATTCGTCATGCCAAGAGGTGCCATGATCCTTTTCTCTATAAAGTCTTCCCAGCTCATTCCCGAAGCTCTTTTCAAGACCTCGCCAGCGACGATATAAAGTAGGTTGTCATAATCGAATTTTGTTCTGAAGCTGGATACCGGTTTAAGGTACCTCAGGTTATGGATCACTTCTTCAGTATTGAAGTTTGCAGAATCTGGCCAAAACATTAGATCACCAGCACCGAGACCTAATCCTGAACGGTGGGTCAATAGGTCCCTAACGGTAAATTCTGAAGTGACATAAGGGTCATGCATCTTGAATTCTGGAATAAAATCGGTGACTTTGCTATCCCAGGTTAGTTTTCCCTCATCCATAAGCATGCCCAAGGCAAATGCCGTAAAGGCTTTGCTATTTGATGCGATTGCAAAGGCGGTTTGATTGTCAACAGGTTTTTTACTGTTTATGGATCTTTCTCCATATCCTTTTAGGTGGATGGTTTTTCCATCTTTTATAATCCCTAATGCTATTCCCGGAACATTGAAGCTCTTCATGGTTTTTTCTACTAGCTGGTCCAGGTCTTTTTGAGGTAGTCCCTGTGCAATGGACTTGAAGGAAAAGGACAATAGAAAGAGTATTGCCAATAAGTGACTGAAAGAAGATTTGTAATTGTTCATGATTTTCAAATTAGGTTTGAATTGCAAAACGTTCAATTTTTCTGAGGACAGTTGCAATTTCTGGATAAATGTAGCTTGTATTTTTAGGATTATAAAATTCGGTTCTATTTATTTTAAAATACTGGAGTAGAGGGTTTTCTACAAAATTAAAAATACTACATTTACGGTTTTTGGCTAAAATTAATCGTTGATAAAACTGATAATGAGGTTTCAGAAAATAGTTTCAATAGATTCGTTTTTTATAAGAAAAAGATTATCAGTAATTGTAATTTATTTAATACAAATCAAAAATTAACTTATATAAATGAATTTAATTTGAACGAATGTATTGTGAAAGTGTTAACTTAATGGGTATCAATGCTAAAGCTATTGAGCTCAGTTTTATTATTAGCAATAAAAAGGAGAAGCAAATGGAACAAGATCAGTTGGTAAAGAATTGTATAGAGGCGTGTCAGCAATGTGTGGTTGCTTGTTTAAAATGTGCGCAAGCATGTTTGAGAGAGGAGAAACTTGAAATGATGCGCAAGTGCATTCAAACGGATCTGGAATGTGCAGAGATCTGTGAGTCTACCTATAAACTGTTGATTATGGACAGTAAACCTAAGTTGGAGTTAGTTAAGATTTGTTTGGATCTATGTGAAGCCTGTGCGGAAGAGTGTGAAAAACATGCTGCTCATGGAATGGAACACTGTCGTGAATGTGCCGAAGCCTGTAGGTCTTGTGCTGAAGCCTGTAGGAAATTGGTAGCATAATCTGCTGCCAATAAGTATTGATAATAAGCATTAAGAGTTAGATTTTCAAAGAATTAATAAAAAGATAATCTATATCTCCACTGCCATTGACTTGAGAAAGAGTAAATTAACCAATAAATGGATAATTAAGGGTTTTCCTGATAGATCTTTAATCATCTATTATTCACTAACACATAAATTATGAAGCTATGGTTACTAAAAACATACTGGTAGATTCGGCATTGATAGGCACTATCCACTTTTATGCTTATGTATTCAACACTGATAATGGTGTTATAGGGTTTGGCTTATTTCCAAATAATAGTCCCAGACCCATATTTTATCTTTTAAATTCCCAAGGCACGAAAATTTCCCTACATTTTGATGATGAGCTGATCCTAAAAGTTTGCCAACAGAGTAATTTCACTACCCATGAACGTCGGATGCTTTTCCGAGAATTCCTTGATTTTGCAACAAAAATGGAAAAAAAGGCCGCCCAGTTGGTCTTTAGGGATACGAAGATGAATTATTTGGCGGACTCTAGGGAGATGGTGAAATATAAACGCATGTATGTCCATTTTAGAGACGTTCAACCCAAAGAAAGCAGAACAATATTTGCAGACTAAACATTAGATTTCAGATAGGCTAGATCTTAAGATTTGGATGGCTTTTTCCATTTCTTCTAGGTTTAGATTGCCAAATCCTATACGCATTGCCTGAAGGTCCTTTTGTTGGTAAAGCAAGGTTTTCGGAATAAATAGGTTGTTCTTGGCCGCTTGCTGACTGAGCTTGAGCAGATTGATTGGCTTTTTCCATTTCAACCAAAATGCAAGGCCGCCATTGGGGATATTAAATTCCAGCAGGTCACCTAATTCTTTTTCAAGTAGAAAGGCCATGTAGTCCCTTCTTTCCTTGTAAACCTTCAATGATTTTTTGAGATGCCTGTGTATCGCACCTTCCTCGATCATCTCTCCCAAAGCTTGTTCCATTAAGATATCTCCCTGCCTGTCAATGATCCCGAGATGTTTTCTCATTTCAACCATTAGGTTTTCAGGGGCAACTATAAAGCTTGTTCGGAAGCCGGGAGCCAAGGATTTTCCAAAGGAACCAACATAGATCAGCATTCCGTTCTGGTCTGAAGTGGCAAGGGGTAGAAGTGGTTGCTTGTCGAATTGGAAGTCATAATCATGGTCATCTTCAACGATGATGAAGCCATATTGATTTGCCAGCTGCAGGATTTTCATTCTCTTATGGGCACTTAAGCTAGCAGTGGTTGGGTAGTGTTGCTGAGCTGTGAGGTAAAGCATCCTTATGGTCTGCTTTTGGCAGAGTCTTTCAAGTGCCTCCACGTCGATTCCATCATCCTCCAATGGGATTGAGATGATTTTGCTGCCAGACTTCTGAAAGATCATATTTGCAGCGAAGTAGCTCAGTTCAGCGACCAGCACGGTATCATCCTCTGTGAGCAAGATTTCCGAGATGATATAAAGGCTCATCTCAATACTCCTGCTGATAAGGAGGTTGTTCTTGTTGATTTTCAAGGCGCGGCTGCTCTGCAGGTAATCGAGCATCTGTTCCTTAAAATATTCGCTCCCTTCCTGATTGTAGTACCCCATCTTTGACCGGTTGCTCTTGCGTTTCATGTTGGAGCTATAGAATCTAGAGAGATCTTCAAATTGTGTCAATCGGATATCGGGACTGCCATCATTGAATATATAGTCGCAGTTTGTGTGTTCGAAAGGACTGTCCAAGAGAATGGATTTTTTGAAGGTATAGCCAGTTTCCTTTGGATATTGGAAGCTTGAAAGGTCTTGCTGTTCCTGTAGTGGAAGTTGTGAGGCGACGTAGGTTCCTTTATTGGGATGGATTTCTACCCAACCTTGTCCGAAGAGTTCCTCGTAAACCGCAGTAATCGTGTTTCGGTGCACTTCTAATAAATCCCCCAATGCCCTTGTCCCTAATAATTTAGTTCCCGGCTTAAGCTTACCCTGTGCGATGGCTTGGATAAATTGATTTGCCACCTGTAAGTAAATGGGGGTAGCGGAATTCCTCTCTATATGGATAAAACTTTTAAAGGGTATACTAACCGGACTAATCATATTCTTTAAACTGGCACCTTTGAACCATCCGGCAAGGTAGTACTTTTGGGCCAATTAGAAAAATATGAAAGCAATCCTGAATCAAATAGTGGCGGATGCCACGGTTCACGCCAAATGGCTGAATACCCTTTCTTTTATGGAAAATGCTGGTGCCAGAAAGATCTCGGCATGCGAAGACCCTGTTCGTACCGATCTTATCCAATTGAAGCATGCTGCCGAAGAACATAGACATGCTTATTATCTCAAGAAGCAAATTGGTAAGCTAGCTGTGTCTGGTTTTGAGTATTATAAGGAAGATTCATTGTTAGGAGGTAAATCTTCCATTCAATATTTACATCGTTTGGACCTTAAAGCCAGTCGATATCTAAAAGAACAGTTTAGCTTATCTGGTCAGGATTTACGCTATGCAGCCTATTTATTTGTGACCTATGCCATTGAGGTTAGGGCGGATGAATTGTATCCGATCTATCAAGATGTGCTCAGTGAAGCTGGTTCAAAAGTTATGGTGAAATCCATTATCCTGGAGGAAGAAGGTCATCTCGAAGAGATGATCAGCCAGTTGAAAGGTTTTGATGCAGAATGGGAGAGACATGCCCAGAAAGTCTTACAGATCGAGGCAGACTTGTTTCAGGATTGGATAGCTGAGCTGTCGAAGGAAGTTGAGAATTGTGATGTCCATAATTGATGGATTACTTCTTGAACTCCAGAATAGAAAGCTAGAAGGTCGGTACAGGCAATTGAAGAAACAAAAACAAGGTGTTGACTTCTTTTCCAATGACTACCTAGGTTTTGCAAGGAGTGAAGGGTTTAGATCTAGATTACATGATATTTTACTGCAGTACCCAGACTCCATAATGGGAGCGACAGGTTCCAGGTTAATTTCAGGAAATTCAGACTTAAACATGGAGATAGAGCAGTCTGTCGCAAGTCAGCATGGTGTTGAATCAGCCCTATTATTTCCCTCAGGCTATAGTGCAAACTTATCCTTGTTCTCGACATTGCCAAAGAAAGGGGATACGATCATCTTAGATCAAAAGGTCCATCGATCTGTTTATGATGGATGTAGGCTTTCAGCGGCGGTTCGCTGGAAGTTTCGGCATAACGACCTTGCACAACTTGAGGATTTACTGAAGAAGGCTAAAGGAAGAATCTGGGTGGGGATAGAAAGTCTTTATTCCATGGATGGGGATTTTGCGCCAATCCAAGAGATAGCAGCCCTCTGCAAGCAATATGCTGCAGCCTTGATAGTGGATGAAGCTCATGCTATTGGTACATGTGGATTGGGGCTTGTTGATCATTATAATCTGCAGGATCTGGTTTTTGCAACTGTAATCACCTACGGCAAAGCGATGGGCTTGTCAGGTGCATCTGTTTTGGGATCTAAATGCCTTATTGATTATCTGGTCAACTATTCTTCAACGTTTATCTATAGTACTGGACTCCCTGATTTCCACGCCTTAAGTATTAGGGCGTCCTATGAATTTTTAAGTGATAACATGCTGTTAATTAGCGTTCTGAAAGAAAATATTAAACAATGCGATCATGTTAAGGAGTCCGATTCTATTCCATTTAGAAGTCCTATCATACCGGTTAGATTCTCAGAGCCGAGAGATTTGGATAGGGCAACTGGTCTGTTGGAAAAACAAGGGATCTTGGGCTATGCAATCAAGTATCCTACAGTGCCAAAAGGCGAGGAGATGTTGCGCATTTCGATGCATGCCTTCAACTCAAGAGAAGAAATAGAATTATTGAAAAACTGTCTAAAGGAAGTAAATAATGAATAAGAAATACTTTGTAACAGGCATTGGAACCTCTGTAGGGAAAACCATTGTGTCCGCGGTCTTGGTAAAACTTTGGAATGCGGAATATTGGAAGCCGATCCAGTCTGGAGATCTCGAAAGCAGTGATAGCCAAATGCTCAGAACATTAGTAGGAGCTGAGCTAATAGTTCATCCAGAGCGATTTAAATTAAATACCGCTGCTTCCCCGCATTATGCCGCGGAAGTTGATGGGGTGGAGATCAAGCTCCAAGATTTCGAGCTTCCTGAAACTAGCGGAAACCTCATCGTGGAAGGTGCGGGAGGGATGTTTGTACCTATAAACGATCAGCATTTTATCCTTGACCTTGTAGCGTATCTGGACTTACCAGTGATCTTGGTCTGTTCAGACTATTTAGGAAGCATCAACCATAGTTTGCTGTCCTTTCACAGTTTAAATGAGCGGGGGATAGCAGTAGATTATATCGTGCTGAATGGGGAATTCAAGGAAGCAAGCAAAAGAATTTTGATCAAAAACAAACCAGCAGGAAGCAAGATCATCGAGATTCCCCAATTGGAATCATTGGATGCAGCGGGTCTAGAAAAAGCAATTTTAAAAATTAGAATAGAAAATTAAAGAAATGAGTGCTAATAAAACATTAAAACACGATTGGACGAAAGAAGAGCTATTAGAGATCTATAACAGGCCATTATTGGAATTGGTATATGAAGCCGCAACGGTACATAGGCAGTGGCATAATCCACAGGAAGTCCAGATTTCAACCTTGTTGTCAGTGAAGACTGGAGGCTGTCCGGAAGATTGTTCCTACTGTGGGCAGGCCGCACGGTACCATACCGACATCAAAGTGCAGGCCTTATTGCCAACAGAGACCGTTTTGGCCCATGCTAAAAAAGCAAAGGACAGCGGTTCTTCCAGGTTCTGTATGGCTGCTGCTTGGCGAGAGGTTAGGGACAATCGGGATTTTGATAGGATCATTGAAATGGTTCAAGGGGTCAATGAAATGGGCTTGGAAGTGTGCTGTACGCTAGGGATGTTAACCGAGGATCAAGCAAATAGGCTTCAGGAAGCAGGACTCTATGCCTATAACCATAACTTGGATACTTCTGAGGAGTTTTATGATGAGATTATCTCCACTAGGAAGTTCGACAATAGGATAGAAACCATCAAAAATGTCAGGAAAGCGGGGATTACCGTTTGTTCTGGAGGTATAATAGGTCTGGGGGAGAAAGCTGAAGATAGGATTTCGATGCTTCGCACTTTGGCCAATATGGAAAAACATCCAGAATCAGTACCAATCAATGCTTTGGCGAGGGTAGCCGGTACTCCTTTAGAGCATTTGCCAAAGATTGATGTGTGGGAAATGGTCAGGATGATTGCTACGGCGAGGATAGTATTGCCATCTTCTATGGTCAGGTTAAGTGCGGGGCGTATAGAGATGAATGAGGAGGAGCAGGCATGGTGCTTTATGGCTGGGGCAAACTCGATTTTCACGGGTGAAAGACAGACCCTTTTGGTGACTCCAAATCCTGGCGTGGATGAAGATATGCAGATGTTGAAGAACTTGGGATTAAAGCCAATGGAATTGAAAAAGGAGGGCTTTTGCAACAGCAATGCATAGACCGTGATATAGCGGTCAATTGGCATCCCTATTCGCAGATGAAGACCAGTACGCACCTTCCTATCGTACGTGGAAAAGATGCTTATCTTTTCGATATGGAAGGAAATCGCTATCTAGATATGGTAAGTTCGTGGTGGGTTACCCTTCATGGCCATTCAAATTCGTATATTGCCGATAAAGTCTATGAACAGCTTAATACTTTAGAGCAGGTCATCTTTGCTGGCTTTACGCACCTGCCGGCAATTACTCTTTCAGAACGGTTACTAGAATTGCTTCCTTCCAACCAGAAGAAGGTGTTTTATTCTGACAATGGTTCTACGGCAGTGGAAGTTGCCTTGAAGATGTGCATACAGTTTGCCTTCAACCAAGGCAAGCGCAAGAATAAGATTGTTGCTCTAAAGAACGGATATCATGGGGATACCTTTGGTGCCATGTCGGTAAGTGCTCGTGGACAGTGGACTGCTCCGTTTGCAGATTTGTTATTTGATGTCATATTTATTGATGCCCCGACGGCGGAAAACCTGGAAGAAAACAAAAAGATCATTGCTGAGCATGCCGATCAGATAGCCTGTTTCATTTACGAACCTTTGGTTCAAGGGGCAGGAGGGATGTTAATGCATCAGGCCGAACATTTGTCGGACTTAATGGTTTATTGTAAGTCGCATGGGATCATGTTGATTCAGGACGAAGTCTTTGTAGGCTTCGGAAGGACAGGGACTTTGTTTGCTGCAGATCAATTGAGCGAAAAACCCGATGTCATGTGTTTTTCAAAAGGATTGACCGGAGGAACGATGCCTATGGGTATTACGACTTGTACGGAGGAACTTTATCAAGCATTCTATTCGGACGAAAAGAAGATGGCTTTATTCCATGGCCATTCCTTTACTGCGAGTCCGATAGCATGTGCAGCTTCCTTGGCTAGCCTGGATTTATTTCTGCTTGATTCTACTCAGGTAAAGATAAAGGCCATAACGGAATGGCATAGTCAATTTGCTGAAGAGTTAAAGGGATATGAACAAGCAAAAAATGTCCGTCAAACAGGGACCATCCTTGCATTTGAATGGGAAACCCATACCGAGACCTCATATTTTAATAAGGTCCAGGAAAAGTTGTTCAATGAATTTATGGCGAGGGGGGTCTTATTGAGGCCAATGGGCAATGTGCTGTATATCCTGCCCCCATATTGCACGGAGAAAGAAGATTTAGATTATACCTATCAACAGATCTTGGAGCTGTTGAAAAACAATGATATTTAAGAAACTATTTGATAATAGTAGTGTGACTAAAAAGGCTTGCTGAGTTTACTCAAGCAAGCCGTTTTTATTTTTGTATGGTCCTTTCAGAAACCTTGAGATAGGCATTGCCATTTCGTTGATAGGTTTCTTCCTTTTTGGAGATTTTAAAATTGATCTCCTCTTCAGGATTGGCCTCTTCCTCAAACTCTGCCTCTCCTTCCTCCGATATTTTTAGGATAACATCATTTCCAAGCTGATGCTTTTTAGGGAAAACCAACTCCTCTGCATAATAAAAAACACCGGCATCCGAAACCGAAGTGGTTTTCGGTAGGGTCGTGAATTGTTCTCCATCCCAAGCGAAGTAATTTTCTTCGGAAGCTATTCCACAGGCCTCTCCTAGGAATTTAATTGCATAGATGGATTTCGCATAATTTAAACCAGGTTTGGTATTTAATTCACTTAAGGTATAGGATTGCTCAGAAGGATAGTAAGGAAAGCTTTTAGAGGCAAGCAATTCTTTGTTGGTGTTTAATATTTTGGCTTCTACCCAATAATAGTTTTCAAGCTCTTCATTGGATTTCCAAGCAAAGCCATACATGAAGGTTTCCCCGGACTTCTTATTCTGCACATGGTCTAGGCTCAATAGTCCTAACCAGATAAATCCAGTCTTTTTCTGATTGGCCTTCTGATATTCAATTTTATGCCAAGGCAGGTACATACCTCTTAAGGAGATGGGGTTTAATGATAATTCCTCCACAAATTTTACTTCCGTCCCTAAGGGAATTGAATCCAGCAATTCAGCTTTTGAGCTTGGCTCACTTCTGATATAGGCCATATTTACGAAAACCAAAGCTGAGCTATCCTTACTTGTATGGTAAAGGTTAAAGTCATCATAAACAAGGTAAGCAGCCGCTTCTTGTGATTTTGCCTGCTGAATGTTGAATATAAATAATGAAAAAATTATAAGAAGCGCGCTGAGCAATTTCATAGTGTGATTTTAAGACTATACAAAAATAACAAGATCCTTCTCAACAAATATAGCTGAAATCAGCTATTATTATCTATTTTAAGGAAGAGCCTTAAAATTATTTGAATACGGAGGCTTGGGTTTATTTAGTTGACTGTCAGAAACATGGGGGTATAATTGATATAAATCTAAACAATGTCTAGTAAAAAAGTATAGATTTTTCCAATAATATAATCTACTAATTAAGTAGATTTTATATATTTGCAGCAGAATTTATTAAATATGTATATCAAATCAACCCATAACAGTTTTCGAATGTGCGTAGGAGGTAGGTAAGCTAAGGAAGACTATCTCCAGTAATTTCTATTCCATTTTATTAATCCATTTCAAATTATTTACATGAACAGAACGATATATTTTTATCTCGTAGGGCTATTCTTTACCATAGGAATTGGTCAAACACAAGCCCAAAATATCATTAAAGGCAAGGTGCTGAATGAGCTGAATCAAGCGATTTCAGGAGCTACCGTTATCGATAAAACAACGCAGAAGCAAACCCAAACCAATGCTTCAGGGGAATTTACATTAGACTCTTCCAATCCGAGGACCCAGATCAAGGTTAGTTTTCTTGGCTATCAAGATCAGGATCTAGAGGTAAATGCTTCGGAGCCCATTACGGTACGTTTAGTACTTAGCAATGATGTCTTGGAGGAAGTGGTTGTGACCGCTTTGGGGATTTCAAGGGAAAAGAAAGCATTGGGCTATGCCGTGCAAGAAGTGAAATCAACAGAATTACAGACCAGACCTACCAATGCAATGGCTGCATTATCAGGAAAGGTAGCAGGTCTACAGATTGTCTCATCCGGGGGAAATATGGGTGGATCAACCCGTACGCTATTAAGGGGAATCAACTCCATTGCAGGTAGCAATCAACCGCTTTATGTGGTAGACGGAACTCCGATTGATAACTCGGATCTAAACTCCTCTTCGACCATCAACGGCTCGGCGGGTAAGGATGTTGGAAACATGATCCAAGATCTAAATCCAGATGATATTGAGAATATTTCAGTCCTTAAAGGGCCATCTGCTGCGGCGTTATATGGCTCGAGAGCATCCAATGGGGTGATTTTGATCACGACCAAACGTGCGGGAAAAGGCGAGCAAGTCAGCATTGATTTAAATACAGGTCTGGAATTCGAAAACATTGTCAGGCTCCCAAAACGCCAGCATCTATATGGTCAAGGCTATAGCCAAAACTTTCAAACGGTCAATATTGAAGGGAAAGACTATAAAATAGTGGATTACGCTGCTGATGAAAGCTGGGGACCAAAATTAGATGGAACGCCAGTTTTGCAATGGTACAATTTAAATCCAGAAGATGCTGCAGATTATTTAAACCCATCTCCTTGGTTATATCCAGAGCATGATGTCAGTTATTTCTTCAATACCGGTTTGGCAAATACCAACAATATCGCTATTGCGGGAAATTCAGGAAATACGAATTATAGATTTTCTTACACCAACAAGAATGTAAAAGGAACAGTTCCCAACTCTACCTTGGGGCGTAATACCCTAAATTTCTCAGGGGGTACCAAATTAGGTAAGTTGAGCATCAATTCCAGTATCAATTACATCCACAATACCTCTTTAGGTAAACCATGGACTGGAGCATCCAACAGAAATATTATCTTGGAGGCTTTCCAATGGGGAGCGGTGCAGGTAGATTATAAACGCTTAGAAAACTACAAGCGCCCAGATGGAACTCCATTGGCATGGAATAGAACAGGTTGGCAAAACACGCCAGCAGCAGAAGCGACCCGTTTTATCGACAACCCTTATTGGTCGGCTTATGAAAGTTATTTAGAAGAAAAGAGAGACCGTTTCTATGGTAATATTGGCGCACAATATGAAGTGACCGATTGGTTACAGATCGGGGCTAAAGTCCATGGCGATATCTACCAGTTCGGGACTCAGGATCGTATTGCGGTATACTCACGCAGTGCTTCCCAATATGAAGAGACCAGCAATAAATTAAACGAATACAACTATGAATTCTTGGCTACTGCCAAAAAGAATTGGGATAAGATTTCTTTGGTAGCCAACGTAGGAGCAAACTTAAGAGATCAGCACAGAAAAGTTGATTATGCCATCACCCAAGGTGGTTTGATTGTACCTAACTACTACAATTTAAAGAATGCATCCAGCGTAAAGATTGAAAACTTTACCTACAACCGCCGTATTGCCTCTTTGTATGGTAGTGCTTCCTTAGGTTACAATGACCTATTGTTTTTAGATGCTACAGTGCGTAATGATTGGTCATCGACCTTACCGAGCCATGCAAATTCCTTTATCTATCCATCATTTACCGGAAGTTTTGTGTTTTCACAATTGCCAGCTATCCAAAGTCTAGACTGGTTGTCTTTCGGAAAGGTCAGGTTAGGTTGGGCACAGGTAGGTAATGATACCGACCCATACCAATTGAACAAGGTTTATGATGTAGAACAATCATTTGATGGTAAACCATCCAATAAACTGCCTTCAACCTTGAACAATGCCGATCTAAAACCAGAGATCACCAGTTCGTGGGAGACAGGTCTTAACGTGCAGTTCTTCAGAAATAGATTAGGTTTTGATGTTACATACTATCACAACACCTCCAGAAACCAGATACTTCCCATTCCAGTTTCATCAGCTTTTGGCTATGAAGCGAAGGTCTTGAATGCCGGAAAAGTGGAGAATAAAGGTATTGAGGTAATATTGAATGCAACGCCAGTTCGATCTGAAAATTTTGAATGGAACTCAAGTATTAACTGGGCGAGAAACAGAAATAAAGTCCTTAAACTGGATGAACTCGTGAATACCTTAACCTTAAGTTCTTCCTTGATCAACTTGGTGGCTAGAGAGGGGCAACCATACGGACAGCTATTAGGTTATGATTTTGTCTATGCAGATGGGCAACGCGTGATCAAAGAAGATGGAACCTATCAAAGAACCTCTCAATTGGTTCCTTTAGGCTCTGTGTTACCAGATTATCTATTTGGATTCCAAAACAGTTTCCGTTATAAAAACTTCAACTTTGGATTCTTGATCGATGGTCGTGTAGGTGGAAGTTTCTATTCGCAGACCTATAATGTCGGCATGTATTCCGGAATCTTGGAGCGTACCGCTGAAAATAATGTCCGTGAAGATGGTATTGTCTTAGAGGGGGTAAAGGCTGATGTCGTATTTAATGCAGATGGAACCTATTCAACAAGCAATATCAGACCCAATGATACAAGGATTACCGCTCAACAATGGGGAAGGAATGAATCCAGTGGACCGACTACATTCTCCGTTTTTGATGGCACTTTCGTCAAGCTTAGGGAAGTCACTTTAGGCTATACCATTCCTTTAAACAACCCTAAGGTGGTAAAGGGAGTGCGATTATCAGCCTATGCGAGAAATGTTTGGAATATCTATACCAAGAGTAAATACATCGATCCAGAATTCACCAACAGTAGTGGGAATGTTCAAGGAATAGAGGGAGGAAATATTCCAACGCCACTGACCTATGGATTTAATGTTAACCTTAAATTTTAATGCTAGAAAAAATGAAAATTAAACATATCCTATATACATCTTTGCTGTCCTTGAGTTTTATCTCTTGTTCCAAAGATACCTTGCAAGAGATTAATGTCGACCCAAATAGGCCATCAAATGTACCTACACCCAGTCTTTTTCTGTCTGCTGAAAGGCAGGTGGTCAATGCCCTGAGAAGCGAGAGCATTCATTTCCGAGGAGCCCAGCTCTTTGCCCAATATTTTAGCCAGAATATCTATACCGATCAATCCAGGTATTTGGTTTCCGCAGGATATTCCGATGAATATTGGACCAATACGTACAAGGCCTTAAGCAACCTAAATGAAATCATCCTGCTGAATGAAGATGAAGCGACGAAAATACAGGCACAAGCAAATGGTGCTGGTGCGAATTCTACGCAGATAGCTATTGCTAGGATCTTGAAATCCTTTGCATTCCATTCCTTAACGGATGTTTTCGGTGATATCCCTTATGAGTCCTATGGTAACAAGGATGCTGATTTTGAAGCATTGAAGAGAAATCCAGATATCCTGACTCCTAAATATGCTTCTCAGGAGAAAATTTACAAGGATATCCTAAATGAGCTTAAGGTTGCAGCCGATACATTGGCGAAATATAAGGCTGGGGTGACCTTCGGAACTTCAGATATCGTATATCAAGGGAAGAATGAGAAATGGTTCAAGTTTGCCAATTCATTAAGGTTGAGGCTGGCGAATCGCATCCTGACCAAGGATAAGGCATTGGCGACCCAGCATATTGAAGATGCATTGAAAAAAGGCGTATTTACCTCGAATGCTGATAATGCCGGCTTTACCTTTTCCAGTGCTTCACCATATGAAGCTCCATTGTTTAGGGCTACCGTAACGGCAAATAGAAAGGATTTTGCAGTTTCTCATGTTCTTATTGACGTATTGAAAGGGGACCGAGGTCCATTTAAGATTGAAGACCCAAGGTTGAGCAAGTATGCAAAGCCAAACAGTAAAAATATTTATAAGGGTCAGCCTTATGGCTTACCATTAGCAGCTGGAAATCTTTTCCCGTTAGATAGTATTTCTTTGCCAGGAGACTTGGTCAATAGAGCAAATGCCTTTGAGGTTCTGCAGGAATATTCCGAAGTGGAATTCTTGATTTCTGAATATAAAGGTTGGGAACAGGCGAGTTATGAAAATGGTGTAAAAGCTTCCCTAGAACGCTGGGGAGCCAGTCCTGCTGAAGTAACGGCCTATTTAATGAAAGTCCCAAAAGCAAATAAGGAAAATGTCCTCTCTCAAAAATACTTGGCTTTGTACGGTCAAGGTATTGAATCCTGGACAGAGATCCGAAGAACAGGATACCCGCTGTTCCTGGTTAAAAAAGGAGAGGTGGTTTGGTCAGGAACGGTGGAAGGAAAACCAGTATCCTATTCTTTTGTGCCTGAGATAGGAGATGCCATTCCAAGTAGATTGGTGTATCCTTTGAAGGAGCAAAGTACCAACAAGACTAATTATCAATCTGCCTTAAGCAATCAAGGTGATGATGTGCAGTTCACGAAAATTTGGTGGAATAAGTAAAATGTAATCAATAATTGTAAGCGGAGATCATTTATGGGTCTCCGTTTTTTTTATGCACAGTTCTGAAAGCAGCTAGTTGAATAACTTATTGAAAAATTAATATTAAGAATTTGAAATTAAAATTCTAATATCGTAATATTGCGATGTTATTGTCCTTCTTCTCTCTCGGAGGTATGGTCAACAGCAGTATTATATGTTTATTTCTTTATTTCAATTTATGAATGCCAATTTAACAAACAGCATAAACCAATTAAACTGGTTAGGCTTTGACAATGCAGAGCGTAAAGAAACTCTAAGACCATTAATCGACTTCATCCAGCATAAATTAAATGCTCAGGAAAAAATCAACATCAACTTCATCTGTACACATAATTCACGTCGAAGCCATTTGTCTCAAATCTGGGCACAGACAGCAGCTTCCTATTTTAATATTCCCAATGTAAATTGTTATTCGGGAGGGACCGAAGAAACAAGATTGTTTCCAGCTATCATTGATACCTTGCTGGCGCAAGGCTTTGAGGTCCTGCAATTATCCGATTCGGAAAATCCCATCTATGCAATAAAGTACTCGAGAAAGGATTCTCCTATTATTGGTTTTTCTAAAAAACATGAGCATCCATTTAATCCTGACGCGGGGTTTGCCGCCATTATGACTTGTTCCCAAGCAGATGCAGGCTGTCCGTTTATTCCGGGTGCCGAAAAAAGAATTCCGTTGACGTATGAAGATCCCAAGATTTCAGATGGTACACCCGAACAAGCAGAAGTCTATGCCAGACGCAGTCTGCAGATTGCGGAGGAAATGTTCTATGTCTTTTCACAGATCAAATCCTAATAGATGAATTCAAAACTAAAATTCCTTGATCGCTACCTTACCCTTTGGATCTTTTTAGCCATGGCAATTGGAGTTGCTATTGGTAAAATGATTCCTTCATCTTCGCAATGGATCAACCATTTCCAAACGGGCTCGACGAACATTCCTTTAGCCATTGGACTTATTCTCATGATGTATCCACCATTAGCCAAGGTGAAGTATGAGCATATCGGGAAAGTATTCCGGAATATTAAAGTATTGACGACATCCTTAATCTTAAATTGGGTTATCGGGCCTATTCTCATGTTTGTCTTGGCAATATTGTTCCTCAACGGTTATCCCGAGTACATGACGGGATTGATTTTGATCGGTTTGGCTCGCTGTATTGCCATGGTGGTTGTTTGGAATGAACTCGCAGAAGGAAATCGGGAATATGCAGCCGGTTTGATTGCATTGAATAGTATCTTCCAGGTAATCTTATATAGCCTTTATGCTTACGTTTTTATTACCGTATTGCCCCCATATTTCGGTGTTGCTGGAATTTCAGTGGATATTTCAATCTTAGAAATTGCGAAGAGTGTGGGTATTTATCTGGGTATTCCATTTCTAATGGGGATTATTAGTAGATATGCATTAATTGCCTTAAAAGGAGAAGATTGGTTCCAAAATAAATTTATTCCATTCATCTCTCCAATCACTCTTATTTCGCTACTTTTTACCATCATCGTTATGTTTAGTCTCAAAGGGGAAATGATCGTGCAATTACCTCTTGATGTCCTTAGGGTAGCCATACCCTTAGTCATTTACTTTGCCATTATGTTCGTTGTTAGCTTTCTGGCAGGGAAAAGGGTGGGAGCAGATTATTCGCAAAGCACGGCTATAGCTTTTACGGCCGCCGGGAATAATTTTGAATTGGCCATTGCGGTTGCCATTGCGGTCTTCGGAATTAATAGTGGTCAAGCATTTGTCGGGGTGATTGGGCCCTTGGTAGAAGTGCCCGCATTGATAGCATTGGTAAATCTGGCCTTTTGGTTTCGAAAAAAATATTTTATGGTGAAACCAGTGTAATGAAAAAGCATCCAGTTCAAGATAATTCAACTGGATGCTTTAATTTCTTCACTTAGCTTTTTTTCCTTGCTGTAATGGAGTACAACATCGGAATGGTCTTCTCCAATCCTTTGATTTGATAATTGCCGGCTTCAATTTCTACTGTATTTTTAAAACAATTGTAAGGCGAATAATCATATTCTGCGAAGGATTCTATTTGAAGTCCATTGTTCAATAAACCTTGGAAAACTTCAGATAAGGAGTGGTTCCAAGAAACTTCCTCGGCAACAATGTCTGCATTCCGATCGGCATAAGTTCCTTCTTGGACTTCAATGATTGCACCATCATTAAAATAAGAATATTGGAACTTGCTGAAATCATAGTCAAACATCCAGACCACAGGATGGAACTCTACAAATACCAGTTTTCCTCCTGGCTTCAAGCATCTAGAAATGACCTCCGCCCAACGATTCAGGTCAGGTAGCCAACCGATAGTTCCGTAACTGGTAAAGACGATATCAAACTTTCCGTTCAGTGTAGCTGGGGCTTCATAGACATCCGAGCAGATAAATTCAGCATTTAGACCTAGTTGATCGTTTAATTTTTGAGCTTGTTCGATTGCTCGGTCAGAAAGGTCCAATCCCGTTATATTAGCGCCTAAGCGAGCAAGGGAAAGGCTATCTTGCCCAAAATGACATTGTAGGTGAAGGATTTCCTTGCCTTTAACATCTCCCAATAGCTCGATTTCAATAGGATTTAAAGAACTTTTCCCCTTTAAAAAGCCTTCGTTGTCATAAAAGTCACTGTCAACATGCGCTGCGGTTTTTTGATTCCACAGATTTTTGTTGATTTCCTTGTAATTATGTTGTTCTTTCATCGTTTATTGGTCCTACTGAGTGTCTGCATTCCGTTTCTCGGCAGCTACTTCTTTGTCTTCTTGGTTTGCTTCCAATTGATTGTCTTCTTGCTCTTCCTCAGCTCTTTCCTCAAATTGTATATGTACGAATATAGGAAAGTGATCGGAGTTATAGTTGTCCAATTTCTTTAATTCCCTCAATTTAAAATCGGCAGAGATAAATGCATGGTCCAAGGGGAATTGCATCAAAGGTTGTTTGGCGTGGAAGGTATTATAAAAACCTCTTCCTCTACGTGGATCGAGCAGTTCACTCATCTTAAGGAATAATTCGGTGGTATAGCTCCAGGCAACATCATTCAAGTCGCCAATAACTATCACCGGTAAATCACATTCCTTAGCTTTCTCTGCCACGATCAATAATTCCTTGTCCCTTTCTGTTGATCTTGGGTTTTCATTTGGAACAGGTGGAGTAGGGTGTACAGCATATACTTGGACAAGTTGTCCGGAAGGAAGCTCGATCTGGCAATCAATACTGGGTATTTCATCTTCCACAAGGTATTTCACCTCCGCATTATGGATTGGAAATTTAGAGTAAAATAACATCCCATAGGTATTGTCAATTGGAACTTTGACATGGTATTTGTATTCTGTTTCCAATGCCTGCGTTTGTCTATCCCATTCATGGCTAGTTTCTAATAGCAGCAAAAGATCAGGATTATTGCTATGGACAACACTCAAGCAACCTTTATAGTCATCGTTGTCCTCATACACATTGGAAATCATGACTTTCAGGCTATTCTTGTCATCAATTTTATCCGCCTTATAGACTTGTTTTTTCCAAACTGGAGTAAAGGGAAGGATTTGTTTGAGGAGATAGATGATATTGATGAGGATTAATATGCCAAAAACCAGCAGGACGGTATTTTGAAAATCTGCATGAATTAAATATATGATCAACCAGAGTATAGATAGGGCAAGTTTCTGGATTCTAGGGTATTCAAATACGCGAAAGGTCCAATGATCCTGACGGATCAGCGGCAGAAATGTGAAAATTAAAAGTAAACTCCCAAAGACAATTAGTGCGATCTCCATTTTACTAAAATAAGATAAAATTATTTTTGTTTGCCTAAGACTGAAAATGACCGCTAGGGAGTGATCCTTTTCCCCATGATGATGAGTCCCCTTTCCATGTCATCCAATTGCGCAATATTGGGCAGGTTTGCCCATTCCTCAAAATCAAAGTGCCTGAAAAGTTTCAGGCTTGGTTCGTTATGCGAGAATATAAAGCCTAACAGGGTTTTGATCCCCAGACTTGGAGCCTCTTTGATGGCATGTTCCAAAGCTGTTTTTCCCAGTCCCATTCCCCTTATGCTAGGGTCCAAATAAATGCTGATCTCCGCTGTAGCATTATAGGCCGGCCTGCCATAAAAGGATTGAAAACTGAGCCAGCCAACAGTTTTATCCTCCATTTCCAAAATCCATAAAGGTCTATGTTTGGCGTTATGCTCATAGAACCAATTGTTTCTGCTCTCAACGGATACAGGTTCTAGATCGGCGGTAACCATCCTGGAAGCAATCGTGCTATTGTATATTTCTACAATTCGGTCAAGGTCAGCATAGATGGCTTCTCTGAATTTAATGTTAGTCATGTGGATTTCTTTGGACAAATATAAGGTTTTGGGAGAGGTTTGAACCAGAATGCCTTTCCATCGTGCAATTATTAAATAATCTTGGTCCATCCTGTAATCATGTACCCTGAGCAGGGTCGGAGGGATCCTGGTTCAAACAGCAGGCGTATTAGGTACGCCCCAACAGTATTGGGGACAAGTATTTTTAATAATGCCTCGATTATATTATGATCTTGGTTTATCTTCTAATCCATTCTATCCTGGTTCATTTCCAGATCTTGGTCCATCCTCTTATCCATTCCATCCTGGTTCAAACAGCAACATATCAATCCCAGCATCCTCTTTTATTTATTGACTTTAAGATGTCCATTATTTTCGAATATTTTATTAAATTTCAATAATCTGAAAATCAGTGTTGTTACAATAAATCAATATACTATGGAACCAAGAAATAGGAAGAGTTACGATACGTTGAGCGAAGCGGTCAATGACTTGCAAAACATGGGTTATGTAGAGGATTTTGTGATTCAGGAAGATGGGGAGTGCTTGTTTTGCGTGGGGCGATCAAAGGAGCTTTCTCCAGAACAATTTGTGATTGATGAAATCTACCGTTTTGAGGGGATGACCGATCCGGGGGATGAAAGTATCTTGTTTGCTATTTCCTCGACGGATAATCTTATTAAAGGTCTTGTGATCAATAGCTTTGGTGCGGACTTTAGCTTTACAGCTTCAAGATTGGTGGAAGAATTGAACCGAAGAAAGAGAAATGATTAAACAGGTTGGTTTATTGTTTCTTTTCAATCTTGTACACGCATCGGTTTTCATCTGCTAATATATGTTTGACGCGATTCACTTCGAGGTCCTCGCCCAACAATGCCCTAAAGTTCTTGAGTTCTGCGCGGCAGAACTGCTGACATTCCGTTGCCGCAGCGCAAATGGGACAATGGTTTTCAATCAAGTAATAAGTCTGACCTTCCTTCTTCCATTCTGCCATATAGCCTTCTTCAGACCTGATTTGAGCCAACTTCTTTAATTTATCACTTGTGCTCTTGGAGCCCTTTAGTTTTTCCTCATAGCGTAAGAACGAACTTTTCTCACGATCGCTGATCAGCAGATCCAAGGCATTTTCACCTAATAGTGACTTGATGGATTGTAGGAGCTGTACCGTAATATCGGCGTGGTTATCTGGAAACTTTGCTAAGCCGGTCTGGCTCAAGGAATAATAGGTAAAGGGTCTGCCGACACCCGATTTCTTGCATACGCCATGTACCAGACCTTCCTCCGAAAGCTTTAATAATTGCTGCCTCGCACCTTCTTTTGTGATGCCTAATTCCTCCGCAATGCCAGCGGCATCAATTTCGCCGCGCATCTTCATCAACATAATTATTTTGTCTGAATTGTTCTTCTTCATTAGCCAAGTTATTTCTTGCTTTATTCTAACAAATATAATTAAATAATTTCAATAGATTTTTTCGAAGGAAAATAGGAAAAATCTATAATTACCAATAATACACTGTTTTTACAGCTGTAATAGGTTATTTTACTGTTAAACCGGTATTAATTCTATTTTAATAAAACAAGTTGAGGCTTGTTTTATTCAAGCTATTTTTTAACTTTGATTCATACGATCTAGAATCGATTGTTGGCTATTAATCCATTAATACAACCTTATCATGGAGAACTACATATTATCCTTTCGGGCGCCTTTAAATGCACTTTTGCAAAGGCAACAGATTTTTGAAAAGTTAGCTCGTGAATATCCTCAATTGGGTCCCATATCGATTGATATGGATGATAAACAATATGTCATGAATGTAAATGCTCCTGGGCGGCTGGAGAATGATATTCAAAACACCTTGTTGAGCTACGGATTCCGCGTCGCTTTCTTAAAAGCCGATCTGGTTAAAGTACTTGATCCTAAGGTCAAGATTGCTTAATATTTTTTCATTTCTATTTGTCAGGCGGGTCTTTCAGAAGAGGGATCCGCTTTTTTGTTGTGCTAAAAGCAGCATATTCTGTCGTAACCGAGCAAACCAGCCTAACTTTATGAAAGTTTTTAATAATTATTAAGTGTTTTATTTAATGATTTATGTGCCTAGATTTCGATTTAAGCAAGAAAACGCCTTTTAAACAAGAAATTTTACAGGATGGTACAGGATGGATCGATAATGGAATCTTTTTAGATTTGGACAAAGGGCATTGGTACTGCTTTAAAAATAAAACCTAAACTCAACCTTGGTGAAGGGTTATAATTACAATAGGATGGGCCTTGCATAATTATAACCCCTTACTTTATAAAAAAAATCATTGAATAAAAACATAAACAACATACAAGATCATCATTAATTAAATTGGTTCATAAGGGTTATCAATACCCGTTTCTGTAAATTCCCCAAAGCCCTTTGGGGAATTTTTTTTACCTTTCTCTTGTCGATAAAGTTTTGAAAATTTATCGATTTCCATTGGTCAAAATTCTAACTGAAATTCTTGGTTGCATTTAGGCCAAGTCTTGTTTTAGTCTTGGTCTTATTCGAGACATATTTTGAAATTTCCGAATATGTCTCGAACAAGACCAAAAGGAGGGTCGAAGGGTATATTCCATGAAAAATTTTTTTTAGAAAAAAAATTAGACAAAATTTTATCCTAAAATCTTAAGGTAAGAAGAAAACAGAATCTGATTAAATAATGTATTTTTGATTATGTCAAAAGAACAATTTTCGGGATTTACTTTTAGAAAAGCTTTGCCAGAAGAGGCAGAGTTGGTTTGGTCCATTATGCAAGAAGCTATTGATAAGCGGCGTGAAGAAGGGAGTCGGCAATGGCAAGATGGATATCCTAATCTGGATGTCGTGAAAACGGATATTGAAAAAGGATACGGATATGTGAGCATTGACCCTGCCGGTCAATTGACAGGCTATTTAGCCTTAATTTTCGACGGGGAACCAGCCTATGAGGCCATTGCTGATCAATGGTTGACTAATCGGCCTTTCTCGGTAGTGCATAGGATTGCCGTTTCCCAAACTACTTACGTAAAGGGACAGGCAACCTGGATGCTGGAGGAAGCACAGCAGGTAAGTTTGGATAAGGGGTACTTAAGCATGAAGGTCGATACCAATTTTGATAATACGGGGATGTTGCGGGTATTGGAAAAGTTAGGTTATGTATATTGTGGGGAAGTATACTTCCGTGGAAGTGCAAGGAAAGCTTTTGAAAAGAAATTAGATGAATAAAAAAGGGAAAAATAAAATCTTAAAATAAATAGAAAGAGGTTCTTAGGAACCTCTTTTTTTGATGAAATACTTTTTTTTCTGTCACCAAACCCAAAAAATAAACAGGATTTATTTAATAAAGTTTGTTTGGAAGATTAAAAAATTAACTCGGTAGTTTTCCAACACGCATAATGATCTTCCAAGTTACCTGTTTAGCCTCTTCTTCATCGGTCCAAAAAGGCTGTAATTCTTCCTTCAATTTAAAGAGAGGGTTCCTTTCCTCTTGCTGTATATACCGTTGGGTAGCTGACCAGCTCAACAGATGACCTAAAAAGTCCTGCAGTTTATATTTTTTACGGATATAGAATTCAGGGGGCTCGATTTCCCGGAAAGGGAAGGGTATGGTGGTGTATCCTTGTTGCAATAATTTGATTTCAGATGGCCAGTAAGGTCCGACGGTCTTATCATGGAAATTTTGGGTAATGGGGTCGATGTTCTTGTCGACCTGAGGGACAGCATAGGCCCATACCGCAATGATTCCATCTTTTTTTAGGACTCTTTTTGCAGCTTCGTAGAATTTATCGATATCGAACCAATGTATGGCCTGAGCTACGGTGATAATATCGACAGTATGTGCAGGAAGGCTAGGTTCTTCGGCTTTTTCCACATGGTAGGTAACCTTTTCATGCTGAAAAGCATTTTTGATCTGAGCCTCGCTAGGATCCGAGGCATAGACTTGGTCATAGAAATCGGCTAAATGTATGGCAGATTGCCCATTTCCCGTACCACAGTCCCACGCCAAGGCATGCGCTGGAGTTAAGTTGCTGAGATAATCATACAGTTCATGAGGGTATGATGGTCTAAACTGAGCATAAATAGATGCTTGTTTAGAGAAGTTGTCGCTAAATGTTGCCATAGTACCTTTTTATTACATCTATTTGTCTCTTAAATCTACGAATAATTGATGAGCAAAAAAGCTATTGTTTGAGATAATTTTTATTGATTATTAAGAGGATACGGATTTAGTAGATTTTTGTTGACAGAAGATTTGACAGACAGGTCTTTTTTAAAAAATGAATTTATCGAGATCTAATTCACAGAAAAAAGAAGGGGATCCTTCATAATCAAAAATTTCTCCGATTTCGAAGCCCATTTTTTTGAGAACGTTCAGCGACCCGATGTTTTCAGGATGTACGGTGGCATACAGATTTTTTAGGTTCATGACTTCTTTGGCATATATGACGGTCGCAATGCAGGCTTCTGAAGCGTATCCATTTCCCCAATGTTTTCTTTTCAATCTGTAACCCAGATCATAAAAATTGCTCCTGTCGTTTAAGGGGTAATCGATGTACTTTAAGCCGCACCATCCAATCATTTCCATATTGTCCTTTTTGACGATTGCCCAGCGCCCTATTCCATTTTCTTGGTATTGCTTTTGGATAAATTGTATGGCCTCATCGATTTCCTGTATGGATTCTATAGGTTGGTTGAAGATGTACCGATGGACTAGAGGGTCTGAATCCATCTCAAACATGTCGATTCGGTCTGTTAATGAAATTTGCCGGAGAATAAGCCTTTTGGTTTCAGAAATTGGAGACATCATTGAATTCAGTTTAATTTTTGGCTACTTGAAAATACAAAAATATAGTTGTTGGCGCAATTTTTAATTTATTTGTCGAAATAATCTGACAAAAAACAGGAGAAACTACAAATTATATTTGGCGATTTATGGCTTAATTATCTAATTTAGAGGCTTAATAAATCAAAAAAGTTTAATAAATCGTATTTTACCTACCTAAGAAAATCATAGTCAAAAGTCATCAGCCTTGATGACTTTTTTTTTGGGGTCATTGCTCAGGATCAGCCGAGTTTCTGTAGGGACCTTCTTGGTAATCGGGAAAAGCAGGAGTTTCCATCCTTAATAATTAACAATTACTTAATGTTTCTCTATCAAAATTTTATCTAACAATACCATCTTTTATAAAAAATTCAATTAATAAAATAATGAAAGAAATGTTTTTTAGATAAGTTTAAAGAGGTTAATGTCTTGGTTTTTAGTTTAGTGAAAAAATATTTGCAAAGAGTTATTTATTGTGAATCAATAATTCCGACACTTTCTCTTTATTAAAAAAATAATAAAAAATATGTTTTAATATTAAATTAATTTAAATATAGTTATTTTTGCAGAGGTAATTCCTTTGGGTAGTAGTTAAAATTTATTGCTGATTAAAAGTGCTAATCGCAGTGAACTGAACTGTATATGTACATACGATTCGGTTGAATAGTTTATTGACTAGGAGCGATTACGAACATGATTGGGGAGGAGTAGTAAGCTTTTGAAATATCTTAATTATTTTAATATGGAAATACCAAACAACACCTTGGAAGGGCAGGATCTTGAAAGGAAACTACAGGATGTCGCTGCGAATTGTTTTACCACATCAAAAAACTTGGAGAACTTGAGTGTTGAGCAACGGTCGCAGATTGTCGATTTATTTGATCGCATTAAATATAAGGACATTATCGATCAAGGATTTTGGAGTTTAGGCGGTGGATTGAACCATTATAAACTCAGTTTAAACGAGATCAAATTAACTTTATTGGAAATTTTGTCTTCGTGTTCAGACGAAAAGGAAAGATTGATCCTAAAGGAGATGTTTCTTTTCTTAAATATTCTTGATGAACCAAGTTTCTATCAGTTATTTGCCTTGAGACAATTGATACACTGTCCAGAAGAAATATTTGACGAGAAAGTCAAAGAAATCTCGGGAAATTATTTTGAATAATCATTCAACCCTTTTAGGCATCGGCAGATAGGGCAACCTCTCCATTAGTCCTGGTCTTCTGCTTGTTTTGAACCAGGGTAAATAAAAATCCTCTTATTTAGGGTGGGATTTGCCAGCTGACTGATGCCTTTTGTTTTAACGGATAATTTATGGAAAATTGACCAATATTTCCTAAATTTATCCCTAAAGGAGCAATAATTTATTTCTGTTTAAATAGATGCTCTGCAAAACCAAATAAACTTATATGTTTTTGACACCAATCAGCCCTGAGCACCAGTTTTTCAGGGAGAGTTTACGTTCATTTATTAAAAAAGAGATCCTTCCTCATATTGATCAATGGGAGAGTGAAGGTAAAATTGATAAAGCCATCTGGCGAAAAATGGGTGAGATGGGTTATTTAGGCTTAAATTTCCCTGAGGAATATGGCGGCTTGGACCTTGATTTTTATTACTCCCTTATTTTTTGTGAAGAACTATCCCATTGCTTTTCTGGCGGATTTACCATTTCAGTCCTAGTTACTGAATATATGTCTGCACCTTATCTATTAAAATATGGCTCAGCATTTCTGAAAGAAAAATACCTCAGTAAGGTGATTACAGGAGAATTAATCAGTGCTATCGCCATTACAGAACCTGGAGCAGGTTCCGATGTGCAAAATATAAAAACTACAGCGACTGATGAGGGTGATTATTACTTGGTCAATGGTTCCAAGACCTTTATCACCAATGGTTATTACGGTGATTTTTATATCACTGTGGTAAAAACAGATCCTAAAGCTGGATCTTCCGGAATCAGCTTGTTGTTAATTGATCGGGAATCTGAAGGTTTAACAACCAATAAAATTCAGAAATTGGGATGGCATGCTTCCGATACAGCAGAACTTGCTTTTGATAATGTAAAGGTTCCTAAAGACCATTTGATTGGCGAGTTGGGTAAGGGATTTAAATATTTGATGGGGGGATTGCAGCTGGAGCGTTTGACCGCTGCCATACATAGTCTGGCAACAGCGGAATCTGCAGTCGATTATACCCTACAGTATCTCAAAGAAAGGTCTGCTTTTAACAAACAATTGAAGGATTTTCAAGTTATTCGTCATAGGGTGTCGCAGATGATGGCTGATATTGAAGTGTTAAAAAGCTTTGTCTACCACTGCTGTGACCTGGAGAATCAGAAAAAATATGCCGTAAAGGAATGTTCCATTGCAAAACTGCAATGCAGTGAGCTGGCCATCAAGGTTGTGGGGGAATGTTTGCAGTTGTTTGGAGGCTATGGCTTTACAGAAGACTATAAAATTTCCAGGTTATACCGAGATGTTCGCGTAGGAACGATCATTGGCGGAACCTCCGAAATTATGCTTGAAATTCTGTCAAAGATATTCATTGATGAAGTGGATTATGAAAAACGTTAAATAACCGATGTAAATAAGAGGATAATGAGTAAAATTAAGGAGAGAATCAAAGAGCAAATCAGTGTCAGTAAAAATGCTGATGGGGTCTATCAATTGAGATGGATCAACGTAAGATCGCGCCCACATGATCTTTCATTGGATGAATTTAAGTTCTGTATCGAACTACTTCTTTCTGTCCTTAAAAAAAATGATTGTACCAGTCTACAATTGATCTTGGAAGGAAAGTTTAGGGATGCAGACTATGAAGAATTGATCTATACGGCCGGAAAGGAAGGCTTTCTGACAAAGTTAGAGCATATCGATGAAATGATCATCGAGCTTTCTGAAATCGACAAACCTACAGTTGTATTATTTGATAAAGCTTGTACAGGCTTGGCAGCAGCTTTTTTGTTGCTGTTTGATCAACGAATTGGGATCGGTCCTAAAGCCAAGATGGGATTTCCGGAAGGCGCCTTTGGTATGCTGACCGGAAACGGAAGCTTCACAAAGCTTTTAGGGCTTGTGGATGCAGAGTTGGTTTTTGACCTGTTGAACTCGGGTAGGATGATAAAACCTGAGGAAGCCGAAAAAGCAGGTCTTCTTCAAGACAGGATCAGTTCTTGGGAACAGGTCCAAGCTTGGCTTCAGGAAAATTCAACCTTCAACAGTGAGGATAAATTTAAATGGAAGGTAGATCCTGATCAGTTGTCAGCAGCTATACAGCAATTAAATGCCAAATCGATGAAGCCTTTGTTGATGACAGAGGTGTTGTTGAGTTTGATCCAGAACTCGGAAGGACAGAGTTTTAAAGACTTATTGACCAAGGAACACTTGGCTTATTTAGGACTATTGACCGCAAAGGAAACATTGGCAAGGGTAAGGACCTTCCATTATGCCGTAGAGGATGCAATTGCCATGTGCAAGGAGGTTGAGCAGGAAGAGATCAATAAGGTCGCTGTCATTGGGGCAGGGATGATGGGATCGGGGATTGCGTATGAGGTTGCAAAAGCAGGGATTGACGTGATCCTAAAGGATGTTGATCTGCAAAACGCAGAAAGGGGAAGAGCCTATTCCGAAAAGCTGTGCAACAAGCTGATCGAATTAAATAAAATGAAGGAGGATGATAAGCCTAAGATTTTGGAACGAATTCTTCCTACGGATCAATTAGAGGATTTAGATGGTGCTGAAATCATTGTTGAAGCGGTCTTTGAAGATAAACGGTTAAAAGCGGAAGTCATCAATGAAAGCAAGCGATTTCTAGCGCAGAGCGGTTTGTTTGCTTCCAATACAACTTCGCTTCCCATCAGTAAATTATCTAAATCATTTGATGATCCAAGTCGATTTATAGGTCTGCACTTTTTTTCGCCCGTTGACCGAATGGCCCTGGTAGAGGTTATCCGCGGCAAGGAGACTTCGGAGGAAACATTGGACAAAGCTTTGAGTTTTGTTGGCAAATTGAAAAAGATACCCATTGTGGTGAATGATGGGCCTGCATTCTTTACCTCGCGGATATTTTTCTATTACCTTTTAGAAGGAATCACCATGTTGTTGGAAGGTGTTCCTACGGAAAGAATTGAAGAAGCTGCAAAAAACGCGGGTTTTGGCGTTGGGCCATTAGCGGTTTTGGATGAGATATCCTTGCCATTGATGGTGCATGTATATGAGCAGCTTCCTGATATGAGCTTCAGCCAGAAAAGAGTTTATAACTACCTGCAAAGAATGATCAAGAAAGGGAGAACTGGCAGGAAATCTAGTCGTGGATTCTATGATTACCCCGATAATAAGCCGAAAAAATACTATGCCGATCCAGAGTTAAAGGATCTCGATAGCCAAATCTCGGCAAAGGATATCCAAGATCGATTACTGGCCGTCTTAGCCTTGGACAGTTACCGCTGTTTAGAGGAAGGGATTTTATTTAGCCCGATTGACGGTGATCTAGGTTCGGTCATGGGATTAGGATATCCGGTCCAGACCGGAGGCGTATTTGGATATATCGATATGATTGGGTTGGATGAATTCATCAAGATCTGCGAGAACTTTGGACAGTATGGTGATGAATGGGAAATTCCAGATTCATTAATCAAATTGAGAGACGAAGGATTCCAGTTCTATGATGGATTTGAATCTAATTGGGTAGATGAATAGGAGGCTGTTCAGAAAACTTTCAGATAAAGATAGTAGAATTGGGCTTATGAAGATAAGCCCAATTTTGTTTTATAGTCATCCTTCTGAAAGACTCAGCCAATGGTGATTATTAAGATTGTAATTCACCTTCTTTGTTACTTTTTCGTGGAAAATTATCCAAATTGAAGAAGGAGCTCATGGATACCAATTCTATTGTTACTTTTGACGCCTAAAAGTAACCAAACCGAAGAAGGAGCTGATGGATAACAATTCTATTGTTACTTTTGAAGCCTAAAAGTAACCAAACTTACAAAGGAGCTGATGGATAACAATTCTATTGTTACTTTTGAAGCCCAAAAGTAACCAAAAGGCTTCGGCTCATTTAAGATGGCTTTTCGCACGTACCTCCGCACATGAAAAGAATGCCTTGTTGTCGGGAATATCTTTCAAAAGATCATCCCTTTTGATGGGATGATCTTCTGAAAGCATTCCAAGGCCAATCCCATCGCACAGGGCAACGGCATTCTTTCCATTTTTCCGCCATTGGAAATGAGCCGGGGGCTAAAGAGCTTCCTTTGGAAGGATTATTTCTGTATTGAATAACCTCCAGGGGGTGGATCTTTGTGGAATCTGAATGTTTGAAATGGTGAACCCACAGCGTGGGTGAAATGTTTTTCTATACCCTTTCTGTGTCACCCTGAGGGCTCGCCGAAGGGTCTCGGAACTATCCATACTTCACTTGAAATGGTTTTCTCATCTTACGATTTCGAAATGACACACTTCTCTAAATAAAATAAAAAATAGATTCTTCGTTTCACTCTGAATCCCTCTTTAGTGCATTGTGATTCTGAACGGAATGTGAGGAATCTGTACGGTTCTCCTCACTAACTGCTTGTCATCCTTAACCGAAGGCTAAGGAACTGTACGCCAATGTTATGCGTCATTGATTAAGTCTGTAAAATTCCGATATCCTTCCTTCGTGCCAATGACAAGTCTGTTAAATCTGTGTTTTTCCTGATGAATTTTTCTTTTGGCGGACTACTGCCCATGGATGGGCGGAATTATATTAGGTGGTCTATTAACTAGAACATGGGTGGCTTCGTCAGAAATCTGAATTTATCTAAAGTATGTAAGTGGCGGGCGTATGTAATACGCCCCCCACGAAAAGGTGCTTAAATTTGGTCTAGAAAGCTATGTTCAATTCCACGATCTTGCTCTATCCTCTCATCCTTTTCATCCTGGTCCAAAACCTAAATCTTGGTCTATCCTCTAATCCTTCCCATCCTGGTTCAAAAAAAGCGGCCTGTTCAGCCGCTTCTTTATTTATACCATTAAATCCACTAATTCATGGACAGGGATATCTTTAATCTTATCGTAATCCAGGGTGTTTTCAAGAATTGTTTTCTGTTGTTTTTCTGCGAAGACCCTTGCAAGATTGATTTTATACTTTTCGATCAGTTTCGGGATTCCTTCATCACGGCGTCTACGGTGACCAATAGGATATTCCACTACCACCTCTTCCAATATCCTTCCGTCATTCAACTCAACGGTCAAGGCGTTAGCGATTGATCTTTTTTCAGGATCGTGGTAATCTTTGCTGAATTGAGGATCCTCGAAACAGGTTATTTTTTCCCTAAGGGCGTCGATCCTAAGATCTGCAGCAACATTATCTTCGTAGTCAGCAGCTGTCAGTCGACCAAAGATTAAAGGAACGGCCACCATATATTGGATAGCATGGTCACGATCCGCAGGATTATGTAGTGGACCTTTTTTATCTATGATCCGGATGGCTGCTTCGTGAGTCCTGATTTTGATACTCTTGATGTCATCGGATGATTTTCCGGCATCTTTTAATTGCTGATGCAAGGTCATCGCTGCCTCCACTGCAGTTTGAGAGTGGAACTCAGCTGGGAATGAAATCTTGAAAAGGACGTTTTCCATAACATAAGTTCCGTATGGGCGTTGGAATTTAAATGCATTTCCTTTAAAGGAGACATCATAAAATCCCCACACCGGAGCGGTCAATACGGAAGGATATCCCATTTCACCTTTTTGGGCAATCAAAGCCAAGCGAACTGCTCTGGAAGTTGCATCTCCAGCCGCCCAAGATTTACGGCTACCCGTATTAGGTGCATGTCTATAGGTCCTGAGTGACTGTCCATCTACAAAGGCAAGGGAAAGCGCATTGATCAGTTCCTCTTTGTTCAATCCCAATAGTTTGCTCACCACGGCTGTTGAAGCCACCTTTACCAAGATAACGTGATCAAGCCCAACCTTATTAAAGGAGTTTTCCAATGCCAGGACGCCTTGAACTTCATGGGCCATGATCATGGATTCCAAAACGTCCAACATGATCAAAGGTTTTTTGCCGGCAGCAACCCTGTTTCTGGAAATCCAATCGGCAACGGCGAGGATTCCGCCCAAGTTATCTGAAGGGTGTCCCCATTCTGCGGCTAACCAGGTGTCATTGAAATCTAGCCAACGGACCATGGCGCCAATATTGAATGCGGCTTGGATAGGGTCTAATTGAAAAGGTGTCCCTGGGACCTTAGCACCATTTGGAACTACCGTTCCGGGAACAATGGGGCCCATTAATTTTGTGCAAGCGGGATAGGTTAGAGCTTCAAAGCCACAGCCTATAGTGTCAAGGAAACAATAGTGAGCTGTTTTTAAAGCTAAATCACTATTGATTTTAAAATCAAGGATATAATCTGCAATATCAACCAAAACCTGGTCAGGATTTGGTCTGTTGTTTGGAATATGTGATGACATTCTAATATATAAGTGTTTTTGTATTAATTTTTTCTTTCTGCTATGGGGATAAATTCTCTATTTTCCGGGCCTGTATAATTGGCGCTAGGCCTAATGATTTTACCGTCTTGGCGCTGTTCAATCACATGGGCGCCCCATCCCGAAATCCTGGACATGACAAACAGAGGCGTGAACATATCGGTAGGGATTCCCATTATATGGTAGGCCACCGCAGAAAACCAGTCCAGATTCGGGAACATACGTTTTTCATCCCACATTACGGTTTCTATCCGCTCGGCGATATCGAATAAACGCATATCTCCACTTTCTTCGGAGAGTTTTTTTGCAATTTTCTTTATGACTTGATTTCTTGGATCGGCGATGGTATAGACAGGGTGTCCAAAGCCGATGATGACTTCTTTATTCGCCAATCTCTTTTTGATATCGGCTTCGGCTTCGTCAGCGTTGGCATACCGTTCCTGGATTTCATAGGCTACCTCATTTGCGCCGCCATGTTTTGGACCACGTAGCGCACCAATGGCCCCAGCGATACAGGAATAGATATCAGAACCTGTACCGGCAATGACCCTAGCTGTAAAAGTCGATGCATTGAATTCATGCTCAGCATAGAGGTTTAGGGAAACCTGCATGGCCTCTACCCAAGAATCACTTGGTTTTTTTCCGTGCAATAGATGAAGGAAATGGCCACCGATTGTCGCATCATCTGTTTTTACATTGATTTCCTTTTGATTATGACTGTAATGGTACCAGTAGAGTAGGGCAGAACCCATGCTTGCCATTAATCGATCGATAATATTTCTGGTTGTTTCCACCTCGTGCTGGAGGGGCTCGGGCTCAAGATTGCCAAAAACCGAAACCGAAGTCCGGAGTAAATCCATGGGATGCGCAAATTCTGGGATCAATTTCAGTACCTCTTTTAATTGCTGTGGAAGTCCACGGTCCTTGATCAGTTTTTGCTGGTAAGAATCCAGTTCTTTTTGAGTTGGAAGATGTTCATGGATCAACAGGTAAGCTACTTCTTCAAAGCTAGCTTTTTCTGCAAGGTCCAAGATGTCGTAACCTCTATAATGAAGGTCATTTCCGCTTTTACCGACGGTACAAAGGCTTGTATTTCCAGCAGGAACACCCGAAAGGGCAACGCTTTTTTTAGGTTTGAAACCTGATTCATTTGCTTCTTTCATATTATTTGTTTTTAAACAATTGGTCTAGTTCGTTTTCATACCGATAATAGTCGATACTTTGATAAAGTTCTTCCCGAGTTTGCATGCTGTCGATAACTTGCGCTTGGGAACCATCCTTTCTGATATGCTGGTAGACATTGAGGGCAGCTTTGTTGGCCGCACGAAATGCTGATAGCGGATACAGGACGATGGAGACGCGCACATCCTTTAATTGCTGAACAGTGTATAAGTCTGTTTTTCCAAATTCTGTTATGTTGGCTAGGATCGGTAAGCCTGTAGCTTCAGCGAATCGTAGGTAATCCTCCAATTTGGTCACTGCTTCTGCAAAAATGAAATCAGCCCCAGCAATTTGATAGGCAACGGCACGTTCCAAGGCCTTGTCCAACCCCTCGGAGGCAATGGCATCTGTCCTTGCTCCAATTTGAAAATCAGGGTCTGTCCGTGCATGCACTGCAGCCTTGATCCTATCAACCATCTCTTCAGTAGAGACCAGTTCCTTGCCGGGTCTATGGCCGCATCGTTTTGCACCGACCTGGTCTTCCATGTGGATACCGGCGGCACCTGCTTTTTCCAAGGATTTGATCGTTCTGGCGATGTTGAATGCCGAGGGACCAAAGCCAGTGTCGATATCTACCAATAAGGGCAGCGAGCACACGTTGGTGATCCGCTGCACATCGATCAGGACATCCTCTAACGTGGTGATCCCGAGATCAGGGATTCCTAATGAACCAGCTGCTACGCCACCACCGGATAGGTAAATGGCTTTAAATCCAGATTGTTCCGCCAATAATGCATGGTTAGCATTAATAGCGCCTACGACCTGTAAAGGGGTTTCAGATTGAATAGCTTCTTTAAATTTACGACCTGCAGAATCCTTCATATATGTGACGGGATAAATAGTTTATAAAATGATAATGGTAAGGGAAAATGAACTAAGGTAACGTCAATTTGCCTCTCTCTTAAAGGTAGGAAAATTTATGGGTTATCGGAATTTTTATGCTGGAAAAGATGAATAAGAAATTGGCCTTAATAGATAGGGAATAGACTGATTTTGAAAGCCATTGAATTAAGGGTAAAGGCTTCTGGTTTCAATAAACAGATCGATTTGGTTCAGGACTTTTTTCAGATCCTTAATTACTTCATGGGACCAGAACCTGAATACCGTATAGCCTAGATCACGCAAGGCCTTGTTGTTGAAGAAATCCTTTTGCATATTTCTTTCGATTTTTGGAATCCAAAAAGCTTGGTTGCTCTTTATTTTCGATTTTACATTTTCCCAATCATAGCCATGCCAAAATTCACCATCGACAAAGATGGCTAATTTGTATCGGTGGATGACGATATCTGGGCTTCCCGGAAGTTTCTTTTGATGGATTCGGTATCGGATGTTTTTATTCCAAAGTGCTTTGCGCAATATAAGTTCGGGTTTAGAGTTTTTGCCTTTGATCTTAGACATTATCTTACTTCGCTTTTTACTGGTATAAAATCCTTTCGACTCCTCAAAGCGAGGAACTTGTATTGGGCTGTCATTGTAAAACTTATTAACCATCTACTAAAATTAAGGAAAATGTGTGATTTCTGAAGTAATAGGAAAGGTTTTGTAAGAATAGTTATACTTATACTGGCTTGACTTTTCCTAGTAATATTTAATTTGCTGCAAAATTTGTTAAGTGTTGTTTTTTTTCTATTTTGAGTTACAGTAAACCTAGATTTCTAACAAAACCTACTTAACTAATGAAAAAACAGAAGAGTTATTTTAGGACCCTGACAAAGATTCTATTGTTCAGTGGCTCCCTTAGTATGGTTCCCATTTCTCCATTATTTGCGAGTCCGGCAGTCTATACGGCCCCTCAGCAAAAAATCACGGGAACGGTCAAAGACTCAAAGGGGGAGGCCCTTTCCGGTGCGACAATCACCTTGAAAGGAAGCAGAATTAAGACCCAGACGGATGTCAACGGGAATTTTGAATTGTCGGATGTGCCAGCAGGATCGACCTTAACGGTCACCATGATCGGCTTTTTAAACCAGGATGTTCCTGTAACAGGGAATTCAGTAAATGTAGTCTTATCAGAAGATGCGCAAGGACTGGATGAAGTGGTGGTGGTTGGTTATGGTTCCTTGGACAAAAAGGAACTGACCAGTGCCGTAACTACCATCAAGCCCAAAGATTTTGTTCCAGGTACAGTTTCGCCGTTACTTTCGATGCAGGGCAAGGTTGCAGGCCTGAATGTTTCATCAAACAACGGTAGCGACCCGAACTCATCGGTCAGTGTACAATTGCGCGGAGTAAACTCCGTTAACGCCTCACAAGGTCCATTGGTGGTAATTGATGGGGTACCTGGAGGTGATGTGAACTCGGTTGCCAAAGAAGACATCGAATCCATTTCGGTTCTTCGAGATGCATCCGCAGCTGCCATTTACGGTACACGTGCATCCGGGGGTGTCATCTTGATCACTACCAAAAGGCCACAGATCGGAAAACCAACTGTAAACTTTACATCCGAGTACTTTATGGAAACGGTTCGGAAGCGACCACAAGTTTTATCACCAGAGAAATTTGTGGAAGTTGGCCTTGGAGACGACCTAGGCCATAGAACCGATTGGTATGATGAAGTCACCAATAAGAACCCTTTCAGTCACCGTCAAGTGCTGAATGTCAGTGGAGGTTCGGAAGATGCCAACGTCTATGCCACTTTCGTAAAAAGAGATGCCAAGGGTATTGCACTTGGATCTAAAAGAGGGGAGATCGGCGGTCGTGTCAATACCAATTTCAGGTTTTTTGATGGATTTGCAGAATTGTCAACCAATGCCAGTTATAACCAAGTAGATGCCGATTTTACCAATAATGACATCTTCAATATGGCCATGGTATTAAATCCAACCGAAACGCCATACAATGCTAATGACCTGACCGGCTATAATGTTTTGGTCGGAGGTTATGATTATTGGAATCCAGTTGCTGAAGTTATGTTAAGAGATGATAGAAGGCAATATCGCTACCTATTAGCGAACTCAACCTTGAAATTGAATCTTACTGACTATTTAAGCACCAGTGCTACCGTTGGTATCAAAAGTAATTCAGAGCATGGAAGTTTCTTCCGTTCGGCACAACATCGCTTATCTAGACAGGACGGAATCGATGGATATGCAAGTCAGGCATTCCAACGTAATTTGGATCGTGTTTTTGAATGGACGGTAAATTATACCAGACGTTGGGAAGAACATTCGGTCAATGCCGTTGGAGGTTATAGTTATCAAGATTTCAATGGCCGCGGCTTTGATATGAATAACTCTGATTTTCCAGTTGACGGTATCAAAGAAAACGACATGGGGACAGGTTCGTTTTTGCCGGATGGGCGTGCTGGAATGGGTTCATGGAGAAATCCATGGGTGAAATTGGCTGCCTTCTTTGGACGTGTTAATTATTCCTATCTAGACCGATATATTGTGACAGCTACTGCTCGATATGAGGGCTCTTCGAAGTTTGCTCCAGAAAACCGTTGGGGATTCTTCCCAGGTCTATCCTTAGGCTGGAGAATGTCTCAGGAACCGTTTATGAAAGATGTCACCTTTATTGATGACTTAAAATTCAGAGCGGGATACGGTGAGACAGGAAATGAGGGCTTCGGTGCCGAGGTATCAACACGGATGTACTCAGCGGATACTTGGTTCTTGCAAAACGGACAATGGTTCCGTACCTATGGGGTGAAACATAACCAGAACCCAGGCATTAAATGGGAAGTGAAAAAAGAATACAACTTAGGAATGGACTTTACCATCCTGAACAATAAGTTGAGTGGTCGATTTGATATCTATAAACGTAAGATTGATGACCTGATCTATGATATTTCTGTTTCGCAACCTCCGGCGATCCACGATAAAACAACGATGAACGTGGGTAGTATGGAGAATAACGGTTTTGAATTTGAGTTGAATTACAATGCTGTTCAAAAAGAGAATTTCAGTTACAGAACTTCAGTTGTTGCTTCGCACAATACGAGTAAATTAAATTCACTATGGGGAAGCCAGACGTTTTCTGATCGTAAGGGATTCCCAGCTCCAGGTTCTCCGGGATCTGCTGTTAGGTTGTATCCAGGAGAGGAAATCGGAAGGTTCTTCTTATGGCAGTTTGCTGGATTTACCGATGATGGCTATTGGATGTTATACGATAAGGACGGTAATGCCTTCGACGTACGCGACAAGAACAAAACTGTAGGTGATAAGAAATTTGTTGGACAAGCGATTCCTACCATTCAGTTGTCATGGAACAATGAGTTTACCTATAAAAATTGGGATGCCAATATTTATATGAGAAGCTGGATCGGTCATGATGTTTTCAATATGATCAATATGTACTACAGCTTACCAAATGTAAAGGGACAGAATGTATTGGATGAGGCTTATGAAAAACATAAGGATATCAAGGGTGAAAAAGAACTATCTGATTACTGGTTGGAAAAAGGGACTTTCTTGAAAGTGGATGCAATCAATATTGGTTACACGTTCAACAGGGAAATGATAAAGCCATTTAAGAGCTTGAGAGTTTATGCAACTGGAAGAGATCTTTTTGTATTCACCAAATACAGCGGATTGGATCCTGAGGTGAACATCAACGGATTGGATCCAGGCTTTGAGGAAAGGAATGTTTATCCAAAGACAAGAACCTTTATGATGGGCTTACAACTTAATTTTTAATGAAAACGACCATGAAAAAATATATAATATTTCTATGTGCAGGTTTTGGTTTGTTGACAACAAACAGTTGTACCAAGCTTGATCAAGAGTTTTACAGCTCGGTAACACCAGAGACCTTTTTTAAGAGTGAGAAAGATATTCAAGCGGCCTTATTTCGCCCGTTTACCCATGCTAAATGGTATATGGGGGAAGACCGTTGGCGCTTGCAAGAATATACAGCAGATAATTTTGCCATTACCACCAAAGGTAGGCACTGGTATAATGGGGGTGAGAATGAAAGATTTCACTATCATCGTTGGACACCGGATGATGGATGGATTTGGGGTAGCTGGAGAGGCACACTAATGGGTGTAGCTTTGGCATTGGATGCGAAAAGCGATTTAGAGAAGTTAGATTATACGCAATTTGCACTGACCGATGAAATTAAAGCATCGCATTTGAGTCAATTGGATGCCTTGATTGCCTATTTCTATTTACGGGGTTTGGATTATTTCGGAGGGATGCCAATTTTCGAATCACTTGAAGGCGAGGCTTTACCACGAAATACCGATGTGGAACTGTTCAACCATATTGAAAAATTGTTGAAAGCAGCTTTGGAAAACATTCCAGCTAAAAAGGCTGGTGAGCAGGAAGACGGTGCCATTACCAAGGGAGCGGTTGCTGCCATGCTGGCACAGCTTTATTTCAATGCGGAGTCGTATATCAATAAACCGATGTACAATGAAGCGAAAACCTTGGCCCAGGCCATCATCAATAATCAATATGGCAGTTATTCTTTAGATACGCAATGGAATGGTCCCCATACCTTTACCAATGATAAATCGCCAGAAATCCTATGGTCTATGCCCTCGGAATTCAAAAAACTGGAATATAGTTGGTTCTATGCTGATTTTTATCATTATAACACCCGTCAGTATTTCAACCAAGATATGGGGGCGAACAATGGTGCCCACTTGACACCATCGCGCAAGCCAGACGGAAGTTTGTATACCACTGACTTTAAGTTAGGTGCTCCATATGAGAAATATTCAGCTGGCGATTTCAGAAAGAAGCCATACAAATACAATGGAAGTGGAAATTATGAAGGTATGTTCATTATAGGTCCACACTTGACTCCAGATGGAAAAGCAATAGTTGGAGGAGAGGAGTATAAGGATAAGCCATTGAATTTTGTGGATCAGGTAGGAAGGTTTACAGAAGTAGGAGCAGGCAAGAAATATTCGAGTGTCAGTCAATTACCATCTAAAATGTCAGAGGGAGAAGAGAATACGGGAGTTCGTTTGGTTAAAGTTCCGATTCCAAATCTGAACGACAATACCTTGAGATGGGGCGCAGATATGCCTATCATTCGTTTGGCAGAGGTTTATTACATGCTTGCCGAATGTAATTTCCGTGCAGGGAATGCTGCAGAGGCGGCAAATCTGATCAACCAAGTGCGTAAGCGTAATTTTGAAGGTGGAAAGGATCCTAATCCTGTGACGGTTGCTAACCTTGACAAATACCGCTTGCTTGACGAGTGGAGCATTGAGTTTCTAGGTGAAGGAAGAAGAAGGACTGATTTAGTTCGCTGGAAAGCCTTTACTACGGAGAAATGGTGGGATCATGTGGCCAGCAATTCTGCTCATTTAAACAGATTTCCTGTTCCGAATGAAGCTATTGCAGGTAATAATAACTTACAACAGAATCCAGGCTACGAATAATCATATTTGGATGAAAGAAGAAAGAGTGACTGCATCAGTCACTCTTTTTTTATGAACCTCTGTAGAGGTCCTTCTGAAAATTAAGTAGGTTGTACTTATGGAGGAAGTAAGCCCTAAAGGTCATGTAGTAGTATTGATGGATAGCCGTGAATAATAGATTTAAGTTGTCGTCGTGATAGGCTGATCCTTCAAAATATACCAAGTCGTTATTGACAAATCTGGTCAAGCCATCCAATGTATCCTTTGCGAGTTCTACGGTCAAATCTGAATTGCTAAGGAGCGTTGAGATTTCGGTCTTTAATCTCGTTTCCAGGGATTTGTTTTTCATTAAATGACTGATAATTTCAGAATACTCAATCTGTTCATAAACAAAGGCATACCTTTGCGTCAGGTCATAATAGAATTGGATGCGATTCTCAAAGCTTGCTTCCATTTCCTTCATCACTTCATATTTCTTCTTTAATTGGCTTTTGGTCAAATCGTTATCCGCAAGACTATAGAAGGTTTCAAATGATTTTGTGTTTATTTCATTTATCTGTGCCTGTTTAGCTTGAATTTCAATTTCTACGGATTTGAGGATTTGATTAGCATCCGAGCTTTTATATTTTACCCCATCATAATCAAATGATTTGATCTTATAGGTTTTGTTTTTGATATCAGTTAAGGTCTGTTTATCATTCAATAAGGAATTAAGGTCAAAGGAAAGGTCTCGATTATGATCGGAAAATAGTTCAGAGATTGAAATTGGCTCAGCATGGTAATCCAGCTTGGAGAAATCTTCAATTATCGGATTGATGAAGAAATAAAAGTCATTATACATTTCATCAAAATCATTTTTCTCAAAATCCTTCACAAAGTTTTGCTGGAATTCCAGAGTATCTAACTGTTTAATGGGGCCTTGGTGATTGAGGTTGACAAATAGATGGTTTTTTATTTTTTGGAATAAGTTATCCTTATTCTTGAGTAACTCGATAGCAGGAGATTGATTGTTGTAATCAACCTGAATATCCATTTTTGCAATGGCCCTGATGCGGTCTTGAGTTGATGGATGCGACTGCCATTGGTTTTCTATATTCAATTTAGATTTATTGTATTTTGACTCAGCATCCAAAGGTACCATGGGGAAGCCATTGTTGATTTCGTAATTGTTCTTTTTAGCAAGAAATAAATTAACCACCTGCTGGTTTTCATAGATGTCTTTGGGCAACCAGTTTTGGTTATGGTTCTTTTCATAAAAAGAAATGACGCTTTCCAAGGAATGATTTGCGAAGCTCAATCTTTGTAAACTATCTGCCATGGCCTTTGATCCAGCCACATTGGCCGCAATTTCATCAGCATGAAATTCCATTTCCCTGGAAAGGGCAAGATAATTTATGTTGATATAGTCATATAGTTTCTGGAGGATCTTTTGAATTCCATTTATGGAGAAAATGGAAATATATAATGGTAAGGCAAGATAGGAGCTCAAACCGGCAATGTTTTCATGCATCTTTCTCAAGGATTCATTGTTGTAGAGCATGTTGAAAATAACATTGTTCACATTATATACATAGCTGCCGACCTTCATGCTTCGTTGCGAAAAATGGCCGAATTCATGGGCTAGGATAGCCCTCAATTCTTGGTTGGTCAATGAATTTATTAATCCCACGCCAATCTGTAGGTTTTTTCTAACTGGAAAAAACATACTCCAAAAGCTAGAATTATAAAATACGGAAGCATTAACGTTGTAAGTCAAAAAGACCTTTTGAGGGAAGTCAGTTTTTATTTCATTTACTAATTGATGGATCATGGCAAACAATTCAGGTTGTTCTTCTTGGGTGACTTCGATGAACTCACTGGTGTCGGTCTTATTCGTTGCGAAAATAAATTTGATCAAGAAAAACAAGATCATAAACCCTGCTGCAATCAAACCTAATCCGAGTGTGATCGTCAAGAAATTAGGATAATTCACAATCGTCCAGATTCCGAAATAAGAGAAAGAAGCCGTGATTGCTATCGCAGTTAGCAAAAGGATGCAGTAGACTAAAATAAATACGAAAATTGAAAAAAGAGTTTTTTTAACCCGGGATTGAAAAGCTTGGGAAATTTGAATGTCCATAAATGTTAATTAGTTAAGTCTAATATAAAAATTTATACTAAACAAAATTCATAGTTTGTTTTTTAGGCTCCTCTCATTGAGTTGTTTTCTGTTCCATATTGTTCCATATCGTTTCAAACAGTGCCAAACTATTTCAACATGTATTTATGGGCAAAGAAAACTAGAGTTTAGCTGTCGATATCAAAACAGCATTGCATGCAATCGAATGGTTAAATTTTAAAAATTAAAAAAATGGCAATTATTTCAAACGGAATTTTAGGAAGTTTTTCAGGAAAAGTAGGTTCAGTAGTTGGTGGAAGTTGGAGGGGGATAGAATATATCCGCTCACTTCCAAAAAAGGTCAAAAGAGTACCTTCAGAAAAGATGTTGAACCAACAGGCTAAATTTAGCTTAGTCATGAGTTTTGTAAATCCATTGCGAGATTTTTTGAAGGAAAATTATGAGGATGAAAAAATCAGGTACATGACATCGGCGAACCTTTTGTCCAGCCATATTTTGCGGAATGCTGTACAAGGGAATTTACCTGAAATCAAATTGGATTACTCAAAAATTATTATCAGCAAAGGGACCGTAGAACAGATCATTGATTTAAGCGGAAAACAGACAGATCAGTCTATTTTGCTGACTTGGGCTCCAGAGGCGAAGTATTTGGTTCCATTAGCGGAAGTTGAGATTAGAGGGGTCATTTTTAATGAGCATAAAAAGCACTTCCATCACTTGTCATTAGGTACTCGAAAAATATCAACTGCAGAAATTTCAATGAATCTATTTGAGAAAGGCGATAAACTGGCAATATGGGTGTATTCTATTGATAAGAAGACCAAAAGGATTTCTGAAAGTCAATTTGTAAAAGAATTTATTGTCTAATGATCGAGTTGGTCAGAGTGTACAGTGCTGAAAATAGTACTTTATCTCATCTCTATATCGACGGTTTGTTTGCATTTTATATTTTGGAGGATAAGATCAGGTCTTCAAAAGTTTTCGGAAGAACCTGTATTCCTGAAGGGAATTATCCACTTGAGCTAAATAGCACGGCAGCGATGAACAGTCAATATGCGCCTAAATTTGGCAGACGTCACCAAGGTATGCTGGAGATCCGAAAAATTCCTGCCTTTTCACTCGTGTTTTTCCATATCGGAAATTATCATACCGATACTAAAGGCTGTCCGTTAATGGGAAGTTATTTCAGGAAGGAAGGTCAAGATTTTATGATTATTCAATCTGCCTTGGCCTATAAAACTTGGTATCCCGTTTTGGTAGAAAAGATAAGGATGGGGTCGGGAAGAATCAAAATTGTTAACCGCTTACAGGAGTTTAAATATGATTGATCCTCAGAGCAAAATTGGAAAATGAATGAAATTAATTTTAGAGGCATTATCCCAAATCCTATTGATGGTGAGGTCATCATCAATCAAGTTTCCTGGGAAAGTCATGATACTGATCAAATACTTAGGTTTGTTGCTTGATATCTTAAAGCAATGGTTTTATGCCAACCGAGATGTTAAAAAAGACGCTAAAGTAAAAAGATTTGTATTTAGATAATTGAAAGAATAATTAAAATGAGATTGGCAGTCCTTCATTGGACTGCCAATTTTATTTTTTTAGTTGAGATGATAGCTTTGGTTTTGAAATTCCATGGAAGCATAATAGTTGTATTTTTCTTTATTCAGAGGGTAGTCCCAACAACCCATCCGGTGATACACTTGTCCGCCAAAACCTGATTTGAATCGATATAATCCATACATAGGATGTGATTCATCCGCTTGCGGGGATATTCCAAAGAAGTCATATTCAGTACAGCCATTTTCTTTAGCTAACTGCATTGCTTTCCATTGCAGTGCATAAGTGGCCATATAATTTCTGTTTTCGGTAGCAGAAGCTCCGTAGAGGTAAGTTCCTCTATTGCCCGCAAGGACTAAAAACATGGCTGCAAGAGGTTGTTCATCTACTTGAGCGACCAAGAGAAATACCTGCGCAGGTGATTGGGTATCATTTGCCCGAGCGCTTAAAACCACCTTAAAATAGTTGATGTCATGCAGGAAGAAGTTGTTTCTCTGCGCTGTTTGGCGATAAAGTTCATACCAAACATCTAGGTTTTCTATGCCTAAGGATCGGATTTCTACACCTTTTCTTTTTGAGAGATTGATATTATAACGGGTCTTGGACTTCATGTTAGCCAAGATATCTTCTTCATTTTTTTTGAGATCCATGAAGATCGTATTGGAAGGGAGAATATCTGTATTAGCTTTACGAAGATTCCAATTTTCAGTATTGAAGTTAAACCTTAGTTCTTGAATTCTTTTTTCTGGAACACCGATCCAGTTTCCATGAATGTCATAGCAATCATCTTCTTTTGCCCATAAGGATTCCCATGATAGGTCATATCGGATCATGATACAGGATGAGGGAAGATAACTTCTGAGGCTTTCGGAAAGTTGTTCCAGGAAATAGCCTTGGTTTTCAGCCTCTGGTTCAATTTCAGGGCCATAAGGAACATAGGCAATACAGTGATCGGCATCAAGGTGCTGAATGATGATCAGCAGGTCGCCAATGATATAGGTGTCATCAGCTGGATGATTGAACAAATCGGATGACTTTACCTTAAAGTTATAGGCTACGCTTTGAACCCCTTGCATTTTCTTGACTTCAGACCAATAAGCGGTCTGTTGGATAATAGAGGTTCTGTAGATTTCTTTTATCTGTTTATCTTCTAAATCTGCGATCATGATGCTCTTTATTCTATAGGAAAGGCTGGCGAGAATAAATAAATCACCGGTCTTTGTGCCAAAAAGAGGCAAACATAACCAATAAAAGTTGGCTAAACGAATTTAATTGTCACGTTGTTGTTAGAAAGCGCTATTTAGTCTTCGTCGATAATTTCAGCGACTCTACCAACCTGGCCATCAGTGAGCCTAACTTTGATTCCCCGGCTATGGTAGGGAGCAGAAGTAAGGATATCTTTCACAATTCCTTCGGTGAGATTTCCAGATCTTTGGTCTTTTTTTAGGATAATATTAACCAAGATGCCCGGTTTGATGTTGCTTCTAGAATTTGGATCGCTCATTTTTTGCTTTGTTTATAGAGTTGCGAATTTAGCCATTCTAATGGATTTAGTCGATTAACTTTCTTGCTTTATAATTTTTGAATCATTTTGGATAGAGCGAGTGTATTCATATTTTCCATTTTTGTCCAATAGTATGATGGGCTGTTTGATGAGGTTATAATATTCCACTTCAAATGATTGGGGGTCTAATCCAATCTCGAAATCGTAATGAAAAATTCGGAATTGATCTTTAATAAAACCCCATTGATCCAGGGAATAATCATCAACGTCGATTGGAAGGATCTGGTCTTCATAATAGATATGTCGATTGTCCTTTCCATACAGAAAATCAAGGTATTGAAAGGATTTAGGGTCCACATTTACTAGTGCTTTCAGGTTTCCATCTTTTCTGATGTATATTCCGTTTTTATCTTTCCAATAAACGGTGTCGTATTTATCTTGGATATAATTAAATGACTTGCCGTCCAGGCCATCCACTATTACAATCTGCCATTTTGCTTCGGGGTTGTTCATTCGGTGTCCGTAGGCATTAACAATGGTTTTTGCAGGGGAATCATCTTGTAGGCATTCTCGATAGACATGGTTTTTGTCAGCAAAAAATCCCGAAACTTTTCTGAAAGTATCAGGGTCAGCTTTAGGGACTTCAATGACTTGGTTTGTATAGTCCCTAAATTGTAAGACTTTATCTCTATACTGATAAAAATTATCGAATAGTCTTTTGAGGTCTTCTCTTTTTAAAGTTTTGAAGAGTTCCATGGGTAAATTGTTTACATGGTTAGAAGATAAAGATGTAAAAATAAATATACCAAAAATACCAGTTCTAAGACTGTTCTATTTATTCGCTATTTTTCTATTTCAGCCATAAAAACTTCCTCAAAATTATCAAATGTTTGATTGGCAATATCAATTGCTGACTTTTCTTGAGAAGGGTCTGAAGCAAATTTGTTCAATGCATCAGTGTATTTTTTCCACATTTCTTCACTTTGATCCCCATAGCCTTCGAAAAATGAAAAGCCTTTTGTGATGCCATTTTTCTTTAACATTTGAACGATATATGGGCCGCCCATGATGGATCCTTCTAATACGTAGAATGAACTTAATGCCTGCAATGTATTTTCAACTTTGGGCGCTTCTGCTGGAGGTAGGCTGCTTAAATCGAACCCAAGGCTTTGGATGTCTGCTAGAATATAGGAAGAATCTCTGCGCATGGCTTTGTCAGGTAATATTTCGGTGTTAATGAATTTTCCGGTTTCTTGTTCTAAGGCATGGAAATAAGCGTAGAAACTTTTTAAAAAGGTCGCATATTCAGCTTCAGTTTTAATTTTTTTGATTATTCTAACCATTTTAGCTTCAAGCCTTTGGTGAGACCCTTTAGTTTCTTCCTTGATAATTTTACTTAGCATGATTTTTATGTGTTTAATAAATAAACCAATTTTTAGGGCATTAATTGTATTTAGGATGTAAAAAAAGGATTACGGAGATTCCGCAAGCTACAATTTGGATGCGGAAATTGCGTTCAATAATAATCTTTCATTGCATTCATATATAGATGGCTTAAACAATTTAGCTAAGCCTTGATTGGCTGTGAATTATTTGCTATTTTGCAGTTAATCAATACAAACCTTATGAATTACGAACTAACTTTTCAAAGAATATTAGCAGGTATTTTCCTGATTGTTGCTGTTTTCATTTCTTCGCCATTAAGGGCACAGAACCAAGCAAGAATAGTTGGTGATTTTGCAGACCCTAGCGTCATATCAGCCAATGGAAAATATTATGCAGTGGGAACTTCCAGTGAGTGGGCTCCCCATTTGCCCATTTATACCTCGACAGATTTAAGGGAATGGAAACAGGTGGGTTTTGTTTTTGAAAAAACTCCTGACTGGATCGCATCTTCCTTTTGGGCACCAGAATACTTTTATCAGAATGGGACTTACTACGTGTATTACTCCGCAAAGCGTAAGTCAGATGGAGTTTCCTGTATCGGGGTTGCAACTTCCAAATTTCCGGATCGAGGTTTTGTCGATCAAGGGATTGTTGTAGATTATGGAACCGAGTCTATCGATGCATTTGTTGTCAGGGATGGTAAGGATCTTTACATGACCTGGAAAGCCTATGGTCTTGATCAGCGACCTATAGAGTTATTGGGCAGTAAACTTTCAGCGGACGGTATGAAGCTTGAGGGCGAACCATTTTCTATTTTACAAGATACTGCAAAAATTGGTATAGAGGGGCAGAGTTTTATTAAGAAAGATGGGTATTACTATATGTTTTATTCTGCTGGAGCATGCTGCGGTCCAGGATGTGATTACCATGTACAGGCGGTTCGCTCAAAAACTATTAGAGGACCATATGAAGATGTAGGTGAGTCTGTGCTATTAGGAAGCAACGAAAGATGGAAATGCATGGGTCATGGTACTTTTGTGACCGACAAAAAAGGAGATTATTATTACCTATTTCATGGTTATAGCCAAGATGGGACGGTCTTTACTGGAAGGCAAGGTTTATTGGCAAAGTTGGAATGGTCAGATCAAAATAAGCCTGTTTTTGATTTCATAAAAAATGATAGTGAAGATGGATCATCAAGTTTCAGTTTGGATTTCAAGAATATTAAACGATCAGCTTTGTTTGGGCAATGGGATTTTAGGAATGCTATTCCTAAAATAGAATTGAATTCAACGGGCTTGGAACTATCTGCTGCTGAGATAAAAGCAAATGAAGTTGGGTCTGTGTTAACTTGGAGGCCTGCAAGCAAGAAATACGACCTAACTGCCAAATTGGATTTATTGAAGTCGGATCAAGAACTTCTGAAAGGGGTAGTGATCTATGGAGATAAAGATCGTGCTCTTGGTCTATCTGTTCAAGGAAAGAAAGTTATAGTATGGCAGGCAAGTGGGGAGGAGTACAAGATCCTTTCTAGCCAAGAAATTCCAGGGAATACGAAAGAAATTTCCCTAAGGCTTCAGACAAAAGATGATCTTAGCTGTACGGCATCCTTTTCGGTTCAAGAAGATATTTGGAAAGTTATGGAAATAAACGATGCAAGCAGCTTTAACCTTAAGGAACTTGCACCTTGGGACCGTAGTCCAAGGCCAGGCCTGCAAGTCAAAGGTGGTTCCAATAAAAAAGCAGTATTTACTGAACTGTCCTTAACTTATTAAAACATATAAAAACGCCATTCTATCCTAAAAGGTAAAATGGCGTTTTTGTATCCAGATTCCGTACAATTAAGTACAATCTTGACGAATTGCTATTCTGGAAAGAGGGTCTAATTTATGTTATTTTCTTTATCTTAGAGTAGCTTAAACGTTTAATACCTTTATAAACAGCAGTTTAATTTTCAAAATCCATTGCCATGAAAAGAGCTTATTACCTGTCAATTTTGGCCATTACTTTTATTGTTTTAAACAGTCATCCGGCATTTCCGCAAAAATCACCGTATAGTTTTGTTGAGGAGTTGGATAATTTAATCCGTCCTGATTTACTTCCATCCTATAGGACCGGCGAATATATTGAACAAATATCAAGTTATGATCGGACAGGTAAAAACGATGATGGATTTGGAGGAGCCTATTCTTTTATCCGAAAAGAAGGGAATCATTTGGTCATTGCAGATTTTAAGGGATCGGGTGTTGTCAATAGAATTTGGACACCGACCCCAACCGATGATACCCTGGCCTTCTATTTTGATGGTGAAAAAGAAGCTAGGTTGAGGATCCGTTTTTCAGATCTTTTTTCAGGGAATGTTTTTCCATTTGTGAAGGGAATTTCTGGGAATGAGGTCGGGGGCTATTTTACCTATCTTCCCATTCCTTATAAGAAGTCGTTGAAAATAGTTTTTGAAGGGGAGAAAATCCTGTTCTTACAGATCCAGAATAGGCAAATGCCTGATAGAAAAGTTGAATCTTATACCGGGACCTATTCGCCAATCGAAAAGGCCAAGATTGAGGAGCTAAGTAAAATTTATATGGGTATGGATCCAGGTGCCGATCTATTTGCTAAAGGCAAGTCAGCGGGTATTCAGGTCGTAGAAAAGACATTTGTAATCAACCCAGGTGAAGAACTTGACTTTTTTAAAGCAAATAAGGGTGGAAGGATTGTTGGGCTGGAAGTGGATGCAGGGACATCATTTGAAGGGATGGAAAAAGATATTGTATTGTCTGCAATATGGGATGATGAAAAAATTGAAGCTGTTTATGCTCCGGTTGCTGATTTCTTTGGATATGCCTATGGTAAAAAAGCTATGCGGGGTCTATTAATGGGGAGTAAGGGAAACCTAAACTATAGCTATATGCCTATGCCTTTTGACCGATCTGCTGAACTGAAAATGGTCTATAAGAAAAGAGCCAATCTGGAACAAGCGCCCATATCAATCAAAACTAAGGTTTACTATACAGATGAGGCAAGAGAAAAGGAGAAAGAAGGGAAGTTTTATGCGGTATGGCGAAGGGAAAAGCCAGAGACAGGTAAATATTATGAATTTTTAAAAACTAATGGAAAGGGTCATTATGTAGGGACCATTCATCTGGCTCAAGGCTTAAGGCCGGGCATGACCTTGTTCTTTGAGGGGGATGATGTCACCCATATCGATGGGAAACAAAGGTTGCATGGAACAGGTTCAGAAGATTATTATAATGGGGGCTGGTATGCTTTGTTGGACAGATGGGACCGTGGGATAAGTTTGCCCATCCATGGATCACTGGATTATAGTTTGCCAATGGGAAGGACAGGGGCCTATCGTTTTTTCATGACGGATAAAATGCCTTTTGAAAAGGAGATTGACCATGTTATAGAGCATGGTCCAGAAGGTAATGAGTTTCCAGTGGATTATACATCTATCGCCATGTATTATGCTGCCCAACCTTTGCGTTCAAAAATTGAGCCTACAGATGCACTTCGTCAGGTTTATTTGCCAACGGTTCATGAGTATTTCCCACAGTTGATGGAAGTAACACTTGGTGGTGGGGCAGAAGTCAAGCAAGACCGTGGATTAAGGATGCGTTCTGATGGGCATCATACCGTTCGAATTATGCTCACTGATGTTCCAGAAGGCGAGTATAAATTGTCGATTTCCTATTTTGAGAAGGAAAATGGGGCTGAATTCGCCATTTGGCAAAGGCAAAAGCTAATTGCAGATTGGAAGTCAAGCCTAGCTGCACAAGAGAAATTGAATGAGAAGGTAGAAATGGGAACTATTAAGATCACGAAACAAACCAATTCCATTACCTTTCACGTCCGGAAGCAGGGAGAGAAAGGTAATGAATTTGAGCTAGATCGGATATTTTTGGAAAAAATCGGCGATTAACCTTTTTTTCTGACACATCGGATGCAAGCATTCCAATTCGCTGTATAATTTCCGGTATTGATATAATTTCTGGACATGAGACTGTAATTGAACTGTGCAAATACAGCAGCTTCCTTGGTTCTCCAATAGCCTTTTGTTTGCATAAAGTTTAAACTGTTAGGGAAATATTGACTAAATCCTTCTGTGCTGATTCTTTTGTAACCCATTGGAACAAAATTAAGATACCCATCAACATATCCGATTGATAAGGATGTAGGATTTTGTGGGATTATTCTCGTATACCAATTTAAGCCTACAGTCTGTAACTCTTTGTTGGAATAATCATCCAATTGATTGAAATCATCTCTTGTTGGTAAATCCCAAACTCCTTCTGGATAGATTCTTTCACAGATGTTCTTGCCACCTATATTGTAGATATCATTGGTAAACATATCGGTCATGTGGGGGACATCATCGGTCGAATTGAAAATAGGGTTGTCATATCGGAATCTGTATTCATAAAAATTGCCAGGTAGTCTAGGGCTTTTAATATTTCGGTACACATTTGCTCTAGCCCACATGGTATTACCAATTGGAATAGCAGATTCAACCAATTTGATTGAAATAAAATAACTTTTTCCAGGTTGAGGGATAAAATTTGGGAAACTGAATGCACGATTATAAAACTCTCTTTCTAAATAATAAGGGTTGTCACCATATTCAGAAAGTCGCTCGCTTTTTATTTTAAGGGTGTCCAAAGAAACAACCAAGTTTACAGGTGCAGTTCCATTAGCAACTGTATAAAAGGTGTATCTTCTTTTCCAATCTGGTTCTGGAACAGAATCAGTTCCCACTGGTACGGAAAAACCAGAACCATGATGGTTATAGACATTCAAGGCACTTATCATAGTACTTGGGTTCTGGTAACTGCTATCGATTAATCTGAAATCAGCTCTGCTAAGACCTGAGTTGTCCTTGAATCGAGGGCTGGCATAAGCTATTGCGCCGAACATGCCCCTAGAGTTAATTTCAACGATGATCTGAGCGGTTTTCCTGGTCAAGACAATGTTGTTGATGCTGCTACTGCCATCGATGACATTGCCAGTAGTTATGAGGCCAGTAGCATAAGCAAAGTCCTGCCTCAATAAATTATTGTTTCCAGAAGGTTTTACTGGTAGGCTGTTTTGATTTGCTGTAAATACTTCTAAAGGACTGTTGTTGTTGTAAGTATATGCATACCATCGATAATTCGTGTTTCTGTATGCTTCAATGGAAACATCCGTACCACCAACCTGACCATCAGCTTGGTCAACAAATTCGATTGGCTTGCCATTAGGATCAGCTTTATATAGTACAATTTTATATCGCACACCATTTTTCAGTTGGGAGATCGCGCGGGCAAAATTTCCATTGCCCGAAGTTCTGGACTGTTTGTTCTTTACCGTGAGGGATTTCTTTTCCATCTTATCTGGGTAATGGCTGGGTATTTCCTCTGTTACCTTCATAATGGCATCAATACCATCTAAACTTACGATTTCACTTTCTGCTGCAATCTTTCGTCTCCTTGCTGTAACACTATTTGAAGCTTTACTATTATCATGATTCAATTCAGGTTCACTGATGTCTTGGACACCTTGAATTCTAAAGTGAAGTGAATTTTCTTTGGAAGGGTTAGGTTTCTCTGTTTCTCCAGTTTGCTTTTTACATGCTAGTATAGTTAAGATAAAAATCAGGAAAATAGCATGAAATAAATAGGTCTTATTAACTGTTATCATGTTAAATTAAGTATTGGTTTAATTTGAGCTTGGTTCTTAATTGTTTTTTTTAAGAATTTATAGATCAAAATTCTTGAATTTACCATCTGTGTTCATGTCCCAATCTTCTACTTTAGGTTCATTTGAAGGTCCTCCTGTCTTAATATTATAAGATCCGACTGCAATCCCTTCCTCTAATTCGAATTCTTCGATGAGGATAATTGGCTTGACATAAACTTTCTTTTTGTTAGTGCTGTGGTCCATGCTATTTGTTTGCAAAGAAATAGTTATTGTGTGTTTATTAACTAAATAATTAAAAATGTGAGCGAAAATATATTGTATTGTTTAAATAAATAAGTAAATGTATAACCAACATATATTTATGTTAATAAAATTAACTTTTATGTAGTAAGCTTTATTTGGTTTATTAGGATATAATCGTGGTTTTTAAGGAATTGTGGGTATGAAAATAATTTTTTGGAATTATTTTCTTTTGTAACAAAGTAAAATCCGCAACTACGCAGTAGTTGCGGATTTTATTTATCAAGTGTGTATTTTAGTATGGAAAGGTGGGGAGGGTTTATTTTAAAAGCCAGATATTGCTTTTGCCTTCCAAGGCTTCATAAGGTCTGGAGTTGCCATTCAGTAAATCTGTTTCATGGCCTTCTAAATGCCAGTTGAGGTCTTCTTCATTTACTTTTTTCATCTGAAAAATGGCTTCAGGGTCCTTGAAACTAATGTCACTTTTTAGCATGTTGATTTTATTGTCGGCAAAAAGCTGTTCAGCCTCATCTTTGCTAACCTGGATTAAGTTATTGGCTTTTTGGTCAAAATCTGCTAATTCCCTATCCATTTCCCTTGGATAATTATCTGCAAGGTAGGAAGCATATAAGTCCCGGTTTTTGGTTCGTAGGGCTTCATTTTTATAGGCAATGCGTTCAGGGTTCAGTTCAAAGTTAAAGTCTTCGGGATGTTCCCTAAATCCAAATTGTCTGTTTAATTCTTCAATTCTTTGTTCCAATGTCGGCATAAGTTTGATTTTATTGTTTCCTAATAAACGCTTTAAGGGCTGTTTTGTTATTTTTATTATGGCAAATGGCTTTTGAAAACCAAGATGATTCTTTCTTCTTCTAGGTCAATTTGATAGATCTGCTGACGTATCAATTCCTCATCATACTTTTCATCTTTGTTTAAGTTGGTCAAATATATCCTTTGTTCAGCGAAGATTTCCAGTAAGGTCTGCTTGCTTACTCCATTCATCCAACTGTGTTCTTGAACTTTGGATTGATCTTCCCAATACTTCAAGATCCTTTCCATGGCTGCATCGCCTTGATGTTGGTTTTCATATCTATCCTTGACGAAATTGTAGACATGGGATTTTAGTCCGAGCTTCATGTTCCGTCTATTTTCCTCTTCCATTTCTTCTTCATTTTTATAGCCTTTGAAGGGCTGGGTTTTAGCAATCAAATAAGGTAAGGTGAGTCCTTGTATGACCAAGGTCAATAGGATGGCGACAAAGGTGATAAACAAAATAAGGTTCCGGTGTGGGAATGCTTCGCCGTTTGGAAGGGTTAAAGGGATGGCCAAAGCCGCAGCCAGGGAGACCACGCCGCGCATACCTGTCCAGCCCATCAATAGCGGAGTATACCATCTTCGGGTACTAAACTGTTGTTGATGCGCAATCTGGGGCCTAAAAATGAGGGTTGCTAACATGGCAGCAAAGGCCGAAATCATTCGAGCTGCAATTAATACGATGGTGATGATGATGCCGTAGCCAATAGCCGTTCCCAACGGGGTTCCATGAGCCCGGATTCCAGCCACTATTTCGGGGAGGTCCAGTCCAATTAATAAAAAGACCATTCCATTCAATAGAAATACAAAGCTCTCCCAAACGGAGGCCCCCTTGATCCGACTGCTTGCTGCCAAGTACTTAAGCCTTTGTGAGGACATGTACAGACCACCTGCGACAACCGCGAGCACTCCTGAACAATGCGCCTGCTCTGCCAACCAATACATGAAGTAGGGGCTGATCAAGCTCAGGGCAATATCAGATGCTGCTTCGGTGCGCAGGTGTTTATGTATCCAAATAAAGATTTGAGCCACCAAAAGGCCAATGCCAACTCCCCCAAACAGCATCCATAGGAATTGCGTTCCTGCCTCTTGCCAAATAAATTGTCCCGTTCCTACTGCTACCAGAGCAAAACGGAAGATAATTAAGGAAGATGCGTCGTTCAAAAGGCTTTCGCCTTCTAGAATGGCAGTTGTTGATTTGGGGATCTTCACGAATTTGGTGATTGCCCCGGTGCTGACGGCATCTGGAGGGGAGACAATTCCCCCTAGGACAAAGCCTAACGCCAAACTGAAGCCTGGGATGATCTGATTGGATATGATGGCGACTAGAAATGCGGTGAAGAATACCACCAAAAAAGCAAAGCTTCCAATTATCCGCCACCATTTTTTCATTTCCTTGAATGAGACACCCCAAGCGGCTTCATAGAGGAGCGGTGGTAGAAAGACAAAGAAGATAAGGTCGGGGTCTATCTTTAAGAGGGGCAGACCCGGAACAAAACTAATGGCCAAACCTGCCAAAACCAAAAGAATAGGATAGGCTATTTTAAGCTGATTGGCGAAAATGGTTAAAAATACGATCAGAAGTATTAATACCAGGATAAAGGGTAGTAGGGTATGCATGGCAGATTAGTATTTAGTATATAGTATTTAGTATATAGTATTTAGTATATAGTATTTAGTATATAGTATTTAGTATATAGTATTTAGTATTTAGTAGTTAGTAGTTAGTATTTAGTATTTAGACAGGGAAATGGGGTTTTTGGTTGTAATAGTGTGATGTAAATGATTTAAGAAATTTGATATTTTAAACAATAAAAAAAGGATAGTGTTTTGTGACACTATCCTTTTTTTGAAGCTTTTATTTCTGATTTATTTCTTTATTCCTTGGTAAATGGTTGAGGCACCGAAAAATTGAGGCATTATCTTTACGTCGGTGAATCCGGCTTGTTCGAAGCGTTTTTTTAGTTCCTCGCCATACGGGAAGTTTAATGCGGATTTTGAAAGGTATTTATAGGCGGTTTTGTCCTTGCTAAACATACGGCTCAATAAAGGCATTACCCATTTGGTATAGATTAAATGGCCTGACTTCAGGATAAAATTTTGAGGTACGGAGGTTTCAAGGACGATAAGTTGACCACCTGCTGCTGTTACACGATATATCTCTTGTAGGCACTTGTCCAGGTTTTCAAAGTTTCGGATTCCATAGGTAATACTGATGGCATCAAAATTATTGTCTGGAAAGGCAAGGTTCTCTGCGTCTTGCTGATCTAGTTTAATTCTGTTTTCCAGTCCCAATTGTTTTACTTTTTCTTCCGCTACGGCCAGCATGCCTTCTGAAATATCCGTTCCGATAATTTCCGAGGCTTTGCTATTTGCGAAAAGCAGGAGCATGTCGCCGGTTCCGGTTGCAATGTCCAAGATTTTATTGGGACTTTTTGCTGCGACAAGATTGTAGACATTTTTCTTCCAACCTTTTTCCATGCCAAAAGTAATGACCTTGTTGAGTTTGTCGTAATTCCCGGAAATGGAATTGAACATTTTTCTCACCTGTACATGTTTTTGCTCTTGAGAAGCCTGATCTGGAAGAATAATCTTGTTGTCGCTCATTCTTAAATTTTTAATATCTGCCAAAGGTAAGTTAATTCGGGGATAAAACAGACTTTTTGGAGGGAAATTCTAAGGATAAGGAAGGGGAGAAGCATGCATTTACTTGCCCTATGAATGAAAAAAAACAGCAGTAACCATTTGGTTACTGCTGATCTTCTTTTATACTCTTAATCTGATTAACTCAGATTGGTTGTGCAAATTAATTCACGTCCCAGAAAATTTTGCTGGTCTGTGGATCGATGTCTCCTTGAGCAGTTACATTTGCATTGTTGTAGCTGTATTCACTTTGAGGATACATCAAACGAAGCGGGATCTTACGTCCTTGAATATTAGGATTAGCAGATAGAGGAACGTCAGTAGGGAATCCCAATCTTCTGTAATCTACCCAAGCTTCGAAGTTGTTGATACTAGGAAGGGATAGATATTTTTGGTTAATGATCAATTCCAATTTGTTGGCTGCATTATCCCAATTAGCTGAAGCCGCAAGAAGGTCGTCTGCTTCTGTTTGTGCATTGCTGACGTTTAGCCATTTGAAGGATTCCGATACGGCGTTTTCATATGTAGTTTTAGCGTTTCCAGTTAGCCAGCCGCGTTGAGTTGCTTCTGCTTGAAGGAATAAGCTCTCCACAGATGTAAAGAACCACATTGGGTCAGAACCAGAAGAAACGATACCTGGTCCAACTACTCTAGATTGGTTCGCAGAATACAATCCTTGAACGGTTGGTCCGCCAAAAATTGCACCTACATATTCAATGGTAGGATCTACAGGATCATCAGCCTTATCGAAAAGGTATTGATAACGGATATCATTATTTGATACATATCTATCTAATAAATATGCACTTACTCTATTGAATGCGTCTGTTTCAATTCCACTTTGATCTGCTACATAAGACATATAGACAGGGTTTACTTGGCCGTCGTTATTGGCAAAGCTCAAGGTTAAATTGGCTGAATTACCGGCTTCAATAAATCCGCTGCCATCAGCCGTAATTTTTGCAATTTCAGCAGTAGGGTTTTGAGCAAACTCTGATTGGTGGATCAATAATTTAAGGGATTGGGTATTTGCCAGCTTTCTCCACATGGTTAAATCGCCTCCAAAAAGGACATCTGCTGTCGCTGTTGCATCTGAAATTTCGGGGTTAGCCTTGAAAATTTGTCTTGCTTCCTCAAGTTGTACAAGTAAATCCGCATAGATGTCTTGTCCCTTTTCATATGTGGGAGCAATATTTGCATCTCCTTTTAATGCGTCTTTATAAGGAACGTTATTGTACATATCAACAAGGTACATAAAACCAATAGCCTTAATTACCTTGGATACACCTAAGAAAAATGTTTCATTGGTTTCTTCCGCTTTTTGAGCCATTAATTCGGCGTCGTTTAGGACATCAAACCAAGTGGTTGAACTATTAGCCCATTGAGCTTGCTGAAATGCAGGTGTGATACTGTAGTTTTCCAAAGGTAAACTTGGTCCATAACTAGCACCGCGACCATAATATCCGGTCCATGAGGCTGCAAAGGAGTATTGAGTTCCCATTCTTGTTGCTGTCTGCTTCAATACCATCGGTAAGATGTACTGAGGAGTGACAGAGGCAATCGTAGGTCTGTTTGGGTTGGTGTTGATATCAAAGAAACTATCTTTACAACCCGACAGTACTAAAGAAGTTGCTAGTACTGCCAATAATATTTTTTGTTTCATTTTCTTCTCGATTAAATTAGAACCTAGCATTTATTGTAAATCCAAAATTTCTAACAGGTGGGTTTGAAGTGTCATTGACATTACCATAAGCGTTCGGATAATCAGAAGCCATGCTGTCAAAATCAGGGTCCATGAATTTGTTTTCTTTAGGAAGCCATAAAGCTAAATTTCTTCCGACAAGTGCGATAGAAAGACCTTTCAGGGTTTTCTGTCTTGCTGAAAGCCATGCTTCAGGGATATCATACGATAATGCCAGTTCCCTAAATCTCCAATGGTTTGCACTTACAATAAAATTAGATGCAGTATTTCCGAATTCTCCTGTATAGTAGTTGTAAATAGGTTCGTTTTCACCAATTTTTGCAGTGGTGTTAGGTATGTATGAACCTGGGTTGTTTGGATCTTCAATCACAGAGTTAGGAAGGATAAAGGGCTCGCGGTTGTTGTAAGCTGTAGCTTCAGATACACCGGTCCATGCCATTGCAGAACCTAATCCGAAGAATGAAGTTACGTGGCCACCTTTATATTCAAATAACGCTGAAAGGTTGAAGTTTTTGTAGTTTACAGATGGGTTCAATCCGATTATCCATTTAGGAAGGGTTCTTCCAAAGTTTACATTGGTTGATGATTGGAAAGGGCGACCATCAGCTTCACTAACAATGATGCGGCCTTGGTCATCTCTCTCGTAGTCGGTGCCGCGCATAACAAATGCTGGTTCACCCACGATTGCATAGTTTCCTGCAGCAATATATCCACCAACAGCAAGTTCTTTTTGGTTCAATCCTTGAGCCTCGTAGATGCTTGTTACTTCTGAATCGTTCCATAGGAAATTTCCTCTGAAGCTGATACCACCATCATTAAATTTAATTAATGGAGATAAGTTGAAGTCAAAATCAACACCTTTGCTGTTGAATGAAGCGGCATTGGTATTTGTTCTTGAATAACCAGAAGCTTCTGAAGTACTCACCCTGATAATTTGGTCAGTATTTTTCGAGAAGAAGTAAGTAGCTTCTAACGTTAATCTGTTGTTCCAGAAACCTGCTTCAAAACCAGCTTCAGTGGTATTGATACGTTCTGGTTTAAGGTTGTAATTGTAAGATTCATTGTTGGCAGTCAAACCAGAAACTACACCAAATGGGAATCCATTGGCTTGAGAGAATGTTGCTTCAAGAAAGTAAGGGCTAATGTCTGAATTGGCGGTATTGGTCCAAGCACCTCTAACTTTCAAATAATTAAAGAAATCAGAAGTGATGTCAAGAGCATCTGAAACCACTACTGCAGCATTTACTCCAGGGTAAAAGTATGAATTGTTTCCTGGAGCTAAAGTTGAAGTTTTGTCCCAACGGCCTGTGAATTCTAAATTAGCCCAATTTTTGTAATTAAAACCAGCACTTCCGTAGGTAGAAAACAATCTTGTTTTATAACCGTCGGAGTTACCGGTTAAGTTTCCGGTCCTTATGCTGATGTTATATAGTTCTGGTATTACAAGGTTGCCTGCACCTACAGTTGTCGCTCTGTATTCATTCTGTCTTACAAAGGTTCCTAAGATACCGTTGAATTTGAAATCATCATTGATTTGTTTAGTGACATTAGCAAAGAATTCAGAGGTTAAAATTGTTTGGTTATAGCTATATTCTTCTAATGAAGAAGGAATAGGTGTCTTGCCACGAGATTCACCGAAAGGTGTAGATTTATTACCTACGGTAAGATCGCGTTCTGCAATTCCTCTAGACGTTAAACTTGCACGGTAGGTGAAGTCTAACCAATCGAATGGTTTTAAGCCAAGGTCGATATTAGTAATCAAATCCTGCTTTTTGCCAGAAGTACGCCAGTTGTCTAAGGTAAAGTATGGGTTCAAGCCGTAGTTAGTGAACCAGTTCTCGTAAGTCGCGAATTTATTGTTTTTGTAATCTTTATAGCTGGTAAGGGGGATATGCGCAGCTGTATTGATCAATTGGCTGAATAGACCGTCATTACCACCTGTACCTTGGGCTGTGAAATAGTTTTCTGGACCCGATTGGTTAAATGTGTTGTAGTTCTGTTGCGAGTAGTTGAAGTTAGCACCTGCTCTGAACATACCAAATTCACGTTTTGCGTTTAAGCGAATACCATTTCTTCTGTTTTTATCACCAGGTACTATACCTTTGATGTCAGAGTTTTCTAAACTTAAGAAAAAGTCTTTTGCGTTTATAGATACGTTGGTTTGATTAGTGACACCAGTGTCATAGAATTTTTCGCGCTCATCTGTACCGACATAAGGAGTAGTCTGTTGGCTACCATCAGGTAATTGCGGGCCGATATCAACTATTTGACCATCGTAAGCCGGTCCCCATGACCAGTTCTCAACTGGGTCGATGATGCCATCGTAACCCTGTCCAAATTGTTTTTGCAATTTTGGAAAGAAGGAGATGTTTTGCCATTGGGTAGAGTGGCTTACATTAATGTCAGTTTTTTCAGATCCGCTCTTGGTATTAACCAAAATCACGCCGTTACGTGCATCAGGACCATAGATTGCTGCAGCAGCAGCGCCTTTTAACACAGATACATTTTCAACATCATTTGGATTTAGGGAAGAAAGATATTTGATATCCATCTGTACACCATTCAATACCAATAATGGGTTGTTGTTACCTGTCAATGATCTGATACCGCGCAAATTGATGCGGACATCTTCAAAAACGCCAGAATTGTAGGTCGTTACATTCAATCCTGAAACTTTACCTTGTAAACCATTGGCGATGTTTACAGCACTGGCTTTGTTAACGGTTTTGCTATCTACTTGTTCAGCAGAATAGCCTAATTCTCTTTTTTCTCTTTTAACCCCTAATGCCGTTACGATAACTTCTTCAAGCTCGTTGTCAGAGGAGGTTAATTGCACATTTACAGTAGATTGGGTACCTACTGCTACTCTTTGTGTTGCATATCCAATATAAGAAAATACAAGAGTTGCATTTCCTCTAGATACATCGATGGTGTAGTTACCATCACCATCAGACTGGGTTGCAGTATTCGTTCCATCAACACGGATTGATACCCCGCTTAAGGAGGTGCCATCCAAGGCCGAAGTCACTTTACCGCTTACCTGCCTTAGTTGTGCATTTGCTACTCCTACGAATAGCAAGCACAGCAGAATAACGCTGAGTAATCTTTGTTTCATAATACTTCGTTGTTCGTAAATAAATTTTGTTAGTAATACTATTTGTTAAACATTTTCAATAAGTGAAGGCTTATTGATTTCATAATTATTGATTGTGTCAAATATAGAAAAACTTTAACATTTATAAACAAATTGGAATATTACTAAGAAAATATAATACTCTACTTGATAATTGGATTAATAAATAAAAGAATATAATCCTTTTTGGTAAAAGTTGGAAAATATGGGGTTTATATTAGTTAAAACTAATTATTTTGTGATGAATGGTTGTCTGACCCATCATATTTTAGGAATTAATTAAAGTTTTGATAAAATAACTCTTTCTGTCAGTAAAACTATTAATTAATTAAAAATCAATAAGTTAATTATTTGAATATTTTTTTGTAACAAGTTTGATTGATTTTTTGAAATTACACTTGATAATGCCTTAATAACCAACGCTATTTCATGGTAAGAACCAAGGTGCCTAAGATAATTAGCCCGGCCCCAATTGCAGTTTTCATTGTGAGTGCTTCTTTTAAGAAGATAATGGATAGGATAATAGTAATGGCTACGCTTAATTTATCAATTGCAGCAACTTGAGACACATTGCCGATCTGCAGGGCTTTGAAATAGAATATCCAGGATAGTCCGGTTCCAATACCTGATAAGATTAAAAATAAGATGTTCTGCTTTGAGATATTTGCAATTTCTTTCAGCTCCCCTTTGACTAACACGATGCTCCAGATCAGAAATAATACAATGACAGTTCGAATAGCTGTTGCTAGGTTGGAATTGATTTGAGTGACTCCGATTTTTGCGAAAATAGCAGTCAATGCTGCAAATAAGGCCGAAAGTAATGCATAAAAGATCCACATATTGAATAGATATTTAAAATACTCTACAAAAACTTAAGCCAAACGTTTTGTTTTGGTAAAATGGCATTATCATGGAAGCATTTTGAATGTCCTTTTTAGTTAATAGTTTGTTTATTAAAGGATAAGACCAATATGCAAGTTCTGTGGATATAATTCCAAATCCTGCGCCGGCTACTACATCACCGACCCAATGACGATTATTGATGGTTCGGTAAACTCCAGTGAAAAGCGCAAAAGAATAGCCAGAGATTCCAAGCCAGATATTACTGTCCTTATATTCCCTGAACATAAATTGTGCAGAAGAAAATGCCGTAGATGTGTGGCCAGAAGGAAAAGAAAGGTTGTTGGAGCCATCAGGTCTTTCTTCATGGATCAGGTGCTTTAAAGGCAAAACCATTGCCGCATTGAGCATTTGGGATGTGAGGTAGATTATTGTTCTATCGCGTAAATTGTGTTTTCCTTTAATTCCGGCCGCATTCAGACCGTATACTAACAAAGCTGGGGCATATTGGGTATAATTATCTAGCTGTATGTGATCAGGTTGATGTTCAAATATTTCATATCGGGTGGAGTTATTGAGTTCTTTCAAGGATTCATTACTCAGGCTAGCAATCCCAAAACCTATGAACACTGTAGGTGCAATGAGGTGCCTGTAATCCAATTTATAGTTATTTATGTCCTGGTCTTGAATGTCAATTTTAACTTGATTAATTTGGCTAGTGCTATCTTGGGTCTGAGCTGAAACCCTAACCATACTGGATAGCACGTAGGCCAAAGTAATTAGTGTGACTCTAAATTTTATAGACATTCTTGTAATGTTTCCTTTTGATATGGAATACAATATCATTGGAGATTTAGAAGAAATTTTGAATTGCAACAATAGGTATAACTTATATCTTTTGAATTGAAGTTTCCGGCATAAAATGAACTGTAAATTGATGTTTTTGCTGAGAGAATTGGTATTTGATTTCCCATCCTTGATTTTTACAAATCTCTTTTGCGATTGCTAACCCTAGGCCACTTCCGTGTATACTTTTTGAATTCTTGGCGAAACGTGTGAACAGGAATTTAGCTTCGAGTTCCTTTTGACCAGAATTAGAAATTTGAAAGCTTTCACCTGTCAGTATGATTCCTATTCTTCCATTTGGTTCGCTATGTCTCAAGGCATTAATCAAAAGATTGTGAATAAGAATTTCAACAAGACTGCTGTTTCCAAGCTGGTGAACACGAGGGGTGACATCCTTTGTTAAGGTAATCTGAAGCTCTTCAAAATGTTCTTTTAGATTTTCTAGGCTTTCATTAACTATATTGCTGATATTGATTTTCTCGGAGCTGTCGAATTGATTGTTTTCAATTTTGGCTAGCAATAGGAGGTTCTTATTGATTCTAGAGCTACGAGTTAATGCCTGGTTCATTTCTTCGGCAATGTGATATTGCTTTTCCGTCAAATCCTCACTTTGTAATAGGATGTCCAACTTATTTTTAAGGATTGCGAGTGGCGTTTGCAGTTCATGCGAAGCATTTTCGGTAAATTCCTTTTGCTGATTGAAAGTATTGATGTTATGTTTTAATAATTTGTCTAGGGTTTCGTTTAATTCTGCAAATTCCTTGATATCAGTATCCTGAAATTCTAAGGTATTATTTGAATTTAGTTTAAAGGATTTTAACTTTTGTAAAGTGTCTTGAAAAGGCAGCCAAACGGTTCTGGAAAGTCTTCGGTTCAATATCCAGAAGCCAATGATAAGAATCAAGAAGAAAACTAAAGTCGCAATAGCGATATATACAACTGTTTCCTCTGTTTCCTCCACATTGGTTTCAACAACTAAAACATAATTTTGCCCATTAATTTTAATGTTTGTCATCAAGCCTCTGAAACGATCAATGGATTCAGTGTCAAAGTAAATGTTCTGTCTGCGGATTGTGTAAAGACTATCGCTTTTTAAAGGGGCTTGGTTAGCCTTGATTTTGCTGACAGGTTGTATTTCATTCCAGAATTTGATGTTTTGTTGGATGTTTTCCCTACTAATGTTTTGAGCGTTGAATTCATTTTCAATTCTTTGAGCAATCAATTTGTTGTTTTCATCAAGCTCTTTAATCCATATCCAGTCAACTAATAAAAAATAGGAGGGTATACTCAATACAAAGACAATAAAAGCAAATATGCTTAGTTGCTTCAAGGATTTTTGCAATAAGTTTTTCATCCTTCCCATTTGTAGCCAGTTCCGTAGACAGTCTTTAGATAGTGATCACAGCCAGCCTCATTCAATTTCTTTTTGAGATTTTTGACATGAGCATATACAAAATCGTGATTATCGAGCATATCCGCAAAATCACCTGATAAATGTTCCGCTAATATACTTTTAGAAAGGACTCGGTTTTTATTGCCGATAAAATATAACAATAGGTTGAGTTCCTTTTTTGTTAATGGGATAATGTTATGGTTAGAAGAAACAGTTCTTGCTAATAAATCAATTTCCAGTTTGCCTTGTGTAATGATATTGCTGTTATTGAATTGTTTCCTTCTCATTAAGGAATAGATCCGTGCATTCAATTCGGATAGATGGAAAGGTTTCGTCAAATAATCATCTGCCCCGATTTGTAGTCCCTTTATTTTATCATCCAATGAGTCTTTGGCTGATATGATGATGACACCATCTTGTTTTCCTAAAGATTTCAATTCTTCCAAGAGCTTTAGCCCATTGCCATCTGGAAGACTGATGTCCAATAGAATACAATCATAGCTAAAGTTTTCAATCCTATCTTTGGCTTCAGAGAAAGTATTTGCTACTTCGCAAAGGTATCTCTCTTCTGATAGGTACTGAATCATGCTTTTAGCCAATTCGATTTCGTCTTCAATAATCAGAATTTTCATTTCATAGAAATAATTTCATGTAATTAAAGGTACAATTTTGAAGAAAATTAGAAGTAATGAGAATAGAAGAAGGATATATTAAAATGTTTAATAATTGGTTGCCTTCAGATTGAATATTGCAAATATGATCTTTTACTAAGAAATGTTAATTGATAAGTTTTTATTTTTTTTATATAAAATATTATCAATTAATGTTAGTATATCAATATCTTAATCTAAATTTATTAGAAATAATCAATTTACTTGTTGTTAAAAAACGCCATAAAAACTAATGTTATATTCTTTCATATTGTTTTAATAACCTAATAAATTATTAAATATTTAAGGATTTTTAATATGAGCATCGAAAATGAAACCGAGATTTTATGTTCTGTAGCAGACGGAAGTGAAAAATCATTTTTATTAATTTATAATAAATATAGGGAAGGTGTTTGCAATTTTGTGCTTAAATATGTAAAATCAAAAGAATTAGCAGAAGATATTTCTCAAGAGATATTTCTTAAAATTTGGGAAAAAAGGGAAAATTTAAGATCAGTTGAAAATTTTAAGAATTATATAATTACCATATCTAAAAATCACACTTTAAATCAATTAAGGAAAATTAGCAATACCACAATTGCATTTCAATATTTGATGAAGAGTATTTCAATTCAAGATACCTCTACTAATGATGAATTACAATTAAAAGAATACCATTGTTTCATCCGAAAAGAATTTGAAAAATTACCTGCTAAATCTCAACAAATTTATAACCTGTGTAAGGAGCAGGAATTAACATATGATGAGGTGGCAAAAGTAATGGGTTTCAGTCGACATGCTGTTAAAAAACACATGACCCAAACATTGAAAGTATTGAGAACTACAGCTAAAAAACGTTTGGATATTCATCTTTGCATACTTTTTGAAATTATTTTTCTATTGACTTAGAAAAATAATTTCAAAAAGTAGTACCCTACTATAAGAATCATGTGTCTATTAATTATAAGCCTTTATAATAACCATTTATGAATGAAAATCAAAAGTTTTATAATGAATTAGTTCAAAGGTATATTGATGGAAGAGCAAATGAAAAGGAATTAGCTTTGTTTTTTCATTTGTTAAAGGAGGGAAAACTCGATCAATATCTGGAAGAAAATGAGGTTCAAATTAATATTAGTAATAAAATAAATCCAAAAAAGGTTTTATATATCAAATATTTAAAGTATGCTGCGATATTGTTTTTAGTTGGGTTTACTACCATTTCAATAATAAAATATAGAAATACCTTAGAAATAAATGATCAGAAGGCTTTATTAAACAAAATACTTCCTGCTAGTGAAAAAGCAATTTTATTACTCTCTGACGGAGAAGAAATAAAACTGGATTCGAATTCAAATGGTCTTTATTTAAATGGTGGCCAATTGAAGAATGGCTACGGGAAATTAGTAAATGATAATATTAATGAACATTATTTAATTAATGTTCCTAAGGGAGGGACTTTTCACTTAGTATTAAGCGATGGTTCTAAAGTTTGGCTGAATTCAGATAGTAAGTTGAAATTCCCACAACATTTTAATGATGGAGTTAGACAAGTTGAATTGACTGGTGAAGGATTTTTTGAAATTTCGAAGAGAACTATGGAAAATGGAAAACAACAATCATTTATTGTAAAAACGAAACGACAATCAGTTGAGGTTTTGGGTACCTCTTTTAATATCAGGGCTTATGGAAATGAAGAAAATGTAAAGTCAACTTTGTTTTCAGGTATTGTTAAAACGAAGGACAATTACAGTAATCAAATAGCTACACTTGCTCCAGGTCAACAGGCTATTAGTGATTCAACTGGAGCGTTGAATGTATCAATTGCTGATTTAGAAGAAATCTCCGGATGGAGGTCAGGATCATTTATTTTTAATGATGCTCCTTTAAAAGAAATTCTATCCCAAATGAGCACATGGTACGATGTAAAAATAAAAATTAATGGGAATGAAGATTTTCGTTTTAATGGTTTATTTTCAAGAAATCTATCTTTAGGAGATGCCCTAAATGTAATAGGTCATTCGACTGATTTAGATGTTAAATATAAAGATAATCAAGTTATTGTGTCCGCTAAATAGTATAGCCTATGTAAAAGATCGAAAAATAAAAAAAACGGTGATTTTGCGCCATCACCGTTAATTGAAGCTAATCAATTCTATAGGGAAATTATCTCTATTATTAATCAACCAAACTCTTACAAATGTATGGAATTAAAAACCTTAATCAAACTCTCAAAGTTTTGGTCTAATAATCCTTTGAGTCTAAAAATTAGAAACCTTAATTTTTTATTAAAAATTTTCGTAATATCCTTTTTCCTGTTAAGTCAACAGGTTTGTGCAAAGGTCTTTTCGCAGAATATTACATTACAAACAAATTCTGAAAACATAAGCACTGTTCTTAAATCAATAGGAAAACAAAGCGGTTTTAGTATGTTTTATAATAGCTCATGGCTTAAAGGAACTAAACCAATAACAATTAATGTAAAGAATAAACCTATTTCTCAGGTTCTTGATTTAGTTTTTGCTAATCAGCCCATTAGCTATAAAATAGATGGTAAAAACATTCTCATAAAGCAAAATCCTGTTAATAATCAAGAATCTACCATTTCAAATAATAGATTGAATAATCAAGTCAAGATATCTGGAGTTGTATTAGATAGCTTAGGAAAGCCTTTAGAAGGAGTAAATGTAAAAATCAAAAATGCAAATTTAACAACTTTCACAGACGTCAAAGGAAATTTTAGCTTTGAAAATAATATAAATTCAAGTCCAATTATTTTGGTTTTTTCTTATGTTGGATTTCAAACAATCGAAAAGATATTTAACGGAGAAAATCTTCAAGTATTTTTAATTCCTGTTGTTTCTGATTTAGAAGAAGTTGTTGTTGTTGGTTATGGAGCAGTTAAGAAGACCGATTTGACAGGCTCTATTTCAACACTTGGAAAAGATCAAATTACACAAGTCAAAGGAATTTCTAATTTTGCACAAGCCTTACAAGGTCAGGCAGCTGGTGTCCAAGTTAATCAAGCATCTGGACAGCCTGGTGAAGGGATGAAAATCCAAATTAGGGGCTTGAATTCTCTCGGAGCAAGTAATGATCCGTTATACGTTGTTGATGGACTGCCATTAGACGGTTTGTCCGCTCAATTGAATCCGGAAGATATTGAAAACATTTCTGTATTAAAGGACGCCTCTTCGACTGCTATTTATGGGTCTAGGGGGGCAAATGGAGTGGTAATTATTACTACAAAAAAAGGAAAATCTGGAAAAACATTAATCAATTATAGTAATTATTTAGGGTCTCAAAAAATAAGAAAATTTGCTGATTTAATTAACGCTAAAGATTTTGCTAAGTTACAAAATGAAGTTGCTCTGAATGATAATAAACAACTTCCTTGGACTGATCAGCAAATAAAAGATCTCGCTGAAGGGACAAATTGGCAAGATTTAGTTTATCGAAATGCATTAGTTCAAAATCATGATTTAAACTTAAGCGGTGGAAATGAAAATACTAAATATTTTACTTCTTTTGGTTATTTTAATCAAAATGGAATTATTAGAAATTCCGGTTTTGAAAGAATGTCATTTAGAGGGAATATTGAACATAAGCTTTTTGATAAGTTGATCTTTAGTACTAATCTATCTATTCAGAATTCAAAATATAATCGAGCTCAGTATCAATCCGCTGATGGTGGTGGTGGAATTCCTTGGGCTACTATGGTTATGCCTCCAACAATTGGTGTTTATGATGAGAATGGAGAGTACACTAAATTTACTGGTGTATCCTGGGGAGAAACAAATCCTGTTGGTATTTCGGATAATTGGCATAATTCCTCAAATAGTTTAAGAATTATTGGTAGTTCAAGTATTTCATATGAAATCATAGATGGATTAAAATTTAAATCTAGTATTGGTATTGATCATAGTTATAATAAAGGGGATTTATACTATCCGGGTAATATTAGTTTAGGCCAGAAAACAGATCCTAATGGACAACCAATTTTTGGAGTTGCCCAAAAATCTTATGGCAGTACCTTTACTTTGGTTAATGAAAATATCTTGGAGTTTCAAAGAAATTGGGGAGATCATAAATTAGATGCTGTTGGAGGAATAACTTATCAATCAAGTAAATCCGATGATTTAAATAGCGGATCTGGGATAGGGTTTTTAAGCGATATTTATCTCAATAATAATATTTCTTCTGCAATTATTAAAGCCTTACCTAGTAGTAATTGGCAAGATAATAGATTAATGTCATTTTTAGGAAGAACGAACTATTCATTTAAAGATAAATATTATTTGACATTAACTGGACGATATGACGGATCTTCAAGGTTTGGAGCAAGTAATAAATTTGCTTTTTTCCCATCCGCCGCTATTGCTTGGGCAATAAGTAATGAGGAGTTCTTAAAAGATCATTTATGGATATCAAATTTAAAGCTTCGAAGTTCTTATGGTGAATCGGGAAATCAAGCTATTAATAATTATCAGACTTTAGCCAATATCTCAAATACTGACGTCGTATTTAATAATGAAATTAATATCGCGTTTATTCTAGCTTCTTTAGAAAATTCAAATCTCAAATGGGAAACCACAAGACAATTTGACTTTGGTTTAGATTTCAGTTTATTAAACAATAGGTTAGAATTTGTTTTTGATTATTATAATAAAAAAACAAAGGATTTATTATTAAACGTTACTTTGCCTGGTTCTGGTGGTTTTGGATCTGTTCTTCAGAATGTTGGAGTTGTTCAAAATAGAGGTATTGAATTCCTAATATCTGGGACTCCAATTCTTAAAGAAAATTTTAAATGGACTAGTTCTTTTAATTTATCAGCGAATAAAACTAAAGTCCTTGATTTAGGGAATGATGCATATGGCAATCCTATTGAATATAAGGAAATTGGAGCTGGAGGCAATTGGTTCCCTACAATTGTTGGTGAATCACGCATGCAATTATATGGTTATACAATAGAAGGAGTATATAAAACAGACCAGGAGGCTATTGATAATGGTGAGCCAAATAAAAAAGCTGGTGATTACAAATTTAAAAATTGGGATAATAAAGGTGTAATAAATGATAGTGAGGACAGAACTGTTTTGAGCAAACTTGAACCTGATTTTACTTTTGGATTTAATAATAAGTTTTCTATTAAGAATTTTGACTTTTCATTTTTGTTAGTTGGAAGTGTGGGGAATGATATAGTAAATGAATTTAGAAAATATAATATCACATTAAACGGAGAATGGGTTCCAACTTATGAAGCTTTCAATAATAGATGGTCAAATAATTCAACAGACAGCAAATTTGATAAGCCAAGTAATAAAAGCGGTAGTTCTATCCGAGATTATCCTAGCACTTTATGGGTTGAAAATGGAACATATGTAAGGTTAAGGGATGTAACTCTAGGTTATACATTTCCATCGAGGTTTGCCAATTCGATAAAACTTTCTAATATACGTGTTTATATAAGTGCTCAGAATTTTCTAACATTTACGAATTATACCGGATATGATCCTGAAGTATCCTGGTCGTCAGCAAGTATAAATGGCTGGGATCGCGGAAATTATCCTTCTTCAAAATCATTTATTGCAGGTTTAAGGGTTGAATTCTAATTGAAAAATGAAAATTATGAAAACTAAAAAGATATTAATCGCAATTTTAACAGTTTTTTTGTTCTCCTCTTGTGAAAAAATTTTGGAGGAGAAACCAAAAACAATTTTAAGTCCTAATCAATTTTTTAATAATCCAGGGAGTTATGAATCTAGTGTAAAAGGTATTTATAGCGGATTACCATTATATGTTCCATTTACTCATGAAATGATTACGGATTTATATGATGCACCATCTCCAAAAGTAGAACAAGCATTACCTATATATAATAACCAGCCATCTCCATCATATTATAATGCTAGGGATTCCTGGAATGGACCTTATAGAATAGTGAAAAATGCAAATTTTATTTTAAAATACCTTAATGATGCACCCCTTGAGGAGAAAAAGAAAAATGCTTTAATTGCTGAGTCAAGATTTCTAAGGGCCTATGCTTTTTTTAATCTTGTTCAATTGTTTGGGGATATTCCTTTACCATTAGAAGTTGCTAAAAGTTATGAAAGTTTAAAATTACCTAGGACTCCACAAGCTGAAGTTTATTCGCAAATACTTCAAGATCTTCAATTTGCCGAGGACAACCTACCAGAGGTTGAGCCTCAAATTGGAAGAGTGAATAAATTTGTTGCAACTGCATTATTGGCAAGAGTATATCTTACAATGGCAGGAGAACCTTTAAATAAAACTACATATTATAAAGATGCATTAGAAAAAGCAAAAACTGTAATTGGGTCGAAAAAATACTCTCTTGTTTTAGACTATGCAAAAGTATTCCAGCAATTAAATTATACAAGTGAAACCATTTGGGATAAACAATACGTTGCGGGAAGAGGAGGGAATTTTATTCATAATAATTCTAGCACAGCCAATGGATACAATCCTTCCTTAGTACCTTCACAAAATTTTATTAAAAGTTTTCCAAAGGGAGATAGAAGATCACAATGGGGAATAGTAGAGAATTATAAAATTGGGAACCAAGTTTTAGAACGTCCGTTTATTCGAAAATTTGTTGATATAAATCTGATTGATCGTGGTGTATTACCTTCGGCTGCTTCGGTTTCTTACAGTTTGCCTTTAATTCGATTAGCAGAAATGTATTTAATTGCAGCTGAAGCTGAAAATGAAATTAATGGTCCTCAAAATGCGTATTCATATATAAATGAAATAAGGAAGAGAGCAAGGCTAGACGAAAATGATATTACCCATGTACCAGACCTAGTTAATTTATCTAAAAATCAATTGAGAGAAGATATTAGAAATGAATGGAATTGGGAGCTTTATCAGGAGGGATTTTCCTGGATGATTATGAAAAGGACCAATTCTTTTGATAGAATTCAAAAGCAAAGAGGAAGTACATTGACTTTGCCAATTGGAAATTATAACCAAACATGGCCAATTCCGGTGGAAGAAATAATTAATAATAATATACCTCAAAATCCACTATATCAATAATTTAAAGAATCTATGAAAAAATTAAATATATCAGGAAATATTTATGTCCTAATAACTGTTGTTTTATTTTTTATAAGTAAGGAAACTTTTTGCCAAACCTCTGGTATTAAAGAATTTTATTTATCCACTAATGGTAAAAATAATTCTAATGGATCAAAAGAAAAACCTTTCGGTAAATCTGAAATCGCTTTGGAGCAAATTGCCATTTATAAAAAGAAGAATCCTAATTCTAGGGTAAAATTATTAATCAACGATGGTCAATATTATCTATCAAAACCATTGGAAATAAACTTCGATGGCATTACGATAAAAGCCATTAATGAAAGGAAGGTGACTTTTTCAGCAGCAAATAAACTGAATCTGAGCTGGACAAAATCCAAGAATAACCTTTGGACAACTAAGGTGCCAGCAGGGTTAAAATTTCAACGGCTTTTTGCAAATGGTGATTTATTAAATCGAGCAAGATATCCCAATTATGATCCTAAGATTCTTCCTTTCAATGGATATGCTGAGGACGCTATCAGCCCCGAAAGAGTTAAAGGTTGGAAGAATCCACAGGGAGCGATTGTGCATGCCTTACATATTGGTAGATGGGGTGGATTCCATTATTTGGTAACTGGTAAAGATGAGAATGGGGAATTAAAATTAGAAGGAGGGTTACAAAATAATCGACCTAGCAAAATGCATGAAACATATCGGTTTGTAGAAAATGTATTCGAGGAATTGGACACGTTGAATGAATGGTATTTAGATCAATCAAGTTCAACGCTATATTTAAATTTCGGAGATCAGGATCCAAATAACTTTGAATTTGAAGTTCCTCAACTAGAATCTTTGATCTCAGTTAAAGGATCAATGGAAAAACCAGTTCGAGAGGTGCATATAACGGGGATCCGTTTTGTGCAAACAGATCCAACTTTTATGAAAACGGAAGAACCATTATTGAGAAGCGATTGGACCATTTATAGACAGGCTGCGGTCTGTTTTGAAGGTGCAGAACATTGTAGTGTTTCCAATTCTGACTTTATCGATCTGGGCGGGAATGCCGTTTTCTTGAGCAATTATAATAGAGGAGTAAAAGTGAGCGGGAATTTAATGGAAAGGATAGGTGGGGGTGCTATAAATTTTGTTGGGGATCCTCAGGCTGTTCGAAGTCCTTCCTTCAGGTATGAGAAATTCGTTGCTGAAAATGAAATAGACACTATTCCAGGTCCCAAAACGGAAAACTATCCAGCAGATTGTGAGGCGAACGATAATGTGATTAGAAATATTGGCCTGATAGAAAAACAAGTTGCCGGGGTTCAAATTTCAATGTCAGCAAGAATATCTGTACTGCACAACAGTATTTATGATGTACCAAGAGCGGGGATTAATGTAGGTGATGGAACATGGGGAGGACATCAGATTTCATTTAACGATGTATTCAATACCGTCCTAGAAACTAGCGACCATGGTGCTTTTAACTCCTGGGGAAGAGACCGTTTTTGGCATCCCGATAGAAAAGAGATGGACCGAATTGTGGAAGCCCATCCAGACTGGGTTAAATTGGATGCAATTGAAACAACGATCATCAGTAACAATAGATTTAGTTGTGATCATGGGTGGGATATTGACCTTGATGATGGTTCATCGAACTATGAAATATTTAATAACCTCTGTCTTAGTGGAGGATTGAAATTGCGAGAAGGTTTCTATAGGACGGTCTACAATAATATCATGATCAATAATGGGTTTCATCCCCATGTATGGTTCAAAAACAGCCATGACGTTTTTAGAAATAATATTGTGATGCATTCTCATCAAGATATTCAGGTTAACTATTGGGGAGATAAGGTTGATGAAAACTATTATACCAGTTTAAAAGACCTGCAAGCAGACCAAGCCAAATCGGTGGATGCTAATTCATCGGTTGTGGATTTAAATTTCGTAGATGTAGCGATCGGAAAATTTGATTTAATTTCCGGTAACATGAATTTTCAGTCATTGAATTTAAGTGATGTAGGAGTAAGAAATACCAGATTAAAAAGATTGCTGGATTCGCCCCATATCCCTGAAATCCATAAAGAAGGAAATATTTCGAAAGGTGCAGTTTTTGAATGGAAAGGAGCTAAGCTAAAATCTATTGAATCCTTAGGGGAACAATCTGCTGCTGGGCTACCAACGATGGAAGGGGTCTTGGTTTTAGAGCTTGAGGAAAATTCTCCATTGGCAAAAGCAGGGATTCAAAAGTCTGATGTTATTGTTGGATGTCAATCAGTGGATGTCAAGGAACTGAAGGACCTACAGCTTGTATTGAAGAGGGATCAGTATATGAATAAATTGAATATTGAAGTTTTCAGAAATCAGGAGAAAAAAACTATGCAGGTTAATTTATAATGCAGGTCAAATTCCTTGCATAGATTTTATGATCTTAATAAACTCTGCCGGATGTTCATCATGAAAACCATGACCAGAATCGACGGTTATCAGTTTGCAATCTTGGATTAAACCTGCAGCTTTAATGGCATCCTCATCTGACATAGCAGCCATGAGGATGCCATTTTCATCATATTGCTTCCACTTAGAATTCTTGGTGAAAATCAATTTTGTTGGACAGTAAATCTTTTTTAGAGTTTCTGCCTGATCAAAATTCTCAAACCAGGAACAATCGTAAAAACTATCAGCAAATCTTTTGTCATATCGGTTATCTGATGCCGATTCCCATATCTTATTAATGGCTAATGGGATAAAACCTATTCTGAATATTCGATTAGGATATTTTGCTCGGAATTTATTTGCTTTTGAAATAATGGTTTTCCAGAGGCCTTTGAACTTATTTTTCCAATAGCTTCGAGGGAGGTAAAAGGTTAAATAATCTTTTATTTCAGATTGTTGAAGAAAGTCATGGGCTATACGAAAGCTGTCTTGCCAAGCGAAAGTTTTTTGACAACGGTCTTTCTCTGTGGAAAACAAGGGTGGATCTTCTAAGACCGTACTTTGAATCCGAATATGATTTGCAGAAATCCAAGCTGCCAGAAGACCTCCAGAGGAATGCCCTGATAGATAGACAGGTTCTTTTATGACATGATCAATGAACCAGATAAAATCAGTGCCCATTTTTTCTGCGGTGTAACTTTGTGCTTCATGGCTAGATTTCCCATGTCCATGGCAATCTATAGCGAATACATGCCAATCTTGAGATAATTCCGGAAGTACTTTTGCATAATTTTTCCAATCTACCCCTTGGCCATGGATCAACATCAGTGCTGGACCGTTATCAGGTCCCTCACCATAATTTAGCACAATCCCATTTTCTAAATTGACCTGTTTTTCTTCAAAACCGAATTCGGAAATCTTTAACCGTTCTCTATCTTCTGAATGCAAATTATGCTCTACATATATAAAATATAGAATGATTAACAGGGCCAAGATACTAATCAAGATTATTAAGAGGTTCATCATGATTGGTTTTCAATTAAATAGGATAAAATTTCGACCAAATTTAAATAAATATTTTTACCGATTGTTGGTAAATTATTCATTGTTACCAGAAACAATTCTAATGTCATCATGTTCAATTATTATAATAGCCTTTATAAAGATTTAAACATAATAAAATGAATATCAATAAATTGATTGAACACCTAGGATCTGAGGACTTGTTAAAATATCAAAGTAAGACAGTAAAAAAAGAACTGCTTCATTTACCCTCTCCATGCTTTATTGATGATGTATATGGACCGACTGACAGAAATCCGCAGGTCTTAAGGAGTCTAGGAAATATTTTTGGACATGGAAGGTTAGCAGATACTGGTTATCTTTCCATTCTTCCAGTAGACCAGGGCATCGAACATAGCGCTGGCGCTTCATTTGCTGCAAACCCTATTTATTTCGATCCAGAGAATATTGTCAAACTGGCAATCGAGGGTGGATGTAATGCTGTGGCATCAACATTCGGCGTGCTAGGCGCTGTATCTAGAAAATATGCGCATAAGATTCCATTTGTTGTCAAGATCAATCACAACGAGTTATTGTCCTATCCCAATAAAAGTGATCAGATTCTCTACGGAACAGTTCGCGAAGCTTGGAACATGGGAGCTGCTGCAGTAGGTGCGACCATCTACTTTGGCTCTGAGGAGTCAGGAAGACAGATTGTTGAAGTGAGCAAAGCCTTTCAAGAAGCCCATAGCTTGGGCATGGCAACCATCCTATGGTGTTATTTGAGAAATGATGCTTTTAAAAAGGATGGCGTGGATTATCATTTATCTGCTGATTTGACTGGACAAGCTAATCATTTAGGGGTGACCATAGAAGCAGATATTATTAAGCAGAAGTTACCAGAAGTCAACGGAGGCTATAAGGCCTTAAATTTAGGGAACAGTAGTTATGGTAAGCTTGATGAAAGAATGTACAGTGAATTGAGTTCGGACCATCCTATTGATCTTTGCCGTTATCAGGTATTAAATTGCTTTGCGGGAAGATCGGGATTGATCAATTCAGGCGGGGCTTCAGGTAAGAATGACCTTCGGGATGCTTTGCAAACAGCCGTAATCAATAAAAGGGCTGGGGGAACAGGCTTGATCAGTGGAAGAAAGGCTTTTCAAAAGCCAATGAAAGAAGGTGTAGAACTGCTTCAGGGAATTCAAGATGTCTATTTAATGAAGGAAGTGGATATCGCTTAATATTGAAAAGGATAAATGGGCAACCTATCTATTTGCCCATTTACTCTTCATTTTTACTGGTATCAGGTTCTTCGCCCATTGCATATTTTCGGATAATATATTCACTGGCGAGTTTTAGTCCACGTTCGCTATGTTCGGGATGCAATCCTGCCGTGGTGAAAAACTCAATTTCATTATTGACCTTCGAATACCAAATTCTATTTACATCCTTAAGACCTAAAGTATCATATCTCGTGATTTTTCTAAAGTTTTTTAATCTGTCTTCATCCAAAGCTATTACCTTTTGATTCCACATGTTATTGTCTAAACAGTCTACCACAATGTATCGGTCCTTAAACCAAACCATGCACTCCTTTTTATCCTTGAAGGTAATATAACCTAAACTTGCAGCAATAAGTCCGGCAGATCCCACCCACATTATTGCCTTTTTGTTGAATTTCGAAGTATTGGTTCCTGATTCCGGAGACGAGGAACCTATTCCAGAGCTTTGTCTACTTGTATCAGGAAATTTTGGATCCTCTTTTTCAAGAGATTGGTTTAAAGGTAATATGGATGTCTCTCTTGATTTAGGGTTTATATCCGCTACCCAATCATCGATCCTAAATGGTCTTGGTTGAAAGTCAATCAGCACGGCCAAAAGCTTTACAATAGTTTCATCGGGATTGCTGGTTTTACCATCAATAAAATATCGTACAGGTTTTAATTTGTCAATGTCAATTCCGGCTATTGATTTTTCGAGATCTCCAAGTTCATCCTTTAAAATAAAGAAATCTCTCAGCGTTTTTCTGTCATCAGGATTCATACCCTCATTCAAAAGGAATAGGGCATAGTCTCTAAGATTAGCAGAAGTTGGATTTGCTAATCGGTCATGTAATTCATTGTTTTTGTGTTTTTCCCAATAGTTGGCAAGAACGCGTTCTTTAAATTTATTGAATGCTGACATTCCTATAATTAAATATTTTCCTCCCCAAGATTTACGGATCCGTAATTCTAATTAATAATACATTTCACAGCCAAAACAGTTTCACAACAGATCGCTTTGGAAATACCGGAATTCACATGGAATTACCGGAAATATCGTAAAAGGTTGATTATGAGCGGCTTTTAGTGCTTTAGTTTTGCTTTTGAAATCAGCGGTTAATACTGTTTGTGCTTTCAAGGAAAGATACAAAAGAGATTTCAATATTGAGGAATTCATGCCCCTCAATTCCAAAAAATTCAGAAGGCCTTCTGGAAAATTTTCTAGCAATCCCATATAAGGTGTATGTGGACCTAGCAGGCTTTTACCTTCTAATTTTTTGAAAAATGTGGTACTTAATCCTTTACCATTTAATGAACACAGGCAACCCAACTATGCCTATTGAACCGATTGACAATGATGCAATAATAATCCAATCCAACTCCGATTCGGGAGATGATGACCCAGTATATGGGGATCAGGGGCAGGTACGACCTCCACGTCCTAAAAAATAATACAATTAGAATTTGGTTGCCATTTCTGGCAACCAAATTATTCTCTTTTAAATGCTATTCCTGTTGTCCAATTGATTCTGAATATATGGTAATTAATTTTTTGTTTAATTTTTATGTATCTTAATCTTCACATGCTGAATGTTCAGCTTGTGATGCTACAATAACTTAAACCCAACATTTCTTAAATCAAATGCTTAAAAGTACCAGTCTGCCATTCGCAATAGCTTCGATTACTATTGTAATCAGCTTAATTTTCTTTCCTTATTCCAAATCTTTTTCTCAAAATGCTGTAGCAAGCAATGCCACAAAGGATACTTTTTTTGATCTGCCAGATGAGAATCTGCAAAGATCTATGGCATTAGTTGATAGCACTATTGCAGTTTATTTTGAACCGAATTCCTTTAAGATGAGTAGATTTTACAATCCTTTCAATAAAGTGAAATCTGAAGAGACTGCAAGTGTGTGGATGTATTCAGCTGGGATAGAAGCGGTGAATGCAATTTTATCGGGTTTAAGTGCAAACAAAGAATATGGCAACCAAAAGATCTATCAGGCAAATTATGCTAAATATGAAAAGCTACTTTCAAAATTATATGAGAACCTAGATTATTATTTGGGAACATTTGAATTAGTATCCTATACTCAAACAAAAACTTGGTCCGTTTATGCGGTTGATCGGGTAGGAGAAAAAGGGAAAGCCAATGTGACAGGCATATTAAATGTCTATGATGATCAAATGTGGTTATTACGGGAATTGATCCATTCCTATAAATTGACTGGAAACAAGAGTTATCTGGAAAAGGCTGAATACCTCACGGCCTATGTCCTTGATGGATGGGACTCAAATGTAGATGAAAATGGAAAGGAAATTGGCGGTATATCATGGGGCCCAGGTTATACAACTAAACATGCCTGTAGTAATTCCCCATTGATTAGTTCTTTGGTTTGGCTACATGAAATTTATAAAAACAAAAATGATCAGATTGAACATCGTTCTATTGATGTTAAGGATGGCAAAACCAGACTTTCGAAAATGGAACCTAAGCAGGTTTATTATCTGAATTTTGCAAAAGCTATTTACAAATGGCAAAAAGAAAACTTATTAAACCAAGAGGGTGTATATACTGATATGATGGGGGACTGTGATCCTGATTGCAAAATCCGTTATGAGGAAATAAACGGTAAAAAATATCGTGCGAATACAAAATTGACCAAGGCAGTCGGGGAATCATACTCCTACAATTCTGGAACTATGCTTTCGGGAGCTGTTGATTTATTCCGGGTCACAAAAGATGAACAATATGACAATGATGCCAAAGAACTAGCCAAGAACAGTTTTTCTTTCTTTGCAAAAGAAGGTAAAGAGATCCCTGATTATTACTCCTTTGGAACAGAGGGTTTCAAGAATTGGTTTAATGGAATATTATTGCGAGGGTTTAAGGATTTGGCCATGAGCAACAGTAATTACGGGCAATATATACAACCATTTCAGAAGAATCTAGACTATGGCTATCAACATGCCAATAAGGATGGATTCTTGGCATCCAATCTCTTAAAGGGATGGGATGAAGGAAAGGATACTAATGGCTTGGAGGGAATGTTCATGTTTACCTATGCAGCAGAGTATGCCTTATTAGCAGAGTATTATTACGGACTATAGCTTTATCATCCCTATTATTTATCAACTAAATATCACATTTGAGACCCTAAACTCATTTTTTGTACAAAATCCTTAACTTTATGTTTCAAATCTTAAAGCCATGAAAAAATTAGCAGTAATTGCTTCAACAGTCCTAGTCACTGTAATCATCATGACCATGGGCTTTACGGAAGGAAATCAAAAGGAAGAAAAATCAGAAACTAATAGCACAATGAGTTTAACAGGAAAAGAAAAAGAGATATATTTTGCCGGCGGATGTTTTTGGGGAACCGAACATTTTTTCAAATTGGTAAGAGGGGTAGTGGGTACAGAAGTTGGTTATGCCAATGGAAACAAAACCAATCCTACATACGAAGAAGTTTGCACAGGCAGTACCGGAGCCACTGAAACCGTAAAGGTAATTTACGACCCAGAAGTAATTGATTTAGGGCTATTAATCGATCTTTACCTTGAAAGTGTAGATCCAACAACTTTAAATAGACAAGGAAACGACAGAGGAACTCAGTATCGTACAGGAATTTATTATACCGATAAAAACGACGAACCTCTGATCAAGGATAAACTTCATGCCCTGTCTTTATCCATTCAAAGCCCTGTGGTTGTAGAAAATGAACCTTTGAGAAATTTCTATGATGCCGAAACCTATCACCAAGACTATTTAGATAAGAATCCAGGTGGATATTGCCATATAGGTCCTGAGCTTTTTGAGGTTGCCAAAAAAGCAAATCCTAAAAAGTAAAAGGTAAGAACTTAAGAGTGAGGGAAGCAAATAATATTTTTTGCTTCCCTTTTTTTGTGTTTAACATGAATATAGCTGTTTTCAGGGGGAGTATTTCTTCATTATTTTTCGCTAATTTGAATCATTCGATGAGGAAGAATTACAAATTCTTATTTTATGGAAATTTACATTGACAAATATTTGCCTACATTCTACGTTTTGAATAATAAACAATCAATAATAAGAGTTAATATATAAATTGAATTTCAATAGCTGAAGCCTAATTATTAATGAACGAATTACTGGAAAACACATTCAATTTCGTGCTCTCGAAATGGTACTACACAAGTGTATTTTTCTTCGTGTTTTTTAGTGTCCTTTACTTTGTAGGAACCTTTATTACAGAAACTATTGTACAGTATAAAACGAAGAATGCGAGTTTGAGGCAGATCGTATTTGCTCAAAAACCTGGGCAAAGGGCTAAAGAAATTAAGAACTCCTTGCTTTCCATCCTTGTATTCTCACTACAGGCGATATTTTTTCAATATTTATTCTCCATAGGAGTGTTTAAGGTCAGGTTTGACAATAATTGGAATTGCCTCTGGGAAATTCCGTTGCTCTTTCTTTGGAATGAAATGCACTTTTATGCAGTCCATTGGCTATTGCACAGACCTTGGTTCTTTAGGAATGTCCATAAGGTCCATCATTGGTCGAAGGAACCTACAGCATATTCTATTTTTAGCTTCCATTGGATCGAATCCTTCCTTTTAGGGACCGTAATTTTCTTTCCATTGTTTTTCCATGATTTTCAGGTCTATTCCATTTTGAGTTTGCCAGTTATGAGTTTGGTCATCAATTTGCTTGGACATTGTAACCATGAGATACCAAGTGATAAACCAAATACGTCATTTTCAAAATATACTTTTAGGCACAGCATGCACCATAAATGGGGTAGAGGCAATTTTGGTTTTATGCTGGGCATTTTCGATAAGATCTTCAATACTCAAATTTCAGATAATAAACACTAAATGAAAAAAGACAATAGACCAGTTTATATAAATGCCATTGGGATGCATCTTCCCAATTCACCGGTTTTCAATGAGGACATGGAAGATTTCTTAGGCTTGATTGGCGGGAAGCCCTCCAGAGCAAAGGAAAGGATGTTGAAACAGAATGGTATCAAGACAAGATATTATGCCCTTGATAAAAGCCAGAACTCGACGGATTCGGTAGCAGGAATGGCTGATAAAGCCATTAAAAACTGTTTAGCAAAAGCAAATGTCAATAAGGAAGACGTGGAGCTGTTAACTGCTGGTACAACTCAAGGCGATGTGCCTATTCCTGGCTTTGCAAGCATGGTTCATGCAGAATCAAAATTGCCAGTGTGCAATATTGTCTCGCATCAGAGCGTCTGTTCATCAGGCATTATGGCCTTAAAAAGTGCCTATTTGCATATATTGACTGGAGAAAACGAAAATGCCATTTCTTGTGCAGCAGATATGCCCAGTCGTATGTTTAAGGCCTCACGGTTTGCGAATCAACCCGAAATTCAGGAGAAAGGCTTGCCATTGGATACCGATTTTTTGAGATGGATGCTTTCGGATGGAGCAGGGGCCATGTACCTATCTGATAAACCTAATGCCAAAGGATTGAGCCTTGAGGTTGAATGGATAGACGTAAAATCCTATGCCAATAGTTTTGAGGTCTGCATGTACACTGGTGCCAATAAAAAGAAGGATGGCACAATTGATAAATATTGGTTGGATTATCCAAGTTTTTCAGCCGCCGATGCCGATGCCGCAATTAATCTAAAACAAGATATTAAGTTGGTCAACAATACCGTTAACCTCGGTGTTCAACATCTTTTTCAATTGATTGAAACCGGGAAAGTTGATCCTAAAAGAATAGATTGGCTAGTATGTCATTATTCTTCAGAATATTTTAAACAACCTATTGTAGATCTTTTGAAAAAAGGAGGATTAATCATTGATGAAGATAAATGGTTTACCAATTTACATGATAAAGGTAATACGGGTGCAGCCTCCATCTACATTATGTTGGAGGAATTACTATATAGTGGGAAGTTGAAGCCAAATCAGGAAATCCTATGTATGGTTCCCGAGAGCGGCCGTTTCATTACCACCTTTATGCAGCTCAAGGTAGTGGGCAATGCTCAGGAAGAGAAAAAACCATTGATCTCAAAAGAAGATGAAATCTTAGCGCCTGAAATCCATATTGATAATAAACCTATACAGGAGAAACTCGTGCGTGACCTTACGCAGATTTGGGTAGATTTTGAACTATCTCTACGTAGCACGCCGATTATCGAAAGGATTTACAATGGGACGATCAGTCTGGAAGATTATAAACTCTTATTGTTAAATTTAAGGCAACAGGTTATCGATGGATCGCAATGGATTGCGCGGGCTGCCTCCAATGTGAGCATGGATTATTTTGATATCCGTTCTTCCTTTATTTCCCATTCTCGCGATGAACATAAAGATTATCAGATCCTTGAAAAGAACTATATCAATTGTGGTGGAAATAAGGAAGCCCTCTATCAGGGTGAGAAAAATATTGGTTCGGAGGCTTTGAGTGCCTATATGTTCCATAAAGCAAGTCAACCCAATCCTTTTGACTTGCTAGGAGGAATGTTTATTATTGAAGGCTTGGGCAATCGTTTGGCTGGAAAATGGGGCCGTGCTATCCAGCATCAATTGGATCTAAAAGATGATCAGGTTTCTTTCTTTATCTATCATGAAACCTCTGACTCCAATGACAACCATTTTGAGCGATTTGAAAAGGCTCTTAATTCAGAATTGTTAACTGAAGAGATGGCAAAAAGAGTAGCCAAAACGGCGAAAGTCGTGGCGAAACTATATCAATTGCAATTGGCAGAAATCGGAAATTATTAATCAGCTTCTATGTTACATACCAGCGAATATTTCGAACATAAAAAGAACAATCCCAGAGACCCAAGTCATTGGCATGCATTGTTCTTGGACAATAGTGTCCCCTTTAATAAAGATGCAAAGGCTGCTTTTTTGTTTGATTCCAATAGAAAGAGCAAGCAATTTATGTTGCCTTTTTTAAGGGTATTTGGACGATTGACCATTATTATCTTACAGATCTTTAAAGCAGTTGCTCCCAATCTGATCAATGCCCCTAAGACCCTACATCGCTTCCTTTATTGGGGCATGAAGTATTGGGTTTCTCCTGAAGCCAACTTTTTGATCTTGAGGCATTTTTACCTAGGGTCTGAGGTCTTGCGATTTATCAAAGACAATGTTAAGGGAGCCGAGGATATTCCAATGAATCCCTTAAAGCCATTGTCTTTAGAAGTGGTCAAGGATAACTTGTTCTTGGAACATGATCTTAACCTTTACAATTTCATTATCAATTTAAATACAGCAATTCAGGAAAAGGGATTGAAAATTGAACCAGTTTCCAGTCCAGATTTCTCTGCAGTCTCTGCGGGACCTATTCCCTTTGAGGAATTTCCGAATCGCTGGACCAATATGATGGACCTCTCCTCGGCGATTGAGGTATTCACACCATTTATCAATTCTTTTTAACCGATAATGATTTTTGGAGAGCATCTAACTCTTTGCAATTGGATGAGGTCATTGGAGTATATGCAGCTACGATAATGAGCTGCCCTGAAAAGCTCATTGCCTTGAACAATAAACATCCCATGATTCCATTGCCTACTTATGGAGCAGGATTTAGGCTAACCCTACATGGTTTATCTACCGAGGTCCTACATCATCTGATTTCACAACAGAAACTGCATTCCGAAGAGACTCCGGTCGTTGTATAATTGAGGAAAATTAATAAATTGAAAAAGGGTTAACACGATAAATGTTAACCCTTTTTCTATAATATCTGGAGATTTATTTCTCTATCTCTTTCAAGCTATTCATTTTCTTGTATTCCAAGAATCCTTTGATGTCTTCAAAATGCTCACGTACGCGTTTGTTTCCGAATTCAAAAACCTTGGTTGCCAATCCATCCAAGAAATCGCGGTCGTGGGAAACCAAAATCAAGGTGCCATCAAAATCCTGCAGAGCATCTTTGATGATATCTTTAGTTTTCATATCCAAATGGTTGGTAGGCTCATCCAGAATCAATACATTTACGGGCTCCAACAACAACTTGATCATGGCCAATCTCGTTTTTTCACCCCCAGAAAGAACCTTTACCTTTTTCGTCGTATCATCACCGCTAAACATAAATGCTCCTAGAAGATCCTTGATCTTAACCCGTACATCACCAACTGCAATCTGATCGATAGTTTCAAATACGGTTAGATCTTCATCCAATAAAGCAGCCTGATTTTGGGCAAAATAACCGATTTTTGCATTGTGGCCAACTTTTAAGGTACCTTCAAAGTCGATCTCACCCATGATCGCTTTGATCATCGTGGATTTACCCTCACCATTCTTGCCTACAAAAGCTACCTTCTGTCCACGCTCAATGACCATATTTGCCTTTTGGAATACCAAATGGTCACCATAGGTCTTGGTGAGATCTTCAACAATGACAGGATAAGTTCCTGACCTTGGTGAAGGCGGGAATTTCAGGCGCAAAGCTGAATTGTCAACTTCATCGATTTCAATGATCTCCAATTTTTCCAACATCTTAACCCTAGACTGAACCTGTAATGTTTTGGAATAAGTCCCTTTGAAACGGTCAATAAATTCTTGATTATCGGCGATAAAGCGTTGTTGCTCTTCATAAGCCTTCAATTGGTGCAATCTACGTTCCTTGCGAAGTTCCAAATAATGGCTGTATTTGGCCTTGTAGTCGTAGATTTTACCCATGGTCACCTCAATGGTTCTATTGGTAATATTATCTACGAATGCGCGGTCATGGGAAATCACGATCACCGCCTTTGCCTGATTGACCAAGAAATCCTCTAACCATTCAATACTCTCGATATCCATATGGTTGGTCGGCTCATCCAACAAGATCAGGTCTGGTTTCTTTAATAGGATTTTCGCCAATTCGATCCGCATACGCCATCCTCCTGAAAATTCAGAAGTTTGACGATTGAAATCTGAGCGCTCAAAGCCCAATCCCTTCAATACCTTTTCAACCTCAGCATCGTAATTTGTCTCTTCAATAGAATAGAATTTCTCGCTCAGTTCGGAAACACGTTCGATCAATCTCATGTAATCATCCGTTTCATAATCGGTACGGATATTCAACTGTTCATTAAGCTCCTCCAGTTCATCACGCATTTTATAGACCTCTTCAAATGCCTTTGAAGTTTCCTCAAATACGGTCATATTATCCTTGGTCAACAAATGCTGCGGTAAATATGCGATTACGGCATCTTTAGGACCAGTTACATTTCCTGTTGTTGGTTTCCCAACACCAGCAATAATCTTTAATAAAGTGGATTTACCCGCACCATTCTTACCCATTAAGGCGATTTTGTCATTCTCATTGATTGAGAAGGTCACATCGGAAAAAAGAGTTGTTCCCCCAAAGGAAACGGAGATGTTATTTACATTGATCACGATTCGCTCGAATTTATTTTGAGCTGCAAAGATAGAGGAAAAATTCATTCTTTCGACCGAGTTCCTAATTTTAGGATTTCAATTGAAGGCCTTTTGTTAAAAATTCTTATCTTACTCTTACCTAATCCATTCGCTATGAAAAAACTAACCCTGCTTATCCTGTCGGTCTTGCTGAGTGCTGGCCTTACTGCCGCTGAAATCACCTTAAAGATCAATAAGAAATACCTCAATTTTCCGATATCCAATACGCAGGATCGGAAGAAAATGGAATTTAAACCAGATGGACATGATACTTGGTCAGTAGTTGTTAGGCTAGCCCCTGAGCATGCAGATTATTGGGTGTTTTACGATGTGTCCCATTTAAAGGGGAAAAATCTAAAAATCACCTTTGATGGAGATGAGAAGGCCTTAAAGCAGATCTATCAAGCTGATGAGATCAAGGGTCAGGAAAGTCTATATCAAGAGCAGAATCGCCCTCAATTCCATTTCTCTACCAAAAGGGGATGGATCAATGATCCTAATGGTTTAGTTTACTATGATGGAGAATACCATTTGTTTTACCAGCACAACCCTATGGAAAGGGAGTGGGAAAACATGCATTGGGGCCATGCTGTCAGTAAAGATTTGCTTCATTGGGAGGAGTTGCCTACAGCCTTATATCCAGATAAATTGGGGACCATGTTTTCTGGTTCTGCAATTATCGACTATAATAATACCGCTGGTTACAATAAGGGGGAGAAGCCAGCCATGATTGCCTTTTACACAGCAGCTAGTGCCGACAGACAGGTTCAGTGCATGGCTTACAGTCTTGACAATGGAAGAACCTGGACCAAATATGATAAGAACCCATTGATTGATTCCAAGGAGAAGTGGAACAGTCAGGATACTAGGGATCCCAAAGTCTTCTACCATGATCCTTCAAAACATTGGGTGATGGTTCTCAACGAGCTAGATGGTCATTCCATTTACACTTCAAGTAATTTGAAGGACTGGACCTATCAAAGTCATGTCTCCGGTTTTTGGGAGTGCCCAGAATTATTTGAACTTGCGGTTGACGGCGACCAGAATAATAAAAAATGGGTTATGTACGGAGCTACTGGTACTTATATGATCGGTTCATTTGATGGCAAGAAATTTACGCCTGAGGCTGGCAAGTACTTTTATAATGCAGGACATCTCTATGCTGCGCAGACTTATAGCAATATTCCTGAAAAAGATGGCAGAAGGATTCAGATCGGCTGGGGGAGGATCCCTCAAGGTGATATGCCCTTTAATGGGATGATGATGCTTCCTACGGAATTGACCTTAAGAAATACCAAAGATGGACCGCGACTATTCAGTGTCCCAATTAAGGAAACCGAGAAACTCTTTAACAAGGTCGATTCCTGGACGAATTTAACGGCAGCGAAAGCTAACGAGTTATTGCATAAATACAGTGATAAGGACAAATTGCGCATAAAAACAAAGATCAAACTTTCCCATGCCACTGATGCAGGATTCAATCTATATGCCCAAAGGATGATCAGTTACGATATGAATTCCAACATGCTGAATGGCATGTTCTATTCACCACAGGACCCGACGAGCATGGAACTATCAGCTGATATCTATATCGACAGAACATCCATCGAAGTTTTTTTCGACAACGGAATCTATTCCAGCTACCTAGATCGCAAACCCGATAAAAACAATACGGAAGGCTACCATTTCTGGGGAAACAATATTGAAATATTAGAACTTGAAGTCTATGGTGTAAAAGGAATTTGGTAAAGAAACTGATGACTGGCTCTTGAATTTTTAAATATAGAACTCTATGGGCAAGGTCAATAAGTTAAGGTTTTTTTGTGTGATACTGAGGAACGAAACATCTCGGAACATTGCAAACCTAATTTTTGGAATGATAGCATTGGCGTGCAGGTCCTCAATCTTCGAATGAAAATGACAAAGTCATGAGGGGAAGAACCGTACAGTTTCCTCACTATACGTTCAGAATCACAATGCGCCAAAGAGGGATTCAGAGTGAAACGAAAAATCTATTTCTTATTTTTTTTAGGATTTTTGTCATCTTGAGCAAAGCGAAAGAACTGTTTTCTATCTTCAAAAATATTCATTGAAAAATATTTCACCTACGCTGTGGATTGGCCATTCTAATCATCCAAGTTCTACAAAGATTCCACCCCCTTTGGGGGTTTGCAAATCTATCAATGAGCAAATTATCTTGGCCCATCCTCTCATCCTTTTCATCCTGGTTCGACCCAACAAACCTTCCCCTCGATCACACTCCTTCAAAAACTCATTATTTTCGTGACAATTAACACCTATTATTCCTATATTTAGTTACACTAATTAATGAAAAATGAACAAAAAAACCATTTTATTAGGTATACTGCCGGCATTCCTGACCGTGATGTCCTGTAATAATTCGGCTAATAAAGATGCTGAGGCCAATCAAGATAGTATTACTTCTTCCACTGTTGATACAACGGTAAGTACTTCCACCGTTCCAGCCTCAACTTCCTTCAACCCGGAATCTTTAGCAGAAGCAACCGCAGATATGGGGCAATTTCCATATTATTCCATCCCAGAATGGGTGGATGCAAAAAGCAGCTATGGTTTCGATAGGGAATCGGATTTTGGAAAAATTGAGTTCTATACAGGAAATTCATTTTACCCACTGGAGGGAAAGGTCAAGGTGAAGGGATATGCCATGAATGGAACTTGGGATGAATATAAATTTGTTCAATCCTTTGCCAAACATTTCGAAAGCCTTGGCGCTAAAAAGTTGTTTGAAGGACAAATTCCACAGGACCAAATTGATGCCTTGAATAAAGCTAAGAACAAGGATAGCTATTATTTCGATTTTGCAACCTCCAATATGGAGAATCTTGTAACCTATGGCCTGAAGAAAGAGGGTAAACTGGTCCTTTTTGCTATTGCTAGCAATTCTGCCTATGCTGCAATTTATACGGGAGAAAGTGATGCTTTCAAACAGACTGTAGGCATCATTAAAGCAGATAAAATTGAAAAGGATTTGAACGAAAAAGGAAAATCTGTCCTACACATTAATTTTGATACGGATAAAGCCACATTGAAAGCTGATGGCAAAGATGTTGTTTCGGAAATTGGCAAGGTCCTGAATTCCAATGCGAGCTTGAAATTAGATATCAATGGATATACAGATAACGTAGGCAATGCAGACCATAATCTAAAACTATCAAAAGATCGAGCTAATACGGTTCTTTCTACTTTAGTTCAGGATGGAATCGATAAATCAAGGCTTACCGCAAATGGTTTTGGAGCCAATGATTTTATCGCTGACAACAATACCGATGTTGGAAAAGAGCAAAATAGGAGAGTCGAATTGGTAAAAAAATAAGCCTTATTTATTCATTTTATCAATAATAGAAACGATCAACATAATCAACCCTCCAACTATATAAATGGACATAGGGACCACAAAGAACCACTTAAATGCCCAGTATTGATATTTGGACATCTTATTGAACATTTTTGGACGTTTCATATATAAAGAACAATCCTAAAAGAAAAAGGGTCCGCATAATTTTATGCAGACCCTTTTTGCTTCTAACTGTTATTTTATTTTAAAACGAATTTAAATCCTAGCGAAAACCTAGAGGCTTCAAAATGTGAACCATGAGATAGGTTCCACCATGGTTTCCAATCTACGTGCATCGCTAATGGTGTTGAAGGAATTCTGAATTCCATACCTAAAGCTGGACGGATTGCAAAATCCGTATGGGTGTCCCCATCCCAGTGTTTGTCATCATCATACCAATCATCATCCCATTTTCCATGGTCGATAAATGATAATTGAGGACCTACACCTACATACCACGTTAACCCTCTGGTACCAGAGATACGTTGGTTGTATGAATAATCAACACCTACCACGGTAATGTGGTCTCCAAATAATACTTGGGCATTTCCTGCGTCTCGACCACTGAAGCTATGTTTGATCTGTGGTCCAAATAATGATTCTCCATCACCCACATCTACTCCCAGACCAATGGCAGTACGGTAAGGTGTCTGTGCGTTTGCCTGCTCATTGGCAGCAAACATTAAAATAAAAAGGGTTAGAATAGGTAAAAATACTTTCTTCATGATAATAAATAATTGTTTCAAATTTCAAACCTTCGATATGAAAGTTTCCGCTGTTATAACAAATAGTTTGCCAAAAGGCACCTTTATCCCCCTTTAAAACACTATATGACAGATTTAGAACAAAATAAAAACCTCAGGCAAATCTTTCCTGAGGTTTCAAGTTTTTAAAGATTTATTGAATTATAATAATTTGCTGTGTAAATCGCCAAGGTTATCAACTTCATCATCTTCTTCCTCATGATATGGCTTATTATTATCATTTAAAGTTTAACCTTCGCCTATAGGTTCATTATCATCTTTCAATGGATCTTCTTTTTGATCATATTCCTGTGAGCCCTGGTCGGAATCCGGATCATAGAAAGGATTTTGGTAATCAGGTTCATTATTTTTTTCGTTTTTATTGTCTTCTGGATCCTGAATTAAGCTAATCGCAATAATAGGTCCTTGACTATTCATTGCATAATTGACTTTTGAGTTCATAATCTTTTTTTATTAAGTAAACAGGTTGATAATGATTTAGTTGTAAAAATTATATTTGATGTCGAGTATAAATACCCTTTCTCAATATTTGTTCAACAAATTTCTACCTAGTGTTTTCATTATATAATAAATGAATTGTTTAATTATCCATTTTGCAAAGAACCAGGTTACTTTGATATTCTTTAGGGTAACCTGGTTTGTTTATTATCCAATAAACTCGTCGGACTTTGTGTTTTATTTGCCAACGAATTCATCTGCAATATGTTCTATATTAAAAAATGTGTTATGGCGACGAAAAATGAAAGTGCTACGGAAGGTTTAAATAATAAGGGAAGACCAGATAAAAAGAAAGATCTGACAGCCTTTATGAAACGGAAAGAAAAACATCAAGATGGAGCAGGGGAAGCCGGTGTTGACCCACAGCAGGAACAACTTAATACTATGCCTAATCCTCATGAATTTCCCAAAGAACCTAAAAAAAAGAAAACTAAAAAATGATCACATGAAAAAGTTAATCCTATTGACACCCGTTGTTGTCTTTACCTTATTGATGTTGGCATGTACGAATACAAAAAACATGGACAACCAAAATAAAATAGATCAACCCATTGATACTGCAGATAGGCTAGATAGTGTGGATAGTGCTAGAATCGATAGTACCCTAACGGAACAGCCAATCAATCCTGTGGAGTAGAAAATATGTGATTGTTATTCAAAGAAAATTGATTTAAGCATCATCCATATATTAAGGTTAAAGTATTCCGATAAAAAATCATATTTTTAAGAATACTTTTAAACCTATTGCAATGCATAAAATCTTCTTAACAACATTTTTGCTATCCCTTATTTTAGCCTCCTGTACAAATACCGCTAAAGACCAATCTAAAAAGGATGTTCAATCTGATACCAGCAGTATTTTTAAAGATTTTCCCAAAATTGGAAAGATCGAAGTTCTAGATCCCGCTATGTTGAATATTGTGGACAGTACTGCTCAAGTAGAGAAATTAGCTGATGGGATGACATGGGCTGAAGGTCCAGTTTGGGTGAAGGACGGCAACTACCTATTGTATTCGGACACTAGGCAGAATATTATCTACCAATGGTCGGAGTCTGCAGGGCTTCAGGAATTCATTAAACCCGCAGGTTTTGAAGGGCCAGAAGTCTATTCCGAAGAACAGGGGACCAATGGTCTGTTGATAAACCAACAGGGTCAATTGGTAGCATGTGATCACGGTAATCGTCGAATTGCTCAAATTGACCTGAAAACTAAGAAAAAAGAAACATTGGTTGGAAACTGGGAAGGTAAAAAGTTCAATTCACCAAATGATATTGCTCAACATCCTAATGGGGATTATTATTTTACTGATCCACCTTATGGATTACCAGGTCGTGAAAATGACACCGAAACAAAGGAAATCAAAGAAAATGGTGTCTATAAAGCTAACCAAAAAGGAGAGGCAGTTCAGGTTGTTTCCAATTTAGCAAGACCTAATGGTATTGCTATTTCCGCAGATGCAAAACAGGTTTTTGTAGCATTGAGCGATGGAAATAACCCTTACATCATGGCATATGACATCAAAGCAGATGGCTTATTGTCTGAAGGTCGAATATTCTTTGATTTCAAAAAGAATTTTCCAGAAGAATCCCTTGCAGCAGATGGTATCAAGGTCGATGCAAATGGAAATATGTATGCAGCTGCCGGTGATGGAGTTGTGGTCATTAATTCTACTGGAAAACCTATAGGAAGAATTCGCTCTACCGTGCATACTGCTAACTGTGCCTTTGGAGCTGATGGCTATCTTTATCTGACATCAACGGATCAGTTATTGAGAATTAAACTAAAGATCTAAAACAATGATGGGAGGCAACTGTCTTTATAGTGAACAAAAAACATTTTAGCTATGGAAGATCAAATCCTCGATTTAGAAAAGAAGTACTGGCAGGGAATGGCCAGTCTAGATTATGATACTGTCCGAGACCTTACCTATTTTCCATGTACCGTAGTCAGTAAGTATGGCGTAAAATACTTAGATGAACCGACCTATAAGAAAAACTTTGATATGGGGAAAGGTATGAAAATGGAAATTAAGGGAATTTCCGAAGCTGTCGTGCAAATGTTCAGTAAGAGTTTTGCAACCATTGGTTATTTAATCGATGTTGAATTTGAAAGCCAAGGGCAATTTCGCAAAGCCAAATGTGCATGTAGCTCCGCTTGGATCCAAGAAAACGGAAAATGGAAATGTTCCCTGCATTCTGAAGCAGATTATTCCCCAGCTGAACAGAAAAAATAAGAGAAATAACAGCTCATTAAAATAGAAAAAGGACTTGAATCAGTCCTTTTTCTATTTTTTATTTTCTCAACAATACAAACTTAATCATGTTTAAACAACTAATAAATAACTTGTTGCATTTGCTTCGTTGAAATCTTTTTAATTATTAGAGAATAACAATAAAAATATTACGGAATACCGTAATGTTAAATAGTATTTTTGAGATATATTTGCCTTAACCAAATCGTCAAATTATTAACAATTAATTAGTGTCATGCTAAACAAATGCTTCTATTGCGGGTTTAGGGCTTTGAGTAAAAAGCACCTTAAAGAACGTAAGTGCCCAAAAAAAACGTTTTTCCTGAAAATATTTTTTAAAAACTGCACAACAGGATTATTTTAATCGCCATTTGAACGTAAATGGCCTATTATTTTTGTGGTCTTGTTCTGGAAATATTGTCTCCGTATAATAATATTGCTTTTTATGGAAAACCGTAAAATTTTTGTTGATTTAAACAATATATTCATAACCCACAATTACCGGATATCGTTTATTAATTATTGATTATTATGAAATATTTTTGCATTCATTGTGGATATTGGTCTTTTGTGAAAGAACATTTAAAAATGCGTGAATGTCCGAAAAAGCCATTCTTGCTCAAGCTAATTAATAAACATTGTTCAACTAGATTTATTTAATTCATGAATTGGAAGAAAATCCTTTTGGGAGAGATTCTGGTATTGGTTCTTTTGAAAGCGGGAATCCTGCTCAATAACCTTGCAGGAAATACTTGGTCCTTTATTATCGGAATAGGTTTCCTTTTGATCTGTATAACCCTGTTCTCCTATGCACGTTTCAAAAAGCTGGAACAGCCAGATCTTGTTACTGCATTATTATTGACCATTATCTATATCCCGATGACCCTGATCAATTCTTGGCGGTATATCTTTTAAACAATTATATCTTTATATTTTAAACCTAAGGTTGTCATTTATGGCAACCTTTTTTATTCTTTGTATGACATAGGATGTCGATTTCCAATGGTTTCTTTGGCTGAGAAGAGTTGGTATATATACCAATACCTCACGGCTTGATGACTTCGTTCCTGCACCAAAACCTTTCTCAATTTTATTTCTTTGAATAGATTGGAATATTGATTTTCAACGGAAATATAATTATTGGAGGGAACAATAAAGTAGGCATTTTCACCCTTTTGTATAGGTGGAACCGACAGGTTTATCCAGGCATATTTATGGATGTCCGTCAGTTTTCCTTCAGCTATCATGCGCATTTCCATTGGCCTTGCCAAATAGAAGTATAAGTGGCCAGCGGGGAACCATTTATCTACCAATAGTGCATCATGGATGGACATTTCACCTTTGCTGATATCTTCTGTCCTTAACGCTTCAAATTGGCCCTTTAAATCCTTCCAGCCCATCATGTCAAGCGTAATATCTCCCTTGCCCAATTGATCGTTTGTCGAATTTGAAAAAAGGTTGCCGGGATAGAAATTGATCAGGAGAACCCCAATGGCCATGATAATAAGGGTAAAACTAAGCTGAAAATTTAATAATTTCCTGATTTTCGAAATCCTGTTAAGTATGATCTGTTGGTCGATCCACATGCTGCTTATTAGCATAATCCCAAAGAAACCTGGACCACTCCAATGTGGCAGGACTTGTCTGAACAGGGAAATTGCCGTAGTTGCGCCAATTATAGGTAGGGAGGTCAGTAACAAGAGGTAAACTATATCTTTTGACAGCCCTTTTATCTTAAACTTATCCTTGAATAAGGAAATAAGGATAAAAACATACATATAGATCAATAGGGGATTATTATAGAAGATCTGTCCAAAAAACGCTTGGGCAAAATAGTCCCATCGGATTCCCGAATCTAAGTAACTGATGCGCTGACTATGGAACTTCCAGGTGATAAAACCATATTCTTCATTCCAAAGCCAAATGGGAAGCACACAGATCATAAAGAGAACCATCCCTAGGTAGAACGATCTATTTTTGAGAAATGGTCTTTGGAAAAGGAGGATATAGGAAATAAAACCTATACCTAAAAAAATGGAATGTACCTTACTCATGCAGGCTAATCCTATCCATAGACCCAGTAGCAGAAATTGATTGCTTTGCTTATGTCGGTCTGTTGTGGTCAAAATCACTACCATACTATATATGGCAGCGATCCAAAAAGTATTTGCTATGGAGTCTGGTAGGATAAATAGGCCGGAAATGATACTGGAATAAATGGATGCCGTGTACAGGACGGCCGCAATCAATCCTGCTCTTTCGCTCATCAGATGTCTCGCTATTCCTGCGATTAACCAAGTGTTGAAAGCCGCCATGATGATTGCTCCAAAACGCATGGAAAAATCATTGACCCAATGAAGGTTAAGCGTAAAAAAACGGATCAATATACCAACCATAGGTGGATGGTCAAAGTGGTTCCAATCTAAGTGTTCCGCATAACTGTAGTAATAGACTTCGTCATTGCCCAGTTCGATAAAAAGGGCAAACAGGCATCGCAAGATGCTGCTAACAATGATTAGCCACCTCAGTTTAATCCTGTATTCATTTTCCATTGTTGAACGTAAAGAGTAGGTTGGCAGAAAAATTCCAGATGAAAACTATCCCAATAGCGAGGAGCTTACTGAAATAGAAGTTTAACTTTAACTTTTGGTGAAAAAGATATAGAAATGTACTGTTGAGTGCCAATCCAATGCTGCTGATCCCTAGGAAATAAAGGAATTGTTCTAAAACCTGCGGGTTTTTGCTGGAAAAGGTCCATATCCTGTTCAAGATATAATTATTGACCACGGCTAATGAAAAACCAATGGCATTGGCGATGAACTTATTTATCTTTAGTTTTTCCTTGCAGAGCCAGGTGAAAAAGAAATCGATGGCCATTCCCAAAAGACCTACCGCCGCAAATTTGGCAGCACTCAGCGCTATCTTTAGCATAGATTATACTTTAAAGTTATTAGGTATGGAAAGGCTGAAGCCATTTTCACCATAATAGGAAACCAACAAACCATATAAACAGGAGAAGCTAATTCCCAATAAAGAACCAAACCATACGTCATCAAGGTAGTGCTGACCTAGGTAAACCCGTGAATAACCCGTCAAGCAAGCTAGCAGGAATGCAATAATGGCCAAATTTCTATTTTTAGAATATAGGGCAATACAGGTGGCCAAGGCAAATGCCGAGGTAGTATGGCCAGATGGAAATGCGTTGTGGTAGGACATGGGCATCCAGGCCAAGGAATGAAAGGAGGGGTCATCATGAAGATTGAAACCCGGTCTATGGGTATGGAAGGTTCTTTTTAAGAGTGAACAGATCAATCCAGAGCCTATATAGGTTGCTGCAATTGCTACGCCCAGCCTTTTGGACCATAAAAAGAAACAAAGTAAGGCTAAGGCAATCACAATGATTCCATCGCCAAACTGTGTGATGACCGTGAAAAAATAATCGAAAAATAAAGAATGCTTGGAATTGATAAATAAAAATGACTCTTGTTTCGGAATTGAAAATACAATGCAACTCAAAAAAAAGTACCAGGTTAAAAAACAATTATAAAAATACCTGTTTTCATGGTAGAGTTTTAGGATACGTTTCATGAGGTTAATTTGCTTTGATCTTTAAAACATAAAATTATGGTTGAAATATTAAGAAAATGTTATCACAAATACTTAACTTCATTAAGTTTCTATTAATAAATAACCGCTGTTTAATGACAGTTCAGTTTAGGGGCAGAACCATTTCGAATTCTTGGGAAATATCTTTACTTTCAACTACTCTTAATCAATTATTATGAACTGCAAATATTTTGGAGGCATTCCAAACATGTTCCCTAGCAAGTCCTTTCTGCTTTTCTTTCTGTTTTGCTTGTTTTTCCAACCGATCAATGCCCAAGAGAATCGACTGATCGGGCGTTGGGTCCTTGATTTTGTCACCGATGCCAATAAGATGATTTCCGATATACATTCGCCCTTGTTTTCCAATGAAACCATTTATGAAATATCAAAAGATGAATTAAAAATCAACGATCAACCATTTAAGGCCAGATATGATGATCTCAAAAATATTGATATGGTCCACCGATCCCTTTTTTATTCTTTTGACTCAGATTACCTTGTGATACAAGAGCGTGGCGACCCTGATCATATCTTTTATTTTTTGAAAGACTCCATATTCATAAAAACATATCCTGAATTTCATGCAAAATATGCAGAAAGAAACGATGAGAAATTATTGATTGAAGATACCTTTAACAAGGTGAGGTTTACCAGCAATATGGATTTTGCAAGCAGTATGGCATTTTATTCCTCGGAACTAAAAAAGAAGTCAAGATCCGAATTCTTTTGTGAAATTGAATTTGTACTGGATACGAATAATGTAATCAGGGATGTCGTATTTCTAAATCCAGTTGACTTAAAACTGGAAACCGATCTCAGGAAAGCACTGAATAAGATCAGTGGTTTTTTCTTTAACGATTTTAAAGAGAATGTTCTTGTCGTTCAAAGGATCCATTATTCGACTTTCGATAAAAAAGATGTCGGAAAGGAGATCAAAGATGCAATTTCATCGTTCCAACTAGGGGATGACTTATACCAAGAAGGAAAATATGAAGAGGCCTTACCTCATTTAGAAAAAGCGATACAGGTTCCGGTCAATCGAAAACAATTTTTTTACTATAATGATTGCCTTCGAACCTTGGGGATCTGTTATCTGATGCTAAACAGGAACGAGGATGCCTGTAAAGTTTTTAATGATTGGGGAGACAGCTCAAATTTTAATGTCCGTAATTATTTAACGTTCTTTTGTAATAATAAGGTAATTCTCGAACCTCCTGATAAAGAAAGATTGATCGAAAATATCAATTAGATGATTTTTCGGTATCAAATAATTTCATATCTTCCAATATGTCAACACGTAAAACTATTGCCATCGATATGGATGGGGTCTTGGCCAATAACATGGCGCATTATTTAGCTTATCATTTCCAGGAAACAGGAATCCGGATCACTGAAGCCGAGATCCAAGGAAAACCAGAAGCCGAATGCTTTGAGGACCCTGCTGCAGTCTACCGATATTTGGAGAAACCTGATTTCTTTAGGACCCTTCCCCTGAATCCTGATGCCCAAGAAGTGGTCAAGCGTCTGAACGATAATTTTGATGTGTATATCGTTTCGGCAGCAATGGAATTCCCTTGGAGCTTGGTCGAAAAATTTGATTGGTTACAAGAGCATTTCCCATTTATTACTTGGCATCAAGTGGTATTTTGTGGCAATAAGGGCATCATCAAAGCAGACTATATGATCGATGACCATATCTATAATCTACGTTCTTTCTCGGGTACTGGCCTGATATTTAATTGCTATCACAATATCCATGAAACTGGTTTTGAAAGATTGAATGGATGGAAAGATGTGGAGCGATACTTCTTTGGATCATAATCCTTTCTTCAGCGATTTCACAAGGATAATTTTTTATACAAAGGAAAGAGCAACCTCATCAGGTTGCTCTTTCTATGGTTCTATGTTTTCTCAAGTCTACTAGGAGACCTGAACTTCCTGTGCCGGTTTTATTTTGGAAGGATCTTTCTGAAGGATTACCGTTAAGATACCATCCTCAAAACTGGCATGTACATTCCCTAACAAAATCTCATCCTGCAATTGGAAAGCTCTTTCAAACTCACCTAATTGCTGTTCTTGGTAGATATATTTTAATCCTGGCTCTAATTCTGCAGCTTTACAGGTGATTGTCAGGACCTGGTCGGTTATATTTACCTGAAATTGTTCCTTCTTCCTGCCTGCCGCATATACCTGAACCTGGTATAATTCTTCATTTTCTGCAATATTCACTGGGATGTTTGCTTTTTGACTTCTGTTGAAGGGATTTCCTTCATTGAAAAAGTGATTTTGAAAACGGTCAAATTTTCTCTTAAAATTGCTTCGGCAAAAATTTTGCTGAGCTTCTGCGTCTTGGTTATATGTTTCTCTTCTGAACATTTTTATCATTTTTTATTAATTAGTAAATAGGGACAATGCTGGGTTTGCTCGCTCTGTTCACATATTGAACAGGAACTATAGCCTGTGGATTTGCAGTAAGGTAAGGACCGTTTATCGTGCCCTCAAATGCTGCCCTGTAGGCAGGATAGTCTGCATGTTTTCTACGTCTGCTGATTTTGGAATAAACCAAGGTTCCGATGGAAAACAAGATGGTTGTAACCAACAGTACTTTAAAGATTGTTCCGATCAGCAATGTTGCAATACCTGCTATGGCTGTTACTACAAGTAATCTTGGGATTATTAATTGAAATTTATTTTTCATGTTTTTCTTATTTTGTTCTATTTAAAGGCCTTTGATGTAGTAGACGCAGGAACCCATCCTTTTACCTTAAATTATTTTGAAAAATATTCAATTTCCCCCTAGGCAAGCCTAAAACCCACATTTTGAATCAAAGCGGCGCTTCCATTCTTCCCGCAATCTTTCCTTTTCTTCCTCACTTAAGTCGGAACGATCTAGTTCTCTTTGTCGCATTTTACGGCCAAAGCCAGAACCTGGCTTTCCAAAGCCTCTACCAAATAGGAGCTTAGAAAGGATAAACAATCCGAGTGCCTGCCAGTAATCAATGGTTTTCAGACCGAATATCTCGGGCATCAGCTTGTTCCATAGAAATTGAAGCAAGGCAATGAGCAGGAAGAAGAAGATAACAATGGCTATTCCTATAAAGATCTTTTTCCCTTTTCTTTTAGTATTCATTGAGCTATTCATCGCTATTTTTTTTTAAGATTTTAATTCATTATAGAGACCCCGCAACCTTAATCTAAGATGCTTAACCGCATAGCTTTTTCGGCTGATGATGGTCTTGAGGTTTTCATTTTCAAGATTTGCAATTTCCTGTAGGGTCATCTCTTCGATTTCATTAAGGATATACACTTTGCGCTGTTTTTCGGGCAGTTCTTCCAGAGCCTTCATCAGCTCGTCCCAGAAGATATCCTTGAACATCTTGAGTTCGGGATTGTCCGTTTCATCGGCAACCAAGAGATGTGCAATAGGGAAGGAGTCCTCATCGGCAGCTTCGGTAAGCTCGTCCAGCGATTCATCCTTCTTTTTTCGATAACTATCTGTGATTTTATTTCGGGTAACGGAATATAACCATGCCCCAGCATTGCCCAAATCTTCAATATTGGTAACCCTCGAGAATTGATACCAAACCTCCTGCAGGATATCTTCCGCATCGGCAGTCTTTTTCACCCGCGCCTTGACAAAGCGCAGCAACTGGCCGCCATATTCCTTGACAACCTCCGAAAAAGTTTTGGCGTTTTTTTCCGACATACGTTCTAGCTGTGCCTCGTCCATAAAGACAAAGACGAATCAAAAGAGTTTTTACTTTAAAAAATAAAAAAATAAAGGGTTGCAAAATGGCATTTTAAAAACTACTTAATAAAAAAAATCAATAAAGATAGACTTGTTAATTCATTTATTCTATAAAAATCCTTATCATTGGTTACTACCTAATGAATTAATGATGAGCAATCGAAACTTTGGAAATATTAATGGTGTAATTGAAGGAGATAGGTTTGAAAATAGAATGGAGCTGTCAATTAAGAAAGTCCATAAACCTATTCAAGCAGGTATTAGTGGTGCAGCAGCCGAAGGTGCAGATTCTATTGTTGTGTCTGGTGGATATGAAGATGATGAAGATCTTGGAAATCTAATAATTTATACTGGACATGGGGGGAGAAGTGAAGGCTCAAAAGCACAAGTCTCGGATCAAACTTTAACCCGAGGAAATAAAGCCCTTGCTTATTCTTACGAAAATCAATTGCCAGTCAGAGTAATTAGAGGAGCATCAAAACATTCCGAATATGCTCCAGATCATGGATATCGATATGACGGTTTATTTTATGTAACAGATTATTGGCAAGAGAAAGGAAAAAGTGGATTTGTTATTTGGAGATTTAGATTAGAAAAAATAAATAACATTAATCCAATTTCTTTAGCAAAGGAACATATGGAAAATGATTTATTAAGGATTGATGAATTGCCAATAATAGATCAGGTTTCTAGAAAAGAGTATATAATTAGCAGAATAATACGAGAAACAAAGATTTCACAAGGAGTTAAAAGGCTTTACAAAAATACTTGCCAAATTTGTGGAATTAGATTAATTACTGCAGTTTCTTCCTATTCTGAAGCAGCACATATTAAGGGTTTAGGGAAACCTCACAATGGACCAGATTCATTTGAAAATATTCTGTGCCTTTGCCCAAATCATCATACTATGCTTGATTTGGGAATGATTACAATTACTGAAGACTTTCAAATCATTGGTTTTGAAAGAGCAAAATTGAATGTACATCCGGAACATAAAATTAATTTGGATTTTCTAAATTACCATCGAAAACATCATTATAAAGGTGATTTTAATTGAAAACAAAAGCCATGATTTATTTAACTATTTAAGTTTTGGGTTAATAAAATTATGAGTATTAATATATTAAAGAAGTCAACTAATTTTTGAATTAGAAATAATTAATGCAAGGCTTTGTCTTGGTAATAATTATAAAGTCAACATTCTGTCCAATCAACTAATTAATCTTGGCCCATCCTCTCATCCTTTCCATCCTGGTTCAAAACTTCCATCCCATCCATTCCATCCTGTTTCAAACCACCCTTACATCCACAAAACCACCCTCCCCATCCATTCCATCCAAATAAAATGAACTATTTTCTTTCCAGACTGTTCACCCAATGAATACTACCGATAAATAAGCTCGCAAAGGCATTATGAAGAAATAGTATGGACAGCTTACCTTAAGGCAGAAATAGGTAAAATGTCTAAATAATTGACAGCTCCAAATTAATTTTGGGGCTGTTTCTTTAAATAAAAAATGCAGGCATTTTGCCTGCATTCCGTGGGAAAACTAATTAAATTTTCTTTTTGCTTATACGAAGACTCCGAAACTTTTTTGGACCAACTGGGCCAATTTATCTACTGAAATACTAGGTCCAGGATCTTCGGTGCTTGTCCATTCCCGTGTCGCTGGGTTATAGGACAGGATATAATTGATGTTATCGTCCTCAACCACATTGAATGAATGGGTCTTAGGGTCATAAGTCACGCTGAATTGAATCTCACGGCCTTCATGATGATATGCAAAAGTTCTGTTTAAATCCATGTAATTAAAACAAAGAATCAATCATTTGGTTTTTGCAATCTTCTCCTTGAATTCAAAAAAAATAAAACTATTTAGGTTTAGCATTGTTCCTATTATACACACATATTTATTAATTCACTTAAAATAAAAAGCAAATGGATTCATTAGATTTAAAAGGAAGATGGAATATTTTAAAAGGAAAAGTAAAACAGCAATATGCAGATCTAACGGATGACGATTTATTGTATGTTGAAGGAAAAGAAGACGAACTATATGGTAAACTTCAGAAAAAAACGGGTAAAACTCGTGAAGAAGTTCAAACATGGTTAAGAGATTTGGATAAATAATATCCAAAACTCATATAAAGGAAAATGCCCAGCCATACGGTTGGGCATTTTTCATTCTATCCTAATTGTATGTACTTATGCAAAGGAGTTAATGTGATGTTGTTCCATACAAAAGTAAGGCTATTCTTACTTTCTATAAATACCAGTTTTTAGGTAATTATTGTACAGATTTTTGTTAATTTTAACTAAATAAAATCCTGATTATGAATTTACTGTTTATCAATATTGGCTCTATCGAGATTGTTTTTTTGTTAATAGGAGCATTACCGTTTTTTTATACCCTATTTCATATTATCCACAATAAATCCCTAAACGTCAATCAAAAATATCTGTGGACTTTCATTATATTAATTGGAAGTTTACTTGGTATCCTTATTTATTGGTTATGGGGAAGGAAAAATGAAGCTATTGGAACTTAAATTTTCAAGAGCTCAATGATCTTTTCAATTGGTCTACCGATTGCAGCTTTTCCATCCTTGACTACAATCGGTCTTTCTATCAGGACTGGGTTTGCAAGCATAATATCTATCCATTCCTCATCCGATAGGTTTTTATCTTTATAGTTCTCCTTGAATATAACCTCATTCTTACGGATCAAATCCAACGGCTTCATTTTCAGCATAGCTAAGATTTCCTTTAATTCAGCTTTTGATGGAACCTGTTTAAGGTATTCCTGAATTTTGATTTCCTCCTGTCCCTCCTGTAAAAGATTTAAAGTAGCCCTACTTTTACTGCACATGTTGTTATGGTATATCTTGATCATAATCTAATTTTTTTGAAAGCATTTATCATTCAACTCTTCAAAGTTAATCCATAGGATCTGAAATGCAGGTAGGTTTATATAATTCTCTTAGTTACTTTTTCGCGGAAAAGTAACCAAACCGACGAAGGAGCTCACGGATACCAATTCTCTTCGTTACTTTTGAGGCGCAAAAGTAACCAAAACGCTTCGGCTCATTTAAGATGGCTTTTCGCACCATCCACTTCACATGAAAAGAATGCCTTGTTGTCGGGAATATCTTCCTTCAAAATTCTCCCTTTTGATGGAGAATTTTGAAGGAAGCATTCCAAGGCCAATCACATCGCGCAGGACAACGGCATTCTTTCCATTTTTCCGCCATTGGAAATGAGCCGGGAGGCTAAAGGGCTTCCTCAGGAAGGTGAATGTTTGTATTGAGAAACCTCCAACAGGGGTGAAATGTTTTTCTATACCTTTCCTCTGTCACCCTGAGGGCATCCCCGAAGGGTCTCGGAACTATCCATACTTCACTTGAAATAGTTCCCTCATCTTACGATTTCGGGATGACAAACACCTCTAAATAAAATAAAAAATAGATTCTTCGTTTCACTCTGAATCCCTCTTTAGCGCAATTTTATTCTGAACGATCAGTGAGGAATCTGTACGGTTCTCCTCACAGACCGCTTGTCATCCTTAACCGAAGGTTAAGGACCTGTACGCCAATGCTATCTGTAATCGATTATGTCTGTAAAATCCCGAGATCCTTCCTTCGTCAGGACGACAGCAGGGGAGTAACCAATGCCAATTCCCTCGCGGGGGGCCACGACATTCTTTCCATTTTTCCGCCATTGGAAATGAGCCGGGAGGCTAAAGGCTTCCTTCGGAAGATTTTTGCTCGATTATAAGAGGAACCCCCAGCGGGGGTGAAATCTTTATAGAAGCGTGATTTGTCCTTCGGCCAACCCACAGCGTGGGTGAAATATTATTCTATACCTTTCCTATGTCACCCTGAGGGCATCCCCGAAGGGTCTCGGAACTTTCCATACTTCACTTGAAATAGTTCCCTCATCTTACGATTTTGGGATGATAAACACCTCTAAATAAAATAAAAAATAGATTCTTCGTTTCACTCTGAATCCCTCTTTAGCGTAATTTTATTCTGAACGATCAGTGAGGAATCTGTACGGTCCTCCTCACAGACCGCTTGTCATCCTTAACCGAAGGTTAAGGGCCTGTACGCCAATGCTATCTGTAATCGATTATGTCTGTAAAATCCCGAGATCCTTCCTTCGTCAGGATGCCCCCTGAAAAGGAGAGCTTTTTCTGCGATATACTGCCCTTGAAGGGCTGAATTATTTTAGAAATGATATTCAACAAAACAGGAGTAGCGAAAAACTGATGTTCGATTAATCGAACATCAGTTTTTCGCTACATCCAGGCTAACGTGCCATTCCAGCTAAAATAATGAAACCGCGATGGGGGTTCTTTTACTAAAATTTCAAGAGCCTAAATGTTTTCGTTGCTAAAAAGCTGCCATCACCTTTCGATAAATTTTATCAAAATTTTAAACCCTCAGGACGACAGCAGGGGAGGAAAGAAGATGGAGGACCTGTACGCCAATGCCATCCTTAATTAAATAAGTCCATAAAATTCCGAGATCCTTCCTTCGTCAGGTTGACAATCACGTCCAAAAAAAACCGCGATAAAATCAATTTACCGCGATCTTAAAATCTACAAATTATAAAAGCTTGGGTCAAATGCCTCTTTTAGGTTTTTAGGTTCCACTTTTTTCTTATGATTAAGGGCATGACGACTTGTTGATGAAGTGACATAGGCCTGTTGTCTGGTCCGTTGTAGATTGCCTATTGGGCTATTTTCCTCAATGGTCCTGAAAGGGGTAAAGGATAGATTTTCCATGATTTCAAAGTTGCCATCTGCGGGAACTTCCTGTTGAAAAATGCTGATCTTGGCTACCGTTTGAAAGGGCGAAAGCTCTTGATCCCATTCAACTGTCAGATCATTGATCGGCAGTTTGTCCAGATCATTGCAGAGCTGCACCTGCAGTTCAAAGGTCATATCGTTTTTAGCGATCTCCTCAATAATTGCAGAACGATAGGGCCAATCTTCGGATTCTATGTTCACATCTTTCTGTTGAACCCGCTGTTTGGTCTCCTCGGTTGGTTTTACCCTGACCTTAGCCATGTAATCTCCATGCCTCACTGCGCCCATACTATAGAATTCGTATAGAAAGCTATTGATGGCAGGGATCTTTTCAAAGGTTTTTAAGGCATTCAATTCCTTGAGCGCTTCCCAATTTGGAAAAGCCTTTTTATTTTCTGTGGCCCACAATGCGGCAAATTCCAGTTTACCTAAGGCCCCTTTTTCAAAGAAATCGGTCAACTTAAGGAATAGCTTGGAAATAAAGACATAATGTTCAGCCGAATTGCAGAAGAATACCGGATTATTGATCAGGTTATAATCCATATTAGGGGAATCTACCTCGTTAGGTGCCAATTTTTTCCCTGGTATATCAAAGACCTTAATGGCCATACCCTGGGCATTGCCACTTAATTTATCTGGCAGGACCCTTGACGAGCCATTGGAAAATCGGATGACAGCTTCGTGCTTTCCAGGCTGTGAATATACGCCCTGCGCAAGCTCGGGCGGAAGATTTCCCAAGATTTCAAACTCTGCCTTTAGGGCGGCATAGCCATTGGCATGTGCATCTCGGGTGTAATGGTTGATATTGCTCAGTTGCTTGGTTTCCTGGATGTAGTTTTGGATATCCTTATTGATGGTAGCCATATATTCTTCGAAATTCTCTGGGATTTCCTCCAAATCAGGGCTATATTTTATATACTCCTTGTTCATGTTCTATAGTTTAGCATTTTATGAATATTGTGTGATTATTTATGCCAGTTCACTGATCCATTTCAAGGCAGAAAGGCTTGGGATAAAACAATACGCTCCACCTTTTACGATGTTGTAGGTCTGGAGGTTATGGTACCGTTTGACCATGGGATCAGCGGGGACAGTGAACAGTCCATCTTTTTGAACTGATATCAAAGGGTCGGTTTCGGTTCCCAGGTTTTGGGAATTCCCATCGTTTACCCATTGGGCCTGTAAGAATTCCATGGTACCCATTGCATTGGCACTGATGGCGAGGAAATACTGACCACGTTCCTTGCCATCATTCTTGGTAACCTCAGGAGGGACGATATCTCCAAAGGTGACGCTCTTTCGAATGATGCGGTGCAAGCGAACATCTTCCATCACAAAGTTTTTGGAATCCCGAGGATTCATCCTGCGGATATGCGAAGAGAAAGGGCATTTCTTGCCATATTCATCGTGCTTGAATGAAAAATCATTGTTCTTGTGCATATTCTCGCCCAGTTCTTTATCATCCACATCTGGACTTAGGACCAAGGGAGCTCCACTTCGCCAACGGCCTACTGTCTTTGCTGCCAATAGCTCGCCTTCCTCTGGACTATTGCTGTTCTCTTGGATAAACTTATTGAATTCAGCAACCTGGCTTTGGTATTTACGCACTGCCAAAAAAGAACCATTTTTTCCCAGAACTTCCGGTTGAGGAAAAGGAGCGATTACTCCAGCTTCACCCGGATAACCTAAGATAAATTCCCCCGCCTTGATCGGACGGTCATAGCTGGCGGGTAATTCAATGCCGCTGCCCTCAATTTCCGGATTGCTGATGCCATCCCTGAATCCAAAGACATTCTTGACCTCTTCCGTTGCACCAAAATCATGCTGAAACAAGACCTCAATGCCGGATTTCCCCTCCAGCTCTTTCCTGAACTGTTGCAATAATTCTTGCCATGCGTCTGCAGAATCGGCAATTACGGCGGCAGCGACATGGATTTCCTGCTTAAAGGCTTTTTCCCAATGCTTGGGGTCATTGACACCCACATCCTTTAAGAACTTGGCTCGAGCGGCCATGCCTTCCTTGAACGATTCCGGAAAGGAATCCAGGGAGTCTTTCGGTAATCCCAATGCTTCCAATCCTTTATAGGTAAAGGTTAAAAATACGGTAGCCCCTTCGTTTTTGTCCCAATCTTGGGCAGAATGCACCAAGGGTAGGACGGCCTTGATCATTTCCTTTCCTGCTTCGGGAGACTTGATTCGGAGTGCTGCCATCGTCCCATAATAGGGAATGGGTCGGCTACGTAAGATCATGGATTGGATATCCTCCAATTCAATTTCCACCTTGTTCGGATTAAAAATCCTTTTTAAAATCTCAAATGCCATAGCCTAACTTGTATTCGCTTCATCAATTACCTTGTTCAGTCCAGATACGATCTTGTCCTGCCTTCGGATATCGTTCACCGTTAGGTGTGGCACACCAACATACCAACCCGTTGCAGTAATCTGATGATCAATGATAAATTGTTTGACGCTTGGATCCTTGATGCCAGGCCAGCCTTCCACATTTCCAAAGATGATATCCATCAATTCCGGGATTTTGGTCGCAAAATCATCGATATATGCATCCCAATCGCCATCGTAGGCCGTACAGAACAGTATTTTGCTGTCATTGTCCAACAGGACAATCCGCAGGTCATGTAAGGTACCTACGCGAGTTGCCCCGCCAAGATTACCATCGGCAATCTCCATGATTTTCTTTAATCGCTCTCCACCACCAGGTTTTAAATCCGCAATAGCTGTCAGTTCAGACACACGCCCTGAACGAAGACCTTTTTTTCCCGCGGACTCAATAGAATGGTCATAACCATCATTGGCAGCTTCCTTGAAATTGGCAATAATCAGGTCTTTCTTTAGTTTCAAATCTTCTAACATACTCATCGTTTAATCATTTAAATTTTAAAACTCTGTTTCTTATCCTCTTCAAAAAAACAGGTCAATTAATTAAATGTTTTAGAAAATACTTAGTGGTATTATTAAAATATTTGTTTAAACAATTAAAAAACAGGGATATAAACGATATTTACATAGATTTTCGGAAAGCAGGACTAAAGTAAGGAAACCTTAAAGATTAAATTTATTTTCTGCCCATGAATTTTTTATTTCCTTCGGTTCATGCGATTGAGCAATTGCAATTATATTGGGATTTTTTAGCAATATTTATCCTATGGAATGGCAACTTAAGTCAAATCTCTAACGATCTAACCACCTTTTAAATTCAGAGACCTTGTTCTTGCTAATAAGGATTGGGGTTTCACTTTTTGCCGTGGTTTCAATTCGCAGTTGATTCCTCCCATACACCCAGATATTGGAGATCGCTCGGATATTAATGATAAACTGTCGGTTGGCTCTATAGAAGACCTCTTGGTCCAGCTCATTGACAAGCTCATCCAAACTTCCATTGACGCTATAGGTGTTTTGATCAAATGTCCTTGCTATTATAGCATTGTTGTTCAACTCAAAATAGGCGATATCATCGGTATCCAAGGCAATAACCTCATCCCTGATATAGGAGAGGATACGTTTTCGAGTCGGTTTTTTATCGGAGAATTCTTGAGCGATATTGTTCTTTACTGTTTCGAGTTGCTGGTTCATGATCTGTAGGGTATTCACTTGCATGTTGAGTTCTGCAATCTCAGCCTCTTTTTGCTTTTCGTAAGACCTATAGATCAAGCGGATCAATAGGAAGGAAGAGAGGCTAATGAATAAAGTGAAAAGAATTCCACCCACAACAAATTTTAGGAATAGATCCTCTAACTGAGCCTGAACTGCAGCAATATTGGCATGGCTGGCCAGCATCCAATCTGTTCCCTGAACTGGGTAGACACTGACTATTTCGGAACTTCTTTGGCTATCCGAGGGGAATTCCCGGGTGCCAGAGCGTTCCTTTCCTTCCTTCAAGATCTGGCGAAATGAATTCCGTTGACCGGCTATATTGATGGAAGAATTTGAGGCGTCGATCTTTTGTCCGATCAAGGATGGATCGGGGTGGCATAGCTCAATGCCTTGGGTATTATACATGCAGACAAATTCACTCTGCACATCCGTGTTCAGGATGCTTTTCTGAAGGTTCGCAATCACCGTTTCCTTTGCAATCCCAGCATGGATCTGTTGTTCCAACAAAATGCCCAGTTCCCTGATTTCTCTTTTACCGGCACTTTCTTTCTGTTGCAGCAAGGAAGTCTTAGCTTCTTGGTAGTAATAGCTCAATGAGGCCGCAGAAGCCAGAAAAGCCAGCAGAGTTAGGCCTATAAATGTCCATAAGTAATGTTTGGAGCTTTTCATTTTATTTGTTGAGACATTCAAATGTATAGCTTTTGTGAGGGAATCAAAAATTCCTGGACTTAAACCTGATTTAATACTTTCCTTCACGGAACTGGATCCCCTTCAAGGCCAAATATTCACTTTTAGCTTCCATTTTATCCCTTTCAAGCTCCTTGAAGCGGCATTGCTTCAGGTTTCAAGCTAATTTTGAGCCATGAACCATCAATCAGTTAAGATGAAAAGATCACTTTATGTCCCCTTGGTTTTATTTGCGGGAATCATTGTTCTGCAATTTTTGCCCTTTGTAAGAGCGGATTCGGTACAGTCGGATCCAGCAAAACCACTGGCCGGAGTTCCGGAGGAAATCAATGCTATTTTAGAAAAGTCCTGTTTCGATTGTCATTCCTCCCAAAGCAATCTCAGTTGGTATGATAAAATCGTACCCTTAGATTATTTTGTCAATGGCCATATCGCAAAGGGTAGGGCAGCATTGGATTTCTCAAAGTGGGATTCCTTAGAAAACCCGGCCAGAAACAATCTCCTCTATTATAGCTTGAATAAAATATTGGAGGGTGAAATGCCCCTGAAATCATATAGCTATATACATGGGGATAACAAACCCACAGAGAATGATATCGCAATCCTAAAAAGGTATTTGACTGAGCGTACGCCTAGGAAAGCATTTGATCCCGCACTGGTTTTAGATAGCAATAAAAACCTCAATTCCCCAAAAGCGGTGGAAAAAATGATTGTTGCTCCGAATGCCAATGGAATCGAGTATATCCCTGATTATAAAGATTGGAAGCTGATCAGTTTTTCAGACCGATTTGATAATGCTACGATGAGGCTCATCTATGCCAATGATATCGCCGTAAAGGCCATTGAGGAGAATCGGGTTAAACCTTGGCCTGATGGAGCCATTTTTGCAAAAGCAGCATGGAAATCAAGGAGCAATGCGGACGGAACGCTATCAACCGGGGAGTTCTTTCAGGTAGAATTTATGATCAAGGATGCCCAGAAATTCAAAAGCAGCTTGGGTTGGGGCTGGGCAAGATGGCGGGGAAAAGACCTGAAACCGTATGGTGGAAAAGCGATTTTAACGACGGAATGTACCAACTGCCATAAACCACTCAAAGAAAGCGATTATGTTTTTACTAGACCTTTTCTGCTTAAGAACCTTAATTAAATCCTACCATGAAACATTTCCTATACATCTTGATTTCCTTCTTGTCTGTCCTTCAAATTAGCTGTAAGGACCATGCTGATCGTTTGCTGAACCGAGAAGCCTCCATAATAAGTCTTGGGAAACTGCCTGAAAACCCTTTGCTTTTGCATGCCATAACCCTTTCAAATAATCCAAAGGACAGCTGTATGTCGGTAATTTATGCCAATGATTTAGCTTGGCAGGAAATAAAAAATTTAAATCGACATAAATTTCCTGAAAAAGCTAACATTTATCAAGTATCTTGGGCAGTAGAAAATGACAAGGAATGGTTCGGCGTCCTAACGCCCAAAAGAATAGTACAGGTCGAACAGATTGAATTCCTTAAAGATTTTAAGTATCAGTACCGCCAATATCTGGATGAAGATTTAGATTCTAAATCAGAGCCTGGAAAGAAAAATAGGGCTGAAATAATACTTGAAAAACTGAAAAACTTAGAAAAATAATCCTTCGATAAAAAATTTCAATTTCCATCAGAATTTCTTGGTCTCATCCCAGTCTCATTCGAGACACATTCCGAATTTTCCGAATGTGTCTCGAATGAGAGTAAAACAAAGTCAAAATAAAATGTCTGATCAAAAACCAATTTTAAATGAAAAATTGCTACGCATCAAGGAAAATTCCATTTGTTAATTGAAGAATTCTTCCTTTTATCATTCCCTGGACCAATCAGGTATATATTCTGAAATTAATAGTCATTTCTAAATAGCCCATCAGAAGAAAATACTGCAATAAAGTCTGAGCAGCTATTAATTGTTTAAAAAATTTAAAAAAGATATTTAAATAATATTGGAGAAATGGTCAGCATAACTTTGGGCCGTTTTGACGCAATGGATATGAGCAAAAATCAGCATTCGTTTTTTCTTATTTACCGCTATGATAGACATAGGTATCTGAAGGAATATTCCCTAATCCTAGAGCTGCAGGATTTACTGCCTCTTTCTGGCATGTCTTTCAAGTATCGCTTTGGGCATTGCAGTCAAAAATATCGATTGATACCTAGGTTCGATGGGCCAAATGGTTGGAAATTAATATACTTTCAGGTAGCAGCATGCAGAAAAGATAAAGTAATTGCTGCAATGATAGCTGAGTCCAATAAGTACTTAATACATTTATTTCAATTTCTTAACGTAAAAGCCACGCAATGTGTTTAATTAAAAATTAAATTTGGCCCATTAGGATAGAGTAGCGAGGGGTTAGTACATGATAGAAATCAAATCATAATATATGAACGAAAATCCATCCAGACCAAGATTCAATGAATTGCTGCGGGTGAGAAGGTTGTTGGAAAAAATGTATGAAACGTTAGTCGATCATACCGAGATTTCCCGAACAAACAGTGAATTTTTTAAAAGTACCCAACTTTTTAACTCCCAAACCAAAAACATTAAACCAATTCCTGATAACTCACTTATTGATGTTGATGATCTGATTAAACTGCTAAAAATAAGTAAATCAACCTATTATAGGATGAAAAATGACCATATTATAAAACCCATTAAAATTGGTGGAAGAGATTATTTTACAATTGAAGAAATCAATAGATTGCTGGGAAGAAAGAGATAGGAGATGAAAGGATAATTTTATTATTAAAAGTGGCCATTTTTTATGGCCATTAATTTAACATACAATATTATTTTAAAATGAATTGAAATAATGCCAAATTCTATGATTCTTCAATGATTTGTAGGGGTATAAAAAGAATTTTCTTCAAAAAACAAATATCATCCATAGCTGTTTCCTCAAATAAATTCATTAAATTAGTTTAAACTAACCAAAACACATCGCTATGAAACTCAACAATATCAGGTTAATGGTCAGGGACTTTGACAGTTGCTTTACATTTTACAAGGAGACTTTAGGTCTGGAATGTGCACATGGGGATGTGGGGGAGGTTTACGCCAGTTTTAACATTGGGATTCCTGGGGGCTTGGCGCTTTTTAAGTCGGAGTTGATGAATATGGCCTTGGGTATTTCGGCGATGGAGAACAGGCGTGGGTCGAATGATCAATTTGCCTTGATCTTGGAGGTTGATGATGTTGATGCATCTTTTGAGGACTTAAAGAAAAAGGGCATTGATTTTATTACGGTTCCGATGGATATGGATGACTGGGGGATTCGGGTTGCCCATTTCCGCGATCCAGAGAGTAACCTGATCGAAATCTATACCGAGCTAAAGGGTTAAATATTCTGAGCTTTTCATTATAGGATCTTAGGCCGTCTCTTCTTTTATAAATTGACTACTGCTAGCTATTGCTATTTCTGCATTTCCTGCGGAAATTTAAGGGATATGTCTTAACGATTCCGATATGAAAGCTGCTGAAGCAAAGTCAGTGGCAAGTCCTGCCAAATCGAGCAGCTCTTTTTTCTCTAAAGGGGCTGATTCTTCATTTTTTTGCGATAGTGCCACCCATGCTGATTTCTTTCAGAGGAAGTCGGAGAGCTCTTCATTTTTTGTTCAGCCGAAGTTGAATGTTTCTGAGCCGAATGACCGGTATGAGAAGGAGGCCGATGCTACTGCCGATCGGGTAGTTCAGAAGATGGAAGAGAAGGAAAACGCGGGAAAGGAGAAGGATGAGCTGAAACCTTCGATTACACCATTGGTTCAGAGAAAATGTGATCAATGTGCGCAGGAGGAAAAGCTGCAACGCAAGGAAACAGGGAATGAAGAGGTTCAGTTGAAGGAGGAAGACAAAGATAAAAGCAAGCGGAAAGAGCAGGATCGGGAGGATAAAACGCTTCAGAAACAGGCGGATGCTAATGAGAGCCAGATGAGCGTAGTCCTGGAAGATGGGAAAAGGCGGGAGATGAAACTGCGGCCTCAAAATCGGCGAACCTTAAGGAACAGATCTAGACATCAGCTTCAAAATGAATCCGAGGTTAGAAGAGCGGTAAACTTGGAACGTAAGGCTGATGAAAGGGAAAGGGATAATACGATGCAGCGAAAGGCTAACAGCCTGAATGCATTCAGGAATAAGGCTCAGACGTCAGTAGAGAATAACCTATCTGCTTCGAAAGGAGCGGGTCGTCCATTGCCGGAGGCTTTATTGAGGCAGATGGAAAATTCCTTTGGGGTTGACTTTTCGCAGGTTCGGATCCATGATCATAGCATGGCGGTTCAAATGAGTAGGGATCTGCATGCGCAGGCCTTCACCCATGGGAATGATATTTATTTTAATACAGGAAAGTTTGATGTGAACAGTCATGCGGGCATGCATCTCTTGGCCCATGAACTGACCCATACCATACAGCAGGGCGGGGCAAGACCGAAGCAGGTGCAGCAAAAGTCTGCCCATACTGCTGGCCCTAATCCAGCACATGCGGCAGTAAATCCGAGTTTGAGCAGTACGGATAAGAAAATTGCCAAGCAGGATGAGGAGGATGGCTTTTTAATGGAGCAGGCCAAAGAGGCCCTTTGGTCCCTGCTGAGGGAGGCTTCGCCTGAGGTCTACGACATATTTAGGGTACAGGGTTTCAGCAATTGGGCGAAGGGGAAAGTAGCCGACTTTGTGAACAGCACCGTGAATACCTTTAGTGAACCGATTCGGTTGGGAGCTTCCATTATCAGTCTGATCAAGACCAATTTCCATCTTTTCAGGGCTTGGATGGTTACGGCCATTGAGCGCTTGAAACAGGGGGACTGTTCGCCATTTGTGGAAGCGACAGACTTTATCAACAATATATTGGAAGGGATTGCAGATCCCGTTCTCGATAGGATCAAGACCTTTTTGGCTCCGATCAAGCGATTTATCGACCATGTATGGAACGATATCGGGAAGCCGATCTGGGATTTTGTCTCCAGGATCTTCGGCAGGATCTGGGATGGTATCAAATGGGTAGCGGAAAGGATATGGAACCATATTCAGACCGTTATTTCGGTCTATGCGGATATATGGCATTGGTTTGCCAGGGCGATAGGTTTTGAAGGTGATGATCAGGATAGTCTTTGGGAACAGGTAAAAAGGAAGGTCCTGAGTCTATGGGAAGAGGTGAAGCAAGCCTTGGAACCTTATAAAACCCAATTGATGATATTGGGTGGCATTATTCTGCTGTTATCTCCTGCGGGGCCATTTATTGTTGCTGGAGCTATGATAACCGGCATTATGTATGCGGTATCAAGGATCAGGCATTATATCATACATCGGGATGCCATCATTCGAGAAAGAGGTTTTATCAATGGGGTATTGATTCCGGGCCTGTTTCAGGCGATCCAAAGTTTGAGTACTTTCTTGCGCGCTAAGATCGCAATGATCAGCGGTACTTTGCATACGGCAGTAATTTCCTTGCAAAGTATCCCGCAGGATGTTTCTGCCTTGATGCTTACGGCTATCAATATGGCGGTGAATTGGTTGACGGAAAAGTTTGTGGAGTTGGAAGCATGGGCGAATGTACAGGCTACCCAGCTGATCGTCAATCTGCAGCTTGCCTTTGCTCGGATCAGGATATTCTTACAACCGATCACGAGAATATTGGCAAAGATAGGCCGTGCGATGACCAATTATATTCAATTGGGATTCTTGATCTTGGATGACCTCTTCCATAGGATCCCGAAATGTATACGGGATAAAATAATTGCATTTTTTGTGAAATATATATTTAAGCATATTCCATTGCTCCGGGAGGTTCAGGATGTGGAAGGTGCTTGGACCGCCATGCGGACCCGGTGCATGCTCATACTGAACATGATGTTTGTCCATGGAGATGTAAAGGGAGCATTATGGGAGGTGTTTAATCTGTTGCTCGAGGTATTAAGGTTTCCAGCTGAGTTGGCAGTCAGAGTCTTCAATAAAGCCTTTGAAGTATTTGACAGTATCATCGAAAGGCCTAGGGTATTCTTTGTGAATATGCTGCAGACGGCCAAGCTGGGCTTTATCGGTTTCTTTGAGCGTAAATGGACCCATCTAAGGGAAGGATTTACGACCTGGCTGTTTGATGCCGTCCAAGGAAGTCCGATCTATATACCTAGGGCCTTTAATTTTACGGAGATCTTCAGGATGTTGGGCAGTCTGTTCAGTGTGGGAATGGAAAAGGTCTATCGGAGCATTGAGCGGAAAAGAGGGGCAGAATTGGCTGCAAGGGTAAGGCTGTGGATCAGTAGGATCGGTCGTGCCGCCGGACAGGCCTGGAGTTGGGTTGTTGCCCTGCATGAGCACAGCTTGGATGAGATCATTACGATGATCCGGGATCGTGGAGCTGAACTGTTGCAGACCTTGGTGGATTCGGTTATCGACTGGCTAGTGAGCAATATTATCACCCGGGTAAGTGCAAGGCTGGTCAGCATGTTGGATCCTACGGGTATCATGGCGGTAGTCAATTCCATAGTTACTTTTTATCGGGCAGTCGAAACAGCGATCGATAGGGCGAGGGAGATCTTGGAATTGGTAGAAGGCGTGCTGGATAATGTGGGGGAAGTAATGGCAGGTACCTTTATGAATGCCGCATTGCGTTTTGAAAACAATTTGCAGCGGGCAATACCGTTGTTCTTGGAGTTTTTGTCCAATCAGGTCAGCATGAGTCGGGTCGGAAGAAGGATTAGGGAAATGGCTACCCGAGCTGAGGAATGGATCGATGAGAAAATCGATTGGTTGGTAGACCGATTGTTGGCGGCCGGAGATTGGCTGGTCGACAGGGGTAGGGAAGCCATAGCAGCACTGGTTGGCTGGTGGACCGCGATGAAATCCTTCAGGGCCAGAGATGGTAGGGACCATGAGCTTTATTTTGATGGTGAAGAAGAGAATGCGACTTTGATGGTTGCCAGTAGAAGGGGGACCACATTTGAAAGTTTTATCCGTAATGTGCCTGTTGCCAATGATGATGACAAGCGAAGGGCACAGCAAGCGGCCTTACCTATAGCCCAGGAAATAGACCGGGAAAAAATGAACTTTATTCCTCGCACATTGCCTCCAGAAGAAAGACGGGCTGCCTTTTTAGCTAAAAAGGCCAGGTTGGATAGTCTGTTGAATAACCTTTCTGAACATGTCGCTATTTTGATCTCTGAGGGCGATCTGCCGGATGGTAGCTATGAAAATCCGATTGCAATCCGCTGGACCAAACGCGGGCATGTGCTTGCGATAACCGATCTGATTCCGAAAGATTCTTTATGGCGAAGTAGAGGCATGGTCCCACCAGATCCTATAGAATCAGCGCCAGCTGATCGTAAGACCCGTGTGGAGCTTCCGCCGACCACGAGAAGGGGCTATAGTGGCAGGAATGAAATGCCAGGCGAAGGGACTGAGTTTATTATGATTGGGGTGGACAGTGAGAACTTTGTGCGGATAGGGGATAAATTGCAACGGAGTTCAACTTCAGGTTCGGGTGCCGAAAAGGATAGGTTCAGGAGGTTGATGACAGAGAATTATCACTTGACCTTATCGGGTTATGATTTTGACCATGTTAAGGACCTAGGCTTTGGCGGACGCGATCAGGTTGCCAACCTGTGGCCATTGCAGAATGACCTGAATCGGAATTGGGGTAATTTTGTCTATAGGCAAACAGTCTCTTATCGGGATGCTGAAGGTAGGCCACAGGTTAGTACGCCTATGGATCTAAGGAATAAATGGTTTGTTGTCAATGAAATTGGGGATATATAAAAAAAGTGGCTGCTAGATCTAGCAGCCACTGGAAAACGATAATTCATTTTATTTTACCAACCTGGGTTCTGTACCAGGTTTTCATTTTTTACGATGGCTGTAGCCGGGATTGGGTACAGGTATTGTTTGTTATTAGGGTCCCAAGTACGGGGCTGGGCCTTGAACCATTCCAAATGTTTATCTGCAGTGAGGGTTTGAAAGTTGGTAGCCTTTCCACCGATAGCGACTTTAGCAACACCTGAAGGTACTGTGATGGATGGTCCAGATTGACTGCCATCGTAGAACACAACATCCATCTTACCATCATGGTCTAAATCCATTAAAGTATTCAAGGCTGGCACATAGATACCCGTCCAAGGTAGGTTTGCCATCAATTCACCTAATTTCCAACGCTTCAAATCATTGAATCTGAAACCTTCTAATGCAAGTTCTACCTGTCTTTCCCGACGAATCTCTAAGAGGATAGGGTCAGAAATCTTAGGGAAGAAGGTCTTTTGAAGGAAAGGGTCTACTTTTGAAGGTAATGCATTGGTTCCTCCAGTCACCCCCGCGCGAGCGCGAAGTGCACCAATGGTCTTTTGCCAATCTGAAGCCGATAATTGCTTTAATTCAGCTTTTGCCTCTGCATAATTTAATAAAACCTCTGCAAAGCGCATCAACGGGACAGCATTGGTGTTGTAGCCACCATTGTCATAGAAGCTATCATCCAAAGTATATTTGATAGGCTGATAACCCGTATAGGTAAAGCTGCTGAAGTTGGGCGGAGCTGGAGCATCATTGCGTTTGTAACCGGGTGTACGGATCAACTGCGAAAGGCGATTGTCCCTGTTTTGGGTTTCCTCAAAGAATTCTTCGGTTTTGTAGTTAGCACGGTCGGTATATGGAGTTCCATCGATATTCAATATGCTGTTCACAAATTCCCTGGACAAGCTCAATCTAGGACCGTAGGTTGCGGAAGTCCACCACCAGTTGGCATCATTTAAGATGGCCAATTCCTTGCTGAATGCTACAGCTAGCATAACCTCAGAGGTAACCGGCGTATTGCTGATAAACAGCTGCCTTTGGGATAATTTAACCCCTTGGGCAGTATTCAGGGAATAAGGACCTTTTGACATCAGGATATCGCCGGCATCAACCACCATTTTAAAGAAATCATCTGGTTTTGTTGGTAGATCAAGTGCATGGTATTTACGGAAGGTCCCTTCGAATAGTGCCACTCTGGTTTTTAGGCCAAGGGCAGTCCATTTGTTGATTACCGTACCGTCGCCTGCACTTTCAGTGATGTTTTGGTAGGCATAGTCAAGGTCTTCCAAGATGTGCTTTACTACTACCTCCCGAGAGTCCTGCTTTGCAAAAAGAACTTCCCTTTCATCTTGCGAGATTGGATGGTCTATCCATGGCACATCTCCAAATCGTACGACCATATTATAATAGAACCAAGCCCTGAAGAATCGAGCCAGTCCGGTATAGTTATTACGGATCGTTTCATTAACCTCCTCACGGTTGTTCTTGACGATCATTTGGTTGATGTTCCTTAAGGTAGACCAAGACCAGCCCGAACTCACTTCAGGAGAATAGGCTCCCTTGACCATAAAGTCATTAAGGCTATTGACCACAGAATAATCGGTCATGGCATCGCCCTTATAGGCATCTGAACCGGAGGTAATATTGTTGTAGAATGAAATACTGTAGGTTTTCAATCCGTTTTCGGTTCCAAAGATATCATCTTCGGTTGCGGTTGCTTGGGGCATTTCAGATAGTTCACAAGAACTGAACAGCAATGCGATAGCAGGTAGATATAATAAATTTCTTAATGTTTTCATGATTATAATCCGATAGATAGGTTAAAACTATAGCTTTTCATAACCGGGTAATTGAAACCATCACCATGTCCTGTCGAGATATCAGGATCTGAAGGTCTTAAGTTGCCGACATCTAGATCTTTTGTCCTTTTGTAGAATGGGGACCAAGTAAATAGGTTTTCACCAGATAATCCAATCCTTAGGCTCTGAACTTTAAGTTTTGAAGTGATTGAACTAGGGAAATTATAGCCTATCTGCAGGTTTTTCATACGGATGTAAGAGATTTCCTGTAAGAACCTTGTTTGTGGATTGACCTTAATGGATTCATTATATCCTGCATAACGTGGGAAGTATCCATTCGGATTGTCCTCAGTCCAATAATTGTCAACATGCCAAGATGGAAGGTTGTTGTAAGGTCTATTATATTGTCCCCAGAAGATTGATTCGTTTCCAGGATACCACTGTTGCTTACCAACACCTTGGAAAAAGGATGATATGTACACATTCTTCCAGTCCAAGTTGAGGTTGAAGCTATAGATGTAACGTGGTTCTTTGTTACCGATGATTCTTTTGTCACCATGGTCAGTCAAGGTATTTGTTCCATAATCAATGACACCATTTCCATCTAAATCAGCAAAGCGTACATCACCAGGATAGATCTTACCAGAATTGGATGATTTAATCAAGGATTGTGTAGCAGCAGCATCGATTTCCGCTTGGTTCTGGAATAGGCCTTGGGTTTCATAGCCCCATATTTCACCTAGGGTCTGGCCGATATAATAATCAGAAAGGTTTCCGGTTTCATTGTTGTAGCGATCGATGGTTGATTTATAATCAGCCAAAGTTCCTTTTACAGACCAGTTAAATGGACTTCCTGAAGCTTCAAAGCTATCTCTATATCCTAGTGAAAGTTCAAAACCTTGGGTAGTCATGTCGGCATAGTTTCCTTTAGGGGATGCTGCACCGAATACATCTGGCAATGTCATACCTACGGTGTACATATTCAATGTTTTACGTTGGTAGAAATCAGCCGTAAAAGTCAATTTATTATTGATGGCAGAAAGATCCAGACCTATATTGGCCGTTCTTGCAGTTTCCCAGGTTAGGTTGTTTGGAATAACCACTGGAACCCCTGTATATGGATTTTTAACCCCGCCAATCACCCTGTTGGAGATACTGATGGAATACTGATCCATAAAAGCATAGGGGTCAATATTACCATTTCCAAGTGAACCATAGGAACCTCTTAGTTTTAAATCGGAGATAGCGCTCTTGTCTACTTCAAAGAAAGGTTCTTCCGAGATTCTCCATCCCACGGATGCAGAAGGGAAAAAGGCCCACTGCTCATTGATAGGGAACTTGGAAGATCCATCGTAACGTCCATTGAATTCAAATAGGTATCGATCTTTATAGATATAATTAGCACGCATAAAGACGCCAACGTTTCTGTATTTGTTGTAACCAGCAGTTGCGGTGGTATTTTGACCTAAAGCTAGGTTGATATTGTCAACATCTTCGGTCAGAAGCCCTGTCTTTGTGATATAATCTGATTCGTAAACGCGTTGTTCATAGTTATAACCCAATAAACCTTTGAAATAATGGTCGCCAATGGTTTTTTCGTACTCACCATATAAGTTTCCAAATAGGTATTTCCATTGTTGGTCGACCAGATAGATATTGTTGTTCATGGAGGTTTCCAGTTTCAACATTTTTCCTTCAGCAACACTGTATGGAACTGGCACGCGGACGCGAGTAGAATTGAAATCACGGTTCCTGAAGGTGAAATCACCTTTTATTCTCAGGGAGTTATCCAAGAATTTAGTTTCGAATGCCGTGGTATTTCGAAGGTCAGCGTTTTTAGTGGCTGTACCATTCTTGCCGTAAATGAAATCACCGACAGTATAGGCTGCCGAGAAACTGAAGGAGCCATCAGGATTAAAAATTGGAGAGGAAGGGTGACCTTCATCAGCTATGTTTCTCCAGATATTTCCACCTTCACCAGCTGTCGAAGGATCCCAATATTTAGCATAGGAGTAGTCGATGTTATTGGTAATCCTTAACCAATCATTGACCTGCATTCCTGCTTTAGCTCTAGTGTTGTACGTGTTATAATTGTCGGTATTGAAATTATACATACCGTTGTAGTCATAAGTTCTGCCAGATAGATAATAGTCGAATCTACCGGAGTTTCCTGAAATGGAAAGGTTATGGTCCTGAACAAAGGTGTTGTCCTTGATCAGGGTGCCATAATAGTCCTCATTGCCATAATAAACGTAGTTTCCTTTATCATCTACTGTAACTTCTTCAGTAATGCCTTGTTCTTTACGGCGTTTGAATTCTTCTAACCATTCTGTAGTAAAGATCTGGGTCTTATTCAGTTTACTTGGGATTGATGAATAGTTGTTCCATGCATTATATGCTGTAAAGAAGTGGGAAGCATAGGTATATCCATCTGTAATAAAGTCGGGTCTAGCGATTGGCTTCTGGAATGAAGCATTTCCGGAGTAGGTAATGCTTGTTCGGTCTGCCTTAGCTCTTTTGGTTGTGATCAATACCACACCGAATGTACCGCGAGATCCATAAATAGCCGAAGATGAAGCATCCTTTAAGACCGATACAGATTCGATATCATTGGGGTTCAGTGAGGAAGGATCGCCTTCAACACCATCGATTAAGATCAAGGCACTTCCACCTTGCCCGATGGAGGTGGTACCACGGATGTTGAAACTAGGATTACGGGTTGGTTTACCGTCAGCAGGAACAATGTTTAAGTTAGGAACAGCACCCTGCAGCATTTGGCTGGCATTTGCCAAGACCCTTCCTTCGAAAACTTCAGGACCCACTTGGTCTACAGCTCCGGTAAGGTTGGCTTTCTTTTGTGTTCCATAACCTACAACGATCACTTCTTCCAGATTGGTGTCGTCAGGAGTCAGGGTTATCTGCACATTACTTGATGTTACCGTCACGTTTTGTGCTTCAAAACCTAGGTAACTGATTCGCAACTGCTGCCCTTGACTAGCTTCGATTTCAAACTCACCATTTTCATTGGTACTGGTAGACTTCTGTGTGGTCAGGTTAGTAATTGTTACTGGGGATAAAGGATTTCCATCTTTATCCTTTACAACACCTCGAATAGTCGATTGTCGTAGTTCTGAACCAATAGCTTTGAATGGCTCAGCAAGTCTCAAGTCCACATTTGCCCAACTGGGATAAGAAAGGCAAAGGGCGAGACTAACAATTAATGTTTTTCTCATAGTGATTAAAACGGTTTAGTGTTTTGGCAAAAATGTAGTTTTAAGATTGATTCAATGTTAAGCTAATATTATATTAACTTAAAAATCTTAAATAAGTTTGATAATAAATAGTTGAATATTAGTAATGTTGAAATGTTTTTAAAGATTTCTTAAGAAAATATTTGAAATTTATACGAGGATATTCTTGGGAAATACCGTTACTTTTTATCCATAACCTTGATGATATGAGAAAATTATCTCTCTTTATAGCTTGCAGTTTAGATGGTTTTATCGCTAAGCCAAATGATGATCTCAGTTTTCTGAATTTAGTTGAAAAACAGGGCGAAGACTACGGATACGCAGATTTTACCGCAGATATTGATACAATTATCATTGGTAGAAAGACTTTTGATTTTGTTGAGCGAACCATAGGTGTTCAACATTATGATCAAGCTGAACGTCAGGTTTATGTGATTACGAGCTCCGATAGACCGGCACAGGGAAATATTAAATTTTATAATGGTAATGTTATTGCATTAGTAAAGGATTTGAAAGCTGCTGATGGCAAAGGTATTTACTGTGATGGAGGGGCAGAGCTGATCAATGAGCTATTAAGAAATGAATTGATTGATGAATTGATCATATCTATAGTTCCAGTTTTGTTGGGAGAGGGGGTACGGCTATTTAAGGAACATATGACAGAACAAATCCTTGAGTTACATTCGGTTAAATCATTCGAGACTGGTTTGGTACAGCTTCATTATCGACGGAAGGAAAGTGCGAAATAGGATTGGGCAATCAATAGAATTCAATTAGTCTTTGATTGATGATGTCGTACTCATAAAGTTTTCTATTTTCATTATCGATATACAGCCATTGTAAAATATTCTGCTTATTATCTTGGTCTGTTCCAAGGCCAATGACCATATAGGGTCGGTCTTCAAAAGTTATTTCATCGATTTGATAAATCATCTTGGCCTGATCCTTTTCCTTTAGGATTTCTTTGGTGAGAGGTTGGGTGCTATAGGCAAGATAGTATTCTAAGTATGCAGTTAAAAATATGCAAGGTAGGAATCTGTTAATTGTAGATCAGGAGATTTGGCATATTGTAGGAGGTTTGGATAAGCTCTTCGGAGTGCATGTACCTTTCCATCCATTAATTTTGTATAATCCAAGAGGACTTGATTGATTTCCATCAAATCACCATCAATATTTTTAATTTCCTCCTCTTTCCATAGCACTTCAATGATATCACCACGCAGCAAATCCTTGCTAGGTTCTTTTTTAGCCATGAAGACCATTGGCCATGATTTATTTCCTTCTTGCACAAAGAACAGAGTTATGTCTCCCTCATCGTTATACTCCTTAAAGACCAAGGTATCTTTAACCTGCGCTTGAGTTGCATTTATATGAATGAATAGGAGTGCGAGGAAGAGTAGTAAATGTCTAGCTATCATGACTTATCAATTTGAAATTGAAGGAATTTAATTTAAATCATTCAAAATTTACGAATAAAGCTTTAAGAAATTAGTATTAGCCTTTATTATTAACTGAAAGTAAAAATTATGAAACATGTAAATATTCTTTTGAGTGAAGCTGCACAATTGCTTTTTTGAAAGCTATCTTTGCGCCATATTTATAAAAAATAGCTGTAATTAATATTAGAAAATATGAAGATGATTTTAACTGCCGATCTATGTGATGCGTATATGCCAAACCTTCAGGTTGTAAAACCCATTGGATTCATGAATTATGGGAAGAAGAAGAGTTTTCATGGACAGATTGTAACTGTGAAAGTTTTTGAAGCCAATGAATTGATCCGTGCGATATTGGAGGAAGATGGCAATGGAAAGGTGTTGGTAGTTGATGGTGCTGGTTCAGATCGTAGGGCTTTGGTCGGCGGCAATATTGCAGCTATGGCACAGGAGAATGGTTGGTCTGGCGTATTGATCAATGGCGCGATCCGTGACGTTTTGGAAATTGCTGAGGTGGATATGGCGGTTCTTGCCTTGTACAGCAATCCACACCGTAGCGCCAAAGAGGTGCAAGGCGAAAGAGACTTGACCCTTCATTTTGCCGATGTAGATTTTATTCCTGGCCATTTTATCTATGCTGATGAGGATGGAATTATACTTTCAGAAAAGGAACTTTCATAATATTTTACTCTAAAAAGGATCATTATGAAGTATCCTTGGCTGTAAATGATGCGCCAATACGCCTAGACTGTATTAATTTAACTAACTTTGTAGCTTTACATTCATTTTAAATATTCAGCAGTGTCTTTAGATAAATTAAAACTTAGCAAGCGTCTCCATGCATCGATGAACGAATTGGGTTATTTTACAGCCAAGGAATTCCAGTTAAATGCTCTTTCACGCATCGTCGGTGGACATAGCATCCTCGGCATTGCTCCAGAAGGTGCCGGAAAAACCACGACTTATGTCCTTGGGGTATTGATGCGGTTGAAATATACCGACGATGAAGCTCCTAAAGTTTTAGTCTTAGCACCAAATGAAGAAAGAATCGCTGAAATCGTAGAGCGTTTTTATGCCGTAAGCCGTAATAAGAATCTGCATATTATGGGACTTAAGACCAGCGGAGGGATGGAAGAGGAGATCGAAGACCTGGTCCGAGGTGTAGATATCGTTGTGGCTACACCTGCCCGTGCGCGGGCGGTCTATTTGAAACTGGGCCTTAACCTAAACCGTATCGAAACCTTTGTGATCGATGATGCAGAAGAAATCGTAAAGCAAGGGATGCAAACCAACGTTCGCGAATTGGCGCAAAGTTGTGGGAAAGTGCAATACCTATGCTTCAGTACCGTTGAACATGAAAAGCTGCATCTGATGATTGACGGTTTTATGCCTTATGCAACCCTTGTAGAAGTGGATGAGCTTGGCGAAAACAGTCATGACACCCATGAACTGATGCTTTATCAGGTGCCTAATTTCAGTACAAAGATCAACCTTTTGAATGATCTAATGGCTGATGATGAAGTTTTCGATAAAGTAGTTGTCTTTGTAAATACCAAACATACTGCCCATAACCTATTGGATAGGCTACATGCCAAAAAGGGTGTTGCTGCTATCTATAGGCCTATGTTCCATGATGACTATGGCTTTGATGATATCAATATCTTTAAACAGAGGCCCGAATGCCGTATCCTGATCGTAGCCAATGAAGGCCTTGAGGATATAGACTTAAGCGCTGTACCTTTTATCTTCCATTTTGAAATTCCAGAGAACAGGGAAGAATTTATTAAGCATGTCCTGAAGATTGGTGAAGATGAGGTTATCGCCATCAGCTTTGCTACCGACATTGAGCTTCCTGAGGTTAAGAAAATCGAACAGAGTATTGGCAAAAAGATCCCTGTGATGCCACTTCCGGAGGATCTAACGATCTATAAACCATCTGAGGTATCTAAAGAAAAAGCTGTTGAGGATGAAAGTAGAGGGGGAGCCTTCCATAAAAAGAAGGAAAGCAACAGTAAGACCTACAATTATGGGAGTGGAGTGAAAGCTAAGATGACCAAAAAGAATAAAAAGAGGTAAGCACCTAGATCAGCTTTTTGATTTCTTGGATATCATCTATTTCTGAAGGGAGTTTATCTTTTCGCCAGCGAACAATTCTGGGGAACCTGAGGGCGACGCCCGACTTATGTCTGTTACTTGGGGCAATGCCTTCGAAGGCTATCTCGAAAACCAATTCAGGTTTTACGGTACGAACAGGGCCAAATTTCTCTATAGAGTTTTCACGAACGAACTTGCTGACCTCAGCGATTTCCGTGTTACTGAGTCCTGAATAGGCCTTGGCAATGGTTACCAATTTATCCCCGTCTTTCACGGCAAAGGTATAGTCGGTGTAGTGCCCACTACGGCGGCCGCTACCCCGTTGTGCATAGATCAGTACGGCATCGATGCTCATCGGATCCACCTTCCATTTCCACCAGAAACCTTTCTTTCTCCCAACCTGATAGGCCGAATCTTTGGCCTTTAACATCAAACCTTCTGCATTTATATTTCCAGAGGATTCCCGAACCTTATTGAGTGAATTCCAATCGCTGAAATCCAATAATTCCGATAATAAGAAATTTTCTGAATTCAATTTACCCAGGAGGTCTTCTAATATTTTCCTTCTCTCCTTCAGTGCCATGTCTCGTATATCCTGTCGGTTCAGTTCCAAGATGTCAAAGGCAATAAATTTTATAGGGACCTCTTGCATCATTTTCTTGGAAATATTCTTCCGGTTCAGCCTTCTCTGCAATTGATTGAAGGTCATGACGCCATTTTCATCATAAGGAACGATCTCTCCATCGATGACAAAATCAAAATCCACCTCTTTCAGATCTTCCAATAGTTCGGGGAATTGCTCATTTACCAGCTCCTCACCACGCGACCAAATAAAGGTTTCGCCTTCCCGTTTGATTACCTGTCCGCGGATTCCATCCCATTTATATTCCACTTGCCAATCTTGCTCCATGCCTAGACTTTCAAGATCCTGAACCAAGGGATTTGCAAGGCTAAAGGGATAGGGAACGGATAGGTTGATGTTGATATGTTCCCCCTTGATAAATTTTTCAAAGGAGAGCAATTCAGGATCCCAATCCGACATAAGGCTATGGGCTACCAGGTTTGCATCCAAATCATAATACTTGGCAAAAGCATTAATGAGCGTTTTAGAAGATACACCGATCCTAAAACTACTGCCCATAAGTTTATTGAACACAAAGCGTTCGGTCTGTCCCAGGCTTTCCCATGAAGTGAGGATGTAAGATTTGATTACATCATCAGGTTTTCCCTGAAGAGCCATGATTTCCTGAATCCACTGGTCCAAGCTTTTTTCGACAGTATGTTTGGCGGGCGGTATGATCAAGGCAATGGTCTCCGCCAGATCACCTACAGCTGTATATGATTCCAGAAACAGCCATTCAGGAATGCCACTGTATTCAATGGCCAATTGACGCATGATATTGGTCTTGACAGAACGGCGCGGCCTTTTTCCCGTAAAGAGACGGATGAACCAATACTTATCCAATTCGGAAGATTCAGCGAGGAACTGTTCAATAGCTAGGATTTTGCTATTGGTCTTATTGCTGCTGTCCAGCGCATTTATCAGTCTTGCCAGTACCTTCATCTTATTCCTTGATTAGCTGTTCATCAGTTTCTTCTTCGCTGCCAAAAGCAGTTGTAATTTCCTCAGCTTCAATGCCTATTTCATTGAGGTACCTCGAAAATTCTGCTTTAAAACCGTGCGTAACATATACCTTTTCCGCAGCTGTTTCACGCACCGCAGTCAATAGGCCTGGCCAATCGGCATGGTCACTGATGGCAAATCCCGCATCAGCACTGCGCCATCGCCGGGCACCGCGAACCTGCATCCATCCAGAACAGATTGCCGTTTGTGCATTGGGAATATTCTTCAAGATATTGGAACCAAATAGGGAAGGAGGTACAATGATAATTTCGCCTTTCATGTCCTTTGGGCGATCATTGAAATCAATAGTTTTATAGGCAGGTAAGGAAATGCCACTTTCGGTAAAAGCTGCATTGATCCTGGAAATGGCATAATGCACATATAGGTCATCAAAACCTTCCAACGCCTTCATGATACGTTGAGCCTTTCCTAAGGCATAGCCGATGATTATCGAATTATTTCCATTTCGTTTATTATTGGCCACCCATTCCCCAAGGTTTTGGTTGATTTCGTCAACCGGTAGCCAATTGTAGATGGGCAGACCAAAGGTGCTTTCAGAAATGAACTCATGGCAACGGATCGGTTCAAAAGGAGTGGAGAGGCCATCATCCTGGATTTTATAGTCCCCGGAGACAACCGTTACTTTCCCCTGAAATTCCAATCGAACCTGTGCCGAACCAATTAAATGCCCTGCAGGGTGCAGGGAAACCCTTACCGAATTGATTTCGATAGCTTGGTTGTAATCCAGTGTCTGAACCTTAATATCCTGTCCTAGCCGCAGTTTGAGTATCGGAGCCGTCAGTTCATGGCATAGATACCGCTTCATACCTATCCGGGCATGGTCTGCGTGTGCATGCGTAATAATGGCATAATCCACCGGCAACCAAGGATCAATATAGAAGTTTCCTTGAGCACAATATATCCCTTCTCTCCGAAATTCCAACATAGGCCCAAGGCTTTAGGTTTTAGTCTTTAAAACTGTACAGAAAGATTACATCACCTACATAGACAGGTTTGTCAGACTCCTCACTCATGAGTTTAGCTTGAATGGTCGCTTTTACCGTACCACGCAGGTTGTTGATAGATTTCACCAGAGCATGCAATCGAACACGGGTATTCACTTTTACTGCTTGCCCGAATTTAAGGTTTTCAATACCGTAGTTGATTTCCATCTTCACATTCCTGACATCCGCAATCTGCTTCCATAAATGGGGGATAAGGGATAGGGTCAGGTAGCCATGTGCAATGGTGGTTCCAAATGGGCCTTCATTCTTCGATTTTTCCTCATCTACATGTATCCATTGATGGTCCAATGTAGCATCAGCAAATAAATTGATCTGTTTTTGGTCAATTAAATGCCATTCAGAAAGACCTAATTCTTTCCCTTCATAAGTTTTGTACTCTTCGTAATTATTGATGATTACCATAGGTATTATTAGTATATAAAAATAAGCTAGTGATTTTTTTTGATTAATTAAAGGTTTTTAATCCATGAAAATCCCAATCAGCTCAGTCTGTAGGGTTTAATTACCCTTATTTCTAACAATTGATAGCTCCATATGTTTGCACTGGAGCCTAGGTTTCCCTAAATGAAATATGAATTGCATATGGTTATTTGATAAAGCGTATTTCCTTTATCAATGCGTAATGTAATAGACAAACTTACCTACAGCTTCTGCAATCTTATAGACCATCAATACAGCAATCAAAGCTGCAAATCCTAGTATGATTTTTTTATTTTTCATAATCCGTTTTAATAATTGGTTATCCTAATTCGGTAATCGTTACAAAATTTACTTAATTTATGTAAAATTCTTTTTTCAGGCATTAATTTATCACAGATTTCATGCAATTATACATTCCAAAAATAGAGTTAGACAGCTTAGATAAATCTGGATTGGAAATCTACCAAGGTTTAGATGCTGAACCATATGGCCCGGACCTGGCGAGCAAAGTCTGCAAAAAGCTGATGCAAAATCCAGGAGAGGATACAGGCCTATATTTTTCCCATCGTGATTATTGCGGACTGGGACTGTATTTTATCAACCAACAATTTATGCTAGGCGTAGTAAATGATGGTTATGGACCAGAACCAATGCTGGCAAGCTGCGAATCAGATACTGATTTAGTAAACTGGCTGAGTCAAGAATCTGATCAAACCATGTCGCTATATGGAAGTCACTTTAATAACCAAACCATTACTAAGTCCCGTTTGGAATGGTATCTAGAAGAAAATTATTCACCTACCTGGAATATGTACTGTTTGTATATGAATGATAGGCGGGGAAAAGGAAGACCATGATAATATTTCGAATAAAGCCTAATCCGAAAAATTAGGCTTTATTGATTTTAATTGATTTTTTTACCGGTAATTAGGATCTGCTTAGTTGCTTTACTTCCAAGCGTAGAAACCGATAATGAGTTTTCGTCTTTGATATATACGAATACTCCCTTTGGATCATCGTCATCATTGCTCATCGTACCGTTCTGCTCATAGACATCAAAAGTTTCCGAAACACTTCCCGAAGCTGCATTTGTCGTGAATTTTAACTGGTCTTCACCCGCTTGAGTAACCGTTACGATGCTATTGTCATAACTGGTGAACTTGCCGTTAGAAAGATGAATGCTCAAATCTCCCTGGTAACTCCCCACAGCATCAATAGGCTTCAAATTACTGTCTTTGCTACAAGACGTTGTTCCAATAAGACCCAATGCAATAAATAGCATAAAGTGTAATTGCTTTTTCATATTAAGTAGATTGTGTGATTTCTTGACACGAAACAATTTCCCTGCCAAAGATAAAAATCTGTGGATCCGGTAAATGGTAAAATAGGGGATATACCAAAGAAAATAAAGGAAATCGGAAATGTTAAGCTAAATATAGGCTATGCTGCTTTTTTGGAATTATTCAAGGCTAAGTAGATAATTGAACCAATCACATTAAAAACCAATACAACCAATATCCAGACCACTCTTTGGCCACTGGATAGTTCTCGGTTCGTGACGATATGGTAGATGGAAAAGACTGTAATAAATAACATAATTATCCAAATCGCACTAGCTATTAAACTGCCTAAGAAAAGTAAGTTCATAATGATTGATAATTATGGTGATTGATGTTGTTATCATGAATTTAGAAAGAATTGTTGGGGAATCAAAATAGGGAGGGAGACTATTATGATATATCTAAGAAGGTATATTTCTAGCAATGATAATAATTTCACCATTGCTTAACATCTGTTTCATATTCAACATCTTTATTTGTGCCAATTTATTAAGCTATATTAATGATAAAACAAATTCACACACTAGCGACTGCTTTAACCTTTATTGCAGCACTAACTTCTTGCGAAAAAGATCAAGATCACAACCAGTCCAAAGTTGTAGACTATCCTGCTATGGCGGAAGTAGAAACTCCCAATGTACTGATGACGACCAAAGATGGCGTAAAAGTCTATAATGGTGGTTTTGGTTCCGCTATAGTGGCAGACCCGAATGATCCGGAAGTATTTTATATGATGACAGATCGAGGAGCCAATGTAGCTGGACAGGCTAAGAACGCTATTATCATTGGAAAGTCGGACTTCGCTCCACAGATTGGAAAATTCAGGTTGAAGGAAGGGAAATTAGTCCTGGAGCAAGTAATCGAATTGAAGAATGAAAAAGGTGCCAAGTTAAATGGCTTACCGAATCCAAAGGGAATGGGGTCAACGGGCGAAATTCCTTATGATCTGAATGGACAGCAATTGGCAGCATCGGCAGACGGTATCGACTCTGAAGGTTTGGTTATCGCCGCGGACGGCACGTTCTGGATCTCGGATGAATATGGTCCACATATCGTTCATGCCGATATCACTGGAAAGACCATTGAACGTATCAACCCTTTTGGAACTGGCTTCGGTGGCCGTAAAATTCCTGCTGTCTTTGCTAATCGCAGGGCCAATAGAGGGATGGAAGGCTTGACGATTACCCCAGATGGCAAGACCTTGGTCGGTATTATGCAATCCCCGATGTACAATCCCAGTTCGGCTGCCATATCAGGTTCAGTGATCATTCGTATCCTGACCTTTGACATCGCATCCGGAGCTACAAAACAATACGCTTATCTGATGGACAACCCCTCACTTACCGGTGTAAGTGAAATATTGGCCCTGAGTAATACGACTTTCCTAGCCTTGGAAAGAGACGGTCTCTATGGTGCTGATCCTGCAAAACCTGCACAATTCAAAAAGGTATTCAAAATCGACATCAGCAAAGCGACTGATATCTCTGATGCCTCAAATGCTGCTTCAGGGAAATTGTTTAAAGGAAAAACTGTTGAAGAACTAAAGGACCAAGCTGGACTGGCTGCTGCTGGTATTACCCCAGTTACAAAGACTCTAGCCATTGATTTATTAAAGGATCTACCAGAGGTCTATCCACACGATAAGGCGGAAGGTCTTACTATGTTAAAAGGAAATATTCTGGTGGTTTCTAATGATGATGATTTTGGAGTTGTCGATAATGGAAATAGTGGCTTTGCCCAGAAAATCCTTCCAAGTACCAAAAGCGTAGATAGGAATAGATTGTATTTCATTAAAATGAAATAAGAAGGAGTACTGTATTTTTATAATATAAATGAGGCCGTATCAAATATGAATTGATACCGCTTTTTTATTTTTGTTGGATTAAGGAAACTGGGTTTGTTCTAAGATTTTTCTAGTAATTGTTATTACCCTGAACCCTCAATCAAGAATGCTTTGTGTCAAATATGAATTTAAGGTACCTTATCAAGGGCAGTAAATTTTAAAAGATCATCAGACCTAAGCCAAATACCAAAATCAACGCCTTCATGACCAGGAGTAATTTCATCTTTAGCAATTATCTTATAGTATACTATATACGAAAGATAAGGTTCGCTTTGCCTGACTATGGACTTAGGAGCTGACTTTAATTTAGAAATTAATGTTGGAGTAAATATTTCCTGAACCCTTTCTGTAAAGAATATTTTAGAATCTATGTAGTTTTTTATTCCAGCCTCATTACATAGAATGCATCTAATTGAATCAGTACTATTACTGATTAAGGAGTCAATATTCTTGTTTTCAATCAACTTAATTATGTGTTCTGCTTTCTTGTAGATTAAACTTGAGTCAATCTGTCCATAAGATTTTGAACAGAGTAAAAAAGAAAAATTATAGCTAGTGTCTTCATGATCACATTTTGAGTATCGGATTGGTTTATACATCAATAATAATTACAAGCTATTTATCAATGAATCCTTTATACAAAGCCCCTCAAAAAGAATAGGTTTATTTTGTGATAAGCGAAATAAACTCACCAACGATAAAACCAAATCTATAAATAGCAAAAGCTGATAATAGGATTAATATTGCTACAACTAACTTTCTGTTCTCAATTAATATTTCAATTGCTCTATTCATAGCCTTAAGTTATTAAGAAATATTGAATATTTGAAGGTGTTTTTGTGCCTACTTTATTTGGAGGAAATAATTACAAATATATTAATGATAGGAACTTCTTTCGATATTAATAAGTAAATGATAATCTACCTGGACCTTATCAACACGATAAGGCGGAAGGACTACTATGTTAAAAGGAAATATTCTAGTGGTTTCTATTTAGGATGGTTTTGGAATTGTCGATAATGGGAATAGTGGCTTTGTCCAGAAAATCCTTCCAAGTACCAAAAGCGTGGATAGGAATAGATTGCATTTCATTAAAATGAAATAATAAGGAGTCTGTGATATTATAAAATATATGAGGCCGTATCAAAATATGAGTAAATGCAGTAGATGATCTAAGCTTTTACTAAATTTAAAAATTATCTTATAAGTGCCAAATTATCCAGTTAGGCTTTTTTAACTGTTAAATATTTTTAACTATTAATAGATTTACATTAATCTATTAATGATATTACGGATATAGTATTTTCTGAAAAATTATCTATAAAGGCAAGTTCACAATAATTGTTAAGAATATAACTGATGTAATGGATTTAGGATGATTTTTTGAGGATTAAATTAGGAGCAAGGATAGATGTGTTAGTATTTTTCTTAATCAATATTCCATTTCTAAATTTTCAAGTATTGATTCTTTGGATTTTAATTTCAATCTAATAAAATTAAGGTCGCTTAGAAGTATTTTTAAGTTTGTTAATGATATTTGTTTATGACATATAGTTAAGAATCTATTGCTCAAGGTTGTATTTTATAGTTTAGTGAACTTTAATGTTAAACGATCACATAGCTTTTTTATAGAAATTGAATTCAAAAAGGCACTTTTTTCTAATGATAGCTTGAAATTTAATAAAGCAATTTTGTGTGAGATGAAATTTAATAAAATTTGATTAGAGTCAGGGTCAGGGAAAAAAACACCAAAAGTAAACACTTCTTTTCCCAAGAACAAATTCATAACAACAATTACAGCTGTTTGGCCTTCTAAATTACAATAATAAATTCCTCTTTGTTCTTTGTTGAAAACATCAAACATATAAGCTTCATCATAATATAATTTGAGTGCCGGATTCATAATTTGATCTCGAATTATATTGAAGTTATTTTGTTTCAGCAGTCTATAACCTATTTTACTAAATAATAATAAGTACGCAGATTTTAATAAACCAACTCTAAATAAATGAATATCTATTTTTGGAACTATGGGTTTTAAATAAAGTAAATTTCCTGGATTAATATGGTTATTTACAAATAATTTCAATTTATCCTTATGATTATTTTTGTTACTGTGGGTCAATTGGAGAGTACCATCTTTATTAGAAGTAGCTGTCCCTTGAAAAACTTCATTATTTCCGTTATGTACCCTAAATTTTTGATTATTTAGATTCTGGAAAAAAGTTTTTCTATTGAATTTTATACCCTTGTATAGTTCATAATCAATGCTTGAGCCAGTTCTATTATTACAATCAACACAAGTATAACATCTTATTTGTCCCCCTAATGAATGAGGAGGGACATGCTCCTTAGTTAATCCTTGAGGGACATTAGATGGATTTTCAATACTAAATTCTTCATTACAAATAGGACATGAAATAGTATCTTTCTTTTCAAATACACTCAAATAATCACTAATGAAATCTCTAATCATTTAAAAACCGAAATAGTTTCTATATTAATTTATTTTAGCCATTGGAATAGCACAAACTTGTTTGGTTATGTAACTAACTAATATGTAAAAAAACTGATTGGGGCATGAGACAATTGCTTCATTAATTGCTGCTTGGTACTCTCCCTTTAAGATTTCCTCATTTAATGTTGGGCGGTACCTTGCTACAGTTCCTAAATAAAATGCAAAACCTAAAATACTATTTAGTCTATGCAGCCTAGAATTTTCTAAGTCCAAATAAAACCTATATCCAGATCTCGTAATCATTGGGAAAATTCCTAACTCCTTGATATTCTTAAGAAGCTTAGGATAGCAAATTTTCCAACTCCTGGATGAATTGTAAGTGTATTTTAGAACTAACTTTGATTTAAAGTGATGACAACGGTTATCATCTATTATATCTAGTTTTTCAAATAGGTCATTGAATTTACCTTTGTATAACTTTGTAGTATTCATCAATTTATCAAATTTTTTTTCATAAGATAAAGTCAAATAAATTTTTTTCCGAGTTCTATCTGTACGAATTTGAATATCTACTGGTAAAAATTTTCTCTTAGTTCCTGGAAATAAACCTAATGCATAGGAAATTTCATGAATTTCTGGTAAATCTCTTAATAAATCACTAAAAGTTATATCTACTCCGTCTTTGTTGCTTATTTCCCAATCTAAAGTCTTTGCAAATTCATGGAAAATAGAAATACCTGAACCATTTAAACTTGCCAACTTCAATGTCTCTTTACTATTCGGAGGTAAACTTAATCCATGATGTTCAACCTTTTTCTCTAGGTCATAACCATTTTGTATTAAATAGACCTTTACCAAATTAATAAATGAATAATATAATAATGTCCCTTTAGAAGGCATTGCTGCAGTCAGTGATGAATTATAAAAATCTTGTGAGAGCTTTGTGAAGTAAATAGACTTTCGTAAATTTTCTTTTCTTTTTTTTGCATCTCTTTTTACAGATGATAGTTCACTAGATAAAAATGCTTCTAAATAATTAAAGGGCTCAGATGTAAGAATAAAAGCCGAACCTGCTTCATTATTAAATGGAAAGTATTTTACAGGTCTATAATCTCTTAGTGCCATCTCCCCAATTTCTTCTAATTTCATAATTTATTTATTAATTGTAAATCATATAAAGGAATAAGTTAATTTTATTGCATCAATAAGTTTATTGAAATAGTGTATAATTTAATCTGTTCAAGAAATATTCTCATTAAAATAAATTTACCTCCCTATTGCTCTTTGTGTACTCAATTTAAAATCCTGTTTAAAATGATTATCTAGCCATTGCTTCGCAAAGTCCAACTGTACTTTACGCATTTGCAAGGCAACCTGATCTAAAATCTTATTATAAGCAATATCACGTGTATAGTTATCTTGGTTATTCAAATACTTTGATTCATAATCAGGATGCTGCTGAATTTTCTCCACAAAAGTCTGAAAGAACAAACGCTTATCATCAGGTGTAGCATCCCAATTTGCAAACCAGCGTTCATTAAATTCTCGAATGATACTATCCAGCTCAGACTTATCATCTGTTCCATGTGCTCCTCTAGGATTCGAATTAGTTGGATCTAACTCCGATTCGGAATCATCCAGACTTAATTTTTCGTTTAATCGTACACGTTCAATTCCATAAGTAGATAAGTCTACAGACTCCAGTAACTCATCCAAAAGATCTTCTTCGCGTTGCTTCACTTGCATCTTTGGAATCAAGAACTTTAGAAACCAGAAAAGTTTCTCCCAATTCATATTCTCAAATGAGATAATGGCCGCCAATTGACCATACACCTTTACAAAATGTTTAGCTTTAATTTTAATGTCTGCCTTTTCTTCCTCATTTAGTTCTAAAACCTTATTAAAACGTTGAGCCGCAGTATCTATAATTGGACTTAACTGATCTGCAGGAACACTCTTGAAGAACTTTGTATTGAAATCTTCCACTTCACCCCATTCATATATACTCGTTTCATCTAATGCATCTTTGAGATCATGCAAAACATTGACATCCGTTTCTGAACTCAAGGTTGTAGAAGTATAGAATGGATCAAATGAGGATTTAATGTCTGAACTATCATTAAAGAAATCTAATACAAATAGATTTTCAGTTTTCTTACCTAGTTTTGGTGCAGATCGGTTCAACCGTGACAAAGCCTGCACACAGAGTACACCCTGCAATTTCTTGTCAACATACATGGTTGTCAACTTAGGTTGGTCAAAGCCTGTTAAATATTTATTAGCAACAACCAGAATACGATATTCGTCCTTGTCAAATTCGTCTTTGGTGTCAGATTCTGGAAAACCATTCATTATAGCCTCGGTATATTCTATACCGTCTACAGTTTTAGCTCCCGAAAAAGCGATAATAATCTTAATTGGAGAACCCTTCTGTGCATTCAATTCCTTAAGTGTTTTATAATATCGAATAGCCGATTCAATACTTTGTGTTACGACCATAGCTTTAGCCTTGTTATGCAGAGTTTTTTTATAAAAGACTTTTTCCATGAAATGGTCTATTATGATCTGTGCTTTGGCCTTGATAGTTCGCGGATCTTTTTCAACAAAACCTTTCAATCTACGTTGAGCTTTCTTTGTATTGAACTCTGGATTATCTTCAATCGATTTATGCAGCTGATAGTAGCTTTTGTAGGTTGTGTAATTGGAAATAACATCTAAAATAAAACCTTCCTCAATTGCCTGCTTCATCGAATATAAATGAAAAGGTTTAAATGTATCATCAGGTTGTTTAGTTCCAAAACGCTCCAAAGTAGAATTTTTGGGGGTTGCAGTAAAAGCAAAATAAGATGCGTTTTTACGCATTTTTCGAGCTTGCATGGCTCGAACTATTAGGTCCTGGGCATCTACTTCACCTTCTTCATTTGATTCTATCGCACCCAAAACTTGATTCATCTTATCTGAGGCTGATCCACCTTGACTACTATGTGCTTCGTCAATAATAATAGCAAATCGTTTATCATTCATAGTGTCAATGCCATCCAAAATATGAGGAAACTTCTGGATAGTCGTGATAATAATTCGCTTTCCAGACTCCAAAGACCGTTTCAGATCTGTGGAGGAAAAGGCAGGTGCTACAATATTTTTGACATCAGAAAAGGATCTAATATTTTCTCGCAATTGCCTGTCCAAAATTCTCCTATCCGTGACAACAATCACTGAATCAAACATCGGCCTTCCTTCGTTATTTTCCACCTCAATCAGTTGGAAAGCTGACCATGTAATTGAATTGGATTTTCCAGATCCTGCCGAGTGCTGAATTAAATATGTTTCTCCAATACCTTTTTCGTGTACATCGGAAATAAGTTTTCTAACGACATCCAATTGGTGGTATCGGGGGAATATATAATATTTCTTTGTTAATGGGTCTTTGTCTTTGCCTTCTAACAGCATATAGTGCTGTATAATCTGTGCTAACTGCTCCCTGTTAAAAATCTCTTCCCAAAGATATGCCGTTTTATGTCCATTTGGATTGACAGGATTTCCCTTTCCATAATTATTTCCCTTGTTGAAAGGTAAAAAGAATGTTTCCTTACCCTGCAATTTCGTGGTCATAAATACCTCATCTGTATCCACAGCGAAGTGAACTAAACAACGACCAAATTGCAGCAATGGCTGTGAAGGGTCCCGAGCAAACTTATATTGATTGATACCTTGAACAGCAGCTGTTTGACCTGTCCATTCATTTTTTAACTCAATAGTACATAAAGGGATGCCATTCACAAATAACACCATGTCTATTTCTTCTCCTGGGTTAACAGATGAATAATGAACCTGCCTTGTTATAGAAAATTGATTGACTTCAAAATTCTCTCGAATGGATTGTGCTGAACTTGCACTTGGCGCTTCATAAAATAAATTGAAATAGGCATTATCAACTTCCAATCCTTTCTTCAGTAGCTTTAGTACTCCATCTTTTTTTACCTTACGGTCAAAACGCTCCAGAATTTTCAGTTTCCAATCACTACTCACCTTTAACTTAGCCAATTCCTTTGCTTGGGTCTTTTCCAAGAAATCCCAAAAACGTTTAGTATCAAGTGCATATCGCTTATCAAAATCTAAAGGGGACCCGATATAATAGTTTTTGCCAGTCAGGTAGCTTCCTTCAGATTCATAAAAAGAATTTACCGACAAAGACCTCTCTTTCAGCTCTTCTACCGTATAGCCTGTTAGATGTTTTTCTATTGATGATTCTAATGCTTGTTCGTTGTATTTTGAGGTCATGACTAATCAATAAGTATATGATAAAAAAAATTAAATCTTATTAATATTCTTTCCGTTTATCTTCCAGGTTTCGAAAGCTAAATCAAGCATAATGTTTTGCTTTTTATCTATACTTTCTTTATTCCAATAATCAAATTCAAAATTTATTTCAGACTTGAATCTATTTAATGCTGTATGAACTCCTACTGAGTATTTATTATCCAATAATTTTGTTGATATAAGATCCGATTTTGCATATTCAGATTTCTTTTTCTCATACCAATCTGAATCTAAATCATTAAAATTGTTTACAGCTTGGTTAATCATACCTTCTAATAAAGTTGTGTTTCCTAGACGATATGTAAAATATTTATAATCTTGCAGGTCAGTAAATTCATTTGGAATTATTTCATTCTTAGGGGTTTGCGGGTAAATATGTTCTATTTGAAGACTATTAATATAATCATTTCCTTGCAATGGTAAATTACATTTGTCACGAATTGTATTTTCAAGCTTTCCTAAAATATATCGTTCTCTGTATAATGGACTATAGTGTAAATGAGAAATGGTTCTAAATCTATTTTTAAATTCTGCTAACCTTTCTGTCAAATAAGGAATAAATTCTTCGTCAACTAATGGTATAATTTCGTCAACTGTTTTTTTACCACGTAATTTTACAGCCCACTTCGTAAAATTCGTTTCGTTTGCCTTTGCTTGAATATTAAGCGTGATTGAATAGAAGAATAAACTTTCTAGTTGTTTTGCCAAGTATTCGATACATGCATTTTCGGCTTGTTCACTTAGTGCCAACAATAATATTAAATGCTGTCTGGATCTATATTTATTTACATAGCCAATGCTAGTGACATTAGGGAATTGACCGCCATCTTTAACGAGTTCAGTAGCTATTACTAAATCAGAATATCGCTTTGACATTGCTTTCAGCTCTTTGGCGAGACCTAATGGATTCTTTTCGTAATTAAGTGCCTCTACACCTTCTTTTGAGATGAACCATCTATATAATTCATCTTCACGAATAATACCATTATGATATCTAGCTATGACAAAATATCTTAAAAAACGTAATGGAGATGAGTCTTCTCTACACTGCTGCAGATTTAACATGATTTCTTTCCATATATGTTTTATCTTTTGAAAATCAGCCTCATTAGCTTTAGCAAAGAGTAAATTCTTCACTAAATCCATTGCATTTAATCCCGCCCCTCGCTGATTTATTGTTTCAAATATTTTAAGTGCACTACTTAAATTTTCTGACTCTATGATAACTAACTCTACTCTTGTCAAAAAGTATTTCACATAATCTAATAGATTATCTGTTCCTTCATCAAGGATTTGGCTAAATGAGCTTTTTACCTTCAAGTACGCTTCTTGCATACGTTCAACAGAAGATGTGTAAACATCAGTATAGTCTTCATTATTGATTAATTTTCCTAAAAAACCACTACTTTCTTCATATTGCAATTCCAAACGTAATTGTTCTCTATCTGATTCTAAATCAAAATCAGTAAGTAATTCTTCTACATTTTTTAAGTATTTTTTTTGTTTGCTATCTAAATCTATAGTGTGTAACAAATCACGAAATGCACAAAGAGACAACATAATTGTCGTTAAACGCTGTTGACCGTCTATTACATCGTATTTCCCCTTATTCTCTACTATAATAATCGAGCCTATAAAATAGCTACTAGGATGAGAAGAGAAGGGTTCGTATTCATTCTCTATATCTATTAAAAATTGCTCTACTTGATTGTCCGCTTTCCAAACATACTCACGTTGATAGTCAGGTACAATGAAGAAATAGTCCTTCAGTCGACTAATACTTTTTACTTCTGCTTTAACTTCCATTATTTATAATTGGTTATTATCTTAAATCACTATACTATCTCTCAATATATAGTGTAATTTTTCACTATTCTTTAATTCTTCTTTACTAAGTTTACTCGCTATTAATATTTTGCCTTTAAACTCGAAACTATCTTCATTATAACATACAGACCATGGCTTTCCTAAGTCATTTGCACAAATCGCACCCTCCAACAAACGAATATACTCTATACGCTTGTATAAGATTTCATCTTCAAAATACAATGACATTTGATGATGGGCTTTTAAAAACTCAAATAATTCCCTCGGACTTACAAAAGATGGAGCAGGTACAATTCCTGTTTGTACAGAAAGGAATTGGCTCAAATATTTAGATCGTTCTACTTCGAAACAATCTGTAAATACATAACTCAAACGCATCGGCGTCTTAAAATTGAATGGTAGCGAGTCAAAAATATTTTCTAGACTTGGTTCTGTCATAATTTAAAATCTGTGTAATTATTAATCCTTCAAATTGGCAAATGGTCGTTGACCATAATAATGACTGAATTCTTTGATTAATGCAGTTTCTATTTTTGCAGGAATTCCATTTGGTAATTCAAGCCAACAAATAATTAAATTATCAGCATTAGCAAGCTGCCAAATGTACCTGCCACCCCAATGACCAACTGGTTTTCCTTCTCCAAATTGGAAATACTGCTTAAGTCTTGAATGTATTGTCGCAGTGCCTGTTTCGCTACCAGCCTTACCTATATATAGTATAGGGGAGTTGTTTACCCAATTGGATTGCAAATCATCTATAGGAACGTTTGGATTTCTACCCTTGAATGCTCCGCCTGAACCTATTGAAATAAACTCTGGTAATTCTGTAGAATAAAGAATAATATATACTCCTCTCACTTTAGGAAGAGTTTGGTAACTAGTATTCTTGATAGCCTCAATAGTAACAAAGCCTTTAAAACCCAATTCATTCAATTGTGGTATTATAGGTTTATTGTGATTTAGATTGATCGTATCATAAATATTATTTGTTATATCCTCAGATTTAGTTTGAGACACTATTGATTTTGAAATAGGTGGCTGAAAGAAAGATTTATCATCATTTCCTAAAACCTTAACTACTCGACGAAAATCAGCAACTGTATACCCACTTCCAATTCCCCAGTCCGTTGCATAAAAGCCTAAGGCTCTTATTTTATTGCGTATTTTTTTTTGCTCGTTGCTAGTAGCTCTTAGTTTTTGCTCAATCAGCATTTCTATTTGCGCAGCTTCTGTTACTGAAAATTCAGATTTTCCTTTCATATTTAAATTCATAATTGGTTAATAAAGAATCTTAGCCTTACGCTACTTTCACCTTACCAGTAACCACCTCGTTGATGAGGCTTTGCTTGTAGGCTTTGAGTTTTTCGATTTGTTCGGTTTTCAAGGCAATGGCTTGGTCTATTTTTTCCGTTTGCTCTTCAATAAACTCAAGTATTATCTTTTGTTCAAAGTATGGAGGTAAAGCCACATGTAAACTAAATAGTTCAGTAGTGTAGAGTCTAACCAAACCTTCAACTATTCCACTTGATTTAATAATAAATTGTTTAATATAGTCTGGTGTTCTAAACAAATATTCCAAATATTTTATATCATAAATAATTTTAGAATAGTACACCGCATAATCAGGGCTAACGATACCAATTATACCATTCGAATTCTTGAAAAATACTCCTAAATGCGGTTTGAGTTTATTAAAAACCAAATCATTTGGCATAACAATTTTATTTCCTTCATTGGTTTTTGCAACTTGCTCCTTCTCATGAAAGTCTTTTCTCGGTACTAATCCATGTGTTTGACTCATCATTAAAAGCGGTTCATTACCAAACTTAGATCTTTCATTTCTTTCTTTCAATATATTCTTCAACCTCTTCACCTCCCAATGGCTCGGTATTTCACCAATCCAATCGATACCAGAATCTTTTAATTCAACATTCGGTTGAATGCCTTTGGTTATGGCTTCGTGGATGACTACTTGGCGGCGTTCTTTTAATAAGGCTATTTGCTGTTCTTTTACCGAAACGAGTTCATCAATCTTCCCACATTTCTCATCCAAAAAAGCTGCAATGGCTTCCTGCTCAGAGATTGGGGGGAGGGTATAAATGAAATTATTTATAGCAGAAATTGCAACACCACCAATTAAACCGCTTAAAGAGTTTTTAAATTGATGTTGAAATACTCTACCTTTTAGCGAGTAATATATAAACTTTGAATTATTATCATTATTTGTATTTACGCAAGCTAATTTATTTACAAAACATACGGATTGTTTAGTAAAGGCAATCTTTCGTCCAGCACTCCCTCCTTCAATACATATTAAAGAAGATTTTTGTGGTGCGACTTTAAAATTTTGAAAATCAGAAATTCTTAGACCATTATCATAATTGATTGTAGAATAGTTTACATCAATATCCTTTGAAGATATATAAGCTAATTCTGTAACATCAGAACTTTCATATTTCTTCTTCTGGGAATCGTTTAAACTATCTCCGTAAAATATTTTATTTATGAATTTACTCTTAATAAGCTCCCAATGACTTGGAATTTCTCCCAGCCAGTCTATACCCGAGTTTTTGTATGAATCGTATGTTTGCATTAGTTCTTTTTCTTTTGCTCCAGCTGTTTAGCGGTTTGGTCAATAAATTTCACGAAATCTTGTTCAGCACGAGAGAGTTCATCTTGTGTTTGCGCCTTGTAGGCAGCATAAGCTTGTTCTGCCTTCTTCAACATCTGCTGATGACTCACTGTACCCGCATTGTCCAACACTTCATTTCCTGTCATGCGAATAAAATCATCCAAACGCGCAATCCAGTCTTTCATGTACATGGGTTTACGATTCAAGGCTTGCAACTCGGCCAATTCGAGATAAGCTGTTACTACGCGGTTCAAGATATTCAACTCCTCCTCGGTCAAATAATTTTTAGCCGTTGTAACCTCTTCTTTCGTTGGTTTAGCTCCTTTAAAATGCGTTAATCCCAAATTTGGTTTATCTGTCGAAATACGATGAAAAATCACTTCAGCAGCCGTTTGTCCATGCGCTGCAAAATGCATCTTGTTTTGTACTGTCTTAAAAAACAGTTGTGAACTTTCTGCTTTCGGGTCGTAATCAATACTGGTAGCATAAATATCTAAAACCTTGCGCCAAAACACTTTTTCCGAAGAACGTATATCACGTATACGGGCCAATAATTCATCAAAGTAATTACCACCACCTGCTTGCTTGAGCAATTCGTCGTTCATCGTAAAACCTTTCACGATGTACTCACGCAAACGCTGTGTCGCCCACTGACGAAATTTGGTTCCTTGCAAGCTTTTCACACGGTAACCTACCGATATGATTACGTCGAGGTTGTAAAATTTGGTGTCATAATTTTTCCCATCTGTAGCAGTTGTTCGGAAATTCCGAACAACTGAATCTTCCACCAATTCACCTTCCTCAAATATATTTTTGATATGTTCGCTAATCGTTGACTTTGCTTTCTGAAACAATTCAGCCATCTGCGCTTGCGTGAGCCAAACCGTTTCATTTTCTAGACGGGTTTCTATTTTCGTAACCCCATCTTCCGTTTGATATATTAAAATATTAGTAGCTTGTTCCATCGCTTAAAACTTTAGAATATCTGCTAATAAACCATCGCTTTGTTCTTCCAAAGCCAATAGATCTTTGGTAATGTCTTGCAACGCACGCAAAGGCGTATGTTGATAGAAATATTTATTGAAGGAGATTTCGTAACCAATCTTCACAGAATCTAAGTTAATCCACGCTTCCTCAACATGTGGTACTACTTCACGTTTGAAATAGGTTAATATCGTTTCGCTCAACGGAATTTGTTCGCTGTCACGTAAATCAGATTCCGTCTCGTATATAATATACTCTCCGGACTTGCTTGTCGCATAATAGCCAAAGTAAGGCAAATCCTCTTCACCACAGCCTAAATGATTCAACAGCTGATGCAATTTATCACCTTGTAATTTTTCAATCTTTTTGATGACTTTCTCCGCCTCAGCGTCATAGATTGATATCGCATTCAATATAGTTTTCTTTTCAGTCGCCCCTAAGCCCATCTTTTGCAATTTCACTTGCTCATCGATCACACTACTAAAAGCGTTGAAATCCATAAAGACAGCATCACCTACATATTGCCAAAGTTGAAGTGCAGCATCGTATAATGCCTTTGGCTTTAGCCATGTTGACTTATCAATTAATTTGCTAATTTGCTTTTTATTCAATCCCCATTCTTCCTTTTCTGCACGTTTGCTGATCTCCTCGGCATGCGTATCTAAGCCTGCATATACCAAGTCACCATAGGCCTCATACAAGGCTTGCATAGGTACTTGTAATCCTTTATCGAAACGTAGCACGTCCAAAGCCTCCTTGGTAAATTGACCCTTTAGCCGTTTAGGTCTCTCGATATTTACTTTGTAATATCCAAAGTCCATATTTTGGAATTGCTTGATTTTTAAAGCTGAATCTTTTGGATTCGTGTCCCAATTCTCCAAATAAGCTTGTGCTATTTGTGAAATTTGTTCTGGCGAAAACTCTGAGTTCTTATTGCCTAAATTCTTTCGTAGCTTCTGAAATAAGTTATTGGCATCCAACAATTGTACTTTGCCTATTCGCTCTTTGCTTTTATTATTGTTAAGCAACCAGATATAGGTTGTAATGCCTGTGTTGTAAAATAAGTTATTGGGAAGCTGAACAATAGCATCCAGCAGATCATTCTCGATGATATAACGTCGAATGTTGCTCTCTCCCGAGCCAGCATCTCCTGTAAATAGTGAAGACCCATTGTGAACGGAAGCAATACGCGAACCTACACGATTAGATGTAGGTGCTTTCATTTTATCCACCATCTCCATCAGGAACAATAATTGACCATCTGAAGAGCGTGGCGTAGCGTCTACCGTTTCCCAATTGCCCCAGTAGTCTTTGAGTTTGATTTGAAAACGATTATCAATAACATCTTTTCCATCTTTTATATATTTCTGTTCCGAAGCCCAAGATTTTCCGTAGGGTGGATTCGACAGCATAAAATCAAACTTCATGTTAGAAAACTCATTGGTCGATAGTGTAGAGCCAACACGAATATTCTCAGGATTTTTACCTTTGATCATCATATCCGACTTACAAATCGCATAGGTTTCATCATTAATTTCTTTGCCATACAGGTAAACATCACCTGTATAGCCTATTTTGCTCTCTTCATCTATGAGGTAGTTTTCACTTTCGGTAAGCATTCCTCCAGACCCACACGCAGGGTCATAAATGGTAATAATATTTGGTAGTTGGTCCTTTATTGGTTCGAATACCAAAGTGGTCATTAGTTGGATTACCTCCCTTGGTGTAAAGTGTTCTCCTGCCTCCTCATTATTCTCTTCATTGAATTTACGGATCAATTCCTCAAATACATAACCCATTCCAAGGTTTGAGAGTGCAGGCAATGGTCTCCCTTCAGGGTCGTTCTTCTCTAAAGGTGTAAGGTTGATATAAGGGGAGGTAAATTTTTCCAATACATCAAGCAAGACATCTTTTGTTGCCATATGTCGAATTTGGGACTTAAGCTTAAATTTCTCAATAATCTCTTTTACATTAGCAGAGAATCCATTAAGATATTCCTCAAAATTTGCGACCAATTTTTGTTGAGAATTAGTGGCCGTACCTTTGAGCTTTTCCATCGTCCATGATGAGGTGTTGTAAAAAACATAGCCTGATGCTTCTTGCAGACTACTTGCATCTAAATCTATAGTGCTAATATTTTCTTGCTGGTAACGTAATTCTTCCAAAACTGCTGCTTTAGTAGTTTCTAATAAGGAATCAATACGACGTAAAACCACAAAAGGGAGGATAATATCTCGATACTTTCCTCGGACATAAACATCACGCAAACAATCGTCTGCAATTGACCAAATAAAGCTAACTAATTTATTATGTGCAATATGATTCATTCTTTAGTAAAATAAAAATAAGTTGATGTATTATGGCAAATTAACATTTTTCTATTCCATTTCATTATGGGAATCCGTAAGAATTTCTTGATATGAAATTTTATAAAACAATAAGGTCTATTAATTCTAAATTGATTTAGATTAAAATTATTTTGTAATAATTAGTATGTAAGGAGATATAGGATTTTACTAAATTTTATAATGGAGTTAAATCAAATTAATTTGATATTATTTAACAGACTTACTTCCCGATACAATAACTAACAAGTGTTTAAATTTCAGTATGTTAGAGGTTATCAAGGTGTAGCAAAAGAACAGTTATTTTAGAGAAAAATAAGTTTTCAACATCTGAAGTAATTTCGCTTGTTATTTCACCAAATTCTTTTTTTGAGAGACACATGTACGGAGTTATATAGAGTTGAAAATTTACCGACTACGTGACTACATGGCTACAAAATGAAGTGACCAATGCTTATCTACCTGCTAATTAGGTGTTTATTTTATTTTTAACCGATTTCAATATTTTTATTTCACCGACTACAAGGGTTAGTTTGTAGTCGGTAAAATGAATAGTTGCAACTAATTTATTGTACCCTCCAACACTAGATCCTGTACATTTTGAATCGATGTTTTTATATTAAACTTTTCAAATTTGTAGCTCATATAGCGTGAGATAAAATCATCATGTGTTGAAAGGACTATTTGGTAATCTGAAAATTCATTTCTGAGAAGCTCAATAAAAGAGTGTACATTTAGATTATCCATTGTTTGAATTGGATCGTCAATTGCTAATAATTTAAAGTTCTCATTCGTATTGTATACTTTATTTAGAGACAAACAAAATGCTAAAGAAACAACAGCCATCTGTCCAGCACTCAAATGAAATACAATATCGTGATCTGAATCTTTCCCTGTTTTAAGAACAACATTATTTCGTTGATCAGTTTGCGAAATGTCTATGAAAATTCCGAAACCTTGCTGGTAATTTTGTAAAATCTTACCTGAATATACAAAGAATGGAATTTTGATTTTTTCAATCATTTCTGCTTTATGATTTTTTAAAGTTTGGAAAACAGTATCGTTTATTGATTGTAAACGATCGAGTAGTGTTGTAAGTTTATCTACTCTTTCCTTTAAAAATAAGAGTCTTTCGTTCGATAGTAAGCCTAGTTTGAAATGAAGATATTTCTTTTTTTGTTTAAGCAAATCAACAGAAACCAGATTCAATTGCTCCTCTTCGTTATCGAAATAGGTCGAGTATAATTCTTTGTTTTGAATTTTTTGATCTTCATATTTGTACTGGTTCAACAAAACATTTTCAAAATAATTTTTCAGTTCATCTCTTTTAGTATCTAAACTAGATACACTATTGGGTAACGTGGTTAAGAAAATTTCTAATGAAAAACCAAAATCTATTTTTAAGAAACGTTCTTTAATATTATCTATTTTAGTCTGTAAATTTGGATAATTCCGTAATAGTGTAATAATTGAAGCTTCTGTTGTTCTATTCTCTTTTAAATAATCATTAATCTTAGTTTTAATAACTGTGTGAAATTGTTTTAATTCCTCAAGCAATTTTTCTTTTTCATCAATTTTGTCTTGATTGAATTTTTTAAGATTCTCTATTTGTTTCTCGTATGATTCAGTAAGTTCTTGAGTATTGTTGAAATCTGAATTACAAAGAGGACAATGATTGTCAAATAACTGATCTTTTTCTAATGCATTCTGATAATGAGTCCATACCGTTTCATTTGCAGAAACTAAATTAGAAATTATTAAACCTATTTCTCCTAAATCTTTATCAATAGCCGTAATTTTTGTTTCTAACACTTCATACTTTATTTTTTGCTCGTCATCAAAGAATTCCTGTATTGTTTCTGGGGAAATTGATTGATCTTCTTTTAATTCTAAAAGTTTAACGTATTGTGTGATTTTCGAGTTTTTTGAATTTAATTGTTCGATTAAAATTTGATCATATAAATTTGAAATAAGTATAGAATTTAATAATGTTTGATTAGCCAAAATTTGATTATTGATTTCATCAAAAACTAATGATTTTTTATATTCCTCTGGATTGAAATTTGCTTTGAAAATAATTAATTTATCAAGTTCTTCAATGTGTTGGGAAATCAGTCCGTTTGCTTCTGCCAAATTTTCAAAAGGCTCCGATTTATCAAAATTGAATTCTTTTTGTTCAAATAACTTTTGATACTCTAAATTCTGCTCCTCCGTTTGCGATGATTCGAGAATAGTAATTTCTCTATCAAGAGCAATTTTTTGATTTCTGAAATTCCCCACAACTAACTGTAGTTGTGATTGTTCTCTTTCCTCTTTTTCAATGTTGAATAAAAAAGCAAGTGACGAACCTTTTACATCCTCTTTTAATTTGAGAAATCGTATACTATCTTCCTGTTGAATATAATTAAACAGATAATAAATTGAATCGAGACCAACTTTAGCATCATTACCAAGAAATAAATCATTGATTTTATTTTGATCTACCAATTGATTTTGATCTATATCTAAAGATATGAAGTTATGACCTCCTTCTGAAAGATAAGTTGAAAAGAAAAAATGAGAGTCTTCAGGAATAAAATCTTTAGCAATAGTCGCTCGTTTTGGTGAATTTACGTCATCATATAACTTTGTTATGACAATTTCTTGATAATCTTTTTCAATCAGTAACTTAATTACAACATTTTTCCCATCAGTATTTTGAAAGAATGGTTTATTTCTACCTCTAGTTTTAAACTGAACATCTTTAAACGTTTGTATCCTATCAAATTTACCAGTGATACACAGCTCTAACGCTTCAAAAATTGTAGTTTTTCCAAAACCATTAGGTCCGGAAAGAATCTGATTTTGATTTCTGGTTTTCTGAAAGTCAACAATTATTTTGTTTTTGACTCCTTTGAAATTATATATCAAAAGTTTTTTAATTCGGATCATTTGTCAATAAGGTAAGTAGGTTATTAATTTCAGATTCGTTTTCAATAGATGAAAAATCTAGATTCTGAATTTGTTCATCAGATTTCAATAGTTCTTGAAATATAGAATAATCATCACCTAATTTTTTCTTCAGTTTTTCTTCTAAAGTGATAAATTCATCTTCATTAAATTTCAATGTCAAGAATGGTAATTTGATGAATATTTGTAATAGCAACAAATAATCTTCTTGTTCTTTACTAAGACCATTCGATAGAATGTTTTGAAAAGCTATTTTGTTATTTACTGCACCTTGTAACTCCTCATTCGATGTATAATTTGAAATTTTTTCTAAAGCATCTGAAGTATATACAATCACATACTTTTTAACATAAAACTGATCCTCTTCAATTAATAATATCTGTGTTTGTAATCGCTCAATTTCTGCTATATTAGCTGAATTAACGAGAACAATAAGAGAGCTGTTTTTTTCCAAAGCGGGGTAATTCTCTTTAGAACACGATTGATTGAAATGAGTTAGAAACTCACGATACCATTCACTCTCATTTAATATTGTTTTATTCCTTACTTGTTCTAATTGATCAGAATCTATTTTTTTAACGAAGTAATAGGATTTACTCTCCTCCTGAAATCCATTAATTTCTTCATTAAAAATGAAATTATTATTATAAAGAATAGTTTTAATTATTGCTTCCATTGGTTAAGTTGGTTTTAGCGGTGTCTCTACAAACGAATGTAGTAGAACCATTATATTGCATAAATCCCTTGAAATCAATTGTTTTATCTTCAATTTTTCGAATATCAAAAAAATCAGGATTCAAGTCATGAAATGTACCGTTGATCTCTTTATTGATTAATGATGTTTTTTCCCAAAGTAATTTATGAGAATCTAGATTATTAAGAATGTTTTGTACTACCTCTTTTGCATCCTCCTTTTCCTCAATGATGGTAGTTAATACATATCTCAATGAAGAGTATTGAAGAGTAAATTCCTCTTTCATAATTTCAGGGTAAATGTTAGGTAAATTTAATAACAACTTAAAAAACACCTGTTTTAAGCCATCCGGATTGAACACCATGTGAGTATTATACTGATATTTTGGGTTTCTATTCAAGCTTAATCGACGAATAAAAAGTAAAAAATCTTCATCTGAAAAACCATGATAAATTTGATCAATGAGTTTATCAACCTCTGATAATTCAATTTCGTCAAGGGATGATTTCTTTTTTACTTCATCATATGAATCATAAAATAATTTTCTACAGATATAAATATCATTCGTTGAAACATCTACATTACTGTTTATTATTTCCATAATTTCTTCAAAACTGAACTTAATTTCATATTCGCTTTTAGAGTCTTTTGTCGCATGTTCAGACCTAATTTTCGAGTCCAGTTCAAAACATAATCTTTTAAGAGCCATTGAAGCTAGCCCTTCATTATCCGCGTGAAAATCAGCACTTTTCAAATGACCTATAATATATTGGTCTATTTGATTCGTACCGCAATGAAAAACGCCTATTTCATATTCAAATCTTTTGATAGAATTAGGGTTTCCTCCGACAGAAGAAAAATCATTATCCGTTGGCCAATTTGTTATGTTCTCAACTACATGTAAATAATTTGATCCGTTGCACCATTGACCAGGATTATAATTCCCTGTTTCAATTTTCTTTCCATCACCGTCCTTTGAAAGCGTTCCATCTGGTTCTCGTTGATAAATTGGAGCTCCTGTAAAGACAGATTTATATGTATTTATTAAATGTCCTTTTGAGTAATATGCTTTAACTTGGTGTACAGACAATAATTCCTTTATTGTACCAATCTCTTCTCTTGAAATCGCTACATCTTCGTTGTTTTCATATTCCAAAAAATGAATTCCAAATTCACCTTGTTTATATTCACTAATTAATCGACGTATTTCCTTAATCGCCACCAGTATTCCAACCAGACCTTGATGCGAGTATCCACTCCAGCTTGCGGTCGCATTTCTATTACTCATTATTTAAAATGTTAATATTATTAATTAGCTCTAACTTATATTAAAATACCTATCAAAGTAGACTTTCAGCTTCTCCAATACCGTTTCTTTTTTCTTGGCTAAATCACCAGTTGGTGAAAACCTTGAAACAGGTGGTAAGATTTTAGCAAATGAAGTACCTGCAGATTGGATTTCGCCATTCTTGAAAGAGTGATCAACGAAAGTTTTGGTTTCTTCTTCTTTCAAACGCTCTTCAGCAATGATTTGGTTGAGTTCTGCTTCCTTCTGTTCAGCAACATATTTTTGCCAGTCCTCATCTACATTCGATGAAGCAGTTAGTGAATCCACAAATTTTACGATAAGGTCTCGTTTATTTCTTAGGTCTACACTTGAATCAATAGCCTTTTGGATATTTACGACAATCTCTTTGTCTTTCAAATGACCTTCATGGTATTTTTTGATAAGCATTAGGATGTAATCAATATTGATTTCAACCTGCTTAATCAATTCCATTTCAAATTCGATATCATCAACTACATTTTCACGATCACCAGTACCTTGTCCTCTAAATTGATTGTACAATTCTATATACATGCCATGATAATCTTGAAAATCTCGATCCGATAGAATTTCATTACCTGCAAACTCATCAAAAGAACGTAAGATATTTACGAGCTTTAGAATAGCTCCATACAAGCGTATAAACTCTTTTTGAGCCTCTTCACTTATGATTGGCACACCAATAGGGAAACGCTCTAAAAGCTCTTCTACCATGTCTTTGTAACCTCTTAAATCCTTTTTGCCGTCGTTGTAACCATTATAGTATTCATCGAAAGTTTTGAGTAAGACGATACCCCCAGCTTCTTTATTTCCAAATAATGCTAAAGCTTCATTTGTAGCATCCTCCAAATTTCTAAAGCAAATGATATTACCAAAGGTCTTAATCGAGTTTAGAATACGATTAGTGCGCGAATATGCTTGCAATAAACCATGCATACGCAAGTTTTTATCTACCCAAAGTGTATTTAAGGTTGTCGCATCAAAACCTGTTAAGAACATATTTACTACGATTAATAAGTCGATCTCTCGATTTTTCATGCGTAAAGAAACGTCCTTATAATAGTTCTGAAACTTATCTGGAGAGGTATCGTAGTTGGTTTTAAATTCTAAATTATAATCGATAATGGCATGATCCAAGAAGTCACGATGAGAAGTACTTAATCCTTCTGTTGATTCTGAATTTTCGTCTTCTACACCATCTTCTTCGGCATCGTTCTGACCAAAACTAAATATCGTCGCTATCTTAAGTTTTCTTAACTCTGGAACTTCCTTCTGCTGACGTTTGAACTCTTCATAATAAAATTTTGCGGCATCAATAGAAGACACTGCGAAAATAGAATTGAACCCGCTACGACGAATTTTTTCTTTAATTTCCTCTATTCGATTACGATCCTTTGCAGATGCTACCTCATGCACATTAGCTAAAGCTGTCATGTAATAAGGCTTCGAATTACGCATTGTCTTTTGATCGAAATGTTCTAGTATATAACCGACATTATTAGCGATATATTTAGGCGATAATAGCACCTCCTCCCTATTAATATCACGTACTTTACGATCTGCAATATTGTCTTTCTCTTTTATCGTACGAATATAATCTACTCGGAAAGGCAATACATTTTTGTCTGCAATAGCATCGACAATTGTATAGGTATGTATAGCGGATTGATGTTTCTCCTCAGGGCAATTATTGGGATCACCATGCGGATAACAACCAAAGGCTTGAATAGTCGTTTTTAGATGTGCTTTACCTCCACTATTTGCATTTTTGGCAAAAATTGGTGTTCCTGTAAAACCGAACAAAAAGTACTTCTTAAAAGTCTTCATGATGGATTCATGCATATCACCAAACTGCGAACGATGACATTCATCAAAGATAAAAACTACTGGTTTGCTGTATATCGCATGATTCTTTTGCTTTTTAATCAGAATAGACAATTTCTGTATGGTCGTAATAATGATTTTCGCATTCAGATCATCCAATTGCTTTTTCAATACTGCCGTATTGGTATTGCTATTTGCTGCACCTTTTTCGAATTTGTCATACTCCTTCATGGTTTGATAATCCAAATCCTTACGATCGACAACGAAAATTACTTTTTCTATAAAATTTAATCTGCTAGCTAGTTGCGCCGTCTTAAATGAAGTTAAGGTTTTACCTGAACCTGTCGTATGCCATACAAACCCACCTGCATCAATAGTCCCATATTTTTTATAATTATAGGATATATTGATTTTCTGCAAAATGCGCTCTGTTGCTACAATCTGATAAGGACGCATCACCAATAGCAATTTATCAGATGTAAAGACACAGTATTTGGTTATAATATTTAGGATAGAATGTTTGGCAAAAAAAGTCTTACCAAAATCCATCAAATCCAATATCGGGCGATTACTGCCGTCTGCCCACCATGAAGTAAACTCGTAGCTATTGCTTGTTTTTGATTTTTTAGTCCCTTGTTTTTCCTTCTCTTTAAGGTGCGTATAGCGAGTGGTATTGCTGTAATACTTAGTCAATGTTCCATTAGAGATAACAAACAATTGTACATACTGAAATAAACCACTATCAGCCCAGAAAGATTCACGCTCATAGCGATCTATTTGGTTAAAAGCTTCTTGCAAAGATACGCCACGCTTCTTCAACTCAATATGTACAATCGGCAAACCGTTCACCAAAACTGTCACATCATAGCGATTCGCACGTTTTCCTTCAGCAGTCTCATATTGATTAATAACCTGAAGATGGTTATTGTGGATATTCTTTTTGTCGATCAAATAGATATTGCGCAGTGACCCATCTTCACATTGCAATGCTTGAATATAATCCTCTTGTATTAATCGAGTTTTATCCTCAATATTCGCATTGGGATTCGAAAGTTTACTTTCAAAAAACGATTTCCATTCCTTTTCGGTGAATTGGTAATCGTTTAATTTCTCTAGCTGTAGACGTAAATTATTAACCAATTCAGCATTCGAATGAATCGTAACGAATTCATACGCTTGTTTCTCTAATAGGGCTATAAAAGCCTTTTCAAGCTCTGCTTCAGATTGATAATGCACTTCTCTTTTGTATTCGGTTGTATATTCGGCCACTACCGTAGATTCCGAATTTTCTGATATGAGGTTATAATTGGTTACTGGCATTCTTTATTAATTTTCTTCGTAGTAATACGAATAGTCAATTCCTTTCATAAACATTTCTCGGCTATTGATATCCTCAGTCAATGCACCATTTAAGGTGGATTTTAAGACTTGGCTATCCATAACACTTTTAATCATCGCTTGATGATAATCATTCTTAGCGATCTTACTCCAATCCACACATTTCTTTTCGGCGCGTTTGAGCATTAGATCCAACCAAATACGTGTACTTCGACCATTCCCTTCCATGAATGGATGTGCAATGTTCATTTCTACATATTTGTCTACAATCTCGTCAAAAGTACTATCTGGCATAGCCTCAATGTCTTTCAACGTATTGGGTAAAAATTGCGCCATAGCAAACTGAAAACCGCCTTTAGCAATATTCTTCGTACGAATCTGACCAGCAAAATCATATAAGCCACCAAACAAATACGCATGAATTTGTTGCAGGCCTTTGATTGTACCGACTTCTATGCTATCAATAAACGAACTTTCGAATAGCGCATAGGCTTTCGTCTTACTTTTGCCGTCAATGGTTTTATCACTATAAGTAAACCACTCGATAAAACGATTGGCTTTAGTACCAGGGAAAGTCTTACCTAAAGCTATAATCCCTTCATAATTTAACACATCTGACTTATATCGTTTCCCATCTGATGCTAACAATTTCAGTTGGGTAGTGGCACTAACCAACTGATTATTCTCTTTCTTCAGCTTCGCTTTTAAGTATTTCCAATAATTTCGTGTTTTGGTATAATCATCTTGATCCGTCAGCACGGAAACAATATCCAATACCGAAAACCACCATTTGCTCTGCTCATCATCCCAAATGGCACGTACCTCACGATCATCGAAAAAACGTATCGAAACTTTATCCATAGTCTTTAAGCCGTTAAGGGTTCAAAAGTCAATAACTTGCCACGATAATATTCATACTGTTGTCTGCGTGCTTGTATCTCAGCTGGCAAACCTATAGAAATATCATTGACCAAAGCATCAAATTTATCTAATATACCTACTATGCGCTCTTGCTCTTCTATTGGAGGAATAGGAATTGGATATCTTTCTAACATTGGTTTTCTTAAAGATGTTACCGACGAACTAACTGAATTACCCATTATATACTTATAGAAAGTTTGTTTCATATAAAAGTATAAAAATTTAGTACTTAACAGACTATTGTTAACTAATATCCTATATGCTCTTTGGTGAAGTGCATATTTTCCTCTTACATAATGTAAAATTTTACCAACTCCAACACCATCTCCAGATGTTATAATACATTCTTTATCATCAAAATCATAACCATCAATTTTTAATACATCTTGAGACCTAACATAAAAGTCGAATTCTGCATCTAATATTGCATCAACAGTATTTCGTGAACCTGTCTTTAATAATGCTACTTCCTTCAAACTCTTCCACTCCACATCCTTACCTTCAAAAGAAAGCAGTTCATTACGGTAGTATTCGTATTGGTGCGTACGCGCCTCCAGCTCCGCCTCCAGCTCCGCCTGCAGCGCAGTAAATTTATCCAAAATAGAAACTATCTCTTCTTGAACTGGTAAGGGTGGAATGGGAACCTTCATATCTAAAATTTTTGACATATTAGGATGCTTTATTCCAGAACCTCTATAGAATGACGCAATTAGATCTATATTTTTTAAAAAAATATAATAAAGAAACTTAGTTAATAAACCTGAATTTTCATTAACAACAGCTATTCTATTATCAGAAGTAATAAATTTTCCATTGTAATATTGTACCACAGCATTACCTCCCCATGGAATGGCAATTATCTCATCTTCAATTGCATTCCCTTCAGCGAAAACTTCAGAAGTAAACAAATCAGATACATTAGTTGTTAAAATTTTGATTGTACCATTAGACACAATCATTGGTTTTAACTCATTCGCTAAATAATATTTATATTTTCTGACCTTCGGCTGTTTATAATTATCAACTGAGTTAAACTTTTTATCCCATGCAGTAACTTCCCAAACAGTCTTATATTCAACCCCATCAGGACAATATTGAGCAATTAATTCGTCTATTTTACTCATTGCACACTCCTTCCAAATCATTGACAATAGCATTTATAGAAATGCGTAATTCCTGCTGACGAGCTACAATCTCTTTGATACGTTGATTCAAGGCAACGATATCAGTAGCTTCTGTAGTATTTTCCTGTTCTACATACGAACTTACTGCAATATTATAATCGTTCTGTGCGATCTCCTCATTAGGCACTAATCTCGCGAAGTGATCCACTGTTTCACGAATGATAAACGCATTCAGAATTTTCTTTCGATTATCGTCCGACAATTTATTCTTATTACCACCACGTACAAATTCGGCAGAAGCATCGATAAATAAGGTCGCATTATCCTTTTTACTTTTCTTCAATACGATAATACAAGTCGCTATCGACGTACCAAAAAATAAATCTGCTGGTAATTGGACGACTGCATCTACATAATTATTGTCAATTAAATATTTACGAATTTTTTGTTCTGCTCCACCTCTGTACAATACCCCAGGAAACTCTACAATGGCAGCCGTACCCGAAGTAGCCAACCACGAAAGCATATGCATCGTAAACGCCAAATCGGCTTTAGACTTCGGTGCTAATACACCAGCAGGGGCAAATCGTGGATCATTAATCAATAGCGGGTTGGCATCGCCTTCCCATTTAATGGAATACGGTGGATTTGACACGATAGCATCAAAAGGCTCATCATCCCAGTGCATCGGATCCATCAAGGTATCGCCGTGGCTGATATTGAACTTCTCGAAGTTGATATCGTGCAAAAACATATTGATACGACAAAGGTTGTAGGTCGTGATATTCACTTCCTGACCATAAAAACCCTGACGTACATTATCTTTACCCAATACTTTGGCAAACTTCAACAACAAAGAACCCGAACCACAAGCTGGATCATATACTTTGTTTACTTGTGTTTTGCCTACTAACGTAATTTCAGCTAATAATTCAGAAACTTCCTGAGGCGTAAAAAACTCTCCTCCTGATTTTCCTGCATTACTCGCGTACATGGTCATCAGGTATTCGTACGCATCACCGAAAGCATCAATATTATTATCTTGATAATCGCCCAATCTTAGTCCAGCAATTGCATTTAAAATTTTGGCTAATCGTGAATTTCGTTGCTCTACCGTGCCACCCAGTTTATTGCTATTGACATCAACATCATCAAATAAGCCTTTTAGGTCATCTTCGCTATCTGTTCCATTAGCGGATGATTCGATATCTTTAAAAATACGGTGTAAATCCACGTTTAAGTTTGGATTGTTTTCCGCATTCCGTTGTACATTTTGAAATAACTCAGATGGAAGAATAAAAAATCCTTTTTCAGAAACGGTATCTTTTCGACCAAATTCGGCATCACCATCCGATAGTTTTGCAAAATCAAAATAAGTATTTCCAGTATCCCATTCTGCTTTATTGATATGTGAGGTTAGATTTTCAGATATAAAACGATAAAATAAAATGCCTAATACGTAAGATTTAAAATCCCATCCATCAACACTTCCTCTTAAATCATTGGCAATCTGCCATATTGCACGGTGTAATTGGTCTCTCTCTTGTTCTCTTGTCATCTGAAATATTTAATTTTTTGTCCTTCAAAAAGCTGAATTAAAATCATCTTTTATTTTCATAATTCTAATAATAAAAGTGATGCTAATAAATGGTCTAAATATACTCAAAAAATAGCTAGTATAATACGGTAAACCATAATAAAAGGCAATGCAGTAAAATAAAGATAACTGGCTATTGAAAAGAAAAAACCATTTTAATCGCCTTTAGATTCCACGAAATCTAAAATTGAAATCCCCCACTATCTAAGCATTGATTTTCAATGAATTTTAAATTGCTTAATTTTACACGTCAATAATCAATTCCTTTTGATAGCCATTATAGGGTTCATCAATATAACCATGAGGATTGCAAATAATTTCTGTTTTGCCAATATGATAACGTGTCGGGGTATGGATATGGCCATGAATCCAAAAGGCAGCCTGGTGCTTTAATATAAAATCTTCCATATTCGAAGCATAAGCAGCTGTTACTGGATCGTTTTTATATTGTTCCGAAACAGATTGCAAACTTGGCGCATGATGCGTAATGACAATATTTTTCGATTTCTTGGAATCTTGCAAACTTTCGTCCAGCCATTTGCGGGAGACTTGATGAATTTTATACGTATCAATAGTCCGTATTTTAGAATAAGAAGGATCTCGCTTTATCATCTTATAGTCGTTCATAACGGCTTGGCAAATGATACCATATTCCATCGGATTACCAAAAATGGAAAAGTCTGTCCATAAAGTACATCCATGAAATCGAATATCATCAATATCAAAAAAAGAATCTTCCAATACATGAATGTTAGTGTTTTTAGCCAATGTCCTTAGTTTATTTAGTATTTTGGGATAAGAGCTTTTATAATATTCGTGGTTCCCAAGCACATAAATCACAGGCTTATCTTTAATTCTTGATTGTATCCAATGCAATCCCTTTATCCCTAAGTTTATGTCGCCAGCAATCACAACAACATCAGTATTATCAAAAGACAATTCCGTAATACCAAACTCTTGATGCAAATCGCTGATTATTTGTATTTTCATATTGTAATTCGTTACACCATATCAAAATACAACATTTTAACTCATAATTTCTTTATCTTTACCCTAATAATTTATTGAACGAAACAGCGTAAGCTATCGTTATGGTTTATCAGAAATTGCGACCTTCAGATTACAACCGTTTTAGCGATAGACTTACGCCCGTGCCTCATAATGGGCGTGGGCTAAGTCTATCTGGTTGTAGGGCCGTCGCAAGCCTCTGATAAGGATATGATCTTAGTTTCACGCCTTTCTTTATTCTCATTAGAAGATTTCATTATGGTGCAAACAAGATATTACTTCAAGAACAAAAAGTCAGCGTTACAAAACTTACCTGAAGATCAAGTTGCATTAGCATTAAAGTTATACCAGCAAAGGACACCTATTGAAAAGATTAAAAATCAACTTGCTATACAAGGTGATTTAAATAAAAGGAATTTCTATAAGCTTTTACCGTACGAAAAGTCAACTGCTGATTGCTATTGTGGTAGCAAGCTATTTTACAAGATTTCACCTAATACAAATCCATTAAAAATAAAGTTTCTGTGTCTCTCTTGTGGTCACTACGAGGCACCGTGGTGCCAATGTGATGAGTGTGTAAAAACAAGAAATTTAAGACGAGAAGAAGGCATGAGGGAATTTACGATTTGTATGATGGATTATTTATTCCCTGATGAAAAACTATATGCAGATGATCCATTTGATACACCTAAAACATAGAACAATCACAAATTAATTTACATCAAACTTTATTAAAATATTTTAATATTAAAATTAACAAATACTCATATGAACATGGAGACACCTGCTACTATCCGAATTTTCCGCCTTGCTACTACTTTATTATTTATGACAAACTGTAAGCCTTCATTGACAAAGGAATCAAATGCAATAAAGCCAATAATTTCTGTACTAGATACAATTTCACATGATAATATTGTAATAATCCAAAATCAGATAAAAGAGGGTCATTCAAATTTGGAAGCTTATCAAAAGAAGGTTGAGGATATATTGGGATCTGATGATTCTGATTTCAAACTAAATGATTTCTTTTTAAAGCAAAAAGAATTAACAGCACTGTACAGCAATAATGTCGAAAGATATGACAAACACCTTACTGGAGCGCAACGTAAAGTTTTTAGAAAATCGATGTTAAGTGGGGTAAAAAGATCTTTTGAATTTGTATTAGAGCTCGATACCATTACAACTCCACAATTTTCTAACTTATCTAATGAGAGAAAATTAAAAATTGTAACAGATACGAAAACCAAGATCGCTAAAGAATTTGAGGGAATGTCTGCAGCGAATGAATACTTCAAGAAAAAAATTTACAACACTACGGAGGCGATATTGGGCACGAATGAATATCTTGACTAAGAATACACGTGCAACTCTATCTTTTTATAATATTGGCTTATATTAAGAGAAAACATTAATAATATTTATAAGAATTATCATGCAGCAGGCTATTTACCGAGGAAACCATCGAGAGTTCATCCGTGAGCTATTCTCAACTGAGTTTATAGAAATTTCGAAAAAAATCACCAACTTATTTATTGGTCAGCTACTTGAAAAGGTTGCTATTGAAAAGAATGACACATATTACGTTTACCCGACAAATCTTCTCGAAAGGCTAAGCTATGCTTGCGGCGATCACAACCCTGAGCTAGATTATGAATTGTATAAACTGTTAAATGGACTGAATATGTCCTCGCAGAAGATTCTTTCAATATTAGTAGCCGATATTATTAGCTCCGACGAAGAATCTCTGAGTTATTACTTAGAAGCTTTCAGTCAACAAAGTGAAGAAGTCCAGGGAGTCATGATCGAAGAGTATTTTGCAGAACAGCATGATTCCCTTCCTGATTACTTACGAAAAAAACTAAGTGACATGATTTATAATTTTGCAAGCGAATTTGATCTTTCAGATGGGCGTACCGATATTGAAACTTATATCGAGAAGCTTGAATACTACAAGAATTTATCCAGCTAAAACTAGCGATGTGGTACAGCTGTCTTACACTCCCAAGTTCAATAAACCCATATCTGTCAACGTCTTTTAAGAAAAGCTTGAACAACCATCTTTATCAATAAATAACCCCCATAGCCCAAAGCGATCAGAAAGCCTACCCCATAAAGGGTAGATAGCGTTTGAAAACTTGTCAATGCGATCAAACCAATAGAAAATCCTGCTATCCCTACAATGTATAGACTATTTTTCCAACCAAACCAATAGCTTAAATAACAATATGCACCAATAGCTCCAATTATTGGCATTATGTACAATGCTGGAGAATTCTTTAGGTCTTCAGGATAATTGGGGATATATAATAATTTATATAATATTATTACTATTGCAATATTAAAAGCGATTTTAAATAAGAATCCATAAAATTTCACAGATGATCTATAATCTTCCTCGTCCTCGTAGTAACTCATCGTAATTAATTGAAATTTAGCCTATTTAAAACTTACTCACTCCATAACGTTACGATATCAGTCCCCATATCAGATGGGAGAAATTTAAGTTTTGACAGCTTGCCGGTACTCAAATTTTTACCATACCATTCATCATCTTCACAATCCCTAGTTTTAAAAATCATTGGAACATTGGCTTTTTTACAGCGATCAATTATTCCTTCATGAATCTGTTCTAATAGTTTGCTTTTCTGTAGGCTCATGCTCTAAAGATACGGAAATATAAAAAATATTAATATTATAAAGATGGCTTATTTTTAACTTTCTTATCATTTCGCTGTGTATTTAGTCCATCTTTAGAATAACCAGGATTAAAAATACTGCTAATATTATTAATGAAATCAGTCGCCAATTTTCCAGTGATTTCTGCCTTTTCAGGAGAAATGTTATCTGATCTTGTTGTTCCTGAAGCTGATTTAAAATCTGGCTGCATAGTTTTTCGGATTTTGAGGTCTCCGTTTTTATTCGATTGAAGATTACGACCTGATTGTTTTTCAATGTTTCGAACCTCTCCAACACTTGCTTTTGGAATTTGATCTCCATGTCGCGCTCTTGTTGCAGCGTTTGATTTATTAATTGTCTCGCTGTCTCTAACTTGCTCATAACCTAGTTTTTTAAATATTTTGTTAGAACTAAAATTTCTGTCTATATCGCTTGATTTATAAGCTTTACCATTGTAGATTAAGCTCATGCCAGTCACTCGTCCAGTTTTGGCGACATTGAATAGGCAATTAATGCCACTTTGCTCTAAACTCCCTATAAATGAATCTATTGATTTATTTTGTGATAATGCTTGATTTACAGCTGCCTTTATAAATACAGAAGCCACACTTCCTCTGATTTTTACATATAAGCTATTGAATCCTTGCGACACCAACGCTTTATTAGTCCTTTCGTTGATGTAGTTGGCAAACTCAGGTAATTTAGAGTGATTTGTAAGTTCAAAGTGTTCCAAAACTCGGGGCAATACAAATTCTTTTTTGAGTTTAGAAGCAGGTATCACTTTCCCTTGATAGAGGAATAGTAGTCCAACTGGATTGCTATCGGTGTCTTGTCTGAAGAATATTTTTATTCCCTTTTGTTCTAATCGAATGACAAAATCATTTATATCAGCAGCTTTATCTTTCGAAACGGATACCAATAGTTCAAGCTCAGCTTTTAGAGTTGGTTTTTTAGTTCGCAGCATGTACTCGATTTCATTTTTTGTGATATTCTTATTGGTAGCATCGTAAATGCTATTGACTTTTATTAAACCATATTTATCTTCTAGACTCCGAAGAACCTCATTGCTTTTATGATAACTGTTACTATCAGAAACTGTCTTTCCATCTAGCTTAGTTCGGTGACAAAGAATATGGCAATGCGGATGATCCGTATCATTATGCCTAACAATAGCATACATATTATCTCCAAACCCCATTCCATGCATATATTCCTTCGCTATAGCCAGCATTAATTCATTAGATAATACTTCGCCTTTACCAAAATTTAAACTGGTGTGGAATGTAGTGCGTTCTAGCCCTGGATTTAATAGTTCTAAAAAAAGCAGTTCTTTTCTAACAGAATCTGTTTCCAACGAAGAAAAATTTGATTCAAGCAATTCAGCTCGCTCATCGATATCAGGGTGATTTATTTTGTTGGTATTGTATTCTAATGCACCTATAAAACTTTTTCCTATTTTAATCTTGGCTATCATGATGGATCAAATATTTAGTAAGCATCTCAACATTCATCCTGATAGATTGAATGTTTGTTAAAATCAAGTTCCCATCGATAGTTCCCGCGTTAATGCTTCGAGCAATCTGATTGATATTATTTCCAATCCTTTTAAGTTCGACAAATGAAGCTTGGTCTACTAAGGGTATATCTGCAGGTTTAATCTTTGCTGTAAGCACGGCCATTCGTACCAAGTCTGACATATTCATTCCGGCAAATCTACAGAGACGTTCTATTTCAAAAAGCTCAGCTTCAGAAACTCGGAAAGTAATTTTTATAGTTCTATTTTGTTTACTCATAATAATGCGAACACAGTGAGAATTTTGGAATGAGCAAGCGTGGTTTGTCCGACAACCACATAGCTTGCTCTTTTAATCTATACCTAAAAAATAGTTTTCTTTTCACTCGATAAGAAATCATTTAAATCTTTGTAATCCTTAAAGCGATATCTCATATCCGAAAATTTAGCTCCTATACTTTTTGAAATTTGCCGCAGTTTATTGGTAGCCGTATCTCCTGCTTTATCATTATCAAGACAGCCTATAATATGCTGTTTAGAAATCAGAAGCTCGCCCGTCATTTTGATATTATTAACTGAATTTAAAATACAATAGCCCAGCTTATATTCCTGATCAGGAAACAATATTAGAAAACTTAAAAAATCTATAATTCCTTCAAAACAAACAATAGCGTTTGTATTTGGGTTATCAAAAACTGTTACTCCCTGCTTAGTTGCACATTTGAATCCGCTTGCAAATAAGTTATGCCCATTAAGCTGATTTTTTGCACCAAGATTCCAATATATCTTATCATGAATCTTATATTGGTAAGCCTTTAAATACCTTGATGCTACTTCTAGATCAATTTTTCGATTACACTGTAGGTATTTACATAGCCCCGGATGATTCAAGATAGATTCGCTTTTGATTATTTTAAGGGAAGAGGAATTGTGTAATTTCACCTGTAACGAATTTGTTGGGTGGTGAAAAGAAAAATTGCCATTAGAGAATTTATCTATAATATCTTTTACAGTTAAACTCGGAAATAGTAGCAAAATTAGATCGATTAGGGTACCACCGAGATTATCTGCAGAATAATCGACCCATAGGTTGTTAGAAGACACTTTTAAACTTCCGGTATTCTGCTCCGGATTTATTAAAGATTTATACATCCAATATCCATGATATTTTCGTTCTGGGTAGATACCGTTTGTTGCCAAAAAACTGGTTATTGGCTGTTTGTTTATTTCTTGGGGTAACATAATGACATTTTTTTTGATGATTTGATGATAATACGATGTAATTGTCTTATAATAAAAAACATACAACATCATCAATTGATCATCAAAGCATCATTTTTTGATGATTTTTGATGATCTCAATTTGCTTTATAATAGCAACATTGATGATTGATGATAGTTTGATGACAACTTGATGATTAAATATCATATTGATAATTAAATAATTATAAAATTAAATCATCAAATCATCAAGATTTGATCAATGTCAGACCTTTTTATAGTATAGAACCGACCTTTTAATTGTGACTCATATAAGATACCGCTATGATCATACTTATATGTCGTGTAATTAAACGTGTTATCTGAAGCCGGTATATTCCAAACGTCTATGATCTTTTTCGCTTCTGCTCTGGTTACTTTTATATTATTGCTTCTCAATAATTCGATGGCATCTTTGTTCGTGAAGTTAAAGACCTCTATACCATAGCTGTCCATTATTTCCGACATTATTCCCAAGAGCTCTGTCTCAACTTTATTTCGGAACCTCTTTTTTATTTTTAACAATGAATCAGTAATCAACTGTTCTGGCGTAAACCACATTCTACTTTTCTTTTCACTAGCTATCTCACGTTCATTTAAGTAGTACATTAATGCTGGTACTTCAGTCTTCATTTTTTCAAAGAGAAACGGGTCCGTTGTTTTTAGCGCAGGAACCTTACGAATCCAATATCTGGTCTCTAAGGGATCTATAGTGATAAAATCCTCCTCATTATTCGAACAAAGTATGAACTTTCCAAAAAATTCAACTTCACTTCGGTCGATGCCCTTAGATTCCATCTTATATGCACGTGCGGTAGATAAATTTTTTATTTTTTCTGAATCTTCTCGACGATCAAGCAAGACTTCGTCAACTGCTATAACAAGTTTATTTATCCAGGAATCGTTGAAGTTCGATCTGAAATCTTCATTATTATTATAAGTCATATTGGCTCCAAAAATTTCTTTTAAGAGAGCCAAAAAGGTCGACTTTCCGGTTCCCCTCTCGGTACTAACTAAGCACAGGACGGGTAATCTTTCAGTTGGCCGTCTGTAGAGGATTGTTAGGTAATCTAAAGCAACGGTGATTTGGTCGCGGAATATGTGTTCTAAAAAGTACAGTATATTTTCAAAGTCACCCTTTTTGGGTTTGACCAGTAACGGTTCATACTGATTATAGAACCCTTTGTAAGACCGTTTATAATCCATGTGTGATGGAATATTACAAAAACCATCATACTTTGGTATTTGATCAAACACTTCGGACCATTTGCGTCCATAATCTTGTTTAATTACATCAAGTGACCATGGAGCTAAAGTTTCTACAAAGTCTCCAGATAAAAGTGGCTTTTTAATTTTTTTATAATAAGCAGTCCTGACCCTTATGTAAGGGTATGTAGTATTTTCATTCATCATATGGAATTGATTTATTGAGCAGGATACGCTATCTTTGACTGTCAGGTCTATAATCGGCATCAGCCCGTAAGAAATTTAAAAGAAGAGATAGGTAGCAATGCTTATCCCTTCTTTTTTGAAGTTGTTTTTGCGGTATAATTAAAGGCTTGAATTTGTGATTCGTTTGTAGACTTATATCGATTACCCATCAACCAGGAATCAATAGCTTTACGACTAAAAAACAATTTTGAACCACCAGCTTCCGATTTGGAATAAGGAATTTTGGATTCGTGTACGAGCTTATAGATATATGCAGGCTTATACCCTGTATAAAAAGCTAAGTCTTCAACATTTAAAATGTCCTTAAAACCGATTAGATATTTTTCTAATCGGTCTAATTTTTCTAAGATTAATTCGTTTTTCTCCATCTTGTACTTTGATTGTTAAGTCAAGCAAAGAAAGATGGAATAGTAATAAAATCCGGCCGTAAGTTAAGTTCTTAACCAAATTAACCAATATTCTTAACCGTATTTAGGTGCAGATAAAAATATCGACTCAATTATGCTTTGTTCACGCGCATATTGATTCTTTTTTTTAATGATCATTTTCTTTTTTGCCCTAGAAACTGATGATTGAAGAGCAGGAAGATTGATGTCACCTTTAAAATCTGTAAATATTCTTAAAAAATAATCCCAAGGAAATTGTGAAATTCTAGGTAACATCCTCTCGTACACAACATTGATCTGAAGATAATCCATCTGAAGAGAGAAGAGAGGCTTTTCTGGTAAAACTCCTTTTAATAGTATTTCTGTAAATTGCTTTTCCATAATCAATTGAACATTTACATCTTCAAAAATTAAATATCCATTTGAAACCAAACTTCTGTATATAGCAATAGCTTCTTCATATTGGTAATTAGATTTAAAATCAGAATAGGATTTGTTCAGCCTTTTCTTAACAGCGGGTACAAATCTCGTTTCAAATATATCATACCAAGTCAACTGAAATATTACACCAAAAAACAAAATAGCTATGAAAAAGAAAAACTGTAAATATAAATCAGAATTTTTCAATTGAAAAAAAGCTATTAAAGATAAGCCAACGGTGACTATATGAAAAAACAATCTGGGTTTTTCGACTTTCGATTTAAATTTATTTAATGGCTCATCAAACATAAATTTAACAAATAAAATACCCCAATGCCACCAAGCTCTAAAAATTTGATAAGTCAAAATAGCAGCTGCAGTGTAATATATTACATCTAGTAATGTTTTCATATTTTTAAAAATTAAGTTCTGGAATTATGTAAGCAGATTCACGCATCTTAGCATCCGCTATCTTTGCATAAATGGCGGTTGTTTTTATAACTTTATGACCTAACCGTTTTTGAACAGTGTACAAATCAGCACCATTCTCCAATAGCAACACCGCATTTGTATGGCGTCCAGAATGAAATGTTATATGACGCATAATTCCAGCGTTTAACACCCATTTGGCTAATTCATTATTGTAAGTCATGCCATACCTTAATCCCTTAAAAACACGTTCATTAGGGCTCCCTCTTTCTCCTAGAAGATCTACTGTCTGTTTAGATACGTAAAGGTATTCTACACCATCAGTTTTCTGTTGTCTGAAATTTATACGATATACACCATTACCTTCATCACGTACCTCAGACCAGATTAGCTTATTGCAATCGGACCATCGAAGTCCTGAAAGGCATGAAAATAGGAATGCGTTCTTTAGAACAGGGTATTTGCAGTCAGTAATAATTAGTTTTTGGAGTTCTTCAAAGGTTAAATATTCTCTTTGAGACTCCCCTTGCTCAAAGCTCTTTAGTTTTTGGGCAAGATTTACGGTTAAGTAACCGTCATTAAAAGCGCTTTTCAAGCACGCTTTAAATTTATTGAAATAGGTGTACTTTGAATTTGTAGAAAGAGGTAGATTACTTTTGGTTCGGGCATCACGATCAAAATAATTTCGAATCATTTTGCAAAAATCTTCCGTTACCTCATCAAAAATTAAATTAGGACTTATGATCTTAACCAAGTGAGATTGTACGGAAGTCCATACACCATAATTCTTATTCGAATTAATATGATCATTAGCTTTCTCCTTAAAATAATCTAAGAAAGGTCTCTTTGCCTTAATATTATTTTTAAGACCATATTTGCCCTGGGCATAATCTGCTTTACGTATAGCTAGTATACTCTCAGCGAGCTCAAGATTCTCTTTGTTATTTTTCTTTTCACTAGCTAGTTTAGGCTTTTCAAATTGGTATAGCTTAAGGTACTCAAAATCTCTAAGATGTGTGCGTTTTCCATTATCACCCACTGCCATGCCTTTATAAAATTCTATATAAAGACTAATCATTCCGCTCTTCAGCTTTTTCTCTTTTAGTGTTATTTTCATTAGACTATATTGAAGGTGTACATTGCTACACCTTCAATATAGTCGAGGTGTAGCAAATAGACAACGAATATAGTAATAAAGTAATCTAAAGAAAAGTGAAGCGTCTCATAAAACACTGACAGTCAAATAAAAGAACGCAAAGTAAACTAAAGAAAAACAGATTTATTTACCGATACAAAACTTACTAAAAATATTCTCCAGCAAATCATCTGTAGTCACCGTTCCAGTTATTTCCCCAAGATGGTGCAGCGCCTGCCTGATATCCATAGCAAGAAAATCCGAAGTAATCGGGTTCTCAACTCCATACAACACCTTCTCCAGCGCTTCCTGCGTATGCTGCAAAGCTTCCACATGCCTGATATTCGTCACCATGACATCATCCGTATTGATATTAGAAAGATTAACCTGGTTCAGGAGTTCATCCTTCAGTTCATCGATTCCGATTTGATGCTTGGCCGAAATATATAGCGGATTCAGTACCTCATAATCCTTTTTCTGGTCTTCCGAGAGAAGATCAGACTTATTGATAATGGTCACAAATGGAATATTCAAACCTTTGACTTCATCGATCTGCTCCTGTACGGCAGAGATCTGGTCTTGGGTAGGGTCGAAGAGGTAGATGATCAGTCGGGCCTGCTTCATTTTCTCACGGGTCCTTTCCACGCCGATGGCTTCCACCACATCTTCCGTATGACGGATTCCGGCGGTATCGATAAAGCGGAAAGTCACGCCATGAATATTGATCTCATCTTCGATGGTATCACGTGTTGTACCGGCGATATCGGAAACAATGGCTCTTTCCTCGTTCAACAAGGCATTCAATAGGGTAGACTTGCCCACATTCGGTTTTCCGGCAATCACCACTGGAACACCGTTCTTCAGCACATTCCCCTGTTCGAAGGATCGGATCAATTTGGCAATGACCGAGTGGATCTGCTGGATCAAGGCTTTCAGCTGGTCACGATTGGCAAATTCCACATCTTCCTCCGCGAAATCAAGTTCCAATTCGATCAGGGAGGCGAAATGTACCAGGTCCTCACGTAATTGCTTCAGCTGATTGGAGAATCCACCGCGCATCTGCTGCATGGCGATCTGATGGGATGCTGCAGAATTGGAAGCAATCAGGTCTGCAACCGCTTCTGCTTGGGAAAGGTCCATTCCACCATTCAGGAAAGCCCTTAAGGTAAATTCACCGGCACGCGCTGCTCTAGCACCTATCTTGATCAGCAGGGTGATGATGCGTTCGATGATATAGGCCGAATTATGGGTCGATATTTCAATGGTATCCTCCTTGGTATAGGAGTTAGGCCCCACAAAGAGGGTCACCAAAACCTCATCGATAATATGTTCGCCATCGCGGATGGTTCCGAAATGCACGGTATGCGAAGCTTGCTTCGTCAAATCCTTACCTTTGAAAACCTCATTGACCAAGTTAATGGCCTTGGAGCCCGATAGACGGATCACTGCAATTGCGCCATTGGCCCCTGGAGAGGTCGCCAAAGCGATAATAGTATCTTGTGAAATTAACCCTGTAGACATATCGCAAAGATAAGAATAGTCGGGAGTATTTGGAATGGAGCTTATGGATCCTGAGAGGAAACATAATTAAAAGTTTTAGAGATCCTAAGTCTGCAATTGGTTTTTACATTGTTCTGAAATCAAAAAACGGATTGTTAGTTCTATCGGGATTCAGCTTGGTCTCATTCGAGACATATTTCGAAATTTTCGAATATGTCTCGAATAAGGGTAAAGCAAGACTCGAAGAGTATTCAGAAGCAGCATCCAACCCAAAATTCAAGATTTTTGCCCAGTCTTATTTATTAAAAATTTGAGGGAATATTGAAGGACGGGAAATAGATTGTCAAAATTTCAATACGGAAATGCAAGTGCTCGATGCAATCCCTACCTTTGCTCGGCTTAGAAGATTATTACACATATTTAGCCGAGCATTTTTTATATGGAAGAATCCACTAAAGCACCGCTTTCTGCGTACCAGAAATTGGTGATTTTCATACTAGCTTTTACCCAATTTACCGTTGTCCTGGATTTTATGATCATGTCTCCAATGGGGGATATGCTGATGAAAGCAATCGACCTAAAGCCTTCTGAATTTGGTGTGGCCGTTTCTGCCTACGCCTTCAGTGCCGGGATTTCAGGACTCCTGACTGCAGGATTTGCCGATCGTTTCGATCGTAAGAAGCTGCTGCTCTTTTTCTATACCGGATTTATCATCGGAACTTTTCTCTGCGGTTTTTCCACCAGTTATCCCATGTTGGTGGCTGCTCGGATAGTGACGGGTCTGTTCGGTGGAGTGATCGGTTCCATTTCCATGGCGATTATCACCGATGTATTCACCTTGGACCAGCGTGGTCGGGTGATGGGGTTTGTGCAGATGGGTTTCGGTGCCAGCCAGGTCTTGGGGATTCCAATCGGACTCTATATCGGTAATGCCTGGGGTTGGCAAAGTGCTTTCCTGATGATTGCCATCGTAGCGGTCCTGATTGCCGTATTGATCTTCCTGAAATTAAAACCTATTACCGAACATATCGGCCTGCAGAAGAAACAATCTGCCCTGCAGCACCTATGGGGGACCTTTACCCGCAAGGAATATAGGATCGGCTTTATGGCGACCGCATTACTTTCCGTTGGAGGATTTATGATGATGCCATTCAGCAGTGTTTTCGCCGTGAACAACCTACATGTTACCCACGAACAACTGCCACAGCTGTTTATGATCTCCGGAATTGCCTCTCTTTTGATTATGCCAATGGTCGGTATGCTCAGCGACCGATTTGACAAATACAAGATCTTTGCCATCGCTACCACCTGGATGATGATCATGGTCTTGATCTATACCTCTTTAGGTCCGACAGCCTTCCCGATCGTAGTCGTATTGAACATCTTGATGATGATGGGGATCTTAAGCCGCGTAACGCCTTCTTCAGCCTTGGTGTCCGCAGTGCCTGAAAAAGAAGACCGTGGCGCCTTTATGAGCGTCAGCGCATCCCTGCAACAGATGTCGGGTGGGATAGGAGCCATTATCGCCGGCCTGATCATCGTCCAACAAACCAACGAAAGCCCAATCGAACATTATACCACGTTAGGTTATATCGTCGTCGTGATCAGTATTATTACGCTGCTGATGATGTATGGGGTGAGTAGGTATGTTAAGGGGAAGAGTAGTTAGTAGATAGTATTTAGTAGTTAGACGGTTGAACCAGGATGAAAAGGATGGGAGGATGGGCCAAGATCTGGGAATGAACCAGGATTAATGGGATGGGAGGATAGGCCAAGATCAATTTGTCGCTGGAAAGTCCCCGATACTGTAGGGGCGAATGGCATTCGCCCGCCACATACAAACTTGAAATAATTTCTCCCTTTAGGGTGAAAAAAACCTTCATCCATACCTTTAACTTTACAAAAAAATGGTTTCCTCATCTTACGATAGCGGAATGACAACCATCTCCAATTATTAAAATAAACAATAGATTCTTCGTTTTACTCTGAATCCCTCTTTAGCGCATTTTGATTCTGAACGAACAGTGAAGAATCTGTACGGTTCCCCTCCCAACAGGTCCTGTCATGCTGTACCGAAGGTACAGGAACTGTACGCCAATATAAATTAATTGTAGATAGAAGAACCGTGCAGCCAATGCAATGGTGTTTTCATTTGAATTTTGCATAGTTTCGAGATTCTTCGTTCCTCAGAATGACCCCGAAAAGGGACTAAATTTGAAGAAAAATATTTCACCCACGCAATAAGTTTCTCAATACAAAAATTCATTTCTCTTCCCAATGAAACCCTTCTGCAGTTGGTGGGTGGGGCTGAACCCATTATCGCCGGTCTGGTTTCGTCCAACTAACCAGCAAAAGCCCGATCATCCACTATACCTCCCTTAAGTACATCGTAATCGTGATCAGTATTATTACGTGGTAAGGATATATGGGCTGAGTAATTATGTTTGGAAAAAGATTAAGTAGTTATTATTCAGTATTTAGAAAGCTTGAACCATTTAGCGATGCTGGTAATTCCTGGAGTTCTATATTATTGTATATATTGTTTATTTAAAAAATGGAGTTTTGACACTTGGTTGATAAAAATTAAAAAATTCAACAACAATTGGACTGGCCGCCATTAGCATGATAATCAAAATTGCAGAAAAAATAATTTGAAGAACAATAGAAGAATTGGTTTCTTTTAATTGACTCTTCAGTAGTTTAAAAACCAATAGACTAATTAAATAACTTACTAATATTGAGATAAGTGTAATACCTGCATAGGTTAGTAAAATTCTGAAAAGTTTATTGCCATATAGCTCCTCCGATTGCATTGAAATTAAATTTAATGTTGAAGAAACAGTAGGGAATAAGTCTTTAAATATTAAACCTGTTGCAAGAAAAGAAATTCCAATTAAGAGGTTATTGTTATTTTTTTTGTCGTCACTTTCAACAGACGTAACAGGGAACCTTCCTAAATTGACCATTAATATTAGTGTTATTATTATGGTGACTAACGAAAAAATAAAATAAATAAAAAAGTAATTAGGGTTCATAACTATTTAGATTTTAAAGATATATACCAATTATTCATATTTGCGATTTCATTCGAAATGTATGCTGGAGGGCTTGATCTTACTGTTGTTTCAACTAAAGCAAATTTTTGATTTTCAAACAAATAATAGTTTCTGCCATTATAAGGTAAATTAATAGCAATTAAAGAATGACCATAGATTTCACTAGACAAAACAATTAAATCATAGCCGTAATTGGAGAGTATGGTGTAAATTAATAAAGTTCGGGAATCACAATCTGCATTTGATGTAACCAGCACTTCCATCGGTGTCATCAATCCAAAAGGCTCATTCGGTACACATACCGCATTTCCTTTGCTTAAATAAGACTGAATGAAATTATCTGAATATAGCTGTGGATTACATTCTTCAGGAAGAATTAAAGAATAATTGTAATCTTGAACAAAAGAAATTACCATGTCTGCAAATTGAATTTTATTCAGCTTTTTATCTACTGCAATGCTATCAAACATATTGTATAATCCAACTAATTTTTCTTTGTCAAATTCTTTTAATTTATGAATAACAAAATTGTAGTTATTCGCATTGGGAGAATGGGAAAGATTTCTTTTTAATGATCTAGATGCATTGTACTGTGATTTATATGCGAAATATTTTCCTGAATAATTATTCCCCTTATAATCTTTCCAATTTTTAGAGAATCTAAAAATTGTATCTTGACCACTATCTGTGATTATTTTTTCCAATTTTGGCTTTGGTAAATCTTTAATTGTATTGTCTGAAACTAGGATTTTTGGAATATTAACTATAGGTTGGAAACTTTGGGTAATTAGAGTTATTAGGAGCCATATGAGACCTCCAGCATAAAAAACTCCAATCAGTATAGCAAACCCTTTAAATATTATTTCCCAAAACTTTATTGGAATAATAACAAAGAGGATAATGAAACAGATTATTGGAAAAATAAATGACAACCCTGGAATAACTAAAAAAATCATTCCTAGAAAGATTAATGGAATAATCCAACTAATACCCAATTCTGATTTTTTATTTTCCCTAGATATGCTTTTTTTGGATGGAAAATTATTACTGTCGTGCTTTGGGTTCTTCAGACTGGAAGAGCTTGGTTGTTGAATTGCCGGATTCGGATTATTTCCATTATTTAATTTTATATTTTCTAATTCATCGTTTTCGTTATCAGTGTTTTCATTTTTAGAATTTATAGGCTTAGCATTATCAAATCTAAAATTCGCTTCAGGAAAGTAATTTGTTTTTATGGATGGAATAAATATTGGTCCTTTTTGATTTTCAGGAATTTCATTTTCTACTGAGCCAGGATTTGGAATTGCATTAGGAATTTTATCTTGAGAATATGGTTTTTGAGAATATTCCCTAACTACTTTTTTGTCTTTAATTATTTCTGATATATAGGCATTTACATCGCAATTTATTGTACCAAATATTTCTTTGTTTTCGATTTGGTGCATTTTTCGTAAATAAACTACATTATAAAAGTTGATGTTTTGTAGTTCTACTAGATGTTTCTCTCCTGTTTCCTGTGAAATTAATAAGTATTTTGTTGGAAGTTGTGTATTATCAAATGTGAATTTATCAGCATTAATTTGAAAGTCACCTTCTTGGTGAAGATGTAAACCGTTACATGTTTTTTTTTCTGAATTAATACATGTACAATCTAGTGCTGGGTTTAAATAAATTTCTGCTTCATAAATATTAACCTGATAAATGGGGAGGTCCAGTCGATTAGGTAAATATTCACCATTATACTTACCCATCATCTTTCCAAAAATATAAGTTTTTCTTTCCCAGAAATAAGGCACCTCGATTTCTCTATAATAAAGACCGAGTTCTTCGTCATATTCGTTGTATTGACGTTCCGCTCTTTGGTAAATAGTCTCAATTTTCTGTTTGTTTTCTGGAGAACTTTTTTCTCGCCCTTTGTTGTCAATTGAAACAGGTGATGATTTTTTTTTGGATCTTCCAAACAGAAACCAAAGAAGGAAAATAATGACAGAGATTATTAACAGATTCATAATTCTAACTATAAATTTTAGCTAATAAATCCTTGTTATTTGGATATTGGATGTCTGATTTTCTTAAAGTTCTAAAAGGTGCATCAGCCCAATGCTCATATTTTTCTAAAACGCTATATTCTTTTTCTATCTCCAATTCATGTTTTAATAATTCATATTTCGAGATGTTTATATCTTTCAGGATTTCTATCTTTTTTAATAGTCTTACCTTTATTTCCTCCTTTTGATTAATAACTTTTTGATTTAAAATTTGCTTGTAGGTTTCACAATTCATTTTATAAAAATCAATAATCATAGCATTTTCAGTTCCTGATCTAAACTTATAATAATTGAATTTTTTTCGAAGTAGGAACTTTGCTAATCCAGGAGCTAAGAAAAAACATATTGTTACTAAGGATAGAATTAATGCATATATATTCTCACCCATTAATAATTTGATTTTAAGGGTATACAAACTATTTCTATGTAAAAGCTCCTTTAATTGATTGTGGCTATCAATTTTTTCTTCCATAAAAGGTAGGGTAGAATTGATATAATGCTGGATAATTTCCTTATGTGGTAAATTTTCTAATCTTAAATTATTGAGATAAAACGTAAAGTTTTCGTCGCTAAGGAAAACATTTTCAATGAACGTGTTTAATTCAAAAATCAGATTTTCAGTTTCTTTGTAGTTTATCTTTTTTGAGAGGAAATTTTTGTTTAACTCTTGCAATCTAAATTTATAAGCTTTTAGTTTTTCAATTGTTATTAAATCTTCATCTTCCTTTTCCTTAATCTTATTAATAATATTAAACAATGATTGATCCAATGGAAATTGCCTAGAATATATCAGTTCCTCCTTATTATTTAAGTCTTTAAATAGTTTAGAATAATGCTCATCATTAATAATGTAGCTATCTAGTAAGGATTGTGATCTATAATTTTCAAGCTGTATAATCTCTTTTTTTCCGAGATTCAATATGTTTAAATCTATAAGTAACCATACATTTAATGGTTGTGAAATGGTCAATGCAATAAATACTATGAAAAAACCTCTAAAAAAAAATGAAGATGAGAGTAAAGAATTGATTTCTTGAGTGTTTCTAATGTCTTTTATTTTTGCAATTCTTTTTTTCTTTTTGTCCGCGGTGAACAAAATTGATGGGGTTATTGTGTATAATAGAAATAAATAAATATTTGCCAACAACAATCCTATAAAAAGCCCTATGGGAATACTTAATAATTTAGAAAACCCATCAAAAATATTGTAGATAAAGAAAATTGTGCTAATTGCAGTATAAACGAAAAATATTAGGACAGCAAAGCCAATTGTTAAAAAATAATATTTAATTGATAGCTCTTTTTTTGATCCACTTTTATTCTTTAAATATTTTTCAATAACATATACATCCTCAGAAGAGAAGAATAATAGAAATTGTTCAATTTTATTCAGATGTGCCTTCATTAATGAGTTCTTTTAAACGATTTCTCGTTCCTCCGAGTCTAGGGCAGTTTCTCCTTCAATTGTTGTTTCATTTTTTTGCATAACACTTTCTATATATTCATCTGGATTATTGATTACTATAGATTCTTCTATTTGTTTCTTTCTGGCAAATGCTAATGAAATCAACTCTTTTTGAAGCTTTGAGTCTAACTGTTGGGAATATTCTAGGATTTCTTTAGATAATTCTTCTTCAAATTCTTTTCTAGATTTTAAATCTGTGTTTTTCTTAATATAGAGTTGTGGATTGTTGTCAATAATTTCTTTTTCCTTCTCTTTGAATTGCTTAATTGCATAATCAGAGAGTTCTTTTTGAATATCAGATTCCTTTATCTTCTCATATAATTTAATATCTGCAGCGTGGTTAATAACTAAATGTCGCTCTAATCCTTTTTTATCTTCATAATAGTCATAGCGTATTTCGATCCCATTATTCGCCATCATTAAATCTTCTATATTTTCTTTTAGATAATCATAAGGGGTTTTGGTTAACATTAATTTGAAGAAAATAGGAGTAAGTTCAATTGCCATAAAAAGTAACGTAATAAACAATGTAATTGAAAATCCAGCTACTTGATGGGCAATTTTTATCCTTTCCAACAATCCATCTAATCCGTTGGCAGCTTTTTCATTGTTTTGTCGCTCTTCTTCTTTCTTTTTTCTTAAATCCTCTTTTCTTTCTTGAAGTACCTTAAATTCTGCAGCGTTTAGTTCATTGAAACGGAGTAATTGATTTTCTGCATTTTCCCTTTCTCGTCTTAATGCTAAGGCTACAGGTCCTTCACCTTTACCTCGTCCTCCTTGACCTTCAGTCATTTCACTTTGGAACCTATCGTCGTATTCATTTATTTTTTGGATTAAAGCAGCTTGTTCTTTGTTTAGTTTTTGGAAATCAAGGTCTAAGTTTTTTTCTCTTTCTGCAAAAGTCTTGTCCACTTCCGCCGCATATTCCGTTTGTTTCTGAATTTGGATTTTTCTTAATTCAGTGTCAATTTCTGTCTTAAACATTCTTATCTCCACTGGTTTAGAAATGCTGATTGCGATTATCATTCCCATTATTATTCGAGGTAAGGCTCCTTTGATTTCGTCCCAGGTTATTTTTTCTGTACCATCACCTTTTCCTGTGGCGGCTACTATAAAGCGGTCTAAATTAAAAATCATTAAACCCCATATTAATCCAAAAACAATTGCTAATAAGATAGTTGGCAAATGAATTGGATTTGTTAAAACATTTCCTCTCGGTTCAAAGATTGTATAAAATGCATATCCTCCAGAAAGTCCTGCCATTAATCCAGTAGCGAAGACTATTCCTCCCAAACAAGCATATTTCACCTGATCACTATAGGTTGATCGTTCTAGTATGAATTGATCACCTCCAGCAGAGGCCCATAAAAATTTAATAAACTTTCCAGGTTTTCTGGTGTTGTAAAATTGTGAATCCATAAAAATTATCTTATTTTATACTTAGGGGTTTGATTTATTGTTGAAGTATTATGTAAAGAATACTTTTGGAAATTTCCTGTATTTTTAATTTTGAATTTTTGTAGGTCATAAATATTTGGTAGAAATTTGGGCCGAAATGTATTATATTGACTATTAATAACATCTATGACTTCAATAATTTCTGTATGTTTTTTTCTATGACCGAAGAAAATAATTTGTAATCCTTTTGAAACATCTAGATTTTCAAGGTTTAAGACAATTCGACCTTTGCCTTTGTATATTTTTAAATTTTGAATTTTTATATAAAATAACCCCCTTGTCTTGTAATGGATTACCATTATTCCCTTTGAATTAATGTATTCAAAGTCAAAGTATTCTAAGTGGAATTTTGTGTTTTGGAATAAACACTTGAATTTCTTAATAATTAATTTGATCTCATTTCTTAATGAAAACCAAAGAATAGGTATAGTATCAAGTATTTTCATAATTTCACACCTAATAATTAATGATAGTTTTCAATTTTGATCGTTTGATTTCTCAAAAAATGAAGTTAGTTAATAATTATGTAAAAATATAAAGGATGAATCAAAGGGTTTTACGGTTTTCCGTAATTAATTTATTTTTTTAATTACATTCATTTTACAACAATAACTCAGTAGTTTAATTTTCTGAAGAAAGGGGGCTTAAAAAGAGCTCGGATGCTCATTTCCAATGGCGGAAAAATGGAAAGAATGCCGATGCCCTGTGCGATGGGATTGCTAAAATAATTGAACCCTTCTAGGGTTCTTTTTTGCAAGAATTCTGCATTGTAAGTGAGTTAAGGAACATTTCTCTTCTGACGGAAGCGGGGTGGTTAATTTGCGATCCAAAAGTAACAATGGGATTGGTAGGCTTTTCGGCGATCATCGATCGAAGCCGAGATGCCGCTCGACCATTGATCTTGGCCCATCCTCTCATCCTGTACCCTGAGCGGCGTCGAAGGGCATCCTGGTTCCTTACCAGATCATGGTCTATCCTCCCATCCCATTAATCCTGGTTCAAATGCATGGGCGGGAGAATGCAAATCGACCTTGCAAAATGTGATAATTTTTGCAGAATGAAATTCTGGCAATGATCCTGTTTCCTGGTCTCGTAGGTTAGCGAAGCCGAGGTGCCGCTCGATGATTCTTCGGAATACGGTAGAGGTCATCTCGACGCCGCTCGATGATCATGCAGTTGTTCCTACCAGCCGATCCAATAGTTCAGCTTCAGCATAAATGTATTCGTCGGAGCAATTCGCCAGATGTTATCGAGGTTGCTGCCCCAACCGGGTTGGTAAACTGGCATCCTGCCGGATCTGTTATGCTCCCAAACGAGGTAAAGGGTAGAACCGGGCAGGTATTCCCAGCGTGCTACCAAATTGGAACGGAATTCATTGAAACTGAAATTTGGATCCTTGAAGCTTCCTGCTTGTGCACCGGTGCCTACACTGTACATACCATCTGCATAGCTGATCTGCTCCGGACTGAATTCTTGGAATCGCTCAGAATAGGTTCTGGAAAGGGTATTTGTGGCGTACTTAAATCGATCGTATTGCGCTGTCGATGTAAACGGTGAGCCATAATATTGAATGGAAAGGTCAGGGGTGATGTTGCCCTGCAGCCTAAAGGTAAATCCATAGGTCTCCTGCCGCATCCTTCCCATCACATAGGTCACTTCATCAGCATTGATGCTAGGGAGCTCACTGCTGCTTACATATTGCAAGTTATCCTTGTTCCAGGCATAGTTGAATTGCGTAACCAAATGTATATGGTTTCCTAAGCGGAAAGTCAGGGACGGTCTGATTTCATTGTATCTTGTTTCTCCGTCCAGGAAATGCTTGCCGTCGTAGTCAACCTTGATGAAAATACGTTTTGCACGGTCGGAGTTCATGGAGAAAGTACTCGTAAAGTTCGGGTTATAGCGAAGGTCATAACCACCGCGGAGCATGCGGCTGTCAACTGAGTTCCAGCTAAAGGCTTCCTTTAGGTCCATTTCTATTCTTCGCTTGATGGTCAAGCTTCTAAAGCGGACTGCAAGGTTGTTGTCCATGGCCTTGCCACCATAGTTCCAAACGTTCCTTTGGGTCAAGGTGATACCAGCAGCGCGGAAAGGTCCCCATGGATCGGTCTTGCGGAAAGCAAGTTCCGATTCGTTCAGTTTATAGTCGGTTTGTTTAAGGTAACCGACCTCATTTAAATCGAAACCAGGGGAGGACCAGCTAAAGGTTTCCGCATAGTTCCATTGGGCATTTCCCTTTTTCCCGGCCTTGATGTATCCGCCGGTTCCACTAAGAGAAGTGGCGTCTGGATTCATGTTGAGGTATTCTGCTCCCGATTTTCGTTGGAAGAAGTGCGTGGCATTGGTCTTGGTGGCCATTAAGGCATCTTTCGTTCCCGAAAGCGTACTGTACATGGCTTTGGTTTCCACATAATAGAGGCGATTGGAGAAATACTTGGTAAAGTCAACTCCAGCGGTAAAAGCGTCTTTAACCAGGAACTCCTCTAGATGCGGAGCATCCATCTTGCGGTTTACCGAAGTGATCATACCGCCCAAAAGGGTATTTCCGTCCCAGTTTTTCTGCACCCTGGCTACGGTATAGTTGGTCAATGGTTCGGTTTGTATCCGTTCCTCAGCAGAACCGAGCTGGGTCACCTTTTGGGAAGTCTTGGCGGTTATACTTTCCAAGATCCCTATGGTAAGACCTTTGCGGTTTGTTCCGGTAAGTTTCATGGCACCAAGGATGGGCACGAAATCGGTGCTGCTGGCAAAGATCTGCTGATTGTCTACCAATGGGTATTGATATCGAGATCTGGAACCGATCCGGCGGGAATAGAACATCATTCCGCCTTCATTGTTGTCAAATTCCAAAATATGCTTTCCTTCCAAAAAGAAGGGTCTTTTTTCTTCATAAAATACCTCGTAGGCAGTTAGGTTCATGACAGAAGGATCCAGTTCGACCTGACCATAGTCAGGATTGATGGAAAGGTCCATGGTATAATCTGAAATGGCGAATTTAGCATCCAGACCCGCATTTGGTTTCCAGCGGTTACCATCTTGATAGGGACTGTTGGCGATCTTTGGTTCGCGGATCATTTTGTTCATCACATAGGGCAAGAACTCAATCCCTTTAGGTTTTGGTAGGTCCTGCATGCCATGCATGGTTCCGAAGGAGAACACATGCCCATTGTTCTTGATCGGGATCATGGACCAGTTCTGTACCTCGTTATTTCGGCGGATTATCCGGCGGACATGCAGTCCCCAGATAATGTCGTCGTTCTTTTGGTTGTATCGGATCTGGTTGAATGGGATTCTCAGTTCCGCGGTCCAGCTGGAATCGGCCAGGTCTTGATGGGTACGGCCTTCCCATACGGCATTCCAGGAAAGGTTGACCGATAGTTTGTCGGTTACCGTAAGGTCTGTTTTATTACCACCAAGGTTGATATTGAATTCCACGGCAGCGCGGTAATCGTGGTAAGGGTCGAAGGCAATACTGATCAGGTCGCCATTGCTGTTGTCGTCCCGGTTTCCGATAAAGGCGTTCATGGTCTCAGGGTGGATGTCCTTGCAATAAACCCCAACATAGATGTTCTTGTCATCGTAAAAGATCTTCATTTTGGTCCACGAGCCGGTATGTGCCCGTTCAAAGGGGATAACCTGGGAAAATTTCTCCGACCAGACCCCTTGGTTCTGCCAGAGGTCTTCATCCAGTTTTCCATCGACCTTAGGTTGATGTTCCGAGATTTTGGTGGCTTGGTAATCCCGTTTGTAGGCATCTTCAAAAGATACAACAGGCTTACGCTCATCTTGACAGAATGCAAAGCTTATATGGAAGAGTAAGATTAATGACAGTACGTATTTCATCGGTTGAGTTTAGGAAAACACGAGGTTTTAAATCGATCGTGCCAAATGTATTAAATTATTGATTAATAATAGGGGGAAGGGATGTTTAATTTCTGTTACCTGATAGGGAAAAAGGAGGGCGACATGTTTCTAGGGGATTGCATAGATCGGGTTTTGAACCAGGATGTTCGGGATGTGAGGATAGACCAAGATCATTGGTAAAACGTGGCGATATAGGCTATATTTGACCACAATCCTGGTTCAAACCATCCCATCAAATCATTTTTTATTCCATGTGACATTAGTTATTAATTTTTTTGTCCCTGATTATCAGTTGAATATACTTTTATTTAATATGTATATACTTATTAATTTTATTTGTATGATATTCTATGTTATTTTTGTGATATAAACGGTAAAATATTACCTATAGCACTGCTTTATACCTATGAAAATCAATAAAATACAACATTAGTAAGTTTTTATTATTTTTGTTTGTCCTGTATGTTTATACAATAACGAGTTAGCGCGTTAGGACATAAACGAATAATCAACCAGTAATTTTTACTGAAACCTAAGATTCTCGTTTAGTAAATTGAATTAATGTTACTTGTGGGGGATTATGAGGGTGATTCCCCATTAAGTAATATTGGCCTTATCGAATTGTTTGAATACCTCATTTGCATTTTTATTCTGAACGATCAGTGAGGAATCTGTACGGATCTCCACCTTATGACCTTGTCATACTCAATCGAAGATTGAGGACCTGTACGCCAATGCCATCCGTAATTGATTAAGTCCGTAAATTTCCGAGATCTTTCTTTCGAACCATTGACAAGTTGAATTTCAAATAATTTTCTTCGTTACTTTTGATGCGCAAAAGTAACCAAACCGACGAAGGAGCTCACGGATACCAATTTTTCTTCGTTACTTTTGAAGCCCAAAAGTAACCAAAAGGCTTCGGCTCATTTAAGATGGCTTTTCGCACGGTCATCCGCACATGGACAAGAATGCCTTGTTGTCGGGAATATCTTCCTTCAAAATTCTCCCTTTTGATGGAGAATTTTTTGAAAGCATTCCAAGGCCAATCCCATCCCACAGGGCAACGGCATCCTTTCCATTTTTCCGCCATTGGAAATGAGCCGGGGCTAAAGGGCTTCCTTCGGAAGGGAAATGTTCCTTAACTCATTATCAATGCGGAATTCCTGTAATAAAAAGAACCCTAGAAGGGTTCAATTATTTTAGCAATCCCATCGCGCAGGGCAACGGCATTCTTTCCATTTTTCCGCCATTGGAAATGAGCCGGTTGCTAAAGGACTTCCTTTGGAAGGATGGAGTTTGTTTTGAAAACCCCCAGCGGGGGTGAAATGTTTTTCAATAAATCTTTTGTGTCACCCTGAGGGCTTTCCCCGAAGGGTCTCGGACCTATCCATTCTTTATTTGAAATAGTTTACTCATCTTACGATTCGTAATGACAACCATCTCAAAAAAATAAAAACAATAGATTCTTCGTTTCACTCTGAATCCCTCTATAGCGTATTTTGATTCTGAACGATCAGTGAAGAATCTGTACGCCAATGCCTTCGGTAATTGATTAAGTCTGTAAAATTCCGAGATTCTTCCTTCGTCAGAATGACATCGTGGCGGAAACCGAAGGTGCAGGAAAGTACGCCATACAATCCTATTAAATGTTCCAAATATGAAGCGGGCGAATGCGATTCGTCCCTACCAAGCGTGATAAATTAATAACCGAAAGGCATATCACCAATGATTTTGGTTTAATAATCCTGTGCCGAGTCTCGAGAGATATCAAGCAAAGCCAAGATGCCGCTCGTCAATCAGAATTGATCTTGGTCTATCCTCCAATCCCGTTTCCTGAGTGGCGTCGAAGGACATTCTAGTTCGTTCCCAGTTCTTGGTCCATCCACTCATCCATTCAATCCTGGTTCAAAAAAACACCAGTCCTCCCAAGCCAGAAATGTCTCAAATCTCAAATCTCACATCTCACATCTATTGTCTAATATTTAATTTTTGCCTATCTTAAAAGCTATAAACCTTAAAACCTCTATCCTTATGGGAAACATAAACCTCAATCGTAGGCAATTTATTTTTGGAACTGGTGCCTTACTGTCCATTGCTGCCTTGCAGCAGGCGGGCTTTGCAGCGGAGATATTAAAAGCTAGAACGGTAGCCTTGATTGGTGCCGGATGGTATGGTAAAAGTGACCTGTTCAGGTTGCTACAGGTAAGTGATGTAGAGGTGGTTGCGGTTTGTGATGTGGACAAAAAGCACCTGGAGGAAGCCGCAAAGCTGATTTCCCAAAAGCAGAAATCCAAAAAGGTACCCAAGAAGTATTCGGATTATAGAAAGCTATTGGCAGAAAACAAGCTGGATCTGGTGTTGGTCGGTACGCCAGACCATTGGCATGCCCTGATCGGAATTGCTGCCATTGAATCGGGAGCACATGTGTATCTGCAAAAGCCCATCAGTGTGGATGTTATGGAGGGGGAAGCGGTAGTTGCAGCGGCAAGAAAGCATAATAGAAAGGTTCAGATCGGTACGCAGCGTAGAAGTACGCCGCATATGATCGATGCCAAGGAAAATATAGTGGAGAGAGGATTGTTGGGTAAAATTTCGCATGTGGAAATGTGCTGTTATTACCATATGAAGAGCAATGCCAATCCGCCAGAAGAACCGGTTCCAGATTTCTTGGATTATGAAATGTGGACAGGTCCTGCGCCATTGCGGCCTTACGATGGGCTTCCGCATGGTGGTTGGTGGCGCGCATTTATGGAGTACGGAAATGGGATAACGGGCGATATGTGTGTGCATATGTTCGATACGGTTCGTTGGATGTTAGGTTTGGGCTGGCCCAAAAAGATATTGGCAACAGGAGGGATCTATGTGCAGAAAGAAGCGAAATCCAATATCGCCGATACGCAGACCGCTATTTTTGAATACGATGACCTGAATTGCGTGTGGACCCATCGCACCTGGGGTACGCCGGCAGATCCTGAATACCCATGGGCATTTGTAATCTATGGCGATAAGGGAACATTGAAAGGAAGTACCATGAAATGGGAGTTTATTCCGGAAAAAGGGGAGAAGGTCGTGCGTGATGTGGTCTATGAAAGAGAGCAATACCCTGAGGACCTGAAGGAACCTCGGATTGAGCTCAATGCAGCACCAGCGACAAGAGGTCAGATGCGGAACCTGCTTTCTGCCATCGATAAAAATACATTACCGGTTGCAGATGTGCTTCAGGGACATATCTCTACAGCATCCTGTATTCTGGCAAACCTGTCCATGGAATTAAATCGTCCATTGGTCTATGATCCGGAGAAGAAAGTCTGTGTAGGAGATGAAGAAGCTACAAAGAGATTGAAAAGAGAATATAGGGCACCTTGGAAACATCCTTACCAAGGCGCTTAAAAAGAAATACTATTTTATGTTGTTTTGTATAGCCTGAAAGAGTTTATTAAAGCTGTGCTTAAGCTCTTCAGGCTCTTTTATTTCTATCTTGTCGCCAAACATCATGAGCCATCTCGGGAACTCATGTTCGATGTCTCGGCTTTCAAAAACCATTTCTATTTTATCCCCAACCTTAGCTTCAGATACAAATCCATAAGTGTTTCTTTGCCAGCGCATAAAAGGAGCGAAGTCACGGCTAACCAGAACCTTGGATTTGATCTTGGGTAGCTCGGGGGATTTCTGGTTCGACATGTATTCATCAATGCTGATATGCCTTTTGCTGAACTTGTTTTCTAGCGCTGTGACCTGTGCAATCCGATCGCTCCGGAACTGCCTGAAGTCCATACGTTGCAGGCAATAGGCAACGATATACCAAAACCCTATCTCGTGGACAATGCCAATAGGTTCGATAATCCTTAGGATGGCTTCGTCATCCTTGATGCCTTGGTATTCAATTTGGATCTGGGTTTTATTGGCAATAGCTTCAATGGCGGTACTCAATACATGCGGAACCTTTTCAGGGAAGATAGGTACATGCTGTTTGCGCATGATGATCTGTTCCTGCATATTCGTCACTAGGTCTTGGTCATTGCTCTTTAAGATGGCCTTGATTTTCATCAATGCGGAAGAGTAAAGCGAGAAACCTGCTTGATCAAGGTATTTCTCGGCCAACTTTTCCGTAGCGACAAAGCAAAGGGCTTCTTCCTTACTGAATGAAACCGGCGGAAGTCGGTAACCGTCCATAATGCTGTAGCCCATTCCAGCTTCACCAATCAATGGAACACCTGCCTGCTCCAGGCTTTTAATGTCCCTATAAATGGTACGAAGGCTGACATCAAAGCGATCGGCCAATTCCTGCGCCTTCACAACCCTTTTGGATTGCAATTGAATCAATATCTCAACAATACGGTCGAATCTTTTCTTGATATCTACGGACATGAATAGCTTAGATTTCGCTTAATTTAAAAGTGTCTTTCAGTCTAATTCCTTTTTCGGTGTACTGCAAGGTTGCGCACTCATTTACGGAGTCATGCTCGAAGAACATGATATATTCATTATCAACGATCTCTTTCCAGTAATCTTGTCTTTCCTGCATGGTTACCAGTGGTCTCACATCATAGCCCATGACATAGGCAATTGGAATATGTCCTACAGAAGGCAGTAAGTCCGCCATGTAGAGAATGGTTTTTCCTTTATATTGGATCTGCGGAAGCATCATGGCCTCGGTATGGCCATAGGCAAAGCGCATATGGATCTCAGTGTCGTATTGAGGACTTTCGATATCGATAAAGTTCAGTTGCCCACTTTCTTGGATTGGCATAATGTTCTCCTTCAAAAAAGACGCTTTCTCCCTTGGATTAGGATTAACTGCCCACTCCCAATGATCCTTATTGGACCAATATCTTGCATTTTTGAATGCTGGCAATAGTTTTTCACCTTCTCTTTTAATGGCATCACCACAATGGTCAAAATGCAAATGGGTCAATATTACATCGCTAATGTCATCACGGTGGAAACCAAGTTTAGCTAAAGACTTATCCAACGTATCGTCGCCATGCATATGGAGGTGGCTAAAGAATTTTTCATCCTGCTTGTCGCCGATCCCAGTATCGACCAGCGTCAATCGCTTGCCATCCTCAATAAGCATCAAACGGTTTGCCCAGGTACATAAGTTGTTTTCGTCAGCTGGATTCGTTCTCTGCCAGAGGCTTTTTGGTACAACGCCAAACATGGCACCGCCATCTAATTTGAAAAATCCAGTATCTATGCTATGTAGTTTCATTTGTGATTACATTTAATGTTCTCATTTGGCAGGTAAGCCAATTATTATAAAATTGATGTTTTATGTCGGCTAAACCAAGTATAATTTGAGATTTTCGGTATAATGAAAGTCAAAAGTAAAATTGGTAGTTAATCCTGTAATCCATATAAGCTTTTAATTGTTTATTCTACAGACCTTTGGAATACATTAAACCATCAGAGAATATGAGGACAAACAATCGTAGAGAATTTTTAAAGAATGGAGCATTAGCAGGATTGGGACTGATCAGCTCCAATGTTTTATTTGCTAGTTCAACCATGGAAATAAATAAAGACAGTAGCCTCAATTTTCAGGAAACAGGAAAGAGGCTGTTAGGATCTGGAAAACATCAATTAGCGGTGTCCGCATTTGGCTTAGGCTGTATGGGCATGAGTTTTCACCGCAGTTTTGTTCCTGACCGTCAGATGAGCATAAACCTGATTAGAAAAGCAGCAGAATTAGGCTTAAATTTCTTCGATACCGCCGAAGCTTATGGTCCGCGGATCAATGAAGAATTAGTAGGAGAGGCCTTACAGCCTATTCGTAAGGATATATTGATAGCAACCAAGTTTGGCTTTGTGGACGGAGTTCCGGCCAAAGGTTTGGACAGCAGACCGGAAACGATCAAGAAGATGGTGGATCAATCCTTAAAACGCTTGAAGACAGATTATATAGATTTGTTATATCAACATCGAGTTGATCCAAATGTTCCGATGGAAGATGTTGCCGGAACTGTAAAGGAATTGATCCAGGCAGGGAAAGTCAGGAACTTTGGCTTGAGTGAAGCGAGTGCTGAAAATATCAGGAAAGCCCATGCTGTGCAACAGGTTACGGCCTTGCAAAGTGAGTATTCCTTGGTTACCCGCCAACCTGAAACCACAGTGATACCTGTTTGTGAGGAATTGGGGATAGGTTTTGTTCCTTACAGTCCATTGAGCAGAGGATTGATAACGGGTTATATCAATGAACGGACGAAATATAATTCTGACAATGATAACCGACCAGCCTTGCCTCGTTATCAAAAGGATGCCATTATTGCCAATTGGCCTTTGATCGATGTGCTTAAGGATTTTGGTGACCATAGAGGGTTGACCGTAGCTCAGGTAGCATTGGCATGGCTATTGGCCCACAAACCTTTTATAGTTCCCATTCCGGGAACCACTAAACTGGCACACCTGAAAGAAAACATGGATTCTCGGGATTATCAATTTGATCCGGCAGAATTAAAGGATTTGACCGCCGCATTGGATAAGATCAAGATTGTAGGCGAAAGGGCAGTTGGTCAGCAGGCAAGTCAGATCAATAATTAAGAATTGCTGGCTCAACAATTTTACTGCTTTTGCGTTATTATTAGTAAAAAATCAGTTATGCTATGGAAATGAAAGAGTATTTGATGAGTTTTTTGGTTTTTTTAATGCTTTTTAGCTTTGGAAATCTGTTTTCTCAAGAAAAATCTGGGGGTTTTGGCGAAAAAAAGCAAATTCACTTGATCAGGATAGCAGAAATTGATGTAATTCCAGAATATTGGGAAGAATATAAGGAGATTGTTCTGCATGGAGCCAGAGAGTCTGTAGAGAAGGAGGAGGGTGTCATATCGATCTTTCCCATGGAGATCCAAGCCGAGAAACATAAAATCAGGATCTTGGAGATCTATAGGGATCAAAAAGCGTATGAGGACCATATCAAGTCCAAACATTTCCAACATTATAAATCGTCGACCTTAAAGATGATCAAGGATTTGAAACTGGTAGATATGAATGCCTTGGATGTTGGACTGATCAAGAAGATTTTTATTAAAGAAAATATCAGCGATTAGAAAAAGTAACTACCGTAATTGTGGTAGCTAATACCGTAATATGTATAAAAATAACAAGGCTAAAAGCGGGATATTTGAGGAGTTAGTTTGTTATTTTATTAAAGAATAGCATCAATTGAGGGGAAAGGGAAAATCCCCTCTTTTTTTGTGCCAGGATGCCCTTTGACGCCGCTCAGGGTACGGGATGGAGGTTCGACAGGCTCACCCACCGGCTGTGCCAAGAACTCTGTTACTTTTTCGCGGAAAAGTAACCAAACCGCTTCGGCCCATTTAAGATGGCTTTTCGCACCATCCACTACACATGGATAGAATGCCTTGATGTCGGGAATATCTTTTGCAAGATCACCCCTTTTGATGGGATGATCATGAAAAAGCATTCCAAGGCCAATCCCATCGCACTCGGCAACGGCATTCTTTCCATTTTTCCGCCATTGGAAATGAGCCGGTTGCTAAAGGACTTCCTCCGGAAGAATGGATGTTTGTTTTGTGAAACCCTTGGAAGGGGTGATATCTTTATAGAAGATTTGGCCAATAAGCAGACCAACCCCTAGCAGGGGTGAAATATTTTTCTGCAATTTGTCTTGAAGAAATAAAATAGTTCGTTCGCTGTGCTCACGATGACAACGATTCTAAAAAAAATACAACAATAGATTCTTCGCTGCGCTCTGAATCTCTCCCCAACCCATTTCCAATTCTGAACGATTAGTGAGGAATCTGTACGGTTCACTATAAAAATTGCCTGTCATTCTTTACCGAAGGTAAAGGACCTGTACGCCAATATAATCCGCAATGTTTTCTTTCAAAATATGCCCCTATGGTATTTGCCGCCTTTTCAATGGTGGGCAGGACATAATCATGGCCCATCCTCTCATCCTTTTAATCCTGGTTCAAAACCAGTTCTTGGCCCATCCTCTCATCCTTTCCATCCTGGTTCAAAAGCGTATCCAATAAACCCCAACGAAAGTATCTAAAAACTGCGTTTTGTTCCCTCTACTCCCCAGCAAAAAAGGGGCAATCTTTTCAGATTACCCCTTAATGGTTATTGTTTCTTGTTTAGTTAATGCTTAGTGGATGAAAAGCAATTCGCGTAATTTTGGCAAAGGCCATTTAGCGTCATCAACGATTTTTTCAAGTTTGTTGACATGGTAGCGGATTTCGTCGAAGAACGGTTTTACAACCTCGTCGTAAGCGATCGCTTTTTCACGCATGTCGTCGATGGTGTTTGCTTTTTTACGGGCTTGACGCATTTCCTCTGCCTGTTCAAGGATAATGTTCACGTGCTTGGAGATACGCTCCACATAGTTTAGCTGTGAACTGTAAGCCTCTTTGCTCAGACCTAAGTCCTTAAGGCCTCTTACGTTTTCAATCAATTGGTTTTGATAGATCAAACATGCAGGTGCAATCTGACTAGTTACGACATCACCAATCACACGAGCTTCGATTTGAAGTTTTTTGAAGAAGTTCTCCAATAAGATCTCATGTCTAGCTTCAGATTCACGTCTTGAGAAGATTCCTAGGGTTTCGAAAAGCTCTAGAGACTCTGGTTTTACATAGACATCAAGGGCTTTTGGTGTAGACTTGATGTTAGAAAGTCCTCTGCCAGCCGCTTCAATTTCCCATTCTTCGCTATAGCCATTTCCTTCGAAACGGATTGCTTTTGAATCTTTGATGTATTTACGGACAACGTTTAGGATCGCAAGGTCTTTCTTGATTCCTTTTTTGATCTGTTTGTCGACTTCATTTTTGAATTCAATCAATTGCGTAGCAACGATTGCATTCAAAATGGTCATTGGCAATGCTGAGTTTGCAGAAGATCCAACAGCGCGGAACTCGAATTTATTGCCGGTGAAAGCAAAAGGAGAAGTACGGTTTCGGTCGGTGTTATCCAATTTCAGATCAGGGATTTTTGGAATACCGTGCCATAGGTTTGCATCAGCCTTAACTTTTTTGGCAACGCGAGCAGATTCAACTTCTTCTAGGATTTCATCCAATTGAGAACCTAAGAAGATAGAGATAATCGCTGGAGGAGCTTCGTTGGCACCTAGGCGGTGGTCATTGGAGTGACTTGCGATAGATGCTCTCAGTAGGTCGGCATGCTCATAAACAGCTTTGATGGTGTTGACAAAGAACGTCAAGAACATCAGGTTGTTTTTAGGAGTTTTTCCTGGCGAAAGCAGGTTCACACCTGTATTGGTGATCAAGGACCAGTTATTGTGTTTTCCGGATCCGTTTACACCGCTATACGGTTTTTCATGTAATAAAACCTTAAAGTTGTGACGAATGGCAACTTGTTCCATTACGTTCATCAACAATTGGTTATGGTCGATAGCCAAGTTGATCTCTTCAAACATAGGAGCACATTCAAATTGAGAAGGGGCAACCTCGTTGTGACGAGTTTTCAAAGGGATACCTAATTTCAGGGCTTCGTTTTCAAGGTCCACCATGTAAGCTAATACACGCTCAGGGATCGCACCGAAGTAATGATCCTCTAATTGTTGTCCTTTAGCTGACATGTGTCCGAATAGGGTTCTTCCTGTCAATTGTAGGTCAGGACGAGCATTATATAAGGCAAGGTCAACCAAGAAATATTCTTGTTCGATACCCAAAGAAGCATTTACTTTGGTAACGGCTTTATCAAAATATTGAGCAACATCAGTTGCAGCTTTGTCAATAGAAGCGATAGCTTTTAATAAAGGTGCTTTGTAATCTAGGGATTCGCCTGTGTAAGAAACGAATACGGTAGGGATACATAAGGTTTTGCCAGCACCAGTTTCAAAGATAAAGGCAGGGGATGAAGGGTCCCAAGCAGTATAACCTCTAGCTTCGAAAGTATTACGGATACCGCCGTTCGGGAAAGAAGAAGCATCTGGTTCTTGTTGTACCAATGCATCCGCGTTGAATTTCTCGATTGCGCTTCCATCCGTGTCCGGTTCAAAAAAAGCATCGTGTTTTTCAGCTGTTGATCCAGTCAAAGGTTGAAACCAGTGGGTATAGTGCGAAGCACCATTTTCTAGGGCCCAAGTTTTCATGGCTTGCGCGATGTAATCTGCTAATTCTCTGCTGATCTGTTTTCCTTCGTCGATAGATGATTTTAATTCGCTAAAAGTAGACTTTGAAAGGTAATCTCTCATTTTAGAGATGCTGAACACATTTTTATTGAAAATGTGAATTGCGCGTTCTGAATTTACCTCAGTTGTTTCATTGAACATGTGCTTTGAGGCAGTTTCAACTGCGGCTAGTCTGGAGTTTAACATGCTGTTAATATTAGATATACTTAAGTTTTTGTTGATTACTGATTTTTTCTTCTAAATTTTTATCAAAAGTATAGTAAAAACATTTTACTTGGATAAAATTTTTGAAAAAAAATGTAAAAAAGTATGGTTTTTAGTGTTTTTTAACAAAAACAGGCGGTAATTCCCAAGAATTACCGCCTGTTTTGAGTTTCTATTGTAAAATTAGTTGACTTCAAGGCCCCAATCTATACCTTTTTCTGTTGCTTTGACTCCTTTTTTGATCCAATTTGCTGCTGGTTTTCCTTTTAGGAAGTGATCAAAGAATTGAGCTTCGCGAATTTGAATGTCTTTTCGGTTCTGTCTTTGGATTAGATTGTGGTCATCACCGTTATAGTTCAATAACCAAACTGGTTTATTCAATCTTCTCAATGCAGTAAAGAATTCAATCCCTTGGTACCAAGGCACAGCTCCGTCATTGTCGTTGTGCATGATCGCCACAGGTGTGTTGACCTTGTCCATAAAGAACAGTGGCGAGTTCTCTATATATAGATCTCTAGCTTCCCAAAGCGGCTTTCCGATACGGCTTTGTGTATTCTCATATTGGAACTGTCTGGACATTCCCGTTCCCCAACGGATTCCACCGTAGGCCGAGGTCATGTTGACAACGGGAGCACCAGCCCATGCTGCGGCATACATATCGGTACGGGTAATCAGGTGGGCAACTTGATAACCACCCCAGCTCTGTCCTTGGATTCCCATTTTAGTGGAGTCCACCCAATTGTTGTTTCTAGCCAAATGATGCATACCTGAATTAATAAACTCTTCAGCTGATCTTCCTGGATAGCCAGTTTCATAACGGATGTCCGGTGCGAAGACCAAATAACCGTTACTTACGAAATAAGGGATATTCAAACGGGATGGAGTAGGAGCCGGCGCTTGGTAGCCATATAGCCCATCTGATAGCGTTTCGTAGAAATAAGCAATAATCGGATATTTCTTATTCGGATCGAAATCTTCAGGCTTATAGAGAATACCTTCCGATTTATAGCCTTTTGGTGTAGTCCAATGTACCAATTCAGCCGTTCCCCAATTGTAATTCGCCTGTTGAGGGTTAATATCGGATAGTCTGGTTTCGTTTTTGAAATTCGCTAATAGATATAGATCCGGTGAATGCTGGTAATCCTCTTTTGTATAGATAAGCTTGTTCAATTTTTCATCCGCATTAAGCATTCTATAAGTATGCGGACCTGACCATAGTTTGCTGATTTCTTTTTTTCCTAATTTATAGAGACCTTGATTTTTGTCGATTTTATTGAAACCATTTAAGAAAACAGTCTTTGACTCATCGATCTGGTTGTAATTGATCCTTGGGTCATCGTTCCTATATAGGTTTTCCATACGATAGACCATTTGGTTTTGTCTTCCAAGGCCGTTGGTTAGGTTGGTTTTGTTTTTTCCATCAAGGCTTAATTTCCAGATATCATATCGGTCATTGATATAGATGTATTTGCCATCCTTTGACCATCCAGCGATTCCATAGGGTCCTGGAGCGGCAGGGACATCATTTTCTTCATCCACAAAGCTGACTTGCAAGCCTTCATTCAGTTGTTTCGTGCTTTCAGATGCGATATGGAAGCTGTACCAATTACCATTGCTACGGTTGAAATAAACGACATAATCGCCGTTTGGTGCTAATGCAGCATATCCAGAGTTGGATTTTGTGACCAATTTATTTTTACCTGTCAGGGTTGATATAGCGTAGATATCAGAACGCATGCCACCTTCCCATTGGGTTTCTATTCTGTATTCCTTGTCGGAAGTCGCCATCGCCCATTCGTTGTCAGCATCGCCGGTCAAGGAGATTCTATTGAATGTTTCATCAGATAATGGAATCACATTTCTATTGGAGGCCAGATTGACCATGGCGGTATAGTTCCTGGATAGGTCTCTTCTTAGGTTAACCAATTGCATAGGTTGCAGGTAATCATCTTGCCAGTGCCAGATATCCACTTTGGCATGCTCGAATTCCACTAAAGTGGTGTCCTTTACCCTTGGAATTGGAGCCAATCCGAAAAACAGTCTTTTTCCAGATTTGCTAAAGGTTAAGGAGCCATCACCGGATACAAACCAGTTTTGAGGAATCCCATTGGAATTTCTATCAGCCAATATCACGGCGGAGTCTTGGTTTGCGGTATAGTAATAAAGCTTATATTCCTTTAATAGGGATTTTTCAGGAGTCTTGTCCGCTAAGAAGCTCAGTTGCTTTGTAGCATCATCAAACTGAATGTTCTTATAGGTTCCTTTGCCTGAGCTTATTTTCTTTTTGGATTTGTTGGCAAGGTCCATAATAAATAGACCGGATTCATTTAAGGAGTCTTTTTCTGGACCTTTAATGGAGTAAACCAAGAATTTCCCGTCATCACTCCACTCGTAACTATCCGCTTTTAAGATATTGCTTGTATCAGCCGTATTTAAGTTGAGGACCGTTAAGGTAGGGGTAGGTTTTTCCTTTTTGGATGCAGATTTCGTTTTACTGCTGTCCGAGCTTTTGGGGATGATGGTTTCGTGCAGGAAGGCAACGAAGTCATTTCCATCCTTAGCGATTTTATAGGATTTCACCTGTGCAAATTTGCTGGACTGGTTTTTAGCGATATTAAAGACCAAAAGAGAGTCCTTCGGCATTTCATCAGGTTTCTTTTTCTTGATCTTTGCCTGCCTTACTTCCTGAAAAGGAGCTTTGATTAAACCAATCAAATGTTTTTCATCCTTGGTCAGCTTAAGGTCTGCACCTCTAGGGATTTGAAGCAGTTGTTGATTGTTTGCATTTTTTACAATGGAAGTCGCATCACCTTCTTGTGGGGTAATGCTATAATAAATCAGATTTCCAGATTTGCTGATCTCAGGTTTACTGATAACATTCCAGGAATCATAAACAGTGTGATCAATTGGTTTTTTCTGTGCATAAGTTAGTGAAATTGCACTTAAACCAAATAGTATTAAGCCAAATTTACGTTTCATATAAATTGATGTTTGGAATTTCAATAATACCCAAAATTTGTTAACTTAGGTTAGGTTAAAAGATAACAATTTTAGTATAATCGCATTAATTCACTTTATATGAAAAACACAGGTATTATAATCAGTATTATCGCCGGCCTATCCATCATTGTGTTTGCCATGATCTTTGGTAATGCCTATAAGTATAAGTACAGAAATTCCAATACGATTAATGTGACCGGTAATGCGATGACTAATTTTGAGTCTGATATCGTGAAATGGTCTGCAGTGTTCAGCCGTAAATCCATGGATTTAAGTGAAGCTTCCGAACAATTGAAGCGAGATCGTGAATTGGTGAAGGATTTTTTGGTTCGCCAAGGGATCAATGAAAAAGAGATTCTGTTCAATGCCGTTAATATTGCCCGTGACTTTACCTACCATACCGATCAGAATGGAAATAGCTTCAATACCTTTACCGGATATAGCCTTTCGCAAAATGTTTCCATTGAATCAAAAGATTTAGATAAGGTTGCCAACGCTTCGCGTGAAATCTCCACCTTGATCTCGCAAGGGGTAGAGTTGGCCTCCAATGCTCCTAACTACTATTTCTCGGGTCTTGAAGACCTGAAATTGAAGTTGATCTCGGAAGCTTCCCAGAATGCAAAGGTAAGGGCAGAAAACATTGCTAAAGAAGCTGGATCCTCATTAGGTTCTCTAGTGAAAGCCGATTTAGGGATTTTTCAGATTACCGGTCAGAACGAAAATGAAGAATATTCCTATGGTGGTGCCTTTAACGTGACCTCAAGAAAGAAAACCGCGAATATTACCGTGAAGACTAGTTATTTATCTGAATAGTATTTAAGTATATAGTATTTAAGTATATAGTATTTAGTATTTAGTATTTAGTATTTAGACTTGTGGTGGACTTGGTATTTGAACCAGGATTGGGGTTCGACTCCGCTCACCCACCGAGGATGAGAGGATGGACCAAGATCATGGTTTGAACGTAGTTTCTAAGACTATATTTAATCATATTTCCATAGGGGCGAATCGCATTCGCCCGCTTCATATTTTGAATAAATAATAGGTTTGTAATACGTGCTTTCCTACATTTTCGGTTTCCGCCACGGTGTCATTCTGACGCAGGAAGAATCTTGGAACTATGCAAACCTAATTTCATTGGCGAACAGGTCCTTGATCTTCGATCAAGAATGACAAGAACATTTTGAGGCATTCACGTACAGATTCTTCACTGATCGTTCAGAATTGGAAGCCTCCTGAGAGGGATTCAGAGTAAAACGAAGAATCTATTTCTTATTTTTTTAGGGATGCGGGTCATTTCGAATCGCAAGATGAGAAAACTGTTTTTGGCAAGCCTGCTTAGTTCCGAGACCCTTCGGCCGAGCCTTCAGGGTGACACAAAAGGGTTATAGAAAAATATTTCACCCCCCGCTAGGGGTTGTCCTTTTGACGATTTACCTTTCTATAAACATTTCACCCACTCTGTGGGTTGACCATTTCAAACATACAATTTCTATAAAGATGTCACACCCCGCTGGTTTCTTTCTCTACAGTAACAAACCGTCTTAATACTAAATACTTACTACTAAATACTAATTAATGATATAAAGAAAGGTCCTATGATGTTCCACAGGACCTTTTTGTCTAAATACTAAATACTTTCTACTAAATACTACTTTTACGGATCTATCCTAACGAATTTACCGTCTTTGTCGAATACAAGATCTAAGCCGTTTGTAAGTTCGACATCGTAGCCGTGTTTTTCTTTTTCAATGCTATTGATGCCAGCATTAGCATAGTTTTGTTTTACATAGTCTCTGATAGCTGTAGGGATCAAATTATCTGGTAATGTTGCTGTATCGGCTTTAGCATAGATATCTAACCATTGACCATTTTTGTCGAATTTGATTTCTATTCCGTTATCAAGGAGTACATCAAATTCTTTTCCAGAAAGCCCTTCTTTTTCTTCAACTACGGATAAGATTTTCACGCCTTTGAAGTTTTCGTTTAAGAATTGATTTGCACTTTGTGGAAGCTGATCCTCAGTAATTACAGACTCTTTATCACAAGACATCGTTAAAGTAGCGAATGATAGAAGAACAGTTAGTGCTAGAAGTAATTTTTTCATTTTAAAGTTTTATTAAGATTATTGTGTGTGTATTTCAATTAGTCATCAATCTTGATGAAGTCAGCATTTTTGTTGAATTTAACTTCGATTCCGTTGGTTAATTCAACTTCATATCCCTTTTTTTCTTTTTTGATCTGTACGATATTGTTGTCAGGGAAGCTTTTTTGAACATAAGATTTAATTTTTGCAGGAACGATGTCTTGAGGTACTGCAACAGTATTTGCATCTACTTCAGTCCATTCACCCTTGCTATCAAATTCTACTTCAGTTCCACTTGCAAGCACTACCTTGTATTCAATAGAAGATAATGTTTCCTTTTCAGATTTTGTCAAGGCAACTTTATCATTTGCATAATGCTTTTGAAGGAAGTTTTGCGCTGTTTTAGGCAAGTTTGCAACTTCAATTACTTTTTCCTGAGCCATTGCTTGGAAAGATGATCCAGCAATAAACAATAACATCAGTGTTTTTATTAGATTTTTCATGTCGTTTAATTTTTTGTTTAATCAAATTTCTATGTCAAATCTGGAAAGAATTGGGAAAAAGGGGATTATTTCTGAATTATTTCAAATTTTTAGTTTAAAATGCTGTTCTGCTTGGGCATATCCGTATTCAATTTGGATATGAGGGTATTTGTCCAGGATCGTTTGAACGATCGATAGACCTAGCCCATTGGATTGACTATCCTGATTGCCTTTATGGAAGCGTTTGAAGATATACTGTGGGTTTAAGGCTCCATTTTCACTGCTATTGGCAAAGTCAATCTCTCTTTTGTTTACCGTTATTCGGATAAACCCTTCTTTATAATTGTATTTTATGGCATTCCTAAGCAGGTTGGAAATCAAGATGTGGGCAAGGTCAAAGTTGAGATTAGCAATAAATTGATCATGCTGGATAAAATCGACTTTTAGTTCCTTGAATTGAATGAAATCCTCCAGTTCTTCCAGTTTCCTTTTGATCAGGTCATTGAAATTGACCTCAGTGCTGCTGCTGTATTGGTTGTTTTCGATCCTGGAAAGCATAAGCAAGGATTTATTCAGGGCCACCATCCGGTGAAGAGCCTGTTTAGCTTCAGCAATCTTAATGGTTTTTTCCTCAGGGAGGTCACCTTCTTGCAGGAGCAGGTCTAATTTGCCGATAGTAATGGCCAAAGGCGTTTGGAGCTCATGGGATGCATTCTCCAAAAACAGCTTTTGTTCTTCGAATAGGCCTTCATTGCGGTCTATCATTTGCTTGATCTGGGTATTTAGCTCTTCAAACTCCTTGACCTTGGTGACGGTGGATTCGAAGGTTTTACTATGACCAAATCGGTAGTTGCTTAGGTTTTTTAAAATATTTTGAAATGGTTTCCAGCCCTTGCTCATCACGAAATAATTGATGATCAATATGCTTAAAACGATTACAAGGTATAAAACTGCAAGCGCTATGGCGAGATTGATCAGGTAATCATCCTCTTCGACAGTGGATGTTCTGATGTCCAGGCCATAGGCTATCCTATCTTTTGAGTAGAAGCCCGTTCTTAAGATTCTGTATGGTTCATCCTCATCATCATAGGGCATATACATAAATTCCCTTGAAAAATGGTTTTTGTCAATATCTTCCTTGGCTTCGGTCGGGTAGATCTTGAACTGGTTTATCCCATATTCCTTGTTATTATTGATAATATCGGGATTGTTGTAGGCTTCTCGGATAATTTCTAGCTTTTGGTTCTTTAAGCCATCATCGATGTTATCATAGACCTCATCCATCAGGAAGGCATAGAACAGCAATGCCCATACTGCCATAATGATCAGGATGGCAATGGCCAGAAACTTATTGGTGTAATATTTTATTGATACCGACATTATACTAATTTATACCCGACCCCATAAACTGCCTGAATATCCATTTCCGCTGAAGAATCTTTCAATTTCTTGCGGATGTTTTTAATTTGTGAATAGATAAAGTCCAGATTGTCCGCTTGATCGGTATGGTCTCCCCAAACCGACTCCACTAAACTTGTTTTTTCCAGTAACCTGTTCGGTCTTAGTAGGAAATAGTGGAACAGGTCAAACTCCTTACGGTTGAAGTTGATGGGGTTTTCATTGATCTGGACAATTCTGCTCTCGGGGTTAAGACTAACATTTTTATATTTTACCCATTGTTCACCTTCATTGGAATTCCTGCGGATAATGGATTTCACCCTAGCCAGCAATTCAGCAAGGTGGAAGGGTTTGGCGAGATAATCGTCTGCCCCGATCTCTAATCCCAAGACTTTGTCCTCAACAGAGTCTTTTGCCGAAAGGATCAGCACCGGTTGTTTTTTATGCTCCTCTTTAAGTGCCCGCAAAATATCGAGTCCACTGCCTCCGGGGAGCATGATATCCAGTAAAATGCAGTCATATTGATAGTTCATGGCTTTTTCTAGGGCTGTATTGTAATCTGTTGCTGATTCAATTAGGAAGTTTTCAGATTTAAGGAATTCTTCCATGGTGAGCAATAGCTCTTTCTCGTCTTCAATAATTAGTATCTTCATCTTATAACAGTTTACAATAAAGCCAATAGATTCTGGAAAGAATCTGGAAAAAGCAAAAACCTTACAAAATTACCTTGACTCCGGCATAGAAATTCCGAGTAGGTGCAGCATTAAAATAACGGTTACCCATTGCATTTATGTCATTTCCTAAGCTGTATTTTTCGTTCAGGATATTATCGGCACCTGTAAATACCTGCAATTTGTATCTGCTGGAGATAGGGGTTAGCCAAGATATTTTGGCTTGCAATACATGGTATTTAGATGCTGAAACTGTATTGGCGTCATTTAATGGAATACTTGATGTGAAATTATGTAAGATGTTTAAATCTATATCCTTAATGAAATTGAATGAAAGTGTATTTGCCCATATCCAATTCGGAACGGAAGTAACTTTGTTTCCATTGAAATTGTTTTCTCCAATCACATATTCCTTGAATTTATAATCCTGGTAAGTTAAGTTGCTGGATAGGATCAAGCCATTTAAAAATGCTGAATGATCATTGGCAACCAGTTGAGTCAGGACCTGAGCTTCAATTCCCTTTTGGTCAATTCTACCTGCATTTTGGAAAAATTCATTTCCGGCATCGTTCAATTGTCTGATGATACCATTTTTCATTTGGTAGTTATAGGCAGCAAGATCGGCAATAAATCTACGGTCATGGGTTTCAAAACGAATTCCAGCTTCATAGTTTACACCGGTTTCAGTGTTGAGGTTTTGGTTGATCTGATTGTCTGAGGACCTAACTTCGGCAATGGTAGGAGTTGAGTATCCTTTGGAAATGGATGCCCTGATAGCGAAGTTATCTGTCGCTGCATAGGATAATCCCAATCTAGGCATCCAGCTCTTGTCAAAGTTGATTTCTCCATTTACATTGACTTCGCCTGCGGCTGTTTTCTTAAAGTTTATATCGTTAAAGTTCAAGCCGATAGATGCCTCTGCTGTAAGTTTTTGGTAAAGTTTGGTTTTGAATCTATAGAAATAGAAATGTTGAAAGTTTTCTAGCTTGTCATCATCCGTTAGGTTACCAATTTTTCCAAGGTTATTTGTGTAGTTCTTGACATTGTACCAGCCTTTTTGTCCTTCGCCTCCTAATTGCATTTCCCATTGGAAATCTTGCTTATCGATATTTTCGTAGGAGAAGTATGTCCTAAAACCTAGGTTTTTCTCAATCCTGGATTCGTAATTGGTAATAAATGGATTCTCCAGGTCGGTATAACTCCCAAATAAGGAAACCACATTTTTCAATCTATTTGTTATCTGGTATTCATTGGTAATACCTCCGATAAATGTTTTGTTGTAAATAGCAGCTTTTTGATCTTTGGCGCTTTGGAAAGGCCCGCCAGCTGGCCTGAACTGTGTTGGATCCTCATCATATTGCTGTTGGGTCAATGCACCAGGGGTTTGATAGCCCATGTCGGTATAAAGTGCGAATCCCTTTAATTTACCATGGGCATTGTATTTCCACTGATGTGCAGTCTGGAAAAACAATTTGTCCATTGCGGTATGTTGCCTATAGCCATCTGATCGCAAGTACGCTTGGTCAAATGAAAAATTATAGTTTTCATTGACTTGATGGTTAATCTGCAGTTGCTCATGGAATAAACCAAAGGAACCTCCAGAAAGCATTAAGTATTTTTCGTTATTGACCTGTCCGAAACCTTCAGGGATAAATCTGATAACACCACCTGAATTAGGACCATATAAGGAACCGTCTGGGCCTTTAATGATCTGGATACTGTTGATACCCACGGGATCAAGGATATTCAAATAGGTGTTGCCGCTAGCGTCGGTAAAAGGTATTTCATCTAAATATATCTTGGTATTCCTTACTCCAAATGGTGAGCGGAGCATGCTTCCGCGGAGTGCAAGTCGATAGCTTCCAGGTGATCTTTCTTCCATTCTCAATCCGCTGGTGGTATTGATTGCGCTCAAGAAACTGCTAGGGGATTGAGATTCTATCAATTTTTTGGAAACAACCTTGGCTGAAGTCGTTAGGTCCAGCATGGCTTGTGAGTTGAAATGTGCTTTTATTTCAATAGGTGCTATCTCGTTGATACTAGTGTCCCTTGAAATGGTTTGTGCATTTGCCGAAAAGAAAGAAATAGTCGCTGAAAGGCTGATTAAGCCAAATTGTTTAAAATACATGTAGGTTAATATTATTAAAATATTAATATAAAAATAATTAGAATGCTTCGTTTAAACCCAAGAATAAACCATGCTGCCCAAATTTACCAAAAGCATAATCAATACAAAGGTTAGTTCGGGTCGCTTTGTTAAATAATAATCTCAGGCCGGCGCCAGCAGCTGGTTGCCATGTCTGGAAAAGCTTGGTTCCCATTTTATCATTTGCTGTTTGGATATTTGCAAAGACGACACCGCTCAGGAACTGATTCCTTAAAATTGGGTATCTATATTCTACTTCTGAGTAAAAGAAGGAAGTTCCTTTGAAATATCCCATGGTATAACCGCGGCCACTACGGGCGTAAGTGTCTTTTGCAGTACCGGGAAGATCGATATATGGAAGTTTACCACCTAGGTTATAAGATCCAAAGTTCCAAAAAGCAATCACATGGTTTGGTCTATCTGTGGATAATTGCCAATATTTTCTGAAATCTGTCTGTAATTGATAGGCATTATGTGTGCTTCCCAGCCACGTTTGATTCATGCGAAGGACCATGTCCACATAATAGCCTTTATAGGCAGAGTTAGGGTTATCCCTGGTCATATATTGCATATTGACCATAAAACCGTTGTTGTTTACGCGAGTGGGATCGAAATCATTCCAACGGCTGTAAATTTCTACAGGAGACATATTTTCTTGGCTACCTACTGTACTTAACTGTCTTTTTAATTCGAAAAATACACCAACACCAACAAATGCTCCTGGGAATAACTGTTTATATACCCGTTCATTGATGGTGTAGGCCATATATTTGTTGACATATCGCTGTCTATCCGGGTTGTTCAGGATGAGTTCTTCTTCAGTGGGGTTCTCTAGTGTTCCGCCAATTCCAAGTCCGTAATCAAGTCCTACCGCTTTTGCTACCATGGCCCCGCCCTTTATGTTCCATTTGTTGCCAGGGGTGTAGATGTCATGCAATAGATAGCCCACGATAATACCACGGGTGGTGGCACTTAAAGCGGTGGCAGCAATAGACATGGCGGTATTGGGTTCATTACCGAGAACTTTTCCGCCCACGGCCTTAATCCCTATTTGGGCGCCTATGGAGGGGTTATAGTTAATATTGGGTAGATAGGAAATTGCAGATCTTTTACCAGAAGGTTGTTTGTTGTCTTTTTTGAAAGGATTAATATCCCGGAATGCATCAACGATATCGTATAAATGGGCCGTAGGCAGTACACTGTCCCTTTGTTCTTTCGTACTTACCGTATCGTGGATTTGTATTTGAAGCGCGAAGGATGGTAATTGAGCTAGGACAAATAATAGAAGTAATAACAGCTTTATGCGCATTTTATTTTTTTATTATTGGTTGATTTAGTGGTAAATGCTGATCCATTTGGCCGTAAAAATATTATTAATAAGTGATTTCACCTTAAGATTAATGTCATTTTACATGTTAAAAAGATCAAGGTATCCCAACAGACCCGTTATCCCACCTGTATGAATAACCAATATTTTGCTTTTCGGTTTGAAATAATCTTTTTCAATGAGATCATAAACCGCGTACATAAGCTTTCCCGTATAGGTAGGTTCGACCATGATTCCAGTGGAGCTGACAAAATTCTTGATAAAGGCGATCAATTCTGGTTTGGTCTTGGCATATCCAGAGAAATGATAATCAGGGTGCATAATTATCTTTTCGGTCGGTACATTCCATTGGGAGAAATCTGCCAACAAGCCATCGGCTCCTTTTAAAACAGGCACTGTATGGACCTGGGATTTGAGTTTTTCTTTTTCAATCCCTAGTTGAAGTCCAGCGACCGTAGTCCCTGTTCCTGAAGCTACAAAGATATGGTCGTATTCTTGTTTGAGTTCAGTTATTAGTTCAGCACACCCCAATAGTCCGCGCTCGGATTTTCCACCTTCATCAATAAATAGACTGTTAAGGGGGTCGTGCTTTTTTGAGTAAAGCTCGGTTTTGTGTCTATAAGATTCTCTATCTACGAAGTTGAGTTTGAGGCCGAATATTTTGCACATATCCAAAACGGGATTTCGTATTTCCTCGCCACGGACATAGGCGGTTGCCTGGAATCCGAAAGTTGCTGCTGCAGCAGCACAGGCCAACAGATGGTTTGACCAAGCGCCTCCAAAAGTCACTAAATTGTTGATGTCTTTTGATTTAGCATATTCCAGTTGATATTTTAATTTACGCCATTTGTTCCCCGAAATAAAGGGATGGATCTTATCATCACGTTTGATAAAAAGACTGATATCTTTTTCTTGGAATCGAGGGTCCGATATTTCTTCTTCGGGGCTGAAAATTTGAAATGGCAAATGCATGTGTTAAAATTATGCTTTTTTCTTGCAGGAAATAGAATGATTATAAAAATGCTATTTTTGCAGCATGACAGATCATTTGGATAACGAGCAAGAGGAGCAGGAGCTCTATGAACATTTAAGAATTGTTGCGGATAAAGGGCAGGCCTTGTTGCGCATCGATAAATTCTTGATGAATAGGGTTGAAAACACTTCACGAAACCGGATTCAAAATGCTATAGATGCTGGAACGGTAAAGGTCAATGATAAAGTAATCAAGGCAAGCTATAAGGTGAAGCCATTTGATGTCATTACCGTGGTATTGCCCGATCCGCCAAGAGATACCGAGGTATATCCAGAGGATATTCCCTTGGATATTGTATATGAAGATGAGGACGTTTTATTGGTTAATAAAGAGGCTGGTATGGTCGTTCATCCTGGATTTAATAATTACACCGGTACCTTGGTCAATGCCTTGACCTTCCATCTCAACCAATTGCCGACCCTGCCGGGTAATACCGGACGTCCTGGATTGGTCCATCGGATTGATAAGGACACTTCGGGACTACTCGTCATTGCCAAGAATGAATGGGCAATGACCTTTTTGGCGAAGCAGTTTTTTGAGCATAGCATCACCCGGAAGTATGTAGCCTTGGTTTGGGGTGATATTGCTGAGGACGGAACCGTATCAGGATATATTGGTCGTAACTTGAAGGATAGAAGGATCATGGATATGTACGAGGATGAAGAGAAGGGGAAGTGGTCGGTTACGCATTATCGTGTTCTGGAACGCTTAGGCTATGTTACCTTGATCGAATGTCAACTGGAGACCGGAAGAACCCATCAGATCCGCGCCCATATGAAATCCATTGGACATCCGCTTTTCAGTGATGAATCCTATGGTGGTGATAAAATCTTAAAAGGCACGTCGTTTTCCAAGTACAAACAGTTTGTTGAGAATACCTTTAGCTTGCTTCCCCGTCAAGCCCTGCATGCCAGGAGTTTAGGGTTTATTCATCCAAAATCTAAAGAATTTTTGCATTTTGAAGTACCAATGCCGGAAGATTTCCGTTTAGCATTAGAGAAATGGAGAAGTTACAGCTCAATTAATCAAAGTTAGATTCTAAATATATTTATGCCCACACATTTTATTAACTACAACGGTACTGTGGTACCTCAAGATATGGCTATACTAGACGCTGATAGCCGCGCATTTCGTTATGGAGATGGTATTTTTGAAACCATGTTATGGAAGGATGGGGATATCCGTTTTCTGGACCTTCATTTGGAGCGCTTGGCGGAAAGCATGAGCATGTTGCATTTTGATGATGCCGACCAATTTGATTCCTTTTTTATCCGCAGTAAAGTAGAAGAGTTGCTTCGCAAAAACAATATGGTGGGACAGCAAGCCCGGGTTCGCCTTATCGTCTTCAGACAAGGGGGAGGGCTGTATAGTCCAGAAACCAATAAAGCGGCCTATATTCTGCAAGTAGATCGAAAACCAGAAACCCTGAGGGATAAAAAGACTGGTTTAATCATTGATATATATACCGAATACAAAAAGGCTTATTCAGAGCTATCTAAGATTAAGTCCAATAATGCCTTAATCTATGTAATGGCAGGACTTTTCAAGAAAAAGAATGCCTTTGATGAAGTCTTGATCCTTAACCAATCTGGTAACCTTTGTGAGGCTTTGGCCTCAAATATTTTTATCTATTATGATAAGGTGCTCTATACGCCAGCGTTATCTGAAGGATGTATTGCAGGGGTTATGCGTCGAGTAGTTATGGATATGGCGCAGGAGCAAGGTATTGAGGTTGTTGAGGCTGAAATAAAACCTGATATTGTCAAAGTAGCCGATGAAATATTCTGTACCAATGCCGTTGAAGGGATTCAATGGGTGATGGGATATAAGCACAAACGCTATTTCAATAAGATTTCAAGGATATTCCAAGATAGGTTATTGTCTTGGTCCTATGAGACTGAGGAGTAAGTCAGCATTTTCTTGAGCAGGACTATTTGGCCAAGGTGATAATAGGCATGTTCAATCTGTCCATCGATATTTCTTAAATAGGAACCGTATTTTTCATCGAAGAAATCTTGCTGTAGTTTAGCATCATAGATTTCCTCAATGGATTTGGCGAGGGTTTCAGATTGGTAGAATAAATCATTTTTTAAAGATTGCCATTCTTCATTGTTCTTTAAATCAACCATGGGAAAGCTAAGGGAGTCTTTAATATCCAGGTTTCCGGTTTGGAAAAATTGGTTTATCCCTTTGATATAATAAAGGACATGGAAACTGAGGTCGTAAATTCGGTTTATATTAGGGACTTTTTTCATGGCCAGTTCTAAATGTATATCACTCAATTCTTTTTGCCAATTGCTGTTCGCGATCCAAGTCCCGGAAAGCATGACTTCCCTGAACCTATTAGCAAGGTATTTACACATAAGGAGGTTTATTGAATAGCATAAATGCTGTTTATTATCAAATATAACAAAGAAAAAGGGATAGTTTTTGCTATCCCTTTCTAATTAATATATAGTTATTTGTGATTCAAGGCTATAATCAACGTGGATTAATTTTCCCCTTAAGAGTTAGTTCTTAACCAATTCCACATTTACTGTGATGGCAACTTCAGGAGCGACTGCGTCGATTCCTGCAGCGGTTTTGTCTGCATATTTAATGTTGTAATCAAAACGGTTGATTGAAGTAGTAGCTGTAAATCCAGCTCTGGTTTTTCCCCAAGGATCTAGGATAGTACCGTTATTTTGGATCACATCAAAGGTTACACTTTTTGTTACGTCTTTAATGGTTAGGTCTCCTGTCAGTTTGAATTTACCTTTGCCAGCTTTTTTAAGGGTGGCATTTTTAAGGGTCATTTTTGGGAATTTCTCTGCACTGAAGAAGTCATCGCTCTTCAAGTGATTGTCTCTTGCTTCAATTCTAGTATCGATGCTGTTCACATCAATGTCAAATGAAACAGTAGCATTGTCAAAGTTCACAGAATCTTTAGATTCTACTTGACCTTCCAACTTGGTGAAATCTCCATCAACGAAAGAGATTCCTAAGTGTTTGATTTCAAAACGAGCATTCGTATGTGCAGGGTCAACAGACCATTTTGTTTGTGCGAATGCAACGTTGCTAACTAAAATCAGGGCTGTAAAAAAGCTTAATAGAGTTTTCATATTCATATATTTTTAATTTCGTTTTTGTTTATTACTGCAAATTTTGGGATAAAATTATACTTGCACATTGATCTATGATAATAAATGAAAATAGATTAAAAATGTTTTATTTGACTAGGATTTGAAGCCGATTAGCTACAATAAAATATAGATTGGTTTACGCTGTGATGTAATGTAAAAATTAAATATATTTATTGTGATTTCAGGTAAGAATGAGCTTATTATTGAAGTTAATAAATTCAATGAAGATTGGATTGATAGAGACTGTTTAATAGAAGGTTTTGAAATATTAATAACTGGCAATAAAGTTGTTTGTTCAAAATCTGAATAAATACAATGAAAAGCAAAAATGAAAATAGGATCAGAGATTGAAAGTGCAGTAAGGCGGGGAGATACTGTCTACCTTGAAAAGAACCTCATTGATAGTCAAGTTAATGACGTTAATGAACAGTCGCAAAACCTATTAATGATTGCGACCTATCAGAATGATTATCCAACGGCAGCTTTTTTGGTTAAGCGGGGAGCGGATCCCAACCAACAAGATGAGCTGTTGAACAGTCCCTTTCTATATGCTGCAGCATCAGGATATTTAGATTTAGTAAAATTGTACCTTGCCTATGGGGCGCGTTTTGATGTTTTTAACCGATTTAACGGTACGGCATTGATTCCAGCTGCTGAAAAGGGATATGTTGATGTAGTTCGGTTATTATGTCACACGAAGAACTTTCCAATAAACCATATTAACAAATTAGGTTGGACTGCATTGTTAGAGGCTGTTATTCTTGGGGATGGCAGCAAGGATTATGTGGATATTGTAAATATACTTTTGAAGGGCGGAGCCGATAAGTCTATCGCTGATAAAGATGGGGTATCTGCTTTGGAACATGCTGAACAGAAAGGCTTCTCTGATATCGTCGAAATATTACAGATGTATTAATCAAATATAAACATTCATAAAAGGGCTGGATCATGTTATTTTCTTGATTACTTTTTCGACTCTTTTTCGTTTACTGTCTTTTTCGATTTCCTCTAATCTGCCCGATAAAGTTTCGGTAAATTTCTTGGAATATGGTGATTTTATTTTAGTACTGACCAGCTCAGCGTACATTGCTAATTGGTTTGTAGGGCATTGCGATAATTGTTTGATGATTGCATTGAAAGCAAGTTCCTGGTATGGTGGGAGGCTTGTTAGATTGGTTAATATGGCGACATAATTGTCCCTGGTGATCACGGAACCTTGTTCTACCGCATTTTCAAGTGTCATGATGTTATTTGCGATATGATCGGCCTCAAGCAGGGATATGGTTTTTAATGCTGTCATAGCTCCCCATTGAAGTCTGTTGTTTTTACTTTTTAAGGCATCCATAAAATCATTACAATAAGGATTTGAGGTGATATTTCTCCTATCTCATAAAGAACTTTGATGCTGTCATTCTGTAAGTCTTTTTGTTTGCCCTGGATTAATTGGAATAGTTCCTCAATAGCATTTTTATCATTGTTTTGAGCTATTTCTTGAGCCAATAGAATGTTAGGTTCTTCATCGCGTCTTCCTAACACAGATGCTAATCTATCTTTTATCATGTTTTCAAGGTTTGATGGTGTAATTTATGGGAAATACAGAAGAGATTCCCATTTAGAATGAAATTTTACATTACTGAAAATCCGGTTAATTTTTGGATTATGATTTTCGATTATTAACTTATAACCAATTGAAAACTGAACATTTCTTGAATCATGCATTTGAATGAGTGGCTTGATTTTAGATGTATTTCAAGGAATAATCTAGGGAAAGCATTCCTATTTGTAAATAAGCTCAAACAATTGAGTGTGTAATGTATTAATTAAGTAAGCAATATGACTAAAGAAGAATATTTATCGAAATATAACGAGGAAGATACGGTAGGTTGGACCGCAATCGATGAACAGCTAACTACAGTGTATCCAGGAATTGAACCTAGGCATTATGGACCATTATGTGGTTTGCATTTTGCCGCAGGCGGAACCGATCCTATTGACGGTATAAGCGTATATGATAATAGGCAAGATCCAGCCCATTTACATTTAGTTACGTACGGTATGAGTGAACTTTACTATAATCCTGAAATGGCGAGTAGTGAATTTAGTAAATGGGGTTTTGAATTCACCTTTAGGTTGGTACCTTTTGCTGAAGATCAAGGTGATCCAGGATGGGCGATGCAGGTTTTCAATAATCTGGCCCGATATGTTTACCAGAGTGGAAGATGGTTTGAAGAGAATCAGTTCATTCCGGCAAAGGGTCCAATCCGATTAAATACAGACACAGCAATTGTTGGTTTTGTCACCACTCTTGACCCTCAATTAGGGCGGATCAATACAGCGCATGGAGAGGTGTCTTTTATCCAATTGGTAGGAGTTACGCAAAAAGAACTTGACTTTCTAATGGAGGCAGCTTCCACCCAAAAGGTTGCTGATTTTATTAGTGAAATGAAAATGGGTAATCCATTGTTGGTTACGGATTTAAATAGGAAATAAAAAGGCATCATAAATATCAATATGAAGCATATCAATGGTTTTCAAAAGATAAAGCGTGTTGGACAAATTCTAAAAATCCTTTCGAAACATGGATTTGATGAAGTTGTCTCCAGGTCCAATCTTGATAGGATATTGCCAGATAGTTTCTTGTTCTGGAATAATCATGCTCGAAAGGTATTTGAGGAAGATTTTAATGTAAGGGTCCGACTAGCTATTGAAGAATTGGGTCCAACATTTATTAAGTTGGGGCAATTACTGAGCAATCGCCCAGATATTATTCCCAAAGACCTACAGGAGGAGCTAATAAAACTGCAGGATGAAGTTGCTTTAGAAGGTATTGATATCCGAAAAAGGTTGGCCGATGAATTAGAGGTTGACCTTGATGAACATTTTATCTCCATTGATGAAATTCCTATAGCTTCAGCCTCAATTGCTCAGGTCTATCGAGCTACTTTAAAAAATGGTAAAGAGGTTGTATTAAAGGTAAAAAGAGAGGAAATTGACGAGGTCATTCAAGCTGACCTGGATTTTATCAAAGATTTAGTCAAGCTACTTCAGCGGAAATATGAAGTAGTCTATAAAATGAACCTTTATCAAATCGTTCTTTCTTTTGAAAGTTCCCTGTTGAATGAGCTTTCGTTTACCAATGAAATAAATAATATCGAGCGGTTTAGAAGAAACTTCAAAGAGAACAAGGATGTTTATGTTCCTAAAGTTTATAGGAAATTTAGTACAGATACCTTGATCTGCATGGAGTTTATAGATGGCGTAAAGGTTAATGATCAAGAAGGATTTAAGCAATATGGGCTATATCCAAAGTCGGTTTTGCAAAATGTATTAGATCTCTATTTAGAACAGGTGCTGATGCACGGTTTCTTCCATGCCGATCCCCATCCCGGAAATGTTTTTGTCAACCATCGTGGTCAGATCGTTTTTATAGACTTTGGCGCCATGGGATTTATGATTCCAGAGGATAGAAAGATCATAGAGGCCATGGTTCTTGATTTTCTGGCAAACGATGCCAAAAGTTTGATAAAAAACATAAAGAGACTTTCTGTAGCCCACCATATTGAAGATGAAAGGCGGTTGGAAAGAGATGCTTATGAAATATTTGAGATGATCAAGCAAAATGCCCTTGATGACATTGATATTTCAGTGATGTTGCAAAAATTAAATATCGTTTTGCAAAGTAATCATATCTTATTGCCAGATTTTGTTTACCTCTTGCTTCGTGGAGTTTCAATATTAGAGGGTACAGGTCGACAATTAGATGCTGATCTCAATGTGCCTGAGAGTATTGAACCCTTTGCCAAAAAGATAGCGGCTGAGAAATTTTCTTCAGAATATATTTTAGGGCAATTGAAGGAGAAAGCCAAATTTGCCAAGGATGTCCTGACTGAAGTGCCTTTGGATCTGTTGACCATTTTAGAAAAGGTAAAAGAGGACAAAATAACCGTAAACCACAAAATGCAAGATTTTGATAATCTTCAATTGATCCTGCATAGGATGGGAAATAAATTTTTGCTGTCCATTTTGGCAATGACCTTTGGAGTTGGGGCAAGTATCCTTGCGCATGGAAGGGTTGGTTATCTGATCTGGGGTATTCCTGTACTTTCGTGGTTTGGCTTTATCATGAGTTTTATCTTATGTTTCGCCTTGTTGAGCCATTTGTATAAGAGTAAATAGTATTTAGACACAAGACACAAGACATGAGACATGAGACAATTGTCAATTGTCCATCCCTAAATAGGGTTGACTGTTTAATACTTTTTGAAGGATAATAGGAAAGGGCAAACTGATAGTTTGCCCTATTTTATTTTTAGAATATGCTTTTTAAGTGTTTGTAGTTTGACTTAATGGTTTCAAAGACTTCGTCCATCCGGCCGCCAAGGATCAGTTTTCCCATACTTTCTGTCATGCCCACGACTTGATTTGCGCTGATGTGGGAAGGCATTGCCAATGCGCTAGGGTTGGTGAAGATGTTCAATAGGAATGGACCATCGACGCGTAAAGTTTCCGCGATGACCGAATCTACCTCTTCTGGCTTATGGATATTGATAGCTGGGATGCCGAAGGCTTCAGCAACCTTAGCGAAGTCCGGGTTTTCCATATCAGTTTGATTATCAACCAAACCAGCTACTTGCATTTCAAGTTTTACCATACCTAAAGCTCTATTATTAAAAACAATAAGCTTTATGGGAAGATTATATTGTTTTATGGTTGCTAAATCTCCTAACAACATCGAAAGGCCACCATCGCCGCACATAGCTATGACCTGTCTTTCAGGATGGGCTAATGCCGCTCCAATTGCCATAGGCATGGCATTGGCCATGCTACCATGATTAAAGGATCCAAGCATCTTCCGGTCGCCTGTTTGCTGTATATACCTAGCACCCCATACACAGGTCATTCCAGTATCAAGGGTAAAGATGGCATTAGGGCTAGCATGTTTGTTGATCACATCGGCAACAAATTCAGGTTGTATGGCATCTTTTGTGCCTATATCGTCAACATACTCATGAAGGTTATCCTGTACTTTCTTTGCGAAATTGCCCAATGAGTCCAGAAAGGCGCTGTCCACTTTTTCCTCTAAAAGTGGTAATAAAGCGAGTATGGTTTCTCGGATATCGCCTACTGCCGCGAGATCGAGCTTACATCTTCTGCCGAGCCTTTCTTCCGCTGTATCGATCTGGATTATTTTGTTGTCGGTTGGCATAAAATCATCATATGGCATATCAGTACCTAACAATAGCAGTACATCCGCTTCTTTCATCGCTTGGTAGCAGGAAGGGATGCCTAAAAGACCAGTCATTCCCACATCATAGGGAGCAGGCAGTTGGGCATTCATTTTTCCCCGAAAGCTATAGCCTACTGGTGCTTTTAGTTTCTGTGCCAGGAGCTGTAATTCTTGCCTAGCACCTATAGCGCCAATTCCAGCATAAAGAGTGATTTTCGATCCTTTATTTAGGAGGTCAGCAATTTTTTGAAGTTCAGTGTCCGAGGGTCTGATTAAAGGGTTACATCGGAAAATTTGGGTTGAGGTTATTGATTCTTTGGCCTTTAATTTAGAAACATCGCCCGGTAACCCGATGACACTGACTCCCTTTTGAGAGATTGCATGCTGAATTGCAGATTGAATGATACGAGGAGCCTGTTCGGCCGTAGTAATCAATTGGTTGTACCCACTACAGTCATCAAATAGTTTATAGGTGTTTGTTTCTTGGAAATAGCTGGTTCCCATTTGATTTGTTGGAATGGTTGATGCAATCACTAACATAGGTACATGCGCACGATGGGCTTCATAAACCCCATTGATTAAATGCACATGTCCGGGTCCACAGCTTCCTGCACAGCATGCTAAACCATCCAACTCTGCCTCAGCGGCAGCGGCATAAGCTCCAACCTCCTCATGCCTGACATGGATCCATTGGATTCTACCATCTTTTCTAATTGCTTCATTGAAAAAGTTCAAACTATCACCTGTTACTGCATATACTCGTTTAACTCCCGCTTCAACGAGCATTTCTACCAATTGTTCTGCAACTATTTTAGCCATTTTGAATAAGATTTTATGTTATATTTCCTTTATTAAACAACAGGTTTTCAGTCTTTTGGTTTCTTGAAACTTAAAAATATTCGAAACAGAAGTAGGATAAGGGCACAAAAAAAGCGGCCATTTAGCCGCCTTTAATAAATTTATTAATTTTCTGTAAGGTTCTTAAAACTTATAAGTCACACCCGCACCAAGGATCTGTCTTACTTGTAATCCTGGGCCTTTGGTGCCATCGCTTTTAGGAACATTCACGTTGTCATCATATACCAGTTGAACGGCCGCATTTACTGATATGAACCTATTTACCTGTAGATTTAGGTTTGCTAAATAGTCTACATCAATATTTTGTGGATCTTGAAGATAATTAGAGTATAATTTCAGGATGGTTTCAAAAGTAATGTTTTCCATTAACCCGACTTTATAGTAAGCATCTAAAGCTGCACCAAATTCGTTTCTTGAGAATTTATCTGGATCAACACCGTAATCTGGTCTTAGGCTTTCAGCTCCCACCATCACAAACCTTGCAGATGCCGGAGAGATATTGATTTTGAAATTGTCTGATTCTTTGAAAGCCATACCTGGACCGAAACTTAAATATGCAGGAGCAAATGGGGCAGAAATCTTTCTTCCTCTAATCTGATCCTTATATTCATAACCATTTGCAAATTGGGTATTGAAGTTCATGAAAAAGGTGTAATACCATTTTTCAGCAGCTTGGTAGCCTAGTAAACTGTTAATAGCGAAACGGTCATCGTTTTTTCTCCAATCTGTTTCTTTTTGGTAGGTCTGTCCATAGGCAGCGATCAATTTATTATCCCAATTCCATTTGTCTTTTTTGTAATTGAAATCGTAATTGAAAATCAGATTTCCAGCCAAGGAGTTTACACCACCCGCAGCCCAGTTTGAAAAGGAACTTTGGTTTAATAGAAAGGTGTTTTCACCCATGATGGTCCAAGTTTTGGTTGTGTCAATCTCTAGGTTTTCCTCACCTTCAGACTCTTGAGCTGAGACTTGCAAACTAAGGAAGGTAACAGCAGATAAAAAAGCAACTTTTAATACTTTCATGATTGATAATTATTTTGTGAATAGTTGTGAAATTTGCGGCGCTAAATTATTAAAACTTAATTTTTATCCAATGAGTGGCTGTGGGAGAAGGGGGTTCGGCTGGTTAAGGAAATTCAGGAAATCATAGGATAACTTTGATTTAAAGTCAATGGGGGTAGTTTATAAGGTTTTTAATGGTTGCCTAATTAAATTTTGAAAAAAATTAGGTATTGTAACTTTTACAAAATTATATTTTGAATAAAAGGATTTTTCATTATGAAAAAACGAACTGATTTTTCCCGAATTGGTCTTATAAATCTGTTTATGAGTTGACTGAAATCAGTAAGGTTTGGACTGGAATTTGTTGTAATAGATAAAAAATATTGAAAGATGGTAATTGCGGTTGATTTTGATGGAACCATTGTTGAGCATAGATACCCAAGGATTGGGAAACCCATTCCTTTTGCAATAGATATTTTGAAGCAATTACAGAATGAGCATCATATATTGATATTGTGGACGGTGAGGGAGGGTGAGTTGTTACAGGAGGCTATTGATTATTGTAAAGATCAAGGGTTGGAATTTTACGCACATAATTCGAATTTTCCTGAAGAGGACCGGAGTAAAGGTCCAAGAAAACTAAGTGCTGATTTATTTATTGATGACCGAAACTTTGGTGGGCTACCAGATTGGGGGATAATTTATCGGGCAATAAACAAAAAAATGGCACATGATCTAGCCTTTGATACGGATGCGGTTTTCGAAGAAGGCATTCGTCCCGCCAAGGTTTCAGCTTGGAAAAAGATCTTTAAATAATTTATTTATTAATTTAAATTTTCTATTTTTATAATATAATTATTGATTTCAGTTCCTTTTGCTGGGGTTATGGTATTAATTCCTTTGCAATAATCTAGATATTGTTCCATACCTCTAAATTATGGGTTTAATAATTGGCTTAATGGTATTAATTAGGGCTAAGTAAATTTGATAAGTCTTAGAAATTAGATGTTTAAGCACATAAATGAGGGTGTAAGGTTTGGGCTACAAATTGAGAAATATAAGGTGTGGATAGGCTTAATCAGTCGTTTGCCCTTTAAATATGTTATAAATTTGTTCCAAACAAATGCTCATTTTATAAAGCAAAATTAAATCGTTGGTTAGATATAGTGTTACTAAATCAGCTTTCAACTAAAGTCTAAAAAATTAAGTCGATGGAGTTTATCATTCTACTTGTTCCTTTCTTATTAGCCATATTTCTTGGGAAGATTATCATCCCATATATTATGCTTATAACATATAGGAAGAGGTTATTTGATCCCATCGATGCAAGAAAAGTCCACCAGAGTATTATCCCTAGATTAGGTGGAGTTGCATTTGTTCCCATTCAATGTTGTTTATTAGCCATTACCGTTGTATTAGTTTATAAGACTAATTTTGTCAATTTAGGCATTGTGACATGGGAAGTATTTCCGATGTTCATCATGTTAATTTGTGGTCTGGTAATTCTTTATATCATTGGGATAGCAGATGATTTAATTGGAGTAAGCTATAAATGGAAGTTTGTTGCACAGATTTTGGTAGCTACATTCTTTCCTCTAGCTGGATTATGGATCAATGATCTTTATGGATTGATGTTCCTAACTTATCTGCCAGCATGGGCTGGCATTCCGCTCACAATTTTTGCTGCTGTACTTATCATCAATGCGATCAATCTGATCGATGGTTTGGATGGATTATGTTCTGGCCTGGTTGGCGTTGGCTGTTTGGTATTAGGGACCTTATTTGCATTCTATCATGCCTGGATCCATGCCTTGTTAGCATTTATTACAACAGGTATTTTAATATCATTCTTCTATTACAATGTTTTTGGTGCATCCAAAAGGAGGAGAAGGATATTTATGGGTGATACAGGCAGTATGACCTTAGGATATACCATGGCATTTCTAGCCATTAGCTTTGCTATGAACAATAAGAGTATCAAGCCTTTTTCTGAAGGAGCTATTGTTGTAGCTTTCTCGACATTGATCGTTCCTGTTTTTGATGTAGCAAGGGTAATATTTATCAGATGGTACAAGGGCTTGCCTTTGTTCAAGGCAGATCGTAGCCATTTGCACCATAAATTACTTCGATCAGGTCTATCACATAAGAGTGCCATGATGAGTATCATTGGTCTCTCTTTGTTTTTCTGTGCTTTTAATATTATCACCGTTCAATTCATTAGCAATAATGTAGTTGTTCTTTTGGATCTTGTTTTGTGGTTCTTGTTTACATTGACTTTCAATTATTTTGTGAACAAAAGAAATGCTAAACTTGTTAATCAGGAAATGGAACAAGGAACGATAAAAGTAGAAACTGCTCAGTTTACTGAGGCTCAGGTTAAAGAGGTTAAAGCTGGGGAAGCTCCAGATGCAGTTTCAGTCACATTAATAAATAAAATATAACATTTAGATTTTAGATGAATATAGCTATTATCGGTGGTTCAGGTTTTGTTGGCACAAAGCTAATTGGAAACCTCATTGATACTCCCACACTAAACCTTATCAATATTGATAAACAACAAAGTTCTAGTTATCCACAGTTGACAAAAATTGCGAATGTTCTTGATAAAGTTCGATTAAAAGAGCTTTTGAAGGGCCAAGATGTGGTGATTTTGTTAGCAGCAGAGCATAGGGATGATGTTTCTCCGACGTCACTTTATTATGATGTGAATGTGGAAGGGATGAGGCATACCCTAGAAGCCATGGAAGCTAATGGTGTTAGCAGGCTGATCTTTACCAGTTCTGTAGCGGTTTATGGCTTGGATAAGGATAATCCGGATGAATCTTTTCCTGCGGATGCATTTAACCATTACGGTAAGAGTAAATGGGAGGCTGAGCAGGTTCTTCAAGAGTGGTATAAGACCCATGCTGACTGGAACATCAATATCGTTCGCCCTACAGTGATCTTTGGAGAAGGTAACAGAGGGAATGTTTTTAACCTGTTGAATCAAATTGCATCAGGTAAATTCATGATGATCGGTGATGGAAAAAATCAAAAGTCTATGTCCTATGTTGGGAATGTCGTTGCATTTCTAGAATTCTTGATTCAACATAAGCGAGAGGGTTATAATGTATATAACTATGTAGACAAGCCCGATTTTACTACCAATGATTTGGTTTATCATACTGGTGAGATTTTGGGTAAAAAGATTCCGACTACCCATATCCCTTACTGGATCGGGATGCTAGGAGGTTACGGCTTTGATGTATTGGCATTTTTAAGCCGGAAAAAATTGACGATCAGTTCTGTTCGCGTGAAGAAATTCTGTGCAGTTACTAAATATGATTCTACAAAAGCGATGTCTTCAGGTTTTGTTCCCCCATATTCTATGGAGGAAGGCTTAAGGAGAATGTTGAATGCAGAATTCGGGAAATAATATAAAATCATAATTTTATATTAAAAATTTTGAAACTATAAAGCATGGGGCTTAAAGAGCAAGCTGCTAAAGGAGTATTTTGGGTTTTTGCTGAACAGTTTGGTTCGCAACTGATCGGTTTTGTCATAAACCTGGTTTTAGCAAGAGTTTTATTGCCATCTGATTTTGGAACAATTGCTTTGTATGGGGTAATTATGAGTGTATCCGCTGTTTTGGTAAACGGGGGATTGACAAATAGCCTTATACGAAGTCAAGATGTCGACCAAAGGGATATGTCCACTGTGTTCTGGTTCAATTTTGGTGTCAGTGTTATCCTGTACTGCATCATCTTTTTTACCGCTCCACTTGTTGCCGCTTTTTATGAAATCCCAGTTCTTACAGGATTAATCAGGACTTATGCCATCATCTTAATCATTGATTCCTTTGCGGCAGTTCAAGCGACGAAGGTCATTAAAGAGATGAATTTCAAAAGGGCGTTCAAGATTCAGTTACCATCCATGCTGGCTGGCGGTGCATCTGGGATTTTCTTTGCGACCCATGGGTTCGGTGTCTGGTCACTGATCTATTCTTCCCTAGTTCAAAACTTTGTTTATACATTACAATATTGGTTGTATAGTGATTGGAGGCCTTCTTTTGTCTTTGATAAAGAGAAATTCAAATACCATTTTTCCTTTGGTGTGAAATTGACCGCTTCGTCATTGTTGGATACGATTTTCAATAATTTGTACAACATTATCATTGGTAAGAAGTTTTCTCCAACCCAATTGGGTTATTATAATAGGGCTGATTCATTAAAGCAATTGCCGATTACAAATATAGCTGGGGCTTTAAATAGGGTTACATTTCCACTGTTTGCCAAGCTAGCCCATGATGATGCTGCATTGAAAAAATATTATCAAAGTATTATTTTGGTTGTGATCTTTCTGATAGCTCCATTGTCAGTTTTAATGGTTGTAGTTGCAGAACCTTTGATCCGGTTTTTATTGACAGATAAATGGTTGCCTTCTGTCCAATACTTTCAAATCTTATCAATAGGAGGGATTTTTTATCCAATCCATGCCTATAACCTGAATATCTTGCAGGCAAAAGGTAGGTCCGACCTTTACTTGAAAATCGAGGTTTTCAAAAAGATAGTTATTGTTTCGGTCATTTTATGCTGTTTGCCATTCGGTATGATTGGTTTAGTCTGGGGTAGTGTTATTATTTCAGTCATTACGGTTTTCATAAATACCCATTACACTTCTAAGTTTATTAATTACCCTATTTGGAGACAATTTGCTGATTTGTTGCCGAGTATTATCAGGGCGTTAATTGTAGGTGGGCTCGTTTTCCTAATTGACCAATATTTACTTATAAATTACCACGATTTAATTCGTTTGATAATATCTGTTTCCATATATTTGTGTACTTATTTTGGCGTTGCTTATCTATTAAAGACTAAGGAATTGGCTATATTAATTGACTTAATTAAAGGTAGCCGCAAGAATAAAGAGACTTAAACAACTTTATGGGCGTTAAATTGACCAAAAAGGATGTTATTTGGAGTTATTTAGCGCAATTTTTTGGAATAGCTTCAGGTATTTTCATCCTTCCTATTATTTTAAGATTACTTTCAACAGAGGAAATTGCATTAAACTACTTGATTGGATCCTTGGGGTCCATGGTTGCTTTGTTCGATTTTGGTTTTGCACCGCAGTTCGGAAGGAATATTACCTATGTATTTAGTGGGGCCCAAGAAATTCAAAAAAAGGGTATCCAAGATGTAAATGGATTAGGAGAGATTAATTATAATCTTCTCGCCAATATGATCAATACGGCTAAATTCGTGTATCTACGGATTGCTATTTTTTCTGGGATAGTTCTTTGTACGTTTGGGACCTGGTATATCTACAGTGTCACCAACGGTTTTACAAGTGTGAACCATGTGATCTGGATTTGGATATTTACCATTATTTCCATCTTTCTGAGTTTCTATTTTACCTATTTTGATTCTTTATTGATAGGACGAGGATTGATCCGCAAAGCCAAAATTGCCGGGATCATCTCCAAAGTTGTCTATATTTCTCTAGCCATCTCCTTTTTGTACATGGGCTATGGACTTTTTGGAGTGGCGATTTCCAGTCTATGTTCCACCTTTGTATATAGATTCATTTCTTACCGGTTCTTTTATGACCGTGATTTCAAAGAAAAGCTGAAAGGGATAAAACCAAAGCCTGAAGAAAGAAAGGATTTGTTTCTAAAGATTTGGCACAATTCAAGTAGATTGGGATTGGTGTTTATCTCTGCATATGCCATAAATAACCTCAGTATGTTTTTAGCAGGTTTATACCTGAGCAGTGAGGAGGTCGCATCTTATGGTCTGTTAATCCAATTGGTGGGTATTATAGGGGTGGTTTCAGGAACATTGATCAACAGTTATAACCCTACATTTGCTTCGCTGCGAATCTCAGGGAAATCAAAGGAGGTGATGCAAACTTTCTCCTTTGCATTGTTCGTGTATCTTTCCTTATTCATTATGGGGGCCTCTTTTTTGATTTTCTTGGGCCCAATGGTACTTGAATTTATAGGTTCTAATGCAGTTTTGCCAAATGCCTATATCATGATGGCATATTGTTTAGTTGTCATTTTAGAAAATAACCATTCCAACTTTGGAACTTTGATAGTGACCAAAAATGAAGTTCCTTTTTTGAAGTCGTCCATCATTGCAGGATTTTTTGTTGCAATCGGTGATTTCCTGGTTCTAAATTATCTTTCGTTTGGAGTTTTAGGGTTAATTCTAGTCCAAGGGATAGTACAATTGGCTTATGCGAATTGGAAGTGGCCACTACTGGTATGTCAAGAGTTTTCAACCAGCTATTTGAAGATTTTGCGCCTTGGTTATAAGGAAACCATTTTAAAAGTTAAGCTCCTGAGATGAACGAATTAGCAATAGTAATTCCTTATTTCAAGATTGATTATTTTGAAGAATGTATAAAATCTTTAGCTAACCAAAGCAATAAGAGGTTTTCTGTTTACATAGGAAACGATTTAAGTCCGGATGACCCTTTACCTATCATCGAAAAATATTTATCATCAGACCAGTATTTCTATTTCAATTATTCCGACAACTTAGGTGGGAAAAATTTGGCTTTTCAATGGATGAGAATTTTGACTGAGGTTAAAGAGCCTTGGTTTCAAATATTGGGTGATGACGATTCCATTTCCTCAAACTTTGTAGAAGAGTTTTATAAGAATTTAGCCTTCATCGATTCTTGCTGTCATGTGTTAAAATTTAATACAATCCTTGATTTTGTAGGTGACAAGGAAGTTAGGTTTTATAATGGATTTAGAACTGGTTACTATGACACCTATAATCTAATATTAAGAAAGATTGCGGGAGGACTGAACAGTAGCCTAAGTGAGCATGTTTTTAGGAGAGAAAGGTTTAATGATGTCGGTTTTGAAATTTATCCTCTAGCTTGGCACACAGATGATTTTTTGATCTTGAGTATGTCAGGATTCAATAAAATTTACTTCATCAGTGATTCCAGTGTGGTAGTGAGGGTTTTTAGAAACAGTACCTCCGGTTCTGAAAAGAATCACGTTGAAAAGTCGGATGCTACAAAAAAGTATTTGAAGGATTTTGCACAGCTATTGATCCATAGCAATAGGGGGGTCCAAGATAAGAGGGACTTTTTAATTGCAATAAGAAAGTATAAATTTGAAGTCGGGTTAGACTATATATCGGAGATTTATTCCTTGTTTGGTCTATTAGGTACTGTGTATTTTCGGTTATATTCAATTGGCTTAAGTTTAAAGATAAAATAAGGGTTTTCGGTAGAGTAAAAATTAGCATAGTTCTTTTGTGTGAATTATTAGAAAATTGTAATTAAAATATTGTCCTAATATTTTACAATTTATTAATATATCCCTATATTGGACCCATGATCCAAGTAACAGTAATTGTTCCGGTTTTTAATGTTGAAAAGTACATCAGAGAGTGTTTTGAGTCGGTTGCTCTTCAGAATTATCCTTATTTGACCTGCATGTTCATTGACGATGGGAGTACTGATGCAAGCTTTGATATTCTTCAAAAGAAAATTGATAGCTATAATGGACCAATCAATTTTAAGTTGCTCAAGAATGATAAAAACCTAGGGGCTTCAGGAACTAGGAATCGAGGGATCAGAGAAAGCCAGTCCGATTATATTTATTTCTTAGATAGTGATGATGCAATTTCTTCAACTTGTATCGATGAGTTGGTATACCATGTATTTAAACATCCAGGTGTCGATATCGTTCAAGGGGAAATTTTAAGTGAGGTTGCAAATATCAACCATGTTCTGAAAATCTCTGGTAAAGGATATCCAGATTATTCTTGTGACATACATTGGGTCCGGTCAAACATTTTCAATAGCTTACCTATTTCACCTTGCAATAAGCTTATTCGCTTGGATATCTTAAAGAGGCATGAAATCTACTTCATGGAGGGTATTGTGAATGAAGATGTGCTGTGGACCTATCATTTAAGGAAGTACATAAAAAGTTTAGCCTTCAATTTCAGAGAAACTTATTTCTATAGACATAATCCTAATTCAGTTACTATTTCTGTACAAAATGAAAGACGGAGATTAGTGGATCAGTTCTTTATTTTGGACAGTTTTCTTCAAGATATTGATTCAAGCTATAAGGAAGTTGACAATTTTGGAATTCTAAAACAGTATTCTCATGTGAAATTAATGACTATTTCTCCCGAAAATCAGGAATATTTTATTGCAAGTTTAAACACCTGTATTCGGAAGGCTTTGAACACCCAAGGAATTTTGAAATTTTATAAGCCATTTTTCTACTATTTAACCATTTCAGGCGCGATTTTTGGTAGATCCTTATTCATTTGGCGTAAATTTCTTGGTATTTTATTTAGGTACAATAAAGTTATTGAGAAACAGCGACTTAGGGAGATTTAATCAACAAAACTGAACTATTTTATTCATTTACCTATTAGTTAATACATCATGGGGAAAGTAAAGGCAATCGCATTCTATCTTCCACAATTTCATCCAATTAAAGAAAATGATGAATGGTGGGGGAAAGGTTTTACAGAATGGACAAATGTTGCAAAAGCAAAACCAATGTTTCCGGGACACTATCAACCACATATTCCTGCCGACTTGGGTTTCTACGACTTACGTCTTTCTGAGGCACGGATTGCGCAGGCAGATTTGGCAAAGAAATATGGTATTTCTGCGTTTTGTTATTGGCATTATTGGTTTGGGAATGGGCGCCGGATATTGGAACGGCCATTTCAAGAGGTTTTGGAATCGGGTACCCCAGATTTCCCTTTTTGTCTAGCCTGGGCAAATGAAACCTGGAGCGGAATCTGGCATGGTAATCCCAAAACTATTCTAGTTGAACAGGTTTATCCTGGAGAGCAAGATTATATCGATCATTTCAATAGCATATTACCTGCATTTAAGGACAAACGATATTTTAAGGTTGATGGGAAACCATTATTTATGGTTTATAAACCAATGGAAATTCCTGATTTGCCGTTGTTTGTTTCCACATTTAGAAGATTAGCTACCGAGAATGGTCTCGAAGGCATTCATTTAGTTGCGACTAATGTCGATCCAGATTGGGATACTGAAAAGTACGGATTTGATGCTCTAACTCCTGCGGTTCATACAAAGGATTCTTATTTAAGATCTGCAAATAAATTTGTTGACATATATAGGAGAGCGAAGACAAGTAGATTAAATAAGTATTATAAAAAAATATTTAAGCGTCCTGTTAGGATTTATAACTATAAGGATGCTATTCAAGAGTTTGATGAGAATTCGGGCAACAATATTTATTATCCAACCGTGATTCCAAATTGGGATAACAGCCCAAGAAGCGGATTAAATGGATTTATACTTCATGATTCTACGCCTGAACTATTTAAGAAGGCAATGGTCAATGCGGTCAAGATGGTGAAAAAATATGATCCCGAGAATCAGATCGTTTTTATTAAATCTTGGAATGAATGGGCTGAAGGCAACCATTTGGAGCCAGATTTAAAATTCGGTCATAAATATCTAGAGGTTGTAAAGGATGTCCTACAAACAAAAGATTAATTAAGGCTTTTCAATAAAAAAAGGTATCATTTATTTAATTTTCCAACTCGAAATTAATTAGATGATACCTGTAACAAAACCATTTTTACCTCCAATAGAAGATTATAAGCAATACTTGGACAGTATTTGGTCTAGGAATTGGCTTACAAATATGGGTCCTCTTGCCAGTAAACTGGAGATGGAGCTGAAGGATTATTTCGATGTAAACCATTTATTATATGTTACTAATGGTACAGTAGCACTTCAATTGGCAATCAAAGCCTTAGACTTAACCGGAGAAATCATAACCACCCCTTTTTCATTCGTTGCCACTACGTCTTCCATTGTTTGGGAGGGCTGTACACCTAAGTTTGTGGACATTGATCCTAAAACTTTGAATATAGACCCCAAAAAAATTGAAGAGGCAATCGGACCAGATACAAGTGCTATATTGGCTACCCATGTTTATGGAAATCCATGTGATGTTGAAGCTATTGAAAAAATTGCCAAAAAGCATAATTTAAAGGTGATATACGATGGGGCACATGCATTTGGAGTAAAAGTGAATGGTAAATCAATTTTTGAATATGGTGATATCAGTACTTGTAGTTTGCATGCCACAAAGCTTTATCACAGTATAGAAGGCGGATTGGTTGTTACAAAGGACCCAGATTTGTTGAAGAAAATCGCTTACATGAGAAATTTTGGAATCTCTGGATATAGCAGTTTTTCTGAATTGGGGTTAAACGGTAAAAATTCGGAATTCCATGCAGCCATGGGCTTGGTCAACTTTAAGTGGTTGGACAAGATTATCAGCCGACGCTTAGAAATAATACAGCGATATTCCGAAAATCTAAAGAATTTTAAAGCAACAGTACCCGTTTGGCATGAAAATTCAAACCAAAATGGTGCATATTTGGTTTATGTAATAGAATCAGAAGATCTATTATTAAAAATCAAATCCACTTTGGATACATTTGAAATTTTCACAAGAAGGTATTTTTACCCTAGCTTGTCTTCAAGTCTACCTTATCTTGATCCAGTATCAATGAAGGTTACTGATGACATAGCGAAAAGGGTTTTATGTTTACCATTGTACTATGAATTGACAGATGATGAGGTGGATTGGATTTGCCGCATTATTTTAAGAAGTCAAAACAATTAGTACATGTTAATATTTGGAGCCAAAGGCCTTGCAAAAGAAGTTTTGGAGGTTTGTTTGGAAACAGTAAATAAGAGTAATATCGTATTTTATGATGATGTATCATCTGATTTACCTGATAAGCTATATAATGAGTTTTTAGTCCTGCGAAACCTAAGTGAAGCAAGTGATTATTTTGCAAAGGTCGATAAGAAGTTTGTTTTAGGATTAGGTGGGCCATTATTAAGAGCTGGAGCGTTCAGAAAATTTGTTGAAGCAGGAGGGATACCCCATTCATTGATTTCCCAGACCAGTAAGATTGGTTCTTTTGGGGTGGAGGTTTCAGAAGGGGTAAATGTAATGTTGAATTCAGTCATTACCAATGATGTTAAGATTGGGAAAGGAGTTTTAATCAATCAAATGGCATCGATTGGACATGATGTGATAATTGATGACTTTGTTGAAGTATGCCCTGGAACTGCGATTTCAGGACATTGTAAAATAGGTGAATTGAGCTTCTTAGGAACAAATTGTACCATCCTGCCAAATGTCACAATCGGAAAGAGAGTGGTAGTAGGGGCAGGTTCAGTGATAAATAGAGATATTCCGGATGGCAGTACAGTTGTGGGTGTGCCAGGGAAAATAATAAAAACCAACAATTATTATTAAGGTTAATAGTTAGAATAAAATTTATAATTTAAAACAAATGTGATATGATATAAAAAGGGATATAGTACTCGAAAAAATCACACACACTAAACACACGCTAATAATAGTAACATCTTAGAACAAGTTCATTATGCTTAGAAAAAAAATAGGTATAATGCAGCCATATTTCTTTCCTTATTTAGGATATATCAGTTTGATCAAACATACTGATAGGTTTATTCTCTTGGACACCGTCCAATTCATTAGACGGGGTTGGATAGAAAGAAATCGGATTTTAAAGCAAAAGGAAGGATGGTTGTATATCCAGGTTCCATTGAAAAAAGAAAATGGAAGATCTACCTTAATTAAAGATTGTGTTTTAGATAACACTAAACCTTGGAAAGAGAAAATACTAGCACAATTTCAAATCTATAAGAAAATTGCGCCGAATTACGAGTTAGTGATGGATTTTTTGAGAAAGACATTTTCAAAAGATTTTGATAATATCACTTCATTGAACCGCCATGTCCTTACTGAAATATGTAAGTATTTGGATATGGAGCGTGATATATCAATTTTTTCAGAAATGGGAATTAAAATTGATCAACCTCAAGATTCAGATGAATGGGCATTAAATATCTGTAAAAGATTAGGAGCAAAGCTCACTTACATTAATCCTATTGGAGGTATGAGTTTCTTCGATCGAACAAAATATTTCAATGCTGATATTGATATGTATTTTCATCAAATCAATCTTCAGGAATATAAACAAGGATACAGAGAATTTGAACCAGGATTGTCCATTTTGGATGCGCTGATGTCCAATACAAAAGAAGAAATCCATAATATGTTAGATCAATTTGAATTTATTTAGATCCCCTTTAATTACACCAAACAAACAACAATTTTAACATAAGTAGTAACTATTTATCAAATAATAGGTTTTTGTTTCATGACGGAAGCCTATTGAGAATTTAACTATGGACGAAAATAAACAAGGAAATGTAGATGTTTCAGTTGTAATGACTACATACGGACATGAAGATTTTATTTTAAAAGCAATCAATGGGGTTGTTAGTCAGGAGTTTAATGGTGTTATTGAATTAATCATTTCGAATGATAAATCACCAGATAATACTCACCAGGTGGTCGAGAAATATATAAAAGAGAATCCCTGTCCGCCTAATGTTATTATTAGGTATTATAACCATGAAGTTAATAAAGGTTCCATTAAAAACTTTATTTGGACCTTTAAGCAAGCGAAAGGAGAGTTTATCGCAGTTTGTGAAGGTGATGACTATTGGATCGATGTGAAAAAAATCCAGAGGCAGGTTGATTACCTGAATGAAAATCAAGATTGTAACCTTGTATACCATAGAGTTCTACTATATGAGAATGAGGAGGGTCGCTTTATGCATGAAACCTTGAATAAAGAGGAGGAAAGTTGTAAAAAAACTATTGAAGAGATATCAAACGGTAATTTTATCCATACTCCTTCTGTACTCTGTAGGAATAACTTAAAATCTATAGATCTTTTAGAACATTCACTTGTTGGGGATTATGTATTGTGGTTTCTAAATGGTGAAATGGGCAAATATGGCTATTTACCGCAATTTATGGCGGTTTATAGGATGTCTAATATTTCTATTTTTGGGAAGAAATCTATCTATTTCCAATCCATCCATGTATTGAAGGCTGTTTTAAATCTAAAAAACTACACAAAAGACAATAATATTAAAAACAATTTTGTTCTTCAGAGCCAGAGGATTTCTGAGGATATAGGTATATCGGCTTTGTCTGGGAAAGAGTTTATGGACCTTTTCAAGATCATGGTTAAGATTTCTCCTAGTAATGCTGCCTATTTAATAAAAAGGTTGGCTACCAAAATTTCATTTAAAAGAGCTGCCATAATCGCAATGATCTTTTCAAACCTTGAACTTTATGCCGCTTAATCTCTCAAAATATCCAAAGGTTCTGCGATGCCTTGCTGCTGGATATAGCAGGAGGATTTTCAATCTCCCGCTATTCTCCAATGAGGAAGCGGTAATTGAAATATGCCAATCTCAGGAGAGAAGAGATGATATTCCGAAATTAATCTGGATCTATTGGGAAGAAGATGAGTTGCCGCAAATTGTAAAAGGGTCAGTAGAAAAAATAATTAAACTTAATCCCGATTTTGAAGTAAAGGTTCTATCTAGTCATACTATTAAAAATTATCTGCCTGATTTTTATTGCCATGCGGAAGTTCCTATACCAAATAAGACCGATTTAATGAGATTAGAATTGTTGTTTCGGTATGGAGGTGTATGGATGGATGCTACTATCATCTTACAAGAAAGTTTAAACTGGATATACCAGGAGCCATTAAGAAACAAATATGATGTCATTGGTTATTATAGATCGGTAAATACCTATGATAACAACTTTCCGGTAATTGAAACTTGGTTTTTAGCCTCTCAGGTTGGCAATAAATTTATAAAAGATTGGCTGGATGTACTTAGTCCATTAAGGGATATGGGGAGTCCCCAGTACTTTAAGATGCTGCAGGAGAGGGAGGATTACGCCATTATCCAAAAGAATATTGAGCCTCCATCATATTTATTGGTTTACCTGGCATGTCAAATTGCTCAAAGAAACACACTTGGATATAATTTATATCTACGTAAAGCAGAGGCAAATGCATTTTTTTTACAAAATCACTATGAATGGAATTCTAATGTAATTTCTTATGCCCTAACTCGTTTGGACGCAAGTCAATCAAACTATAAACTCATTAAGTTGACGTCGGGGGATAGGTCTCTTTTAAGTAGTTTGGAGGAGTTGAGGTTGATTAATAAAAGAAGTTTTATCGGTCAGTTATTGAATTGAAAATCTTAATAAATATTGTTTTTGAATAAATAACAAACATGTTTTATGATTGAAAAGGAATTAGTTAATTTTATTAAAAGTTTTGGAGTTAATTTTCTAAAGAACAGTTTCATTAAAAATGGAACACATCATTTAGAAAGTAATATTTCATTGCTTAAAAAGAATGCTATTTCCTCTGTCAAAATACCTAAAAAAGTATGGATCTATTGGGATTCTTTACAGGTTCCTGATTTGATAAAGGCAATAATTGAAAACAACAAAAGGAAAAACCCTACCTATGAATTTACGGTGTTGAATGAAACCAATCTCTTTGATTTCATTCCAAAAGTTGATTTTCATAAAGACATGTTGGCTGCCCACAAAGCAGATTATATCCGGTTGAAATTACTATCTACAAATGGTGGTATTTGGTTAGATGCGACTACTATTCTGGTAGATAAATTGGATTGGATAGAAGAGATGAGTAATTCAAGCCATTATGATTTGATCGGTTATTACCGTGAGAAAAGTACTGTTTGTAAAGAATTTCCCATTGTAGAAACTTGGTTTTTAGCAACAGGGCCGAACAATTATTTTATTAACCGTTGGCTGGAAATGTTTTCCCCAATAATAAAATATGGTAGTAAAGGATTTTTTGAAGTATTAAAATCAAGAGCGGATTATAAATTGATATCACAAGACTTGTCAAATCCAGCTTATCTCATGTTAAATATGTGTGAGCAGATTGCTAGCCGAGAATTGAAGGATGTAAATATGTATTTGAAAAAATGTGAGGACAGTGCATTTTTTATCCAGGAGAATTGTGATTGGGATTTTAACAGGATTAATTATGTCCTATGTAGGCAAAAAATGAACATTAATAATTTTCCTGTTTTGAAATTGACATCAAAAGATAGAGAGTTAGTTGAATTTTATTCAAAGGTCAATTTGATAAAAAGAGAGAGTATAATAGGCCAAATTCTAAATAATAAATCGAACGTAGCATCATAATATTCATGTTGAATAAATATAAAAACTACACAAAGAGCCAATATATAAAAGGGGACAGAATGTATTATCCAGCAAGATTTTCTAGGGAAAATATTATTGATTGGATTCTTTGTTCTGAAAGATATCTTTTGAGGTCATTTGTAGTTGCCTTAAGATCTGAAGAATATTATACTTTTTTGCAACCTAATAAATTGTTGAAGTTTTATTATACGAGAAAGAAAAATAAACTAGGATCAAAGCTTGGGTTTTTTATTCCTGCCGGTTGTTTCGGGTTAGGATTGCACTTGGCACATTATGGTTCCATAATTATCAACCCAAAAGCAAGGATAGGGGAAAACTGTACCATTCATGGGAATTGTTGTATTGGTAATACCGGAAGTGATGATAATGGCTTGCCAGTCATTGGAGATTTTGTGGATTTTGGTCAAGGTTGCCAAGTTTTAGGAGATATTACAATATCGAATCATGTAAAAATTGGAGCAGGGTCAATTGTGTTAAATTCAATCCTTGAGGAAGGTGTTTCTGTTGTTGGAATTCCAGGTAAGGTAATCGTTAAAAAATAATCAAGTATGTTAATTTCATTTGTTCTTCCAGCATATAAATCGAAATTCCTTAAACAAGCAATCGATAGTATATTAGATCAAACTTATTCAGAAATAGAGTTAATAATTATAGATGATAATTCTCCAGAAAATTTATATGAAATAGTTTCAACTTATCAGGACCCAAGAATTTCTTATTATAAAAACGAAGTAAATATTGGAGGGAAAGATCTTGTAGCTCAATGGAATAAATCAATTGATTATGCTAAAGGAGATTATTTAGTTTTAGCTGCAGATGATGACCTTTATCATCCTGAATTTACCGCAAATTGCATAGAGTTGATTAAGAAATATCCAGAGGTTGATATTTTACGCGCTAGGGTCTCTGTAATAAATGATGCTGGTGACCTATTGGAAATCGATGGAATCTTGGCCGAAAAGTGTAGCCAGATGGAATATGTCTATGACTGGGTAAAAGGCATTCCGTTTGTATGTATTGGAAATTACATGTTTAAGACTAAAGTGATCCAAAAAGAAAGGTTTGACAGTTTGCCTTTTGCCTTTGGAACTGATACTATTAGTACAGTGAAACTGGCTAGAAATGGAATAGCTAATACAAGTCAATTATTATTTGATTTTAGGGTCTCAGATATCCATCTTTCAAGTGATAAAACGAAATATGAACACAAAATAAAGGCAATTACTCATCTTTATACCATGATGCGAGCAATTGATTATCATCAGCCAAAGGATGAAATTGAGAAGCTGTGTTTGCAGAAAATCCAATGGGACACCCTTTATCAAAAATGTGTTTATGATTATTATAATGTAGCTGTTAAGAATTTACCTATAAATAAAGCAAGATGTATAGAGAATTGTGAATTATTAAGTAGAAAGGATAAAATGATTATGTACTTTAGATTTTTTAAGGACAAACTACTACGTTAGTTAAGAGGAAAGTCCTAATAATTTATATTTTTTATGCGTGTTTCGGTTCCAATAGTAGTCGCATTTACTGAGAATTATTTTATTCCTGCAGTAACCTGTTTGTCTTCCATTTTAAAAAATTCAAATCCAAAATATCAATTTGAAGTAATCTGTTTATTAACAAAAGACCTTCCTGAGGATCTGCAGGGCTTATTAGCGAAGTTAAATCCACAACGGATGAAATTCACGTTTCTAAACCTTGACGGGGCATTAGAAGGCGTTTATGTAGATGAGCGATATACCATTGCTGCCTCATTTCGATTGTTATTACCCGAACTTCTAAAACAATATGATCGTGTAATTTATACCGATTGCGATGTTATCATTCAAAAGGATCTCGGTGAATTATATGAATCTATGGACTTAAACGGTAACTACCTAGCTGCCGTTTATGAAGCTGCATTGGAATCACAGATACCGTATTTAGAAGAAATTGGCTGTGAACCCGGTTTCTACTTTAATTCTGGTTTTTTGCTGATGAATTTGGAGTTAATGCGCCAAGACAATATGTCGAAAAAGTTTATTGATGGTCTGAAGGTTCCTTATTTACAATTCCCAGACCAGGATGTACTCAATATTTATTGTAAAGGGAAAGTATTGGGCCTATCGCCAGTATATAATGGAATTCGTACCTTTTTCCTTCCTCAATTCAAGCCTGATTTTCTGAAAAAATATACGGAGACTGATTGGAATCAAATTCAAAATACTGGAACAATACATTATACAGGTGGAAAACCATGGAATGAGTTGACCATAAAATTTGAAGTTTGGTGGAAATATTATTTTGACTTACCTCAAGAATATAAAGAAAAATGGAATCCAAATATGAAACTTCAATCATTAGCGAAGTTACTGCTAATGCCAATATTAGGAAAAGTTAGTTTAGGTTCAATTGCGTTAATTCGAAAAATTAAAAATATTTGATTTCTAATAATTTTTTTCAATTCTCTAATTTATTGAAAGGTGCTAGGAAGTATAAAAAATTTACCCATAATTAGTCAAATCTGGTCATTCATAAGAAAAACCAAGATTATCAAGAAGCATAAGGAAGTTGCTAGTTTTTGGCATCCTGTAATCGATCAATATTATTCTGGTCAAATTGTTCTTGAAAATTTAAAACCTAAAAAAGAATTTCAAACCGATAGGATTATTTGGCAGTATTGGGGTCAGGGCTGTAGCGATGCTTCTCTTCCTGAGGTTGTGAAACATTGTTTTGAATCAGTAGATCAATATAAAGCCGATTATTTAGTAATTCGAATTGACGACTCAAATTATAAGGATTATGTGGATCTTCCAGAATATGTCATTGAAAAATTAGAAAAGGGTATTTTTAAGAGAACTTTTTTTTCTGATCTACTTCGACTTTCATTACTCAGTCTTTATGGAGGCGTGTGGCTGGATGCTACGATTTTATTGACAGCTCCATTAGATGAAAAATTTAAATCCTTGCCTTACTTTATGTATCAAAGGGATAATAAGGAGCAAAAAAAGAGTTTTTGGGAGAACAGTTATGCCTTTTATTGGGGATGGGACAAAGAATTTAAAGTCAAGGTATTAAACAGCATTATCTATGCTGAGAAAGGCAATGACTTGATAACAGATATGTTGGAGTTGATATTATATTATTGGCGAACGCAAAATGAAATTATAGATTATTTCTTCTTTCAAATTTTATATAATGAACTTGTAGAAGGGGAATTAAAGGACAAGCAGTGTCAAGTGGTCAGTGATGTATATCCTCATATCCTTCAGACTAAATTCAATGGGTTAGAAGGATTAATGGAATATGGGGAGGCTTTGAATTTTACATCAACTCATAAAATGTCCTATTTTGATGCTGATGGTATGAAGAAAATGAATGCATTTTTACAAAACTCGAATAAATTATGAAACACGCATTCCTGATTATAGCTCATAATGAATTTGATATACTATCAATTCTGGTCGATCTTCTAGACGATAGTCGAAATGATATCTTCATCCATATTGATAAGAAAGTGAACGATTTACCTGCAATAAAAAGTAAATATTCGAATCTGTTTTTTGTAGATAATTCAAGCAGGATAGATGTTAGGTGGGGAGATATCAGCCAGATTGAAGCAGAATTTGCCCTTTTTGAATTGGCAAATCAAAACGGTCCTTATGCCTATTATCACATGATTTCCGGCGTCCATCTCCCATTGGTCAAACAAGATACCTTTCATGAATATTTCTCATCCATACCCATTTCCCAAGTATTCGTTCCGATGCCCTCGAGTCCTGAAGAACTTGAAAGAAAAGGGAATCGTATGAATTTATTTATGAAGAGCTTTAACTCCAGATTGATGTCTCAAAGGTTATGGAGGGTAGGAATCAAGGTGCAGGATCTACTTGGGGTATATGTGAATAAAGATCGCACCTTTATTAAGGCTTCAAACTGGGTTAGTATTACTGATGACGCCGTAAAATTCCTTTTGTCTAGAAAGAAAACAATATTAAAAAAATATAAATATACCATGTGCGGAGATGAGCTTTTCGTACCTACTGAACTTGTCTATTCTGGAAAAAATTGGAACATTATGTATTCTGATAGGGTATTGATGCATAAAGTTGGTAATGCAAATTCAACAATTTTTTCTCAAGAAGATCTTGGGTCTTTAATTGAATCTAATTGCTTATTTGCAAGGAAATTTAGCTCATCACATTTTGGAATAGTTGAAAAGATATTGGATAGAATTAAATCCTAATTATGAAACATGCATACCTGATATTAGCTCATAATGAGTTTGAGGTTTTAAACAGACTTATTGAATCACTTGATGATGTGAGAAATGATATCTATATCCACTTCGACGCAAAAGTTAAAGAGTTACCGACCTTAGCGGTAAAATTTTCGAAATTATTTATTCTGGAAAACCGCGTAGATGTTAAATGGGGAGATGTAACTGTAGTGGAAGCTGAACTGAATCTTTTCGAGGCAGCCTCAAAAAACAAGTCCTATCAATATTACCACTTATTATCAGGGGTAGATATGCCAATAAAGTCCCAAGATTTCATTCATCAATTTTTTAACTCCAACCAAGGAAAGGAGTTTATTGGTTTTTATACTGGGGACATAAGTAAAGAAATTGATAGGAAGGTAAGAAGGACCCATTTGTTTTCAAGTTCTTTTAGAACGAATGAAGGAGTTTCCAATCAACTGAAAAGAATTGTAAGAGCAAGTTTAATTCGAGTTCAGGAACTTATTGGTTATAAAAGGAATAAAAGTATTGAATTCAAGAAAGGGACGCAATGGTTAAGTATTTCTGATGGCTTGGTTAAACTAATATTAAAGGATAAAAATAAGATTTTGCGAATATATCAAAACAGTTTTTGCTGTGATGAAATTGTAGTTCAAACGATTTGTTGGAATTCCGTATACAAAAATAAAGTTTATGATTACAAGGATGAGGGAAGAGGCTGTATGCGAGAGATTCGATGGGAAAATAATGTGATCAGAGATTGGGAAGATGCTGATTTTGAGTATTTAATACACTCAGATAAATTGTTTGCACGGAAGTTTAATTCAAAGAGTATCAATGTTGTAGATAAAATTCTACAGTATGTTCAGACAAATAAAGCTTAGTTTTGTGGGGACTTGAAAATGAATAGAAAGCCACTAATTTCGATAATTGTTCCTGTTTATAATGCAGAGAAAACTTTGCATATATGTTTGGATTCTTTATCATCCCAGACTTACAAAAATTTACAGATAATTTTCATCAATGATTGTAGCACGGATAAAAGCTTACAGGTGTTGGAAAAGTTTAGAGACCAATCACAGTTTGATGTAGAAATCATTATCCATGAGGTGAATAGGGGTGTTGCAGCTGCTAGAAACACGGGGTTGGATGCTGTAAAAGGGGAGTATATTTATTTTGTTGATGCAGATGATGCAATTGACCATGATGCCTTGGAGTTGTCAGCTGAAAAGGCTGAAAAAGAGAATCTCGATATTTTGGGATTTAGTTGGTATCTGACTTTTGAGAAAAATGAAAGAAAGATGAATCAGCCAAATTTTGAATCACCGATGGAGGCAATTGAAAAGATGATGAGGGGAACGATGAGGTGGAACCTATGGCTGTTTTTGTTCAAGACAAAATTATTTGTTGATCACAATATTCGATTCATTGAAGGTAAAAATATGGGGGAGGATCTGATGGTAGCGATTAAATTGTTCTGTAGTGCGAAAAATGTAGCTTATTTAGATCGTCATTTTTATCACTATGGACAAAGTAATACCGCTTCATTGACAAAAACCTATTCCGATAGTCATATTGAACAAGTGTCAGCAAACGTAGAAGACGTTGAAAACTATTTAAAAAACAGTGAATTATCAGATAAGTTAGGTAACTTAATATATTATTTAAAATTAAATATAAAACTACCATTATTAATTTCTGAAAAAATCTCTCAATATGAAAAGTGGCTAAGCTGGTTTCCAGAGGCAAATCCGTATGTGATGGAAAACACAGCCCTTCCTATGAGAACAAGACTTTTACAATTAGCTGCAGTCAAAAAACAATTTTGGCTGATTAAACTTTATAATAGAGTTGTTTTGAGAATGGTTTATGGAGTATTGTATAAATAATCATTGTACTATATGATTCGATTGTTGCTTTATATTATTCTAGGAGCTTCGGTGAGTTTTTATCTCTTTCCGATCTCTTTCACTTTTCTACCTAGCCTAAACACCAAAATGATCCTAGCATTGCTAGGTGTTATGTTTGCTGGGATGAATTGGTTAATGGAAAAAGAAATTAAAATTTCAAAAGGGTTTTTAGTTTCAGTCATATTAGCTTTGTTGTTTTCATTCATCTGCTTCTATTCTACCGACATAAATAAAACTACCGATTACGCCTATGCTTCTTATATACTAAGTTTTGCTGTTTGGTACTTTGGCGCTTATGCTATCTGTACTATGATTAAATCTGTCCATGGGAAAGTTGATTTTAAGTTAATAACTTTTTATGCCACAGCGGTTTGTGTCTTTCAATGTATAGCAGCACTTATGATTGATAATATCCCAAGTGTCAAGCTTTTCGTAGATAGTTATGTGTCTCAAGGCCAGGAATTCTTTGAAGAGGTCGGAAGACTTTATGGGATTGGTGCAGCATTAGACCCCGCTGGTGTTAGGTTTACCATCGTTTTATTAATGATTACTGCAACCCTAAATAATGATGAAAAAGTTAGGAACAATACTTGGTCAATTAGTTTATTGTTAATCGCCTTTTTCTTTATTGCAATTATTGGAAATGCCATTTCTAGAACGACCATTTTAGGATTGGGGGCATCCTTAGGCTATTTAGTATTTGGTTCATCCGTTTTTAGACAAGCTGTAAAGAAGTATTCTGGAAAATTAAGTCTTTTGTTCGGACTATTTCTGGTTGTAGCCATTGGAGTATCCATTTACCTATACAATACCAACGCAGAGTTTTATGATCAAATGCGTTTTGCTTTTGAGGGTTTCTTCAATTACGTTGAAAAAGGTGAATGGAGAACAGACTCAACAGATAAGTTGAATAGGGAAATGTGGGTATGGCCAGAGGATCAGAAAACTTGGTTAATCGGTACTGGATTGTTTGACAACTTCGTATTCAGTACGGATATTGGCTATTGTCGTTTTATCCTTTACTCTGGCTTAATTGGTTTTTCTGTATTCGCCCTTTTGTTTGTGGTAAATGCATTGGTTTTTATGAAAAGACACCCTGATTATTGGATGTTTTTCTTGATTTTATTGGTTTTAACCTTCGTTATCTGGTTTAAGGTTGCAACTGATATCTTTTTTATATACGCAGTTTTTTATTGCATCGATTCGTTAAAGGTTACAGAAGATATAGCTGAAAAAGAAGAAGTTTATGAAGATAGTTTATTGCATCCTAGGTACATTTAACTCAGGAGGTATGGAGCGAGTATTGGCTAATAAAACCAATTATCTTGCTAAACTTGGACACGATATCAGCATCATTACTACTGATCAGAAAAATCGAAAACCTTATTTTGATTTGGATGAATCAATAAAGCAAATAGATTTAGGCATAAATTATACAGAAAATAATAGTTCTGGTCTTCTTAAAAAGCTTTTTGATTACCCCAAAAAACAGGCATTGCATAAAAAATTGCTAACAGAACAACTGTTAGCAATTCAACCTGAAATCTGTGTTTCCCTGTTCGATCATGAAGTAGACCTATTGCCTGAGATAAAAGATGGAAGTAAGAAGATTGTTGAAATACATTTTTCAAGATTTAAAAGATTGCAATATGGTCGGAAAGGAATTTGGAAGATTATTGATAGCTATAGAAGTAAAAAAGACCTAAAGACCGTTCAGAAATATGATAAATTCGTCGTCCTTACAGAAGAAGATAAATCCTATTGGGGCGATCTTCCAAATATCATTGTAATCCCAAATGCCAATAGCTTTCCAGTTTCGCAACGTAGTAATTTAACTTCGAAACATGTTATTGCTGTCGGACGCTATGATTATCAAAAAAGATTTGAGGATCTAGTGGATGTTTGGAAAATAGTTCATCAACAAGAGCCAGATTGGAAGCTGAATATCTTTGGAAAAGGACCAGAAAAGGAAAACTTACAGAATCAAATCAATAAGCTGGGACTCGAAAAGACTTTAATTCTTCAAGAACCAGTAAGAAATATAGACCAACAATACTTGGATAGCTCAATGATAGCCATGACTTCAAGGTATGAAGGTTTACCAATGGCCTTGCTAGAGGGGCAGGCGTCCGGATTGCCTATGATATCATATGCATGCAAATGTGGGCCACGTGACATTATCCAGGATGGTAAAAACGGATACTTGTTAGAAGAAGAGGATAAAGCAGGTATGGCAAATAAAATATTAGAGTTGATACGTGATCCAGAATTAAGAGATACGATGGGACAGCATGCATTTGAAATGTCTGGAGATTTTTCAGAAGCAGCAGTTATGAAAAAATGGATTCAATTGTTTAATGATGCCTTGAATAGACGCCAATGAAAACTATTGTAATATCTGCCGTAAATTTAGTTGAAGCCGGTACTTTGGCTATCCTTCAGGATTGCTTGAGGTTTTTGTCAGACTATGCAGTGAAGAATGGTTACCGTGTTGTAGCTATTGTATATAAAAGAGAATTAACTGATTTTCCCAACATTGAATATATAGAGACACAATGGCCAAAGAAAAGATGGGTTAATAGGCTTTGGTATGAATATGTCTCTTTAAAAAAGATTTCCAAAGAAATAGGTCCGGTTGAATTATGGTTTGCTTTACATGATACGAGCCCTTCCGTAATTGCCAATAGGAGAGCGGTATACTGTCATAATTCATTTTCCTTCTACAAATGGAAAATGCACGATTTGTTTTTTGCCCCTAAAATTGCCATGTTCGCAATCTTCACCAAACTTATCTATAAGACCAATATCCATAAAAATGAGTATTTAGTTGTTCAGCAAGAATGGTTTAGGAGAGGGCTAAGCAAAATGTTTCATATTGATCCTAAAAAAATTATTGTCACTAGACCGAAAATTGTTGACAATGCAGTGGAGGTCATTGATCAAGAGCGAAATTCCAATTATAACTTTTTATTTGCAGGTTCTCCAAATAGTCATAAGAATTTTGAAGTTATCTGTGAAGCAGCGAGAATATTAAAGTCAGATTATGGTTTAAATAATTTTAAGGCTACTATCACTGTAAAAGGTAATGAGAATAAATATGCCAATTGGCTGAAAAATAAATGGGGAAGTGTAAATAATATTGAGTTTTTAGGTTTTATTCCAAAAGCGAAATTGCTTGAACTCTATGGAATGACCGACTGTCTTATCTATCCTTCAAAAGTTGAATCTTGGGGCCTGCCAATTTCAGAATTTAAGAAATATGATAGACCTATGCTTTTGGCTGATTTACCTTATGCACATGAAACCGCAGAAGGAAGTAAATTGACGGCCTTTTTTAATCCGGATAAACCAAAGGAATTGGCTGATTTAATGGCTCAATTAATAAAAGGAGATTATTCTTCACTAAAACCAAAACCGGTTGTTCCACTTGATGAACCAAAAGCTGACAATTGGGATGAATTATTTAATATTTTACTAAAATAACCGACGTACAGTTTATCATATGAAAGTTCTACAATTAGGTAAGTTTTATCCGATCCGAGGCGGTGTTGAAAAGGTTGAATACGATTTGATGCTTGGTTTATCAAATCAAGGTGTTCATTGCGATATGCTTTGTGCTTCCACAGAAGATCATCCAGAGGCTACAATACATCTAAATAAGTTTGCAACACTATTTGTCGTTCCGACTCAAATTAATGCTGCAGCGACCAAATTAGCCCCTAAAATGATCAGCAAACTCCGCAAGATATGTAGGAACTATGATGTCATTCATGTACATCACCCTGATCCCATGGCAACTTTGGCTTTGTTTTTATCGAATTATAAAGGCAAGGTTGTTCTCCATTGGCATAGTGATATCCTAAAGCAGAAGACTTTATTGAGGCTGTACAAGCCCTTTCAGGATTGGTTGATCAGGAGAGCTGATATAATTGTAGGAACCACCCCAATTTACGTTGAGCAGTCCAAGTTTCTAAAGCAGGTTCAATCAAAAGTGGATTTTATTCCCATTGGTGTGGATGTTGATCCTGAAATATCTCCATTGCTTGAAGATATTAAAAGGGAATATCCGAATAAGAAGATAATTTTTTCATTGGGTCGGCTGGTTGAATACAAAGGCTATGAGTACCTAATAAAATCTGCCAAATTCCTGGACGATAGTTATCAAATTGTAATCGGTGGCAAAGGACCACTGAAGGAAGAATTAGATGCTTTGATCTCTGAAAATGGATTAGGATCCAAGGTGAAATTACTAGGATTTATGACTGATGAAGAAGTGGTTGGATATTATCAAGCCTGTGATTTGTTTTGTTTAAGCTCCATATTAAAGACTGAAGCATTTGCTATTGTTCAAATCGAGGCAATGGGATATGGAAAACCTATTGTTTCAACCAGAATCCCTGAATCTGGCGTAAGCTGGGTAAATCAAAATGGTGTTTCGGGATTGACCGTAGAAATAGAAGATGAACGTTCTTTAGCGGATTCATTCACTACAATCCTGACCAACGAAGATGTCTACAAAAATCTATCGGATGGAGCGAGAAAACGCTATTTTGAGCATTTTACGCGACAAAAAATGGTAGATAAATGTTTACAAATATATAATAAGATTTTAGCCTAATATTGCCAATACCTAATTTAGCGCAAAATCGTAGAAGATGATTTTTATTGACGTTCAACAAATTTTCTTGCGATTCTTTCGTTGTTCTTATTCTTTCTTGCTAAATTATCATTATTTAACCTAAAAAATATTGATTAATGGACGAAAACATGAATGCAAAGAGCCATAAGGTTCCTAATCAATTATTTTTCAATTTAATCCAAGAAGATCTTAACCTTGGAAAAACCGTGAAATTTAATGTTTCAGGAAACAGTATGTTGCCCTTTTTAAGGCATGCAGATCAAGTTACAATCAAACAACCCATTAATAATAATGTTAATATAGGTGACATTCTTTTAGCCAAACATGAAGGAAAAATTGTTTTACATCGATTCGTTGGAATTAAAGATGGTAAACTAGTCCTTGCAGGCGATGGAAATCTCTATCAAAAGGAATTCATCCTTAAAGATGATGTGTTAGCAATCGTAATGAACGGCTTTAGAGATCGTAAAGAGCTTAATGTTAATTCTTGGTATAAAAAGAAGTTAGGGATGTTGTGGTACTATTTAAGGCCATTTAGATACCTCATAAGTAAATTTAATAGTTGAAAAATGAAATTGAGAACTGATTTGCAGCTTCGGAAGTTAGGAAATGACTATATCATTATTGACCCAGGTCAGGAAATGATTGATATGTCCAAAGTTTTTACACTAAACGAGACTGCTGCATTTTTATGGGAAGAGTTACAAGGTAAAGAATTTACTGAAGAAACTGTTTCCGATATTTTGTTGGAAAATTATGAAGTGAATGAGGATGTGGCGGTAAAAGATGCCAAAAAGCTTATCCAGACCTTTATAAAAGGAGGTTTAATCAGAGATTAAAGTAATGCTAAATAACAGGATTATTAATATATTTTTTTTATTACTTAAATCTGGATTGTGGAAAAATGCTAATTTAGATACAGAGTTTTTTCCTTTAACTAACCGAGAATGGGAAGAAATCTATAAAATTAGTATAAATCAAACCGTAGAATGTATCGTATTTGACGGTATTCAAAAATTAGAGCCAAAATACCAACCTAGTAAAATTTTGTTGTTGAACTGGGCGGTGAGAGTTGAAAAGCATGCGCAAAGGAATGAAAGAATGAATGAGATCATCATCAAATTACATTCTCTGTTCCAGGAACATCAAGTAAACAGCATATTGTTGAAAGGTCAAGGCCTTGCAAAATGCTATGACAATCCTGCAAGAAGGGTATGTGGTGATATAGATCTATTTTTTGAAGACAAAAACACTTATACGAAAGCATTTAATATTATTAACGAAAAAGGGTTAGAGATCAATTCTATGCCCGGATTTAGTTCCGAGTACAATTTTGAAGGATTTGAAGTCGAACATCATCGCAATATGTTTGATATCCATAATCCATTCGTTCAAAATAAACTGGAGAAAATCCGACTGGAGGAGGTCAATAACTTCACAACTTTAAATATTGAAAACACTAAAATACAATTACCGTCTGCATTAGAAACAATTATCCAAGCTAATTCCCATATCCTAAAGCATTTGCTTTCCTATGGTATCGGAATACGTCAATTATGTGACTCTGCAAGGATTTATGCACATTATAATCAAGAGTTGAGGACAAGTAATTTAAAAGAAATTTATTCCTCATTGGGGATAAAGAATTGGATAGATATGTTGCACCTCTTGTTAGTTAAATATTTGGGTTTAGAAGAATCTAATCTGCCTTATAAACTGACAGCAAATTTAGACGCGGATTGGATGATGGAAGATATTTTGGTGTCAGGGAATTTTGGGTTTCATAATGCAAATTTTGTAGATAAAGAAATCAATTTGAATGGCGGACGAGCGAATAAGAAAAGTAGGATATGGAAAAGCTTTTTGAAATATGTTAAGGTAACACCTTCAGAAGCAATCTGGTTTCCAATTATGCAATTTTATTCAAGGTTCAAAATATAAGGTATTGTTAGCAGGAATTACATATCAGCTAAAATGGGCTTGGGAACAAGCAAAAGGTCATAAAAATGAACTGATAGTTTTTTTCATCCTTGAGTTAATTGGAATTGCCTGCTCGTTATATTTTGTTGTATGGTCGAAACATGCAATTGATTTTGCAATAAGCGGTGATAAAGCTTCCGTTGATAAAGCGCTAATATTAACCGTATTATTTATCGTTCTTGGACTTATTGTTAAAGCTTGGGGATCTTGGATCAATGAAAGGACAAGAGCAAAAATGCTCATTGAAGTTCAAAATAAACTGATCAAGATCCAGATGTTGTCAAGATGGAAAGTAATTAAGAATTGGCACACTGGAGACATGCAGATAAGAATAAATAATGACGCCAATGAAATCGTGCAGATGATTGGTTTCTCATTTATTTCCTTTCTGATTACAGTGATCAAATTACTTGCTTCGTTTGCATTGCTTTGGTCCATGGACCCAATGCTTGCATTATTGATTTTGGCAATTTCACCATTGTTCATTTTTACCAAAATTTATTTCAAGAAACTAAGATTTATCAATAGATCTTTGAAAAAAGCAGAATCAAATTTAGGTAAAGTGGTACAAGAAAACCTGAGATTCAGAATGGTTCTCAGAGCTTTGGGACTTCAGAATTTCAGATGGCAGAAAGTTGAAGAGAGCCAAGCTAACATATATGATTTAAAACTGAAATTGTTGAATTTTTCAACAATTTCACAGAGTTCTTTGAAGTTACTTATCAATATCGGTTTCCTACTGACTTTTGTCTGGGGAGTTTATAAATTGAGAACTGATGAAATTACATTTGGAATGATGACCGCTTTCCTTCAATTAGTTGGAAGGATCCAAGGGCCATTATTGCTCCTTATGAGTTTTATTCCTGTTTTTATAAAATTTAGAACAGCAGCTGAAAGGGTGGAAGAGGTTTATAAAACAGAAGTTGAAGAAGAATATACCCCTGAATTTATCAAAGACCCATATGAATTGATCATCAAAAACTTAAGCTTTAAATATGAAGATAATTTGGTGATCGATGATTTTAACCTGAAAGTGAAAAAAGGCGAGCCAACAGCCATCATTGGTTCAAGTGGCAAAGGAAAAACAACGCTGATTAGGTTGTTGTTAGCTGTAATCCAACCTAACAAAGGTGAAATTTATGTGGAAACAGGGCTAAAAACATATGCAATTAATCATAATCACCGTGTAAATATAGCTTATGTACCGCAAGGAGATAAACTGTTTTCAGGTACCATTAAGGAAAATATCCTGACTGATACTGAAAATGTTAATCCTGAAAAGATATATGAAGTCTTGTACCTGAGTTGTTCCGAATTTGTTTATGACCTTCCTGATGGTTTGGATACGGTAGTTGGAGAATCCGGGTATGGTCTTTCCGAAGGGCAGGCTCAGCGTATTGCACTGGCAAGGGCATTAATGAAGGAAAACAGCATTTGGTTATTTGATGAAGTAACATCGGCTTTAGATCATAAAACATCAGAACTATTAATAGAGAGATTGATGAGTGCAGCGAAGAACAAGATTGTAATTTTTGTAACACACGACTTAAAATTGGCCGAAAAATGTAGTCAATCGGTTTATATGCAGTAATAAAAAATTTTTTGAAGGAAATAATGAAAACAGTGGACTATTTAGTTGCTGAGAATTTGATTAGGATCGTATATGATGATTCAATTGATATTCAAAGTAGTTTATCTTCATTTATTGATTTTGAGGTTCCATTTGATCAAAACGCAGAGGCCATTGTACACGTTGAAATTGTTTTGGAACCCACTGACATTGACCTCACAAATGCCAAACTTCTAAGTGATGTTTCCATTATCTGGGGCGATAGGTTCAAATTTGAAGAAACAGAACAAAAGTATGTCACCTCTGTGGAAAATGGAAATGCTAAAGACACTGAAATTTGGAGAATGATAAGTGATAAAGACTTCCGATTCTCGAAAATTCACATAAAAAAACAAGAGTTGTATGACTCAAATATTTTAAGCTGGCTCATTATGGTTGCATTTGGTCAGCGAGTTCTTTCAAATAATACAGCATTGATACATTCCTCTGTAGTCGAGAATGGAGAATATGCTGTTTCCTTCTTAGGAAAAAGCGGAACTGGGAAAAGTACACACAGTAGGTTATGGATAAGTACCAATGATGGTTTTCAACTATTGAATGATGATAACCCAGCAGTAAGAATCGTGGGTGATGAAGTATTTATTTATGGAACTCCTTGGAGTGGAAAAACAGCTTGTTACATTAATAAAAAGCGAAAATTAATGTCAATTATTAGACTGACACAAGCAAAAGAAAACCAAATGGAATGGAAAAGCAAAGGTGTTGAATCCCTATTGGCTCTGTTGCCAAGCTTTACCGCAATCAGATGGAATGCAAATATTTTTTCTTCCATGGTTACCATCCTTGAAAACATTATCCAACGAACTAATGTTGGACAATTAAATTGTCTCCCAAACCAGGAGGCAGCTATACTATGCTTAAATGAAATTAAAAAAGTAAATAAACTTGAAAATGAATAGATTAATTATCAGCCTGTTTGCATTGACTTTGTTTGGACTTAGTTCATGCGTTGTTTCTAAAAAGGTAACTTACCTTGAAAATATGGTTCCAGGTTCTGAATATCCTATGCAGGAGATTCCAACCTTAAAGATTCAGAAGTATGATAGATTGAGCATTATTATCAGTTCAAAGACTCCTGAATTGGCAGCACCATTCAACCCTGATGGTGGAATTTATAATGTAGGTGATAAAGGTGAAATTACAACCTCAGCTACAGGAGTTCCAACTGAAAAAGGATATTTAGTGGATAAAAACGGAAATATCGACTTTCCAGTTCTTGGTGTCATCAAAGCAGAAGGTAAAACTGCCGAGGAACTTAAGAGTTTTATTACGGACAGGTTGGTTAAAGAAAATTTAATCAATTCTCCTTTAGTTAGAGTAGAACTGCTGAACATTAAAATCATGATGATGGGTGAAGTTGGTGCTGTAGGTATCCTGAATGTTCCTGATGGTCAGATTTCTATTCTAGAAGCAATTACTCGTAGCGGTGGTCTAACCACAAATGCTTTAACCGAAGCCATTACGGTCATCAGAGAAGAAAACGGCTACAGAAAAATGTATACAAGTAATATTGAAGATGTTAATCTATTCGACTCTCCAGTTTATTATTTGAAACAAAATGATATCGTCTATGTAAAACCTAGATCTGCCGTTCCTACTCCTAGAGAAGACTTAACATGGAGATACATTGGTTTTGCTACCGGTATGTTGACCCTTGGTGTGAGCCTTATAGCATTATTTAATAGAAACTAACAAATTAATGGTTAATCATTCAATAAATAAGCCTTTTCAAGGAAAAGGTAAACAAGATCAATCTCTTTATGTATTAGATATCTTGCGATATCTTTTGGGGAACTGGAAATGGTTCTTGTTATCGATATTGATCTTTGGTGGATATTTTTATTACCAATACAGTAAGACTCCATTTTTATATAAAAAGGATCAAACTGTAATGATAAAGACAGCCACGAACTCCATGAGTGCCTCTAGGATCACCAGACCTAATAACTTTTACAATTTTGTAAATGTTAACTCTGAAATCCTTCAGCTTAGATCGCAAGAGTTAATGCGTAATACCATTAGTCTCTTGAATGCGGATGTAAGCTATTCTAGGAAAGATGGACTGAGGTCAGTGGAACTCTATAAAACTTCACCGTTTATTGTTCGTTTTACAAATGTTCCTCCACATGCTGGGTTTTCATTTAATCTGAAATATAAAGGAAACAATCAGGTTGAACTATCTTCATTTTCAAACTCTGACCCAGATAAAACAGTAACAGTAAAACTTAATTCAGAAGCCAAAACACCAGTTGGAAATGTAATCATTTCAGCCAATTCTGATAAAGCATATCGTGTAAATCTTTCTGAGGATATTACGATTACCAAAAGCCCTATCGAATCTATGGTAGGTTACTTTTTGGGAAATCTTAATATCGTTCAAATGGAAGATGTAGAAATCCTTCAGATGACTATGGAAGATACTTCTCCATTGCGTGCAGAAGACATGATCACTAAGTTGATTGAGGTGTACAATCAAATGACCATTGAAGATAAAAAGACAGTCGCTAATAATACGGCTGATTTCATCAATGACAGGATTGTAATCATTGAAAAGGAACTAAGTTCAGTGGAATCTAGCTTGGAAGGCATGAAAACCCAAAACCAAGGGTTGGATGTTAAATCTGCAGGTGAGGCTTATTGGACCGAATCTAGAACTTACCAAAGCTCAAGTAAAGAGTTAGAAACGCAATTGAAATTGGTAGAGATCATGCGCCAAAGGTTAAGTGATCCTAGCCGAGTGGATGATCTTATTCCAAGTAACACTGGATTGGTAGATAATAATATCGAGGACATCATCTCTGAATATAATACGTTGTTATTGAGAAGAAACCGTTTGATGAGTGGAAACAGCTCAGAAAACCCAATTGTTCAAGATCTGAACAGTGCACTTTCTCAGGTAAGACAAAATATCGCCCGTGCTATTGATAACGTAATTTCTGGTTTTAGGATCAGAATGAATAACATGAGGGAAGAAGAGAATGCAGCGATCGGAAAAGCGAGAAGCCTTCCTTCAAAACAACGAATTATGTTGTCTGCTGAACGTCAGCAAAAGGTAATTGAAGAGCTTTATATTTTCTTGTTGAACAAACGTGAAGAAAACGCGATCAATAGAGCTATGACGGATGATAACATCCGTGTTATTGACTCTGCATCGGGTTCTAATGCTCCTTTCTATCCTAGCAAATTCAAAAAAGTTGCCATTGGTGTAGCCATTGGTATTGCAGTTCCAGCAGCCATATTGTTGTTGATGCTTTTATTGAATACCAAGGTTAGAAACCGTAAGGATATTGAAGATGTAGTAAGTGTTCCTTTCTTGGCCGAGATTCCTTTCTCAACAGAGATGAAAAATGCCAAGAGTGATATCGTTATCAAAGAACAAGGCGTTGATGAGGTGACAGAAGCATTCAGGATTTTCAGAACGAACCTAAGCTTTATGTCTTCTGGTGATAAAAAACAAAAGGTCGTAACATTTACTTCATTCAATGTAGGTGCCGGTAAAACCTTCTCCGTTATTAATTTAGGAGTGAGCATGACCTTCTTGAAAAAGAAAGTCGTTTTAATCGACTTAGACCTTAGAAAGGGTACTTTAAGTAACATCACAAAATTCCCTATGCCAATTGGTGTTACGCATTACCTTTCTGATAGTTCTGTTACGGTAGATGAAATCATCTATAAAGATAGAACAGATGCCGAGATAGACATCGTTCCGATTGGTGTGATAGCGCCGAATCCAGTTGAGCTATTATTAAGTGAGCGTTTGGATCAATTGATCGCTGAACTAAAAGAACGTTATGACTATATTATCGTTGATAATGTTCCATTGGGAATCGTTGCAGACGCTGATATCGTGAATAGGATTACCGATGTGACCATATTCGTTGTTCGTGCTGGTAAGATGGATAGAAGACAATTGCCTGATGTTCAGAAAATCTATGATTCTTCAGCATTGACCAATATGGCCATCCTATTAAATGGGGTGAAATTCGGAAATAACCCTTATGGTTATGGTGGATATGGATATGGTGGTTATGGCTACGGTTATGGCTATGGTTATTCAGCCCAACAGAAAAGAGGTTTCTTCTCAAGACTATTTGGAAGAAAATAAAATGAACAATACAGAAAAAGCCCTATAGAATATTTATAGGGCTTTTTTTGTTAATCATTTTCTGATTCTATGATTTTATGAATGGAATCGATGTATCCCTGTAATTCTCTATTTTGCTTTTTTACGATCCGTGGTTTTAAATAGAGCCAAACAAATAATAGCCAACCCAAGGTTAAGGCATAAGTAATAATAGCCATTCCGTAGCTCATCCTTAAACAGAATTCATAAAGGTAAATCAAGATACCAATGATAAGCAGTGAAAAATAAACATTCATAAAACGGCTTTCTATATTCCTTTGTTTCTCCTGGATATTAAGTAAGGAATTTAAATAAGCCTTATTGTCCTGATCTTTGTTTAACTCAAAAATGGATTTATAAAATAGATTGAACTTTATTAAGGAAAGGGAAATCGCCAGAATAATAAATGACATTCCAATTTTTGGATAAATAGTGCTAGCATCATATAAAAACCAGATTGAAAGAATAAAGATAACGGTTAGACCCAATGTGATATTTGAGGTCCATTTCTTCTTCAGAGAATTCTTTCTATATTTTGAAAGGCGTTGTTTTAGTTCTCTTAAATCTGGAGAGATAGCGGGTTGCTTCTTCCAAATGTGAGATAGATTTAACTCGTTATTTTCCATGATTTTTAAATTTTATATTTAATCTTTCTTTTATCCTATGGATTTTGACCCTAATATTGCTGTCAGATAATCCAACAATTTTTGATATCTCCTGTTGTTTGATCCCTTCCAATTCCAAAGAAATAATGATTCTATCCAACTCCGGAAGTTCAGAAATGAATTGATATAATAATTTTATCTCTTCATCCAATTCATGATCCGCATTGTCCTCCTCAGGAAGGAATGTTTCCACCTTCGAAATTTTTTCGTTTTTCTTGATCTGGCTTAAACAGGTATTGGTTGCTATCCTGAATATCCAGGTTCCTATACTGGCCTCATTCCTAAACGTTGAAAGCTTTTTCCAAACTGTAATAAAAGTTTCTTGGGCTAAATCCTTTGCTTGGTCTTGGTCATTGATGTAACCCATGCACAATCGATAGATTTTGTCCCAATATTCCTCGTATAATTTGTTGAAATCCATTACTTTAGAAAGTTTTGAACTTGTTGTAAATACCAATCTTTAGCATCATACATGATAAAGTGTAAACTGTTCTCAGCATACCTAAAATCAGCAGATCTCAAGTTGACATATTGTTGCTCTATTGCGGGTTTGATTTGTTTGAAGCTACTTTCAAGCAAAATCAAGGTAGGACATTGAATCGATTTTATCTCTTCCCTCAAATCGGTGTTGCTGAAATCGCAAAACATCTTTCCAAATGTTGATCGGTCAGATTTCATGGTCCAATCCAAAATTATTTGTTGTTTACTTGTATCTTGAACCATACCTGTCATTACTTGTTTTTGCATTGCTTTAAACTGTTCATCAGTAATTGAATTCATCTGATTGACAATTGCAGAACAATCAATATTAGGTTTTGATTTATAATTTGGGTCACTCAATGCAGCCAAGCAAGGAACCGCATCAACTACCACAATCTTGTTGATTAAAGTCGGTTCTGTAGCTGCAATGTCCATGGCCATCACTCCGCCCATACTATGACCGATGATAATTGGATTTAGAATTTTTTCGCTTTTAATATATTCAATAATATCATTTCGCCAACCTTTAAAGCTTGGGTCTGTTTGCGCAGGCACAGAAGCAAAGCCTGCCATGGTTAATACATAATAAGTGTAATCATTCCCAAGGGCATCAATCGTTTCTTTCCAAACCTCTCCAGATGATGCAAAACCCGGGATAAATAGGATGTTTTCCTTTCCATTTCCAATCTTTTCTATTTGGAAACTATTTTCTTTGGTTTGAGCGTCTGCTGTTGATACCAATGCTACAAAGGCGATAGCGGCTAGTAAAATGTTTTTCAAGTTCATAACTAATTGTTTTTGTTTTCCTTTAGATATGATTTTGAAAAAAATGTTACAGTATATTTCATAAATATATTACTATTTCAATATTGCGTTGAGTAAGTTGGTGAATAACAGTTCGATAAAAGAAATTGCTTTGTTTTTTTATTCAGATAATGTTGGTTTTATTACTTCCACTTCTTAGCATATTTTTTTAAATTTATTACATCCAAGCCTTAAGCTCTTGGTTTATAAATCAATAACCATTTCCTAATACAGCACTGATTATGTCCAAAAACCCCTTATTCCGAAAATTGATTGCCTTAATTTTGCTTACTTCGGTATTTGCTCCATTGTTTGGTCAAAAAGCTCCAAAACTCATCATCAGATCCGATGATATCGGTTCGTTTAATGCGACAAATCTTGCCATTATTGAAACCTATCAAAAAGGCATAACAACTTCAGTAGAACTGATGGTAAATTGTCCCTGGGCACCTGAGGCTGTGAAGATGTTAAAGGAAAATCCAAATTTAGATGTTGGAGTGCATTTGATGATTACCAGTGAATGGGAGAATTGTAAATGGCGACCTTTGACATCGGCGAAAAGTTTGGTTGATGATTATGGCAATTTTTTCTCTTTCATCTACCCAAATAAAAAGGTACCGATGGCATCCATTCAGGAGCACCAATGGAAATTGGCGGATATTGAAGCAGAGTTCAGGGCCCAAATTGAAATGGCGAAGAAATTGTTACCGCGAATTTCACATATATCCACACATATGGGTTGTGGTAATTGGGATAAGGAGGTTAAGGAAATGTTGATCAGGCTTTCTAAGGAGTACAATCTACCTCAGGATATGGATTATGAATTCTTAATGTTCCCAGATTTAGACCTGAAAAGCAAAGCTAATGTAGAAGAAAAAATTCAAGCTTTTTTGAAGGCGCTTGATGAATTAAAGGAAGATAAAGTATACTTGTTTGTGGAACATCCTGGCCTTGATGTCAGTGAAATGGAAAATGTAGGCCATGAAGGTTATAGAAATGTTCGTGAAGATAGGAGTGAGGTAACCAAAATCTTGCTAGATTCTAGGATTAAAACCAAAATCCATCATTTAGGAATTGAATTGACAGACTTCAAATCCTTAAAACAAAAGAGGGTTGAATAAAAGCCCTTAATGAATAAAATTAAAAAACGGATAAATATACATGAGATAAATGGATATTAATGCTAAAGCAGAAATCCATATGCGGTATAAATAATGCATCATTCGATAATCTCCTGTGATATACCAATTGGCATAGATAGCAGCACTTGAGAAAAAAATAATAAAGCTGAAGAATAAGACGATCACCATATAATAATTTTGTTCATTTGTTAATTTCCTTATTTCAAATAATTAGAATTTTTGGTTGGTCTGATAACTTCAGTTATTCTTCAAATATATATAATATATTCATAATAAGAAATTTTAAATCTTTGAAATTTCTAAATTATTTTTGAAATAAAATATAAAAGCTTTTTTTATATAGTTGTTTCGTTGTTGTGAATGAACTATTCTTAATAGAATTTAATATATTTGTTCTGTTAAAAAAAGAATCCCTTTTGGTTATGCAGTTCAAAAAAAGAACATTCACTTTGCTTGATAAGTTGTTTCTTTCCGTGTTTATCTTAAATATTCTGAATTATTTTCTGTTCGAAAAAACACTAATTTCCCTTAGGGTAATTTTTTTCTTTTTCCTTTTTGGAATGGTTTTCTATTGGTTGATCCGAAAAAATGACCTATTGCGTAATGTTGGAAAATTAGAAAGCATATTCTATAGTATAATCCTTACTGGATCCTACCTGACTTTTATTTTTCTAGGTCTAAATTATATGTTTTGCTCATCCGAAACCGAAGTTTCGACCTATAAGGTAAAATGTAAGATAAATAAAATTTGGTTTCCAGAGGAAGGAATGACACCAAAAGTAGTAAAAGCGGAATTCGAAAACGGATTCCATAAAAGAATAGGGCTCTCAGAAGGCATAAGAATTCAAAATGTACATCCAGATTCTTTGAATGTCTATTTATCCTTGGGCTTATTTGGAATTCCTGTAATCAAAAAAGTGGAATTTGATCATTCGCATTCTTAAAAACCGTTCAAATATGTGCCTCCGTCCATTTCAATAGCCATAAAATGGATGATACTTCCGTAATTATCTGTAGTAATCGGTTCTAATAAATATTTTAATATAGTTTTTATGGGATCGGGGTTGTTCAATTCTAAAGGGACATCTTCAAAAATATTATAGGAGAAAGTGGCAGTTTCTATAATTATCTTTTGCTCTTCTGTCAATGCTTCATCTTTAATATACCTATTCAATGCAACTTTTAAGCTGTTTTCATCAAAATCAGATTGAACAAAGATCAACGCCTTCCTTCCCCAAGTGATACTTATAACATAGATCAGGTCATCGTCTTTTAATTTAGCCAATTCCTCTAAATAATTCTTGATTCCATCGCCCCCTGGATCTATAAACATATCAAATAAGGGAATCTCATATTCCACAAGAATATTGGATTTTGGCATTTTGTTATTGACGTCTAATCCAAACCATTTTCCAAGGTCCATTTTTTGGCCAAAATTAGTATATAGGTCTTCGAGGTTTCGAATAGAGTAGAATGAATAACTCGCAATTCCTGCATTTCCTGTTGGAGCACCTTTTGCCTTCAATTCATCAGAAATTACCTTGTACATGTTTTCCTTGTTAGGTACTATTTCAGGAAACTCATATTTAAACGAGGTTGAAATGGGGGTAATCTTTTGATTGGTTTTGATATCCTTGAATTCATGCTTCTCTGTATTGATCGATTTCTTACTAAGTACGGCGCCTAGAAATAAGCCTTCCGGATTTTTACCAAAGTAAGTCGAAGAATTTCTTGGTTCCTGAGCCGATAGGAGACCCAAGGTTAATATATAAAGCAAAACAGTTATTAATCCAGTTCTCATTTTATTTCTTTTCAGGGGTAAATACATAATTCTTCTTTAACCAGATTAGTCTGGAATTATTCAAGGGCTCTGAATCAAGTAAATGTCGGTTATCGGGCATTTCATATTGTTGACCAATACTTAGCTGAGCTCGGTTCTTATTATTGGCGTTTTTTTTGAAAAAGCTAATTTTAAGGGTTAGGGTTGAATCAGCATTCCTTGTTGCCCAATTTTTCCAACTATTGTTTTTGGATTCATGGATTTGAAGAGTTTGCTCTGTCCATTTTATCTGATAGGATTCCATGGGCATTTTTGATTTATGCACAAACATGGAGTCTTCTTTGATCAGGATGGAATCTGGCTTGAAATAGGTCACACGGTTCCCGAAATGCAATTTGATATCTGCCTCGCTTAGGTCCTTTACCACAAAGCCCTTAAGGAATTCTATGAAATCTTCATTTTTTTCAGAAGTGAATTTATATAAAATAGCTTTGGGTTTTTCAACAGGTTCAGGCTCTGGCTCTGGTTCGGGTTCCGGTTTTGGAGCTGGCTTTGGTTCAGGTTCGATTTCACTTGGTCCGCAAGAATGTAAACTAATGAAGAAAATGGAGAGCGGAATTATTAATAAATAAATAGCAAAGCGATTGGTTATTAATGTCATACCTTAGTTATTAAAAAATTGGTAACAGCTAGAAAAAAAGTGTAATTAACGTAAATATAAAAATAATTTCTATTTATTTAATAAAATAAATAAGGTGGTTGAAAATTAGCATTTCCAACCACCTCATTTCGATTTGATATAAACCTATTGTTAAATTTAAATTAATAACCTTTCTTATTGCTTTTCTCTGCTTACAAAATAGTCGATCCAAATTGGCGCAAAAGGAGAGGTACAGCCCTTAGATACTGGATAGTCCTTGTAAACACCTAATTTATGTCCGATTGCAAGAGCACGGTCCCTATATTGAGGTTGCTTTATGCCAATTTGAGCTAAGGTACTGTTCATGGTCCATTGTATTTCAGGTTTTGCTTCGAGCATATGTTTTTCAATATAATCCAATAATTTTGGGCTGTCCTCCAATTCAGGATTCCTCGCTATATTTCCGGAAATCAAACTCCATGCTAGTCGCTGCAACATGACATTATCAGCTTTTTCCCACTCTAATCTTAAAGTTTGCTTATCTAAACTGTCTTTAACCAGGTAACTATAAAGCCAATCAATAACATTTGTGAATTTCTCTGATGAAACCATCGCCGTCAATTGTGCATTACTTAATTTTTTAGGGTCAAGAATAAGGATGGCTACACATCGTGCTTCCATGTTGTTGGTCTCCCATAGCTCAAGTCCAAGTTCTTGATCCTTTTTAATCTTAGTAGCTATCTTACGAACATCGCCCATTTTCACACCGTATTGATTATCGCCTGCACCTCTTTTTTTATTCTGAGCTATCAGTTTTTCAGATCCTAAGGACTTTAATTCCTCAAGAATTTCTTGTTTGGTCATCTTTGCCATGTCTTTATAGGAAGTTTAATGTGGTAATTCCTGTGATTAGATGTTGGTATGAACCATTTCATCTTACGTAAAAATAAGAAATCTTGAATAAGATTGATTCACAACATAAAAAAACTCCTTAGGCGGGGAACCTAAGGAGTTTTAACTAACCAATTATTAACCTAAATTATGAAATTTGATTAGATATATTCAATGTCTGTGCCGAAATGGAAATTAACATTTCGTTTAACTATTTTTAACATTTTCTTGTTGAATGCCAATAAAAACATCTTAATCCATTGCTATTTATTTTATTTTTAAGTCTGCTGACAATCTGACATTCAAAGGTATTGTACAATTTGTCATTCAGTAGATTATGTTTTTGAAACAATCAGTTCTCCTTTTATCATATTTAAATCTTCAACACATCGCTTGCAAGATTCGAAGCGTCTTATTGGGCTTGGCATCTCTTTGGCTTTTTCATTCGAATTAAATTCAACGACATATCCAATTTGATCCATAGTCGTAAAATATACGGTGTCTGCATTGTTTTTGTTGGCAGAATTGTATACCATTATTCTCTTATTGGCGGATCGGTTATCTATCCAAAGGTCCATTTTTTTAGAGGTCAACCAACCCGTAACCTTAGCATTATATTGAAGGTACAAAGGGTATTCTAGATAATTTAATAGATAACAATAATGTTTGAAATCAATTTCATAAGGGAACAGAAGCAAGCATGTATTGGGGTCAATCCGAATAAGTTTGATGATGACATGGTATTCCATTTCGTTGATCATCTCACAAAAATCCATGCAGGCTGCCTGGACCTCATTGTAAATTGGGCCTTCAACTAGGATACCTTTGTCATTATTTATTTGGGGATAATCATTTTCGGAAAATTCAGGCCGACTCGCAGTTGACTTACCAGTAATCCAGCTCACTATAAGAACAATAATGACTATAGCGATGATAACTATACTAATAATTGTACTCATGGCTTTCTTAAATTAATAATGGTTTGATAGACCGCTATAAGAAGGGCCGTTCACTTAAAAATAGAAATAAAATGTTGATAATAAAATAATTGCTGAATTTTATTGAAGCTTTTAATGTTGACTTATTGTTCCAAAATTATTTTCAAAAGATCATATTTAGCTTGCCAAATGTCCTGACATGATTTTAGGTAATCACTATTGGCTTTATTGAAGTCAATTAATAGTATTCTGCCCGCCTGATAGGCGGCCAACTTTTCTTCTTTGTTTTGTAATGCTAGGTCCTTGATTCTATTTAGACTTTCAATCTTTTGTTTTGAAAAAATGATTTTTTCCTGTTTTTGTTTTTTGTCGATTTCATCATTCAATTGAAGGTCTTCCAATTGTTGTATATAAACTTTTTCACTGAGTTCAGCTTTCTTTATCGCGTTGCTATTACTAAAATATGCTGAAATTGGAATTCTCAAACCTAGATTTGCATAACTATAGCCATACCAATTGCTTTTGTCAATAATATTAAAGGAATTACTGAAATACTGAGCCCCATAATAAGCGTTAAATGACAGGCTGGGTAGAACCTGTCGCTTTATTCCCTTTAATTGGACCATGGATAATTGCTGGTCAAGCTCAACCAGCTGTTGGTCATAGATCTTTTTTTCAAAAGCACCCAACTCCATTAATATTTCTTCCATATTGTTGCTCAGCACCCTAATGGAATCTAGCGGATAATACCTGCCTAATTCTAAATTTGCCTCTTTTAAAATTGACCATGATTCATGCATCAAGATCTTTTTTCTTTGTACTTCTTGCTGTGAAAGACTGTAATCTTCAGAACTTCCTCTACCTGCCAAAAATCTTTCCTTATTGATGTTGTTGATCTCTTCAAATAGAGCGGAATCTTTAAGGGCAAATTGATATTGTTCGGTTGCTAAAACAATCGAAGCATAGGCCAGGGTAGAATTAATCTTCCAATCCTGCTCTGCTAAAGATTCTTCCACCTTGGCTTTCTCTAAAGCGATCAGGTCCTCCTGTTGTTGGCTCTTCCTATTAGGATCGAAAAGGTTCCATTCCAATTGTAAACCAGCTTTGGAATTCCATTTTGTAGAAAATTTCAATGGTAATATAGCACCTTCCTCTGCATTGGGGTCAAAGGCAATTGCAGGAACCGGCGTCGTTGGAATAATTAGATTCCTCTGCAAATTGGCGTCGCCATAAATTACTGGAAATCGCTCAGACCTCCTTACATTCAATTGGGCTGCCTGAACTTCTTTATTCAGTTTCTTAACTTTTAGATTACTCGATTGACCTATATAGTTCCACAGATCCGAAATGCTCAGGCTCTGGGCATTTCCGGATAAGGTAAATCCAATTAAAAGTAAAATAAGATAGATAGATTTCTTCATGTTAAAAAACTGATGCGGGTTCTAATTTTGATATTTTTCTAACGGCAAAAAGAGATCCCCCAATGGATATTATCATGGTTACCAAAAGCAAAAACAAAGCAAATGGTATACTTACATTTATGTTTAATCCGCTTTTTTCAACCCCAAACTTAAACCCATAGATCAATAACATCGCTACAGCATATCCAATGGTTGCATAAAGAAACGCTTGCGCAATGATCAGGCGGTTTACAAATTTGTTTTTAGCTCCAATTGCTTTTAAGGTACCATAGTCTTTGATCCGGTCCAATGCAGAAGAATATAATGTGAGGCCAATAATAAAAAATCCAGAGATCATGGCGAATACCACTAATGTGCCAAAACTCATCCCCATATTCGATGAGACCAAGATTTCCTTGACTGTTGAAGATTTTAGTTTTTCAGCATCCCAAGCCCTTAAATGGGGAAAGTTCTGATTGATTACCTCGATCATCTCCTTTTTATCTTGCCCTTCGGCAAGCCTGGCAATGATTAAACTGACCTTATCATTCGGGAAGTTTCCAAAATAACTTGCATTTTCTAAAGTCGTATACATAAAGCTGGCTCCAAATGCCTGGGCATTTTTGGTGATGACCGCTAATTTTGCACTCTTGCCATTGATTTCAATTGGTTTATTAAGATATAGTGAAGTTTCCCAACTTCTTGCATTAAAATATTCTGCACTGACGGCGTATGGCTGTAACAGATCCTGAACTGAGCCGCTATCAATTTTATTTACCTCCGGTCCCATCAGAAATGCTGGGGCTGGTGCACCAACTAAAGTGACTGCAGCAGTCTTGCCATCCAGAAAAGTGGCCTGAGCGTTAGCCAATATTATTGGAGTTGCTGTTACTATTCCTTTTAAGCTGCCGATTTCTTGGACAGATCGCTGATCAATGCTGTTTATGGAATTTACATTTCTGCTTTGGGACTCAATTATCCATAAATCATCTTTTTCAACGGGCGCATTGTTAACCAAGTTTCCCATTAAACCCATCAGAAAAAATAGGAGGCTTAACTGTTGTCCAATGAGGAATACACTGATCACGATTGCAGTGACTATTCCAAAGCTTTTGGCCCGATCAAAACGAATAAATTTCCAAGCTAATCCCAACATGCTATCACAATTTTATCCTACATTCAACTTTAGAATTGATCAATAGAGTAGAATTGCCCTCAGGTTCTATGCGAATCCTTCTTACCCTTCGATCTTCTGCCTCATTTGCCGTCTCAAACAATATGGATTTGTTCATTAGGGTAGGACTCAAATAGACAATCTTTCCTTTTCCGATGACAGCAGGTTTACCCACAAAGTTGATGTCTACAGTTTGTCCGATCTTTACGCTATCCGCAAATAATTCATCAACCTCGGCCTCAATGACTATATTTTCGCTGTCGACTATTTTCCCTAATTCAGCTGTACCATTGATGGTTTGGCCAATCTCCACGTTTAGTTCAGATACTATTCCTTTCTTGATGGCTGTAACCTGATAATCCTTTAAGCTTTGTCTATTTTTTGCAATGATGATGGATTGTTCTTTTTCCGTAGCTTGATTGGCCCTGATCTGACTTTTTAAACCTGAAATTAATTCTTCCTGTTGCTTGACATTGGAAAGATCTTTGTCTACATTTTCCCTTGTTTCTGCATTTTTCGCTAAAAGGGACCTAGACGTTTCATATTTCGACATTAACTCTTTTAATATGATTTCCTGCTTGGCCAAATCCTTGGTACTTGCTTGATGTTGAGCTTTTAGGCTCTCTAATTGGCTTTGTGATTGAGCAAGATCTAATCCCTCCATATTTTCTTTCAAGGTCATTAAGACCTGTCCTTGTTCCACTACATCACCTTCTTTGACCATTATTTCCTTGACCTCGGCACTGATCGGTGAACTTATCTGTACCCAACCACCTTCCGGTAATACCTTACCGATTGCAATGACTGAGCCGTAAATTGCAGACAGCTTCGCTTTCTCTTGCTCTTCTTGTTTCTTCTTTTCGTTTTTGCAACCAATTAAAGCAGTCAAAATCATGAAACAACCAAAAATGCTTAACCTATTTATAATCTTCCTCATTGCGAATACTGTTTGAAACATTTCCTTCCTCTACATAAATGACATGATCAGCGAATTTTCTCAACCTTAGGTCATGTGTGACAATAATTACTGCCTTACCTTCTTGCGCGAGATCCTTGAGTTCCTCCATGATAATGGCTGCGCTTTTTGCATCTAAGGATGCTGTTGGCTCATCACATAAAATCATGGTTGGATTGGTCACTAAGGCCCTCGCTATGGAAACCCTTTGTTTTTGACCCCCACTTAATTTTTTGGGCAAGTTGTGCAAACGATCGGCAAGACCAACTGCTTCTAGGGCTGCAATTGCCTTTTCTTTCGCTTCCTTTTTATCCACCGCTTGCAGTAAAAGGGGTTGCATCACGTTTTCCAAAGCTGTGAGAGGCTCCAAAAGGTTGAACTGCTGGAATACAAAACCTATATCATGCAACCTTAAATCTGCAAGTTTGTTTTCCGACAGACTTGTTACCTCTTTGTCTTTATAGAAAACCTTTCCAGAACTAGGATAAATGATGCAACCAATGATGGATAATAAAGTTGTTTTTCCAGAACCGGAAGGCCCCATGATTAAGGTCAATTTGTTGGACTCAAAACTTAGGCTACTTTTAGCCAATGCAGTAATGCTAGTGTCTCCAGTTTGATATATTTTTTCAACGTTTTCCAGGCGAACGATTTCTTCAGGCATGCTTTTCCAGCTTTGTTTTTAAAAATAACCAAGAATTAGCCTAAAGCCAAAAACAAAAGCTAATTTCTTTATTAAAATGGGAAATGATTATTAAAAAAGCCTTAACTTCATGCTAAGGAATGTCCTTGCGGATTTATCTCAAATAAACCTAATACCATGAATAAACTAATCAATTTGTCTTTATGTGCCTTTCTATTGACATTCGGAAGTGTTCATCTTCAAGCTCAACCCTATAAACAGAATAAAGCGCCGCTCATCCAGAAACCTTTTATGGAGTTGCCTTTGGGAGCAATAAAACCTCAGGGTTGGTTAAAGGAAATGCTGAACTCCCAGAAAAATGGAGCTACGGGACAATTGGATCAGCTCTATCCATTAGTCATGGGAGACAGAAATGGATGGCTTGGAGGAGATGGTGATCAATGGGAGCGAGGACCTTATTGGGTGGATGGACTCTTGCCTTTAGCATACCAGTTAAATGATAAGGGATTAAAAGCAAAAGCGCAACGCTGGGTGGAATGGGCCTTACAAAGCCAATCTGAAGATGGCTATTTTGGACCTGCGAAGGATTATGATCATGAACCAGGAATTCAGCGGGACAATTCACATGATTGGTGGCCTAAGATGGTCATGCTCAAGATACTGCAACAGGATTATTCCGCAACTGAAGATCAAAGGGTAGTAAACCTCTTTACTAAATATTTTCACTATCAACTTAGAACCTTAGAAGAGAAACCACTAGGACATTGGACCTTTTGGGCTGAATACCGTTCAGCCGATAATCTTCAGGCTGTTTATTGGCTTTACAACATTACGGAAGACCCTAAATTGCTTGAACTTGCAGATATCTTGCATGCCCAAGGTTTTGATTTTACCCAAAAGTTCATTCAGCGGAATATGTTGGCTACTTTTAGAAGCATTCATTGCGTGAATTTAGCGCAAGGGCTGAAAGAACCAGTAATTTTTTACCAACAAAGTAAAGACCCAAAACATCTGGCCGCAGTGAAACAGGGCTTATCTGACATTAAATTATTTAATGGTCAGGCGCAAGGAATGTACGGTGGGGATGAGGCCCTGCATGGTAGTAACCCGACGCAGGGATCGGAACTCTGTTCAGCAGTTGAATTGATGTTTTCCTTGGAAAAGATGCTGGAAATAACCGGAGATGTTGGTTTTGCAGAACACTTAGAAAAAGTAGCATTCAATGCTTTGCCAACCCAGATTTCAGATGATTTTATGCGCCGTCAATATTTTCAGCAGGCCAATCAGGTTCAAATTACTAGACAGATGTACAATTTTGATGTCAATCATCAAGGGACCGATGTGGTTTTTGGACTTTTGACGGGTTACCCATGTTGTACTTCCAATATGCATCAAGGTTGGCCCAAATTCACGCAAAACCTTTATTATGCAACCGCAAATAAAGGAATTGCATCCATGATCTATGCACCTTCATCTGCAGTTGTAAAAGTTGGCCAGGCTGGAAAAATTGTTCAAGTTTCGCAAGAGACTTTTTATCCATTTGAAAACAGGATCAACCTTACATTTAATCACAGAGAAAGTGCTATTGAATTTCCTTATCAGCTTAGGATACCCACTTGGACAAAAAATGCCAAAATCCTGATCAATGGCGAAGAATTCAATGTAGATACAAAACCTGGTTCTGTAATCGAAATAAATAGAGCCTGGAAAAACAATGATGTCATGTCTTTGGACTTTCCAATGGAATTCAACTTTGAGACCTATCACGAAGGTTCTCGGGCCATAGAAAGAGGTCCATTGGTTTATGCATTGGATATCCCAGGTGAAGAAAAAGAAGTGTTCCTTGAAGACAAGGAAAAGGTCGCCTATGGAGATTCATTTATTGAGGTCCGGCCGACAGCAGATTGGAATTACGGTTTGCCTTTGTTCAACAAAAATGAAATGGCTTCGCTATTTCAGGTTTCTGAAAAAGACAATGCCAATAAAGCCTATCCTTGGAACCGTGAAAATGCACCAATTGAATTAAAAGTAAAAGCTAGGCAACTTCCGTTTTGGAAATTATATAATGGAATGGCAGGACCGATGCCGACAGCTGATATGTACGGATTAAATATCAATGATTTAAAAGAAGTTGAAATCCGTTTGATTCCATATGGTTGTACCACATTAAGGATTTCTCAATTTCCTATGCTTAGAAAATAAACCTATTGAACCCTATTTTATGAAAGTTATCCCTTCACAACGATTAGAGTCCCTAGATATACTCAGGGGACTGGACCTGTTTCTGTTGGTTTTTTTACAGCCTGTTCTGATGTCAGTTGGGCAAATATGGGACAACCCTGGATATCACAGCATGTTGACCCAGTTTGAACATGAAGCTTGGGAAGGTTTTAGACTATGGGATATAATTATGCCCTTGTTCCTCTTTATGACAGGGATTACCATTCCATTTTCTTTAGATAGAAAAATCGGAAACGATAGTCCCGACGTATACAGGCACATCATAAGGAGATTTCTGATTTTGTGGATCATTGGAATGATTGTTCAGGGTAATCTCTTGGCCTTTGACTGGAAAGTATTACGGTTATATTCCAATACCTTACAAGCTATCGCAACAGGATATCTAATTACCTCTTTGGCTTATCTCCATTTCAGCTTCAAAAAACTCATAGGTATGGGTTTGTCCTTATTGATCATTTATTCTATCCCCATGTCTACTTGGGGAGGTTATGAACCCAATTATAATTTTGCCATTTATCTCGACAAAATGTTCCTTCAAAATTTCATGGATGGAGTGAAATGGCAAGGCGATGAATGGGTGTTTTCTGAACATTATCAATATACCTGGATCTGGAGTAGTTTAACCTTTATCGTTACAGTTTTGATGGGATGCCTTACTGGTAAAGTAATTAAGGATGGCAAAGATAAAGACCCAAATGGAACAACCGTAAAATTGATCATTGCAGGTGTAATTTGTATTGCGGTTAGCTTAATATGGCAATTTCAACAACCAATCATCAAGAAAATATGGACAGGGAGCATGACCCTGTTTTCAGGTGGAATATGTATCTTATTAATGGCCATATTCTATTATGTGATTGATGTCAAGCAAATAAAGATGCCCTTTCGCTGGTTAAAAGTTTATGGAATGAATTCCATCGTTGCTTATGGATTGGCTGAAGTTATTGATTTCAGGAGCCTGGTTCATTCTTTGACTTTTGGTTTAGAAAAACACTATGAAGAATATGCCCATTTGATCCTGACCGTCGGGAATTACTCTATTGTCTTACTTATCCTTATTTTCTTGTACAAAAGAGGGATTTTTGTCAAAATCTAGATTTGAACAGATGATTCCGTTTGCTATTCCTTAATTTTAGGTTACTTAATCTTTTCTGAGGAAATCAAATGGATGACAAAAATGTAATTCCTACTCTAGATATGCATGGTTTTCGTGAGGAGCAATTCGCCGGTAAGAAAGAATTGCTCTTCAATGAAATCCTTGGCGAAAAGATAATTGAGAAACCCCATAAACATGATTTCTTTTTTATTATTCTTTTTGATCATGCCTCAGGAATCCACAATATCGATTCTGTTGATTATAGCATTGGAAATAGGGAAGTCCATGTGCTTTTTCCTGAACAGATCCATAAATGGCATATCCAGGAGGGTTCAAAGGGATATCAGCTCATGATTGACAAAACCTTTCTTGAACAGTTTGCACCAGCATTTCGTTATTCTTTTACAAATTATCAGAACCATCCTGTTATTAGGCTCAGCAATGAAGCTTTCGAAAAATTGCTATATGAGTTCAATGCGATTCGAGATGAATTGTTGCTTACTCAACCTGTCAACCAATTGATCTCTGCACGTGCCGCTGTAATTGCCGCATTAGTGAGCAAGGAGGCCGAATTTGATATTGAGGAATTTAAGGTCTATCAAACCAATCCACGATTGGCTAAGTTCAATTGGCTTATTGATAAATTTTACAAGGAACAGAAATCGATTACTTTTTATGCAGAACAATTAAACATCAGTGCTAATTATCTCAATATCCTTTGTAAGAAAAATCTTAAGGTATCAGCAAATAAGCTTATCCATCAGCGAATTACTCTCGAATCAAAACGGCTATTACAAACTTCTGAGCGAAGTATTAAGGAAATTGCTTTTGATCTCGGTTTCTCCGACCATGCCTATTTCTCCAACTTCTTCAAAAACCAAACAGGTTTAAATCCAAGTCAATTTCGTTCGCAGTTATAAAATTTACAAGAAATTGGATGTAATTTCCAAGATATTGGAACTAGATCATCCTACCTTTGTATTATAGATCACAATAGCTCATTCAAAATTAATTGAATATGAAACTTTCAAGAAAAGACTTCTTACGGAATTCAGCCATGAGCGTTGCAGGAATAGCATTTGGAACAAATGCGTTTGCTGCAAACGCTGATAAGACGGCTAGTGGGACTCCATCCATCAACTATTATAAAAACATGAAAAATCTTAAACTTAAAAATGTAAGGCTTGAAACTGGTTTTGAATATTTTGAAGATGAGGTGGCTTCTACAAAAACTGATCTCTTTTCCGTTGATATCGAAAATGGAAAAATCAAAAATATCAGTTCCAATACGAATGATCCCGATGCAGTTGATGCCAAAGGACTATTGATGTTGCCTTCCTTTAAAGATATGCATATTCACCTTGATAAAACTTATTATGGTGCTAATTGGCAGGCCGTAAAAAGAAGGAAAGGAGGAGTGAAGGGGATGATTGCCCTGGAACAGGAAATCATGCCGGAGCTATTGAAGAACTCAACCTTCAAAGCGGAGAAACTGATCGAGTTATTACAGTCCCATGGGTCTGCATTTGCAAGGAGCCATGTCAATATTGAACCCACATCGAAATTAGATTCCCTAAAAAACCTCCAAAAGGCATTGGACCATAAAAAAGATGGTTTTGGAGCTGAATTGGTAGCTTTTCCTCAACATGGGGTTTATTATACCGACTCTGTTCCATATTTAAAAGAAGCTGCTAAAATGGATATTGATTTTATTGGCGGTCTTGATCCCTTCAGTATTGATGGAGCTATCGAAAAAACTATGGACTTTACCGTTCAATTGGCTTTGGATAATCAAAAAGGAATTGATATACACCTCCATGAAACAGGTGATTCCGGAGTGCAGACCATTGAATACCTGATTAAAAAGGTTAATGAAAATCCAATCCTGAAAGGAAAAACTTATTTGAGCCATTGTTTTGCTTTAGGAAAAATTGACCAAGCAAAACAAGAAGAATTAGCCGAAAAATTAGCTGAAGCAAAAGTGGGAATAATATCCACGGTTCCATTTGGAGGATTAATCATGCCAATACCTACCTTAATGAACAAAGGGGTAGAAGTAATGGTCGGTAATGATAGCATAGTTGACCATTGGAATACCTTTGGTTCAGGAAGTGTTTTGCAAAAGGCAAATTTGGCAGCGCAATTATATGGTTACTCAACTGAATTGGCCTTATCAAGAATGTTGAGCTTAGCGACTGCAGGTATCACACCATTAGACGACAAAGGAAATCAACTTTGGCCAAAGGCGGGTGATAATGCAGACTTGGTTCTGATTGATGCCAGTTGTTCAGCTGAAGCAGTTTCAAGGGTTTCTGAAGTTAAATCTTTAATTTATAATGGAAAGGTAGTTTATTGATTATGAAAGCATTAACAATGAGTTTATGCCTTGCATTAGGATTTTCCTCATGCCAGGCCTCAACAAAGAAAGAACAGGAGTTAGAAATCGTGGATCAACAAGGATTAGTGAAAATGGTGGAAAGTAAAAATGTAAAGGCCGTGGAAACCGCATTGAAAGCTGGACAAGATGTAAATACGGTAGATGCCAATAAACGGAACTTGCTATTGATTGCTACGAAAAACCAAGATTTACCTATGGTAAAGTTGTTGGTTTCCTATAAAGCAGATGTTAACCAACAAGCTGACAATCTGGATAGTCCATTTCTGTATGCTGGTGCAACCGGTCAAACGGAAATGCTCAGATTATTTTTAGAAAATGGAGCTAGGTTTGATGTGTTCAATCGTTACCATGGATCGGCATTGATTCCAGCGTGTGAACGGGGGCATGTGGAGACTGTCAAGTTATTGGCAAATACTAAGGGATATCCTATCGATCATGTGAATAGATTAGGATGGACAGCCTTAATGGAGGCAATCGTATTAGGAGATGGCACCGAAAAATACCAAGAGATTGTTCAAATCCTAAAGGATGCAGGATCTAGAATGGATATTCCAGATAAAGATGGGATAAGTCCAGTTCAACATGCCAAAAACAGGGGATTCAAAGAAATCGTTAAAATAATAGAGGGATAAATCGAAAGATTTATCCCTCTATTATTTTAACGATTTCCATATTTAGAGATTACTTTCTATAGCACCTACCTCTTCAGAGAACAATTCAATAGGTTTATCGAGCAAAACAGCAATTACAGTTGTATTTTTATCCAATCTATCCTTAGGAATATCAATATAAACTATTCCAGGCGTAGCACTCCAATATAGCTTGTTATAAATCTCATGGCCAATCATAGACCCTTCACCAACAATACGGATCCTCGCAATATTGTTCTTCAATCCCTTGATGGCAATTGGACCTGTAGGTTTACCCTCCACAAATAGATATAGCGTTTGTTTGTCTGGGGATAAGGCCGTTTTTCCGTTAAAGTGATTTGCTGGGATTCCTTTAGCTGCATCTTGGAGAATTTCAGCATGTTTTTTAACCCAATTCTTAGTTTCCTCGCTATGGAAATTAAAGGATTCAGCTAATTTGCTGCCATCATCATTGATAGAACCTTTGAATAGGTTTGCACCAATTGAGGTCATATCCACAATTTTACGGATAGATTCTTGCGGGGTTTTCGCATAGAGAAAGTCAGTAATGCCAACTGGTTCTGGTAGGATGTGAGGATTAATAGATGGCTTTTTATTGAATTTTACAGCAACTACGGAAGCAACTGGGTCAAAATTAGCTGTAGGAATCTGCAACTTCAATTTGCCAAATTCATACTCAAAAGGAACATTTTCGTTTGTTCCTAGCATCTTTATTTCCAAAGGTTTATCATCAAAACCTTGCATCTCTACATAATCCTTAACCTGATCCAGGTAGATAAATAAGGCTTTTCCATCTTTAGAAAAACTGTTCTTTTCATTTACTAAATCTTGCGATAGACCAGCTCTAGTACCATAGATTGCTTCGGAATATTTCTTGGTCCATCTTGCTAATTCCTTCAGAATTGCAACCTGTTCTTCAGGAATTGTTCCGTCAGCCTTTGGGCCGATATCTAACAACAAGTTTCCACCCATTGCCAAACATTCAATCAAGGTTCTTACGATCATATTTGGACTCTTGTAATGTTTGTCAAAATGCTGGTATCCCCAAGAGTCATTCATGGTATAGCACAATTCCCAATATCTATGGTCAGGGCGTTGAACTGGAATACCTTGTTCTGGAGTAGCGTAATCCCCATGGTTATTCAATCGGGAATTGATAATGATGTTTTTATTATACTTACGAAGTAAATCTAAAGTTTCCTTGGCTTTCCATTCTTCAGAAGAATGCTCCCAGTCTCCATCAAACCAAATTAGGTCGGGTTTATAAGCAACTGACAATTCCTTTAACTGTCCTTGATAATAATCTTGAAATTTGGTCCATCGATTAGGCTCATCCTTGATATCATACCTTTTTTGGGTTCTCGTAATGATATCGTAATTCGGGTGGCTCCAATCAGGTAAAGAGAAGTAAAGTCCGGTTTTTAAGCCCGAAGCTTTTAGTTCCTTCACAAATGGAGTCAATACGTCTTTTTTTGCAGCAGCGTCTTTGGCAATAGTAGTTGGTTGGTCCATTTTACTGTCCCATAAGGCTACTCCATCATGGTGTTTTGTGGTAATAACGGAATACTTAGCACCAGAATCTTTAATTAATTGAACCCACTCTTTTGGATCGTATTTGTTAGCAGTAAATCCCCGGAGTTGTTTCATATAGTTATCATGACTCAGATAATTATTGAAAAATGCCCAAGATTCTGATATTCCATCCACAGAGTATATTCCCCAATGAATAAAAATTCCTAATTTAGCATCATCGAACCATTCCATTTTTGGGCTTTCAATGTCTTTTTTGTTTTCTTGCCCATTAACATGTGTCATCAAAATCCCTAATGCCAATGTGATTAGTGTGCGGCGCATAAAGTATATTAAAAAGTTTAAGTTTCTACTTGACAAATAATGATACGGATAAATTCTTTAATAGCTTAAATAAAGCTGAAAATTCACAAATTTTTCTGAGATGACTTTAGTCTTATTCGAGGCATATTCCGAATTTTCCGAATATGTCTCGAATAAGACCAAAGCGAAGTCTAGAGCATTGTCTAAAAGTTTTTTCATTTTTTTGAATTTCTAAATTTTCTGGTTATCATTTTTAGATGTCTAAAAAAATTAAGGAATTCCAATATATTTGATGGAATAGCGGAAATATAATAGTTTCACAAGATGCAAGGAAAGAAAATAACCATTAAGGATAAACTAGAGCCTCAGCGACTGATAAAAGTAGCTGCATTTGATCGAGCTAAAAATCGAACGAGACCTCATAAACATAATGGTTATCTAGAATTGGTTTTCCTTTCTTCGACCAGCGGTAGACATTATATTGATGGGAAGGAAGCAGAGGTGAAAGTACCCTGTATCTTGGTAATCCGAAAGGATAATGTACATCATTGGGAATTGGAAAATCCCGTAGAAGGCTATGTGCTTTTGCTGAAGAAATTATTTGTGGAGCAAAGCTTAGATTTTGAAATCAGTAGGTTAGTGGAAGAGGTTGTCCAATTTGACCAAATCTTCTTAAAAGAGAAACTTGCCATAGAACAGATTTTAGGATTGTTGGCGACAGAGAATAATAAAATCGTACAGGAAGGGTTGTTTAAAGCCATGTTGGCAAAGGTTTTGGAGAATGCTGATCAACAGATTTCTTCAAAGTTCATCCAGAACAACCTGTATATAAAGTTTTGCGAATTGCTGAACAAAGAGGCAAAAGTGGTCAACCATGTTGCTCATTATGCTTCCCAATTAAATACCAGTCCACAAAATTTAAGTGCTGCCTGTAAGAAGCATGTTAACCTTACGGCATCCGAGGTATTGGCGGGATATATTATCAAAGAAGCCAAAAGGCTATTGTTTTACACATCAAACAGCATTTCAGAAATTGCTTTCATGCTAGGCTTCTCTGATAAATCTAATTTTTCAAAGTACTTTAAACGCTATACAGGAATTACACCCACGGAATTCAAGAAACAAGATCCTTAAAATTCCTTCTCACCGAACTCACTTTTTGGAAGTTTAATGATCTGATTCAATTTATGTAGGTTGAAATTCAGATTGATCAAAAAGACATTCTTTTCATAGATGTAATTTGTCGTGGTATAGAAATCATTTGAATAGGTCGTAATTCTTTGTTCATTAACTCCCCATTTCTTGTTGAGTTCGATAAACTGCCATAGCAATTGAGCCGTAATGGCACCTTTTAAGAATCCCTTACTGAGGTTGAAATGTGGAGTCAGGAACCTTGAATCCTTTCCTTGAACTGTTGGTCTTTCGGATAGGTAATTGACCTGTAAACCGGTGCTCCAAGTTGGAGCAAAATCTGCTTGTATCCCAGCATTGATGGAGTACACCCAGTCTTGGTTTGTTCGGGTTTCTTGATAGTTCAGTACCTTTCCTGAAACCTTGTAATTATAAATATTTGCACCAGCATTGACCTTTAACCATGACAATGGCTTTCCCTCGCCACCGATTTCCATACCATATCTTGAAGCATAGTCTGCATTGGTAAATACACGGCGTAAGATCGTATCCGCATAAACAGAGTTTACACGCTGGATTGGATTTTTAGTATGTTGGTAGTAAGCATTCAAGAATAAACTACCTGCATTTAATTTTTTCACAAGTCCCGTTTCCGCATTTGTAGTGAATTCAGGTAATAACTCCGGATCACCTTGTTCCAATGTTTCCGAGTGTTCACGCTCAGGAATAGGGTTTAGCTCAAAGTTATTGTTTCTTTGCACCCTTCTTGCAGCTGCTAATTTCCATGACCAACCAGCTCCCAGATCATGCATCAGATTAAAGCTTGGGTAGAGTTGGTGGATGGAATAGGGATATTCTTGATTATTGTCCAATAGCAGGAGATCTCTTTGATAATACTCATAACGAAGGCCAAGGGAAAGTTGTGTGTTGTTGAATTTCCGGTCATATTGGCTAAACAGGGCATGTACTCGGTTGGTTGCATTTAAACGGCCCGTGAATTCAGGGTTTATTTGAAGGTATTGGCCACCCTTTTCCTTATAAAAGTATTCAAAATTTCCCTTTTGCCTATCATTCCTTAGTTGGTAACCTGAAATCAATTCTGCATTGTCGAATTTCCATTGATGTTGTAGGGAAAGCCGCAAACCATGCAATGGATTTGTATAGATATTATGGGACCATTGCACCGTATCGACGTTGTTTTCAATATTCCCATTTTTTGTGGATCCATAGATGTTGGCAAATTCATAGATGGCTCCCAATTGTAGGGAGTGCCTTGGATTTATTTTATATTGATAAGAGAAGTCCACTAAGTAAAACTCACCTTGTTTGTTCTGTAGATTGGAATTGAAGTAATCTAAGCTGGAGATTTGATCGCCGCTGGAAGGCTGGATAGTTCTGTTATTATAATGAATATCAGCGAGCCTATCTTGGAATCTTCTTGAAGCCAGAACCCCTAAATTCAGGTTGTGTTTTTCAGATAGTTCATATGCAGCGTTTAATCTTAATCCGTAATTGTATTTGTCAAAACTACGTTCTCCTTTTGAAGGGAAGAAGGTTTGTTTGTCTCCAATGATGGTATTTACATCACCATCCCTGAAGCCAGCATTATCATTTCGAAGGTAGTTGGCAGATCCATTGAGTTCCAGCTTATCTTTTTTCAATTGGAAAGAAATATCACCTCCGAATCGTTTTTGACTTTCGATATTGTCATAATCGTCGATGCTAGGTAAGCCAGTCTGAAGGTTTAAGATCCATGCGAATCCATTTGCTGCTGATTTCTTTGTTTTTAAATTGATAATACCACCTTTTCCATCTGGATCATACTGCGCAGTAGGGCTTGTGATATATTCCACTTCTGAAACATCATTGGCAGCAATCTGCCCGAGTATGGTAGCAGGATCTATAAAGGATGGTTTACCATTGATTAGTACGATAACACCTGAATTCCCACGCATACTGATGTTTCCATTGGCATCAACTGATGCTGAAGGAAGGTTTTTGACGATATCTAAAGCAGTTCCGCCGACAGCATTTTTATATTGGCTGGCTTGATAGGTCTGTCGATCACTGCTATGTTTCTGGGCAGCGATATTTGCCGTAACAGTTACCTGTTCTAAACTTTGCTGAGCACTAGAAATTAAGATGTTTCCTAAATCAATGGATTTTTGACCCTTTATTTCAATTGGACTGTTCTTTTGACTGTAGCCAATAAACTTGATCTGTAATATGTATGGACCATTTTTCAGGTCCGTGAACTGAAATCTACCGGTTGTATCGGTAATCATTCCATCGATTACCTTTTTGTTGACATCTAATAATCCTATACTGGCATAGGCTATTGGAGCTGATGATAGTGAATCTTTAACTGTTCCGGAGATTTTTGATGTTTGGGCGATGCTAAATTGAATAGAGAAAATGAAGCAAAGTATGGCAATAATCCTTTTCAATGGTTTAAGTTTTTTTTCAAAAATAGAAAAGTAAAATCAGGATATGGATTGGATTGGAAATTATACCATTATATTTTCAAATCGACTTTTTATTAATTGAAAAATCCCCAATACGATTAGGTATTAGGGATTTTTAATGGGCTTGATCCAATCTATTTCTTAAGATATAGATTGAAGTATTTTGCAATTTTATCGTACATGTGGATTCTATCCTTTCCAACTACATTATGTTCGTGTGTTGGGTATAGGAAGTAATCAACCTGTTTACCGGCTTCAATACATTTTTGGATAAATTCCATGCTATGTTGTTGAACTACTACAGGATCTTGAGCACCATGAATAATCAATAAGTGACCATTCAATCGATCAGCCTTGTCTAGCATAGAGGTTTTTTCATACCCTTCAGGATTTTCCTGTGGGGTATCCATATAGCGTTCGCCATACATCACTTCATAATATTTCCAATCGATTACCGGTCCACCTGCTACTGCAGCTTTAAAGATATCGTTATGTTTGGTCATCAATGAGCTCGTCATAAATCCACCAAAGCTCCAGCCAAATATTCCCAAGTTTTCTGCATCTACATAAGGTTGGGATTTAAGGTATTCAATACCTTTCAATTGATCAGCCATTTCGGCTTCACCTAGATTGCGATGGGTTATGCGGGTAAAGTCACGACCGCGTGCATCGGAACCTCTATTGTCCATCGTAAAGACAAGGTATCCTTGCTGTGCCATGTATAAATCGAAATAACCCACGCCACCTAGCCATTTGTCCGTAACCAATTGCGCATGCGATCCACCATATAAATAAACCATCACAGGATATTTCTTATTGGGATCGAAATTGACAGGATAGGTGATTCTAGCATTCAAAGGTGTTTTACCATCTGCTGAGGTAAGGGTTTTGAACTCAATTTTAGGTAAATCAACCTTTCCAGTGAATGGATTAGTTGCTGTAACCAGTTTTTCGGCCTTGTTAGATTTTTTGTCAATAACCTGAACGATATTAGGGATATCCAAATTGCTGTATTGATCCAAAATATACTTTCCAGAGCTACTAACAGTTGCATTATGCGTACCATTGATACTGGTCAATTGGGTAGTTTTTCCAGATTTCAGATCGACTTCAAATAAATGGCGTTCCATTCCCTGATTACTGGCGCCAATGTAATATCCTTTACTTCCTTTCGCATCAAATCCTTGAAAATCTGTTACTATGACATCCTTATAACCTAAGTTTTTGATCAGTTTACCATCTGTGGTATAAAGGTAAAGTTGGTTAAAGCCATCTTTATCGGTCTGGTATAAAAACTGATTCGGGTTATTTGGCAGGAATTCCAATGCTACCTGAGGTTCAACCCAAGAAGTTGAAGATTCTTCGAATAAAGTTTGCACAAGAGCTCCGCTTCTTGCATCATATTTATTCAATTTTAGATGGTCCTGTCCTCGGTTTAATACCCCAACATATACAAACTCATTTGAAGGATCCCATGTTACAATTGTTAGGTATTGTTCTTTTGGTTCCCCAGTTTGCAACTGAACATACTCTCCAGTTTCTGTATTGAAGATGTTCAATGTAACTTCCTCACTTTTCATACCAGCCATAGGATAGCGGATGTCCTTAATGCTGGCCACTCGGGTATCCCATTGCGGTAATGGATATTTGCTGACCATGGTTTCATCCTTGCGATAATAAAGCAGCTTTTTGTCATCTGGCGACCACCACATTCCTTTGGCAATACCAAATTCATTACGGTGAACGACAGAGCTCCCATTTACTATGCCATCAACTGTGTCTTTGGTGACGGTTATTTTGCTGCCATCGGCTTTAAGGATTTCAATATTATTACCGATCAGGTAGGCCGTGTTTTTATTTGCATGGCTAAATTCCTCAGCATCCCTGTTACTTGGAAGGGTCGCATTGAGCTTAGCTTTTTTGCTGTTTACATTGAAATTGATGTTATAGCTGTTTTTTTCACCATTGATAACCAGGTTGATGTTTTCCTTATCAATCCATTTGTAATTATTTGGAAAGGAGCGTAATGAGAATTTATCATTTGCGGCTATTTCCTTTAAGGCTTGTAGGATATCGTTGGTTGAAGCCAATTGAACAGGATTCCAATTATTCTTTGCTTCGCGAGCCAATAGGTTTTGGTAAGTACTGTCCAGGTTGGAGAATGCATCTGCATCTTTGATCCATTTTGCTGCAGTCAGTGTTTTAGGAGCAAACTTGCTTGGTCCATAAACCGTTTCATCGATTGTGAAACCTCTTTGACCATAAGCAACTGAAGAGCTTAATAATAGTAATGCCAGTAGCTTTTTCATTATTTAATCAAATTTTATGATGACGAAATTAAGGAATTGTTAGGAAAGGAAGGGAGAAAATGGTAAAAGTCAGGATAGTACAGGACACATAATCGGAAAGAGAGGACTATCTTAGTTTTAAGTTGAACTGGGACAACCACATATTGCTCAGACAATTAACCATATAACCTGTAAACACTAATTAAGAACAGACTCAGAATAATTAGATACAAAAGTTACATATAAGATCCAGGGTAATCCTGGGCTTTGAGTGGATTTCTACTCGATGGGATTTATTTGCCTTTAAATAGGGCGAGGTGGGTGTGTATTGGTTTTTGGTTAAGAGTTTTAGGAGCTGGTATTCCTGTTTTTTTAAGAAAACAAATAACACATAATATAAACCTTTTAAACTTAAAACCATGATGAGAACCTACATCCGATGTGTTCCTTTATTGTTATTTTTCTTGTTAGCAAAAATGACATATGCCCAGGAACTCACGATTACTGGACGAGTTACCTCGACTAACAACGAGCCCTTAGCAGGTGTTTCGATCAAGAGTAGCTCTGGCAATGCCAGTACAAGCACTGATACCAATGGTGTTTATGAAATCAAGACCAGTTCAAATGCTAACCTGACCTTTACATTTATAGGTTATATTACCCATAGCGAATCAGTTAACAACCGAACGGAAATCAATGTTCAGATGAGTACCTCCTCTGAATCCATTGAAGAAGTAGTGGTAGCTGTAGGGTATGGGGTAGTCAAGAAAAGTGATCTGACCGGTGCAGTTGGTACCGTTCAAGGCGAGGCATTGCGTGAAAGACCAGCATCCAATCTGAACCAAGCCCTAGGAGGAAAAATAACGGGTGTAAATGTTTCCACCAGCTCTGGCCGTCCAGGCGGTCGGGCCAATATCAGGATCCGGGGGTCAAGTTCCATCTCCACCACCAATAATCCATTGTACGTAATAGATGGTGTAATCATGAGTAGAGATGGATTACAGAATGGTAGTTCACCGATTGATTATATCAATCCAAATGATATTGCTTCCGTGGAGGTATTAAAGGACGCCTCATCAACAGCTATCTATGGTGCCCGTGGTGCCAATGGGGTCGTTATTGTAACTACTAAGCGTGGTACTTCTGGAGGTGGAAGAGCTACATATGATGCAGAGGTTGGGGTAGGGTATGCTCCAAAATTATTGCCGGTTTTGAGTTCAGAAGAATTCTTAGCTGTTGAAGAATTAGCCTATGAGAATGCTAAGAAATTTGACCCTGTAGGTTGGGCTACAGGCACAAAATATACCGATCCTAAAACCAAACGGACCAACCCATTACTTTTTGATTCCAATGGCAAACCGCTTTACAATACGGATTGGCAGAAGGAGGCTTTCCGAAATGCCATTACACAGAACCATCAATTGGCTTTTACCAATGGAAATGAAAAAGGTTCTTATGGTGGATTTGTGAATTACAGAAATGAACAAGGCGTTGCATATGGCTCATGGCAGAAAAGATATTCAGCAAGATTTGTATTTGATACTGAGATCAAAGATTGGTTAAAGGTAGGTGGTGTATTGAGCTATACGGATCAAAAGGATAAGCAAGTTGATGAATTGGGCGGTGGAGGAATTACCATGATGCGTCAGGTACTTGAGGCATTGCCATTGATACCTGTTCGATATGCAGATGGTAGATGGGCAAGTAACCGCGATTATCCAGGTATGGAAGGTGGGGATAACCCAATCCGTGTAGCTGATGAAAGACTTTATTACCTATCTACCCAACCCTTTATTGGTAATATGTATGCCAATATAAAATTAATGGATGGGTTAGAGTTCCGTACCTCGATTGGTACGAATATCATCAATCAACGAAAAGATTATGCAGCAGCTGTAGGTCTGCAATATATTTCAAGTGATGGTTCTGCCAATGTGGACAATAAACGATTCAACTCCTGGCAATTTGAGAACTATTTTACCTACTTAAAAGATTTTGGAAATATTCATTCCATTAATGCTATGTTAGGTTTTTCATGGCAGCATACCGATTATTTTGGTTCCTATGCCAGTTCCAGCAAGTACACGGATTTCTACTATCAATTCAATAATTTGGGAGCAGGGGCTACCATGAATGCACCTTCTTCAGGTGCGAATGCCAATGGATTGAACTCTTACTTCACGAGGATCAACTATACCTTGTTGAACAAATACCTATTCACCTTTACTGGTCGTGTGGATGGATCTTCCAAATTTGGACAGGATAACCAATATGCCTTTTTCCCTTCTGCAGCAGTGGCATGGAAAATCAATGAAGAGAACTTCTTAAAAGATTCGGAGAGCATCTCCAATTTGAAGTTAAGGATGAGCTATGGAGCAACGGGTAACTCTGAAATCCCAGCCTACCGCGCATTAGCCGGTATGGGGAATTATGAAATCATTCAAGGTGGTGATCGTATGGTCGGTGTAGGGACTGGCAGAATTGCCAACCCAACTTTAAAATGGGAGCGGACGGAGCAAGTCGATCTGGGACTTGAATTAGGTTTGTTCCAAAACAAGTTGAACTTCGAATTGGATGTATATCACCGTCAGGTTAACGATATGCTACTCGATGCCCCGATTCCATTGTCCAGTGGGTATGGAACCATTTTCAGAAATATCGGAAGTATGAAAAATGATGGGATAGAATTTGGCGTCAACGTGGCCAATATCGGCAATGATGTTTTCAGTTGGTCAGGATTGTTCAATTTCTCCTACAACAGAAACCAAGTTTTGAGATTGATTGGTGGTGCAGATATCTATAGTGGTGCGACCATTATCAGAGAAGGCGAGCCGGTTGGATCTTTTTGGGGTTTCCAACATCTAGGGACCTGGTCCAGCGCAGACGAAGCTGAAGCCAAGAAATATAATATGCTTCCTGGTGATGTGCGATATCAGGATATCAATGGAGATGGCGTCATCAATGATAATGATAAAACCATTATTGGTAGAGGGATTCCAGATGGTTATGGAACATTCTCCAACACCTTCAAATATAAAAATCTATCCTTATTGATCGATTTGCAATATATGTTTGGTAATGACGTGATTGATCGCAGTATTCACTCTGCTGAGGACAGACAGGGGATAGCAAACAGTTATAAGACGGTATTGAACGCTTGGACAGAGAGTAACCAAAACACTCCGATTGCACAGGTACGACCTATCAATGCCTATTATACAACAAATAACGATAGCCATAAAGTTTCAGATGCCTCCTTTATCAGAGGTAGAAACCTAATGCTTTCTTATACATTGAATCCAGATGTAGTTTCAAGAATGAAATTGGATCGACTACGCTTTTTTGCTTCCGTACAGAACTTCTTTGTGATCACGAAATATTCGGGTTATGATCCAGAGGTTTCTAATTCAGGCTCTGCATTTGATCAGGGATTTGGTCTATATGATTATCCAAGACCAAGGGTATTTACATTCGGATTAAACATTGGATTATAATAAAACAGGAAAATCATGAAATACATTAAATATATCAAGAGAACGATTCAAATAACTACAGCCGTAATATTAACGGCAGGTATAGTAGGCTGTTCGGGTTTTTTGGACGAATCCGATCCCAGTAATTTTACGGTGGAGAACTATTTCACCAAACCTGAACATGCCCGTAGTTCCGTAAGTGCTATTTACGCCAATTTAAGAAACCCAATGGTAAGTGGATTTGGTGGGGGAACCTGGATGATGCTTGAATTTGCTACCGGATTGGCGGGAACAGATTTAGGTCAGGCGGTAAACAGTTACTACGTAAAGGACCTCAGAAACACTTCAGACAATGGTTATGGCCTAGACTATTGGACGACCTATTATAAAGGTATCGGAAATGCAAACCTTTCAATTACGTATATTCCTCAAATCACGATGGATGAAGCTGAAAAGAAACGGATCTTAGGAGAAGCTCATTTCTTAAGGGCATTTTTCTATTTTAATCTGGTGCAGATGTTTGGGGAAATCCCTTTGGTAACGGAAGCTGTAAGTCTGACATCAGAGCAGCTTTACCCAGAACAGGCAACCGTAGAGAAGGTCTATGAATTAATAGTAAGTGATCTGAAAGTTGCAGAGAACTCCGGTTTGCCATGGAGTGATCAAAGTGGGAAAGTAAATATGGGAATTATTAAATCCTTGATGGCAAAGGTTTACTTGACCATGGCCGGTTATCCATTGAACAAAGGGGCAGCTTATTTTGACCTTTCAGCCAAAGCATCTGAAGAAGTCATCAACTCCAAGCAATATCAATTGTTCCCTGCCTATGCCGATCTACATGATCCCAAAAAGAAAAATGGGGTAGAGAATATCTTTAGCATTCAATATAAAACGCAGGTCATTGCCTCCAATTGGCAAGTCGCCATCATTCCTTACAACAAGAATATATCTGCGTATTCAGATGAAACAGGTGGAATCTATGCTACCAAGGATTTTGTGGAATCCTATGATGCAAATGACTTACGACGAGCTGAAAAGCAGTTTTTCTTTACCAAATATACCCATGAGTCTGATCGTAGCAAAGAAGTCAATTTAGGGGGATATTTCCTATATAAGCATTTTGATGAGGCGGCGCAGACAAGTACGACAAACAGTGACCTGAATTGGTCTATCCTTCGATATGCTGATTTGTTGTTGATGTATGCTGAGGCAGCAAATGAAGTGACTGGACCTAACCAAAAGGTGTATGATGCGGTCAATGCGATCAGAAAAAGGGCAGAACTTCCAAACTTGAGCGGTTTATCCAAGGATCAACTTCGGGAAGCTATCTGGAAAGAGCGTTGGCATGAGCTCTGCTATGAGAATGTCACTTGGTTTGATATGGTCCGCTTGAGGAAGGCTTTCAATGTGAGTACCAAGAAATTCGACAATTACGTAGGTCACAAATTCTCCTATGGTCCAGTTTTGACCGAGCGGGAGTTATTGTTTCCAAAGCCTACAGCAGAAATCAGGAATAATAATAAACTAGTGCAAAATAAGGGCTATTAAGTGTTATAGATGTTTATTTAGAAAGCCGTCGATTGACGGCTTTCTTTATTTTTAAAACTTATACCGTGCGACCATACTGCCCCGATTGGAGGTTTTTGTTCCAGAAAAACCAGTTTCAATCTCGATGATATCCTTATTGATCAATGGGATTTGGTAGCCGGCAACCAATGAACGATATAAAGCAGGTTTGAAATCAGGACCTATCCTTTGTCCATCTGCTTTTTGTAGGGTGCTGCCTTCAAAAGCTAACCCTAAAGATCCGGCAATATATAGGTTCTTCGAAAGATAATATCGAATTCCTCCATTCAGGGAAAAAACCTCATGTTTCCAGATTTCAGGCATCGTTAAAAGAACATTTTTGGATATACCCCGAACGGTGACCTCATAATTTAAGGTTGAAAAGAAACTTATTTTATTTAAAGGTCGGTATTCATAGATCATTCCTACTCCATAGGAAGCACCATGATGGGAAAAATCATAACCCAGCATCGGACCTATTCCGATTGAATGGGTTTTTGCAGGTAAAGAGTCTTGGGCGTAACTTATATTCAGGACGCAGCAGAGAATCAGTGTTGAAAATAAAGGATAGTTCATATGAAAATAATTTGTATTAAAACGATAATTATTTCTATACGGTAAAATTATTCCAAAGTAATTGAAAAAGAAATTTCTTTAACGTTTTTAACATAATAACCAGTTTATTATTAAAAAGTTAGCATTTTTTAACAGTTGGTTTGTATGAAAGCAATTAGATATTTTTAGCTCAATTAAAAGTTTGTTGTACGCTTATTTTTATTTATAATGATAATTAATTGATTTTTTTAGGTAAGCGATATATAATCTATTTCATTTTTATATATTTTTGCTTTCTGAAATTATAAGTCTTTAGTTATAAGATATTTCATAAGCAGTTTGAAAAATCAAAAAAGCCGTTCACTAATTATTTAATAGGCCTTACTCATTCAAAGTTATATCCTACTCATTGCCATTTAAATTATTGCCATTAAGCATTAGATTTAATTCAAATTGAATCAATATTGGTTAATTACTGATTTTGATTTTAGACGTTTCGCTAACTTTTAATACGCATCCGATGAATCTAACACAGGATACACAATCAAGCCAATATTACGATTTCAACGGTCATATTATTGATATGGTTGGCCAGATTCTGCAGCAGAAATTCCTAAAGGTGGAAATAGGTGATTTTGATGTAGGAAACTTAGTTGTTGAGAATCATAAAGAGCCAACGAATTCCTTCTTTTATAAATGTAGAACGGATGGGATGAATCATGCTAACCCAGAAACTGAACAGATCTGGTTAGCTTATTTTGATTTCTTCTTTCCTCCTGAAGATATTGTCCCTTTAATGCCGGAGCTTTTCCATGCTATCCGGCAAAAAGAATTGAATAAGGTCTATTTCTTTTTTCAGCGTGCAAGGCCACAGCAGATTGGCGATTATAAATGGCATTTTGCTACCAGTAAATTATTTGCCCTTGGTGATGAAAGCCAGCCTGGGATATTATTTCGATATGCTTTTGAGTTGAATAAGGCAGAGAATAAACCACTTTCCTTAAATGATGAATCCTATTTCCAAAAGTATTGTAACCGTGTGATGTTGCTGAGCAAACGTGAAAAGGAAGTCATCAAGTTGATTGTTGAAGGTAAGTCTAGCCAGGATATCTCGGAGTTGTTGTTTATTTCCATCCATACCGTGAACAACCATCGAAAGAACATTACCAACAAATTGGAGATTAATAATCTATGTCATCTGACCAAGTTTGCCATATTGTTCAATATGGTTTAGGATGAATGCCTTTAAGGTAAAAGCATTAAGTTTAATTTTTTGTGTCAATCTGAGGAACGAAGATTCTCGGAGGTATACAAACTATAATTGAAATGGCTTACAGGTCCTTTACCTTCGGTACAGGATGAAGGAATTGATGCTGGTAAACCATACAGATTCTTCACTTAGCGTTCAGAATTGGAGATGTACAAAAGTGGGCTTCATTGAAAAGCTTATCCAAATAACCATCGACTATATCCTAAAGGGTCAGCGAAGTCGAGATGACAACAATTTTCATTGTTTCTTTTTTGCGTAAATGTGAGAATTAAAAATTAGGACTAAATATCCCCCTGCTTGAGGTTCATTAAATGATAAATTTAATTTCGAAAGCTCGCATTTCTCCGAGATGTTTCGTTCCTCAACATGACACCAAAAAACTTAATTTAATGACATTTCACCTCTGCTGGGGTTAGCCATTATTACCAATCTTCCATCTACACATATTTCACCCTCGCTAGTTTTTTAAAAATGAGGCATGGATTGTTCCAAGACCCTTCGGGGAAACCTCAAGTTGACATTTAGAAAATAAAGGAATGACAGCTGCCTTCAATGAAATGACTATTGCTAGCTATTGATGTGGAAAGGTTTTATGCAGAAATTTATTCAAGAATTACAGTATCTAGGAACAAGCACTCTAGCTTCCATCAATAACCAATCATCATGATAGATCAAGCCCTTATATTGTTTAAGACTGAACTGCTGGCTTATTTAAGTTCTAAAGGAGATAATGCGGCCGGAGTCATCATCGATAATATTGGTTTGTCTGAAACTTCTGCAGGCAATGGTTTGCCCGATAATATTGTAATCAGTCTGGTCAATATTGAGGAGGAGAATACCCTGAAGAATCAATCGCCGTTGCGACGGATGCCAGATGGTTCAGCATACTATGAAAACCCTGCTATCTATATCAATCTTTATGTATTGATTACATGCAATTATGCTGGAGACGGTTATTTATTGGCCCTGAAAAGGCTATCCATGGTGATCCGTTTTCTGCAAAGTAAAAGCAGTTTTTCATCATCCAATCCTGTAAATATTAATCCAATTGATCCTGACAATACTGAACCCTTCCATTTTAATATGGAGCTCTTCACCTTATCCTTTGAACAGATCAATTACCTATGGGGATCCTTGGGGGGTAGGCAAGTGCCATTCGCGATGTATAAGCTCCGGTTGATAAGCCTGTCTGAACATGTGAAAGTGAGGAATGCTCCTCTAATTGAGGAAATTGAAACTAAGCTCAGCAAAATAAATTGACGCTATGAGAACGCTGTACAAACCGTTATTTGAGGTAAAACTCCTCCACGAATTCTATCTGACCGATAGAACTGGAAATAACGTTTTTGATTTGAGCGCACAAGCAGATCGACTGGATTTTCTCTTTCAGAAATATGAATCTTTTGCAGAAGAGATCAATAATGATCTGTCCTATGAAGTTTCGGAAAGTTATCAGGATATGTTAAAGAACTATGGCTTAAAATTATTGCCAAGTTATTCTGGATTAAAGGTATTGATAGAAGTTAAACTCAAGAAATTAGCAAGTGGAGTGAGTACTTTTGAACCTATACATAAGTTAGGGGATGACCTACATATCCCAGTTTTGATCAAGAGAAGAACTTCAAGATTTGATTCAATTAGCAATCAAAAAGTAGAACGAAATATCAATTTCACTTATTTATTCTGCAATGATTCCTCCTTATCTGGCTCCCGAAACTTTCCATATCTACATACTGAAGTGGCCAATCATGATGCCGCTCTTGAATATGAGCAAGGGGAATTGGCAAAGTTTGGTCCTAATGATATAAGGGCATTTTATGTAGATACGGCCAATAACAAGCAGTGGCTAAGTAAAGCTGGAAAGTCATTTGCCAATGAAAATGATCGGTTATTATGCGGGGCTAACTTTAGTTATTCCTTCGTAAATGCCAATAATATCAGCAAAGCAGATTTTATACTCAAGGATCATTTGGGGAATATTATCCAAGAACTACATTTTAAAGCTTCCAATCCATTTGCAAAGGTTCATTTAGCTTTTGATCCTAAACTATTGAAGATGCTACCAGAGGAAAAGATTAGCAATGAGTTGGTCTATAACCTGGAAGTTAGTGGAACGGGCTCTTTTGCTAAATCCCATAAAGTTGTTTTTTACTCCGATAATCAAGAGTTAAGTAGCAGCATTGGGGTGATTCTCATTAAAGTGAAAGGGAATATAAGTGGCTATAAGCTATTTGATGCATCAGGTAAACTGATTACCCGAAAAAATCAATTTAATGTCACTGATCCAGCAGCACCGGTATTTGAAATTAATATCTCCAGCAAGGCTTCATTTTGGAGGTATATCAATAACAGAAATCGTGCTTTACAGAATGGTCTTTATTCTGACCTTTTGCAAACCATTGATGCCGTGTTAATTGCTAAAGAACCGCGACCATTGACCGCTAACACTACTTTATTTAGGTTACCGGATAGTAGTTTATTTTATCTTCCTAATCCTACAGGGACTCAGGAAATCCATATTGAGAATAAAAAGATATACAGTGATATAATGGTACCAGAATCAGATTTATTTCCACTGGCACCATGACCATAATTAAAAGAATAATAAATCAAAATCTATTGTTATGCAAGAATATAAAACCCCCGGAGTGTATATAGAGGAGATTCCACATCTTCCACCTTCGATTGCTTCGGTAGAAACGGCTATTCCAGCATTTATTGGATATACTGAAATAGCAAAATGGAAAGAAACAGATGATCTTAGGAATAAACCCTGGCGGATTGAGTCCATGCTTCAGTATGAACAATATTTTGGATATCCAGATCCGGAGAAGGAAAGCTTATCTGTTGTCTTTGGACCTAATGCAGATGTCAATGGGAAGATCGATGATACAAAAAGATCTAAATTCCTGATGCATTATAGTATGCAGCTATTTTTTGCGAATGGTGGAGGTCCATGCTGGATCTGTTCTGTAGGAAACTATGTAGACAGTGGAGGTTCTATTGTTGCCAGTAATCTGACGGATGGGCTGAAAGAGATTGCAAAGATCAATGAGGTGACCTTGTTGGTTTTTCCGGACTCGACCAATTTGAGTACAGCATCTGATTATTACAATGTGCATACAGAGGCTATCAACCAATGTGTAGAGCTACAGGACCGTTTTACCGTTTTGGATGTCTATCATGATCCGGCTAATCTGACACAGTGGAGTCTAGATATCGATTTATTGAGAAGTACACTCTCTGGAACGACAGAATTCTATAAATATGCGGCAGTATATTTTCCAAAATTGTTTACTGGAGTTGATTATAACTATAAGGTAGCTGGGGATCCAAGTAAGGATAACGATGAACTGGTCAGCATTACCGGAGTGGCCGGAGCTAGCACCCTTAAAGAATTACTGGCTATCAATAATGAGAAATACTTTCAGGCAAAGAGTGCCATAACCAATATTCAGATGCTTATGCCAGTTTCTGCTGCCATGGTGGGGGTATATGCTCAGGTTGATAATGCAAGGGGAGTCTGGAAAGCACCTGCAAATGTCAATGTTGCCAATGCGATCCGGCCAGAATTCCTGATCAATCAAAAGGAACAGATGAACCTTAATGTAGATACGACCGCTGGTAAATCCATTAATGTTATCCGCTCATTTCCTGGAAGAGGTCCTGCCATTGTGTGGGGAGCTCGCACATTAGCGGGAAATGATAATGAATGGCGTTATGTTCCAGTGCGGCGATTCTTTTCCATGGTGGAGGAGTCTGTTAAAAATGCTACTGAGCAATTTGTATTTGAACCCAATGATCGCAATACCTGGGTGCGGGTTAAATCGATGATCGAGAATTACCTGACTCAGCAATGGAAAGCTGGTGCATTAATGGGCGCATCGACCAAAGAAGCATTCTTTGTTCATATCGGGCTTGGGGAAACCATGACGGAATTGGATATCTGGGAAGGCAGGATGATCGTAGAGATCGGTATGGCGGTTGTTCGTCCGGCCGAATTTATTATCCTTCGTTTCATGCATAAAATGCTGGCAGAGTCCTAAGCCAAGTTTATTGTAAATTTTAAAAAACCATTGTTATGACCATTGAAAGCTCAAATATGCGAAACCCGAAAAACGGGAATTGTAATGGTAATGAGGCAAAGACAATAACTCAGAAAAATCTCCATCAGATAAAGGAAGATTACTGCAATAGACTGAAAGGGAAGTTAGGTGAGTTGAGTGAAAGTGAGGTCACCAGTGATGGGACCCTGATGATGTACGAAAAGAAGAAATGTGTTTTTGTCAAAACAGAAAAGAATTACCAAATGCTCCGAAACCTGGAATTGAAGGTCGGGGTAGAATTGATACAGTCATCGGAAGAAATAAAAAAGAATGTTGCGGCAAGCATCAGCCAGAATGATGCATTGGTGGCAGGGTTGAAAGCGGTGTTGATGACGGCCAAGAATGCAAAGGTTGCTTTCGGAAATCTTCGGGAATCTGCAGCAAAATTGGATGCTGCTATGAATGATAGTTGTAATTCTGGGCAACTAAAGATTTTGGGATGCTCAAATGACAACTGTAATGATGCTGAAAAACGAAATGAATCGGATAATCGGCCAAATGAATGCCAAGATGCCTGTCGGATTTTGAACAAACTGGTTGAAAGACCGGTTGACCTGAGCCTAGAAATTGATATTATCTGCAATTCCGTGGCTGATATCATTGGTATACAGTCCTTTTCAAATATTAAATCCTTAGAGAAATTCCAACAGGATTTTGCTGGCAATGCCAAAACTTTTGATGATCTAATCCAAGCGCAGATCAATACGGCGACCGCGGGATTAAAGAAATCTCAAGATGATCTGACATTGGCGATTAAATCCCATACGCAATCCAGTTATACCCTTTATGGTAAACGCAATGAATTGGAAACCTTGGTTGAAGTCAAGGATTATCTATGCTGCCATAAATGCAGTTGCATCGGCGACTGTGGTTGCAATGAAGGGAATAATGAGGAGAATAACAGATTCAAGAAGTGTAAATGTGATATCTGCGACATCTGTAGGGAGGTCACTGAAATCTATTGCATCCGTGATAATGAAGGTGGCTCAAGCTGTGATTGATTGAGGAAACATTTTCAATATGGTAAATTTTAAAATAGACAATTATGTTAAGCTATAATGAAATAAGCAATTCTGAGCAGGATATTTTTGATTGCTGCGATCAAAAACCAAACGGTAATGAGCCAGGAGGAGATTGTTGCTATGATGCATGGATGGGTGATCTGGTCCAAGTAACCTCAGATTGGAAGGCAGCAAATGCCTACGCCAGCAATAAGGAACTGGAATATAACCTGAGCATTGAGGAAAGAGATCGACTCAAGGCATGGTTTGCTGACTGGGAAGCTACAGATGAAAATGCAGATGCCCTGTGTCGCCAACTGGAACTATTTATCCTCTTGCTACAAAAGGTCTGCATCGTTACGGACAAAACCAATAAAGCCATAGAGATCTTATTCTGTATGGTCGAGGATCTTTATATCCGTGTGGATAGATTGAAGTCCAACTATGACAAGTTAATCCTATGTATCAATTGCTTGAAACGACCAGAGTTGGCACCAGGAATTGGGATCATGAAAGTCCTTGAAGACTATGGCCAGAAATTAGATGCTGTGATCTTAACCCGAGACATCATGATTCCACAGGTTGTTGCCGTAGTAGAATTAGCCTACGGTCTGCACATCAATATCTGTGAAGAGTATGGTCTGAAAAGGACCATTCAATATTGGAAGGATAAATTCCATTGTAACCAATCGGGTACCGAAAGTACAGCTTATGCAGAGCAGGCCAAAATTGAAAGCAGTTCTGATTCCCATGAATGCTGTTGTATAGAGCCACATATCCACCTGCCGATCGATTCTGATGAATATTACCATCAATTGGAATCAGACTATAATCAGACCAAGCAGCGTGTTGATGTGCTGAAAAAGGAATTGGATTCCGCAAAAGAGAAAAGGGATGCACTTTTTGCATGCAAGCAAAGTCTTGAGAATGCAATCAATGAGGTGAATCCTGCAAATAAGTGTAAATAATCAATAAATCATTTGTTATGTCAAACGATCCTAAAAAAAACTACCCACTACCGAAGTTCCATTTTCAATTGGATTGGGGTGGTACTAGAATTGGTTTTACAGAAGTTAGCGGACTTGACTTTGAAACTGAGGTTATTGAATACCGTGAAGGCAGTAGCCCTACCTATAACAAGACAAAACAGCCTGGATTGACCAAATACCCGAATGTTACGCTGAAACGCGGTACTTTCTTTGGGGATTTTGAATACTTTGAACAGTGGAAAAAGACCATGATGTTCCAGGAAGGCAAGGAGAAATTTAGGAGGGATGTTACCATTCGATTACTGGATGAAGAACATCAACCGATCATCTCCTGGACGCTCTCAAGAGCTTGGCCTTCAAAGGTACAATCCACTAATTTGAAAGCCGATGCCAACGAAGTGGCCATTGAAACCATGGAATTGGTGCATGAGGGTTTATCCATTGTAGAAGCTAAAAAATAAGTTATAAGCCATGGCTGACAGTTTATATCAAACGGTCAATTTTCATTTTTCAGTGAATTTTACATTGAAAGGGAATAAGGCTGTGGATATTAAATTCCAGTCTGTAACTGGTTTGGACTCTTCGATTGATATAGAGACCATAAAGGAAGGTGGTGAAAACAGGTTTGAGCATATTGTCCCCGGACGGCATAAATATGGTCCCTTGGTACTAAAAAGGGGATTGATCTCACCGGGTTCATCAGCGATTACGGATTGGTTGAAAAAGGCTTTCGACGACCAGGTTTATGAAACCCTGGAAACCGTGGTAATCAATCTATTGGATGAGGAACATCAATCCATTATGCATTGGAAAATTAACAATGTATGGCCAAGGAGCTGGAAACTTTCAGAACTGAATGCCGGGAGGGCGGAAGTACTGATCGAGACGCTAGAGCTGAATTATAACCGATTAATTTTTCAAAAATCATAGTTATGCCAGTTGAAGTTAGGGAGTTGGTCATTAAGGCGACGGTTGTTCAGGATCTTGCTTCCCCTGAAGGAAATGGAGGTTCTCAGGATAATGGTGTCACTGCATCAGAGGAGCTGATCAAGATTTGCGTAGATAAAGTTTTGGATATTATTAAGGACAAAAATGAGCGCTAATTATAGTTCGGGGAAATTGGAGAAACTGTTGATCTATTCTTTTACAGATAGGCAGTTTCAGGTTAAGGGTGTGGAGCAAACCAATAAGCCAGCATTCGTAGCCCCGATCAATCCTGAGGCTTTTTCAAAGAACTTTAAAATTGAACACGATGTACAAAGACCTCACGGGTCTGGCTCTTCAGAAGTGAAATTTAAATCTACTGCGCCAGAGGAACTGAAGCTTGATTTTATTTTGGATGGTACCGGAACCATGGAAGGCTATTGGGAGGAATACAAAACCAAACCCGTCAACGAGCAATTGAAAATCTTCATGGACTGTGCCTATAATTACCAAGGTGACATCCACCGCCCCAATTTTTTGTTGATTATCTGGGGTTCAGAGATTCGATTCCGCTGTGTATTAGCAAATCTGGATGTGAATTTTACCTTATTTAAGCCTGATGGTACACCATTGCGGGCAAGGTTATCCGCAACTTTTCTGGATTACCAGTCTCGCGAGCAGCGCATGGCAGAGGACAATCCCTCATCTCCAGATTTGACCCATCACCGAGTAATCAAACAAGGTGATCGATTGGATCTGATGACCTATGGTATTTACAATGATCCGAAGTACTTTTTACAGGTTGCGAAAGCTAATGGTCTGACCTCAATAAGAAGGTTACAACCAGGAAATGATATATATTTTCCTCCTTTTAATAAAAACGAAAACTAATGGAAGAGCTCATCATACCGAATCCGTCCCAACATGATACTATTTCATATGAAATATCATTGGGTGGGTCTAAAATGGATTCTTCTTACGAAATACTCAGTATCTCCATTGATAAGGAAGTCAATCGGATACCCACTGCAAAGATTTTGTTAAAAGATGGTGATGCCGCATTAGGCAGTTTTGAAATCAGCAACAAGGAGGATTTTTTACCCGGCAGAGCGATTGAAATCAAGTTGGGTTTTGATAGCGACAATAAACAAGCATTTAAAGGCATCATCACGAAACAACAGGTAAAGGTTAAAGAAAATGGAAATACGCAATTGCAGATCGAATGTAAAGATGCCGCAATGCGAATGACCTTGGGAAGGAAAAGCAAATATTATCTAGACCAAAAAGACAGTGAAGTAATGGATAGCATCATCAGTGCTTATGCAGATTTAAAGAGTGATGTTGAAGCTACTCCCTTGAAACATAAAGAACTGATTCAGCATCACCTCAGTGATTGGGATTTTATTGCTTTGCGTGCCGAGGCCAATGGACAATTACTGTTTGTGAATGATGCTGAGTTGAAAATAGAATCTCCCAAAACAGATACTGATCCTGTATTACAGGTTACCTATGGGTCTTCAATAATGGAGTTTGAAGCGGAGATGGACCTTCGCAGTCAATGGTCAAAAGTAGAGGCTCATTCCTGGGATTATAAAAACCAGGGATTGTTTACCGCAGAGGTTGATGAAGTTTCAGGATTTACGCAATTGGGAAATGTGAACAGTTCTGATCTTGCTTCTGCCAATAAATTGGAAAAGTTCTTACTCCATCATAGCGGTAACCTTTTGGAACAAGAACTAAAGGCTTGGGCAGAAGGGGCAATGCTGCGCAGTAGATTAGCGAAAATCAGGGGCAGGGCAAGATTTACTGGTTTTGCTGAAGTAAAACCTGGAGATATGGTGAAGATCGCCGGTGTCGGTGATCGATTTAACGGCAAGGCCTTTGTGACCGCGGTAAGACAAGAAGTAGGTGATGGTACTTGGTATACCAATATTCAATTTGGTTTAGATCCTGCAAGGTATTCTTCTTTATATCAAGATATTGATGATTTTCCTGCTGCTGGCCTGTTAGGTTCAATTCAAGGGCTACAGATAGGGAAGGTCCTGCAGTTGGAAAATGATCCAGATGGTGAAGACCGAATCTTGGTCAAGATTCCAATCATAGAAAACAATTCAAATGGCACTTGGGTTCGGGTGGCAAGCTTGGATGCAGGAAGCGATCGTGGTACTTTTTTTAGACCAGAGATTGACGATGAGATTATCGTAGGTTTCATCAATAACGATCCAAGGCATGCCATCATGTTAGGCATGTTGAACAGTAGTGCAAAACCAGCTCCACTTAAAGGAGCTGATGCCAATGATGAAAAAGGAATTTTCACCAGAAGCAATATGCGTGTGCATTTCAATGATGCCACCAAGACAATCAACATAGATACACCAGCTGGGAATAGTATAATCCTTGATGAAGACGGCAAGAAAATAGAAATCAAGGATCAAAACAGCAATAAAATAACGATGGATAGCAATGGGGTCATAATGGAAAGTCCAAAAAACATCGAAATAAAAGCTGGTGCTGAACTGAAGATCAGCGCCGGAACCAAAATGGAAATTATAGGAAAAACCATGACCCTGAAATCAGATACGAATGTGAATATCAATTCAGCAATGACAAAGATTAATTCAGATGGAGTAACCGAAATCAAAGGGTCTTTGGTAAAGATAAATTAGAAATATAGAACTGGTTATGGCTTCAGCAGCAAGAATAAACGATTTGCATACCTGTCCCATGGTGAATCCTGGGCCAGTGCCGCACGTTGGTGGTCCAATTATTGGTCCAGGCGTACCAACGGTCCTCATTGGAGGCGTTCCTGCTGCTGTTGTTGGTGATTTGTTAGTCTGTACTGGTCCGCCAGACAGTATTGTTCAAGGTTCCATGACCGTCATGATCGGTGGAAAACCTGCAGCAAGACAAGGTGACATGACTGCACATGGTGGCACCATTGTAATGGGATTTACAACAGTTCAGATAGGAGGTTAAAAATAAAGGACATGGAAAATTCTTTCAGTTCATTTTTAGGAACAGGCTGGTCTTTCCCGCCCGAATTCAATAAGGTCTCCAATTCGGTGGAATTGGTTTCCGGAATTGAAGATATCGATCAAAGCTTGAATATTCTGTTGTCAACAGCTTTGGGCGAAAGGGTCATGCAACCTAAATATGGCTGTGACCTGACTGATTATGTCTTTGAATCGCTGAACAGTTCCGTGATTGGCTACCTAAAGGATAGGGTGACCAATGCCATCCTGTTCTATGAACCGAGGATCCGAGTGGAACAGATAGAAATAACAAGTAGTGATTCCATGGAACTTATTGAGGGTCGCTTTACGATCAGCATTCAGTATTTCGTTCCAGGAACTAACTCCAGGTTTAACTATGTCTATGATTACTATTTAAATGAAGCATTAAAATCAATTTAAGTTGGATATTCCTAAAAGTCAGAAGTCATGCAATGTAAAGAGCTTATACATCCATTTCAAAACGATCCAGGTGTCAGCCAAAGGCAGCGGGTTATGGATGATCTGTTGGGGGCGACTGCCCAAATCGATGCAAGGAGCTTAGCAGACCTGTTGGATTATTTTGAAAAACTCTCTAGACATATCAACTATTATGATGCAGATCTCAATGTATCGGATTGGCAATCCTTTTTTCAGAACAGTTTGCCTTTTACCATTACATCCATTTTAAAATATGATGCCGACTCAATAAGGGAAAAGCTTGCTTTCTATAACTTGCTTTTTGAAAAATCACCTTCAAAATCCAGCCTTCAATTGATCGTAAACTATGTTTTTCGATCTATTATCTACAAAATCTATTTCTGGAACTCTAAGCTCGAAGGCTCCGATTTGCCTGTAATGTTGTCATTGGATAAAATCATAAAAGATAAACTAGCTGACAGCTTGAAGGTCTTTATAGTTCAGGTCAATTCCGCAGTTAAGTTTTTTGGGACCAAGCCGATAAACCTTATGTGTTTCCTGGAATCGGATGAATGGAATTTAGACTTAACAGATTTATATGCTGTAAAAACCACACAATCCATACAGGATTCTGGAAAGAGTAAAAGATTGAGGATGATTGCCCTGAAGAATGAAATTCTTGCTATCGGCGAATCTTTTATTACCGTCATCGATTCACTTCATGCATCAGCTGAAACTAGCCTAGAGCCCAGTTTCCTTTCGTTAAATGATGAATTCAAAGAGAAATTGAGTCCACATTTGGCCTTATTGTTCTCTTTTTTGAGGCTTTTCAGATATCTGCAACAGGATTTAAATTCTTTTACGAAAAAACACCTTGATTTCTTTTATAAAGAGGTCTTGTTGCTGCGTGCAAAACCTGCTATTCCCGATCAAGTGCATCTGGTTTTTGAAATACAAAAGCATATTCAAAAGTATCTATTGAAGGAAGGGATCATAGTTAAGGATAGCAAGGATGCCAATAAGGTAGAGGTCCAATTTGCTTTGGATGATCAGATTGTGGTCAATAAAGCCAATGTTGTCGAACAACGCACGCTTTTCCTCAATAACAAAGTGCATGCAAGCAACAGCTATTTGGAAGGTGTGTATATGTCCAGCAATGCTAAAATGGCTGATGGCGTTGAAAAACCATTTGAGGATATTCAAAATTCAAGCTGGCCAACCTTAGGTTCGGCACTCAGTAAATACGTAGATCCTGAAAGCAAGTTTTTGAAACCCTATCCAAATGCAAGGTTAGGTTTTGTTTTTGCCTCACCCGTTCTCTTTTTGAGTGAAGGCACTCGGAAAATTGAAATTACCTTGGCCTGTAAACTGCATCAGAATGTATGTGAAAATGAAAATGATGTCTCTGCATTTTATGAACGAGTACGGACAGTCATCAATGATAAATTCTACCCGATCAACCGTGATCTCATAGCACAAGCTGTCAAAAAAGGGATCAGTAAGTCACTTAAGGAAAAGCTTGAGGCGGTATTATGGAAAGACAGCCCCATTGGGAAGCAAATTTCCTGTTATTATCCATTAGAAGAGGCTTTATTTGAGAAAACCATTACCGATTTAGAATATAGAGAACTTATTTCTTCAGCAGAAGAAATTGCTGTTCTAAAAGATATTTTTAAACCGATCAAAGCATTCAATATCGCATTGACTGGAAAGAAAGGCTGGTTAGTTCCCGACCAAGGGGTTGAAATAGCCATGTCTAACATTAGTGGTTCCAGTACTTTTGAAATCAACATTTCCTTGGCAATGAGTCCGGATCAAGAGGGAATAGTGAACTATGATGAGGAACTGTTCCAAGAAGGTTTTGATACCGCATTACCACTGATGAAAATCAACCTTGACGATCGAGTGAAAATAGAGCAAGATGTTAAGTGGACAAGTCGAGAATCCTGTTGCGAAAGAAAAGCTGAAGATGAAATCCAGTTAGTTTCCCTGTATCAATTTTTCCGGAGCGTTAAGATTTCTAATACAAAAGGTACTAAGATCAAGGTCAATGTATGTGGCCTTAAGAATTTTGTTGTTCAGAATAGCGAGAGTTTGCAGAACATCAATAGTCCGATCTATCCCTTTGGTACTCGCCCTGAGATTATTGATTTTGATATAAAGAACCCGCCAAACCTTAATAATCCGACCAACTTAAATTTGTTGGGTCCAGATTTCTTTATTGGAAGTCAAGAGGTATTTACCAAGAAATGGAACGAAATCCATATTAAATTAGATTGGAAAGAAAAACCAACCGACTTCAGGGATTATTATAAAGGATATTTAAAAGAAGGTGGGCTATTTGGTCTTGATGAAAATAAGTTTTTGATCAATTTAGCCGTTTTAGAAAACGGCAAATGGATAAAGGAAAAATCGCATGGCTCTCCTACAACTAAGGCAGTTACCATTCAAGGGGAAACTTATAACGATAGGAAGCTATTTGAAAACAATAATAGTTCAACCTGCTCTGGAAGCAGTGAGTTCGATCAGACAATTTTTTTGAGGAATACCTTTTTTGAACTCAATCAGAAGTTTTCAAAAAACAGTTCCCCAATAGAACAATATGAAGTCGGGACCTCTGAAGGCTTTTTAAAAATTAACCTACAGGGGCAGGATTTCTGCCATAAGGTCTATTCCTATGTTCTAGCTAGGCAGATGATGGCATTGGGCAAACTCCCCGACAGCAAATTAGAAGATGCCATTTACTATGATGGTGCCGGCAACCTAATAGTTTTCAGCACCAATGATATTTTGGAGAGCATCGAAACTGCAAAAACCGTTTCCACAAGAGTGGAGGATGATGTCAATAATCCATCTGATGGTATTAAATCTAAAATGGGAGATATTGGTGCCGGTAAAATCAATGAGGCCGAAGCCGATTCGATCCGTCGAACAGTTCTACCTCCAATGTTTGGAGAGCTTTCCAATAAGAATTTAACAGGTGATGTTTCATTTCTGAAGAACCAGATCCTACAGATTCGAAATATCATTGACAATAATGATCTCTTTCAGGCAGTTATCCCGAATGAACCTTGGACACCAATCATCAAAAAGATGGAAATTGACTACTCTGCTACGGCAAGTATGGAGGATATAGAACTCATTCATCTCTATCCTTTTCCTGGTACCTATAAGCTCGAGCAGTTAGAACATCAACCCAGCTTATTGCCGACCTATTGTGATGAAGGAAATTTATTTCTTGCTTTCAAGGATCTGGTACCAGGCAGCAATGTGAATATACTTTTTCAAATGGCGGAGGCAACTGCCGATTCCGAATCAGAAAGAGAACCGGTTTCATGGCATTATTTGGACAACAATGAATGGAAACCGCTAAGGAATGGATTTGAAGTGTTGGAAGATGATACCGATGGTCTGACCAGTTCTGGAATCATTAAGTTTTCCATTCCTGCCAATATCAGCAATGAAAACACAGTCCTTCCGAAAGGATTGCACTGGATAAAAGCTGGAATCGCCAAAAACAGCAAATCGGTCAGTGAAACCATTGGGCTATTTACCCAAGCCATTAAGGCAACCTTTACCAATGAAGCTTTGAATGACAAGTTAAGGTTGGATAAAGGTTTGCCAGCAGGTTCGATTTCAAAGATGAAGGATGCTGATGTCGCCATCAAATCTGTTTCTCAACCTTATGATTCTTTTGCTGGAAGGGTGCCTGAGGCCGAAGGGCATTTCTATATCCGGGTATCCGAGCTCTTAAAACATAAGGGTAGGGCAATTCAAAAATTTGATTACGAGCGATTGGTCTTGGAAGCATTTCCTCAATTATATAAAGTGAAATGTGTGAACCATAGTTTCGCATTGGATGCGCATCACTATGTCAACGATATTCCGATGGCCCCTGGCTACATTATTATGGCGGTTATTCCCGATATGAATAAGTTGAAAGCTTCCCAATTGTTTGAACCTAGGGTTCCGGTAAGTCTACTTGAAAGTATCCAAGAATACCTACAGGAAAGAAGTTCCCCATTTGTCAAGGTTCGGATCATGAACCCAAGGTATGAGGGAGTCAACTTCTGTTTGAAGGTGAAACTGCTGAAAGGTATGGATGAATCTTTCTATAGAGAAAAATTGAAACAAGATCTGCGTGAATTTCTTGCTCCCTGGGCAATCGGTGAATTTGATAAACTGACCTTTGGCCAATGTATCTACGAATCTGATATCGTAGGTTTCTTGGAGTCAAGGGATTATCTCGATTATATCGTGGAATTATGGATGAAACACGCCGATGAAGCAGGCTCTGTATTGGGTACTTTCAATAAGGTTGTCTGTCCGATCAGCCCAAGGTCCATCCTGATTGCTGGAAATATCGATGTCAAGATTGAACAGGCAGATTGTGAAAGATGGGCATCTCGCAAAGAGGCAGAACCATGCCGCAATCCGGCCATCCCAATTGAAAATTATTGTAATAGGAATTATGCATAGGTAAAATGCAAGATCATGGCAAGCCAAGGAGAAAATAAGAAAACGATAAACAAGGACAATGCTGGTTTCCCTGCGTACTTAGATTTTGAAAAACTAAGAACAGAAGGAATAGCATATCTTGGTAAACTCTCTGGAAAAATCTGGACAGATCATAATGTCCATGACCCTGGTATTACCATCCTGGAAGTACTGTGCTACTCGCTTCTTGATTTAGGCTATAGAACTAATTTACCAAGCATTGATTTGTTCAGCAGGGATCCAAAGGAAACCGGAGCTGATAATAATTTCTTTACGGCTGCTGAGATCCTGAGCTGTAATCCATTGACCATAATGGATTATAGAAAGTTCCTGATCGATATTGAAGGCGTAAAGAATGCTTGGTTAGAAGTCGCTACCGATCAAACTGACTTTTGTAGGCCAAGATATGATCAGCAGTCAACCAATTACCAAAACAATGATTGCGTTCAATATCTCAATGGGCTATACCATATTTTTATTGAGCCTGAAAAGGATGTGAATAAGGATTTTCCTGATAAATTAACAGCTAATGCTTATTTAGATGCATTGAATAAAACCGTCAAAGACAGATTGATGGCCCATAGAAACTTCTGTGAAGACTTTTTGGATATTACCATGCTTTGCAAGGTAGATATTGGTGTCTGTGCCGTGATAGAATTGCAAAATGACGCAGATATCGAAAAATCTTATCAGGATGTCGTGCAAAGGCTAAGGGATTTTATTTCACCTGTACCAAAATTCTACACCCTACAGGAACTCTTGGACCGTCAAAAAGATATAGAAGATATTTTTGCGGGTAGACCATATAATCCTGCGGAAAGCCATGGCTTCATCGATACAGAGGAGCTGTCAGCCTTAAAACTGAAAAAGGAAATCCATATTTCAGACCTGTATCAGGTAATTTTAGCCTCTACGGGTGTGAAATCAGTAAATAAGCTAGCCCTAAGAAATTGCGAAACAGGACGGTTTAGTGATATAAATGCATGGAAGTTTAATGTCCCCGAAAATCACATCACTAATTTTTCGGTAGCCTGTTCTGGTATTCAATTCACGAAAAACGGAATCCCGATTGATTTTGATAGTAAAAAATTTGATGGACTGTTTAATCTCAATTTCGCAAATTCAGGCAAAGTATTGTACCAGTTGCCATCGGCTTATTTAGACCATGCCATTCCATCTGGTACCTTCCATGAGAACTTAGATGAATATTTCCTGTTACAGGATGATTTTCCAAGGGTATATGGCATCGCCGAAGGTGGACTGCCAGATGATGTCTCAAACTTGAGGAAAGCACAGGCACTCCAGTTAAAGGGCTATTTACTGTTCTTTGACCAGCTATTGGCCGGCTATTTGGCCCAGCTGAAAAACATTCGAGCCTTATTTTCCATGAACTCGGCAGAGGATGGTCAACGAAGAACCTATTTTCTCAATCAATTGACCGAGAAACCAGAGCTGAGCAAATTACTTCGGTTTGCTGTCGGAACAGATCAGAATGAAGTTTTAGGAGCAGTTGGTGATAGCCTAATTCGCGTGATTAAAAAAAGTCAATTGGACCAATTGATCATTGACCATGCAATTGATATTCCAGCCATGCAACAGTTCCAATATAGTTCATTGATCAAGCAACAGATAGCAATCAAACAGTTAATAGAGGACTTTAGCAACAATAGCTATGAATATGGCTTTGTCCAAGATACTGAAGGAAAGATCTACTATTATCTCAATGGTACTTCAGATGATTTCGCTCTGATCAGTAAAATAAGCTTTCCTTCCACTTCTGCTGCAAATCTGCATCTCAGTTCAGTCGCCTATGTGGGTTCCTTTGAAGAAAATTATAGGAGTTTTATCATTGATGAAAACCATGTTTCCTTTGATATTGAACTAAACATGGCTTCCTTCAAGTCCTATCTTGCCTTGATATTGGAAGATGATAATCTGTATGCAGAACGCAGGAATACATTCTTAAACCATCTCTTAAGTCGATTTGCAGAAAGGTTTACGGATGATGTGCTCATGCAATTCAATCAACAACCTAACCAGTTGATTCAAGCTAAAGAGGATTTTCTCAGCCATTATGATGAGATCAGTTCCAATCGAGGCAAGGCTTACGATTACTTAAAAGATGAATGGAACAATGATAATATATCTGGTTTTGAGAAGGAAGCCAAATATCTTGCAGGGATCACCAATAAGCAATTGCACAGCCTGTGCAACTTTGTTGTTGAGCAGTTGGATGAATATTACCTCGTTGAATTAAGCATAGCAGAGGATACCTATTTCAAACTGTCAGAAAAGTTTGATTCTCCGAAGGAGGCTGAAGAAGCTGCACAGATGGTTTTCGATTCGCTTGCCCAACCAGAAAGGTTAAGGACAAAGTATATCCCTCACGAAAAGATGTACAGCATTGTGCTGCAATATGACGATCGTTCAAGTGTTCCATTCTACAAACAATATGCAACCTCTCAAGAGGCCGATGAGGTAAGGACTAAACTGAATCGGATGTTTTCCAAACAGCCTGTAGAAGATGTTTATATCAGTAGTTATGCGCATAAGGTACAGTTGCTGGACCATAACGGTAGTATTCTTAGGAACTATGTGGAAGCTTTTGATTCCGATGTCAGTGCCATGGAGGCTGCTCGAAAGAATATGAGCAAATTGAATGACAGCAATATCTGGTCTCAAGAAGATTCAAAACAACCTAAAATAACTCAGCTTACTTTCAATGATCTTGATAAGGATGATTCAAATTGTTTGGACATCAAAGCCTTTAAGATCAATATCAGTAATACCATTGTTGGTAAACCCGATAAATTTACCTACGATATTTTGGACCATGCCAATTCCTTTAAATTTTATGCGGTAAAAGAATTTTCAAGTAACAAAGAAGCGAAAGCCAATGCATACTTAGTATTGAAACTTGCTGGAAATTCAAAAAACTACGCCTTTTACCGATCCGCCATTGATTCCAAATGGCAACTTCAAATTGTCTATCAAGAGCAGGTCGAAGCCATCTGTTATACAGAATTTGAAACCGAAGAGGAAGCAAGAGAACTACGTGATCTGATTATCAGCTCTTTTCAAAAGGCCACCTATAGGTTGTCCACAAATTCATTTCCAAAGGGATGGAAATTTAATTATGAATTAGGCTTTGACCAAGACTCCAATTATAAGTTCAGTAGTAGCAAGGAATATCCATATAAGGAAGAAGCTATTAAAGCTTCACATGCTTTCCAACAAGCTACCCCAACATTAAGGGTTGGTAAAAGTAAGAATGGAATTATCCTGACCCAACAAAACAGAAGCAGTAAATTGCCTACGGTCAATTTGGATACTCCGGAATTTCAGGAGGAAAGCATCAATCGAGCTTTAGATTCGCAGAAGAGCATTGCTCAATATGCCAATAGCAATAAATCCCAGAACTTTAGAACCTCCATAAGGAAAGAGTCTACAGAAAATTCTGCCCGATATATTTACCGGCTGGTGGATAAAGATCATGTCTTGGCCTATTATCAGCAACAATTTCTATCTAAGGAAGAAGCGGTTTTATCCAAAATGAAATTGTCCAGGTTGTTTAAGAGAAAACTAAACTATCTACAGTTATGTCTAGGGTCTGCGGTGGTAAGAGAAGTGTCAGGAGCAAATAAGCAAAAAACCAAGGCATATACCTATCAGGTTCGGGCTCATAATATCCTATACAAGTCTGCCGGACATATCAATGAAGAGTTGGTGCTATTCGAAAGCTTTGATACCTTTTCTACCAAGGAACAGGCGCTTGAAGCTTTTGAAAATAACTATTTCCATATTTTGGAACTAGCGGCAGTAGAGCAGAATTACGGAACTCTCATCAGTTTCGAAGAGAAAAGGAATACTAATACAGCCGCCCTGGTCTATATTCCTTTGGTAACTCAAGAAGAGATTAATACATTTGGAGAAGGCAGCATTCCACAAATGCTGATGCAATTAGTGCGGGCCTATCCAATAAAAAGGAATGATGAACTGTACTATTTTGAGACTTTTCATTCTGCAAAGAATCCCCAAGGTTGGCATAGTGTCAAAGATTATCCCACTGCGGAGGCAGCTATGCAGGATTTTCTCTTTTTCTTGATGCTCTTAAAGTATGCAGGCAATTTATATGTTGACTGTGATTTTAATGATGATGGAAAAGGTGATTTTCGGATCTATATCCGCGAAGTATTGGCGGAAAGTACCCAACGCTTTTTCACTGAGGAAGAGGCATGGGGACTGGCAGGTGTCGAGAACCTGATCTGTGCCGTTCAATCCAACATCGGTTTCCGAAAATATCAGCGGAAGGAAGATTGCTGCTTTTCATTCTATATTAATTGCGGTGCAGACTTCTTGATCCACCCATGCACATACGATACGGCCAAAAAGAGAAATCAGGTTGTCCTTGATCTATATGATCAATTCAAACGCTTTCATGAAAGAAATGCCTATTCTATTTCTAATGAAGATAATGCTTTGATTTTTCACGATGAAGGCGGAAAACCTTTTGCAACCAAAAGGTTTGGAGCAAATGACAACCAAGAATATTGTGACCTTCTTTTTGATTATCTGGAGGAATTACAGGCATTAGGAATTGAATATGTCGTTGAAAAGGAATTTGTTTTTATAAAGGACAAAAACGGACAGGTAATACTCCAATCTTATAACCAAGGTTGGACTGTCGAATCATTTAAAGAGCAATTGGAACTTTTTCTCTGCTTTTTTCCTATTACCCGAAGCAAAAATCAAAATAATGAAGGCTATCAATATCAGATAGAAATAAAACTGCCTGGCTTTAATTCATGTAAAGAGGAGAATACTGTAAACTGTGGCTGTTCAGATCCAGTGGAGGAGGAGCCTACCTGTTATGTGGCTTGGAAAACTTCCTGCCCAATTGATAATTGCTATATGGCCATGCGGTTGTACAGCTTGACCAGCTATATGCTCAGCAATTTCGAAAATTATCAATCCATCCTGGATTGCAGCAGCAATTCATTTGGAATTGCAATGGATTTCAACCTTCCGGAATATAGGGAACAGTTTTCTATTAATGGAAGGCAGATTGCCTTTAATCCTCAGTGCTATGAAACTTCGCAAGAGATGTGCATGGCTGTCGATCGGGCAAAAGAACTCATTAATGCCGAAGGTTTACAGTTTGTCGAACATATATTGCTCAGACCTCGATGTGAAGAAGACTGTGAAATTCGACAAAGCCTATATTGTAATGAAACCTATTCCTATTGTGGCTTCACTTGGAAAGCTGACCAAGAAGATCCATGTTCCGATCAATCGGATATTTGCTTTGTCCCAGCGATAGATCCCTATTCCTTTATTGCAACCGTAGCTCTACCTGCATGGCCGAAAAGGTTCCGCTCTAAAACGGGAAGAATGCTAATGGAGGATATCTTATACCGTTTGGCACCAGCCCATGTAATGTTGAGGATATTGTGGCTAGCGCCTCATGATTATTGCTGTTTTGAATCAAAATACAAAAACTGGAGGAAATGGCTTGCCAAGAAAAAAACCTGTATAGAAAATTTCTCCAGCGATGATTTCTTGAATTTCCTATTCCATCGTAATTATGAAGATTTAGTGGATTGCGAAACTTGTAAACCATGTAATAGTCAGGTTGAAACCTATAATCCTTGCCTGTATCGTGAAGTTAACCAAGAAAACAGTTACAGCATGCAACAAAGTTTCCTAGACCAGGTAAATGCTTCATTTTGCTGGCGGGTTTCCTATCCTGGTGAATACCAATTCATCAGTTGCGATCAAAACAATCAACCCAATTATGATTACATCCGCAAGGTCCAGAAAGAGAATAAGGAAGAAGAAAAAACTATTGCTCCTGTATTAAATACGGTAAAGCGAGGTAATACTAAAGAATTGAATCTACTGAAAGAAAGACGCATGATGCACTATCGATCAGCAGTAGAACAAGTTGCTGAGAAACTCCAGAAAAACCTGGTTGTTCAAAGTGTCCAAAATTATTTGAGCGATCCTAATCTGGCCATAAACCAACTGGAAGCTATAGTTACGCAAATCATTGAAAACAAAAAAACTACGGCAAAGAACTACGTGGTCCTGAATAAACCTCAGATGCACCGTGTCTTGGAATCCGTAGTCTGTTATGCCTTGGATCAGGTCAACCATAAGAAAAAGAACAAAACCGATCTTTCCCTACTCAATGCCGCTTTTGAAAGGTTGCGGAAAGCGAAAATTGATGTAGCTGCGATCTATAATCATTGGGATGGAACGGAATTAAAGAAATATCAACCCGCAATCAATGTACTTGAAATCAAGAATCTGCTATTAGGAAATAAGAAGTGAAATCATGCTGCATATCATCAGAAAACAGCGTATTGAGCTCCTATTATCACAAGGAGAAGCTAGTTTTAGCATTCAGCAAAAACTAAGTGATCAATATTGGGAGTTTTTTGTGCCTTTGATGGATGAAATCCTGTCGGGTTTATCCAACGATGATGAAGTGTTATCAATAGATTCCTTGACCATTGATCTGGGTATTATTAAGCTAATGGATTTAGATCATATTAAATCCAATGGGAGATTAGTAGAAAACATAAAACAGCAATTAGAAGAACAGATACTAAAAGAAAGAGCATTAAACCATCGAGTGAATATTCAGCATACCACTCTCTCGGACTTTCATAAATGGATTTCTTATTTGCGACAGGGCTATTTAGATTGGAATGTTGAATTTCCGATAGATGCTTGGCAAGAACATGTCCTAGAATCCCTTTCTAGTAAGATGGAAACCTTGAATCATTTCATACTGGAGGTAGAACGTAGTCCCAATTTCCGAATTCGATTAGTGAGGCAACATTCAGATAGCTTTTTGAATACATTGATTAAAGTAATAGCTCCAAAACAGGAAAAATCATTGGATAAAATAGTAAAGGATTTTTTCGCTTTTGTATCCAAATACAAGGAAATTAATGCTGGAAACAAAATAGTTTGGCGAGAGAAGTTCTGGCTGGATTTGCTTCAGGTCGTTTCAAAAGAGTTCTTTAAATCAGACTCAGCTGAATTCAAAAATCGCATAGAGCAAATTAAAGTGGATTACAATTCCTTTGCCAATCCGGTGATTGATCAGGTACGAAGTTTTGAAGAATTTAAAGATATAACCGAGATTAAAGAAGCTATTTTTCAGGACCATGTAGGGTTGGTTTTATTACATCCCTTTTTAAACTCATTATTCAAACAGTTGGGATTGGTCAAAGACAAAGATTTCATCTCTCTGGATGCTAAGGAAAAAGCTATCTACCTATTACATTTTGCAGCAACTGGAAAGCAACAGCCTAAGGAATATGAATTGACAGTTCCAAAACTGCTATGCTCATATCCGATAAAAGCCGCAATCCCGACATCAATAGAAATGAGCAAGGATGAAAAGGAGGAAGTCATTGCTATGATGGAAGCCTGTATCCCCAATTGGGAGATATTGAAAAAGACTTCTGTTGATGGGTTAAGGGAAGGCTTTTTACAGAGAAAAGGCAAAATAGAGCTGGGAATGGAAAAGATTACGATACAAGTGGAAAAAGGTCCTATCGATATGTTGCTGGATTATCTGCCGTGGAATTTGAATATGATCAAGTTCCCATGGCTAAAACAGCTTATCCATGTAGAATGGAGGTGAATTTTAGAGGCTTATGAACGAATTATTGAATGAATTTATAGTATAATATCATGTCAGAAAAACCGCTAGTGTTAAAATGGAATCAACTTATGCTGGAGGCCATCAAGTTGACCAAAACCTCTGCTCCATTGGCTGCAAGAGCATTGGCAATGATGCATACAGCAATGTACGATGCATGGTCTGTATATGATAACTGTGCCTATAGCACAAGTACAGCTAAATATATAAAAATCCCAAAATCAAATTGTGCCAAGGATAATATCCGTAAGTCCTTCAGTTATGCTGCTTACCGGATTCTGGTGAACCTATTCTGGTTAAAATTGCCAGCTGAAGAAAAGGATATTTTCCGTGATTTTATGTGCCAGTTGGATTACGATCCTGACCATAAAACCCTGGACATTTCCAAGCCGGAAGGGATTGGCAACCTTATGGCAAAATTAACCATTGAACAGCGATATGGGGATGGAAGCAATCCTTATGGAAGCCTGCATATGCCAAGATTTTCTGACTATACAGGTTATAAACCTATCAATCCTCCCGAACACCTGAATAATCTCAGTTATTGGCAACCCCTTCAAAAAATTAAGGAAGGAGCCAAAATCAGCTTCCAACGATTCCATGTTCCACATTGGGGCTTGGTACAATCCTTTGCCCTTCCATTTAACTGGCAATTTAGACCTGACGCACCTTTTACGAAGGAACAACCTGAGTTCAAGCAACAAGCCCGGGAAATCTTGGATATCAATGCTGCATTGACGGATGAACAGAAAGTCATTGCTACTTACTGGGAAGACGCCAGAGGTACCTTTACGACTCCTGGGCATTGGTGTGAGATAGCGCAGTTCGTTGCCCAAAAGGAATTCTACAGGAACTCCCAATGCATCAAGCTTTTCTTTGTGCTCAGCAATGCGTTGTTGGATGCATCAATTGCTAGTTGGGAATGCAAACATCAATATCAATCTGTCAGACCTATTACGGCGATCAGGAACTTATTCAATGGCCTGCATGTACATGCTTGGGGAGGCAGTTGTAAAGGAACAGAGACGATTAAGGGGGATCAATGGAATCCTTATCTGAAAACGCCAGCGACCCCAGAATATATTTCTGCTCACAGTTGCTTTAGCCGCGCAGCTGCGGTTATCCTGAAGAACTTTACAGGGAATGATGCCTTTGGAGGCAGGACAACCTTAAAAATGGGTTCTTCAAAAATTGAACCTGCGGTAACTCCATGTATGGATATCGTGCTGGAATGGCCGACCTATTCTTTCGCTGCTGAGCAAGCGGGACTTGCCTGTATCTATGGGGGAATTCATTTTCCCAAGGCTACTGCTGAGGGGCATAAGCTTGGTTTGAAAGTAGCCATGACTGTTTGGGAAAAAGCAAAAGTCTATTTCAATGAAAAGTAAAAAGGCAAATACAGATCTAAGCATTAGCTTTCTTGATATCAACGCCCCGGCAGAACTCAAATTCCTGGAGCAGTTGATCTTGTACCGTTTGAGCAATTGGTTTCCCGGTGAAACTGAATTTGAAAAGCCTAAACCTCTTTATAGGACCTGGTCCAAAAAGCTGCAAGAATTTATCAAGCATCATCAACTCAATGAACAAGAAGCTTGTCTATTACTGATTGGGATGGCTCCTCATATGCAAGCCGACCTCTTTGATAATGCCATAAACTTTAAACTGCAGCGCTCGGGAGATTTTCAAAAAATAGGTGGGGTAAGGGGAAAGGATTTTAGAGGATTTATCCCAACGGGTGAAACTGCTGTCTTTCTTTTAGGCGATGATGATTTTGATAAAAAGACCGCAATCCATAAGCTGTTTTGGGCTGACCATATTTTTGACAGTAAAAAAATCCTATGGTTAGATGATGTTCCGGCAGGAGAGCCTGAGATGAGTGGAAAGATCTTGATTTCCAAAGAATACCTCGATGCATTTATCTATGGCGAGTCTACCCAGCCTAAGTTCAGTGTTAATTTTCCAGCTAAATTAATCCGTACTAAATTGGAATGGAAAGATTTAGTCATCAATGATGAGCTCCAAGAGCAGATCCAGGAATTGAAGAGCTGGTTAAAATATAACAGCATCCTGATCAACGAATGGGGAATGGGGGGTAGGATAAACAATGGTTATAAAGCCCTGCTATACGGTCCTTCAGGGACCGGTAAAACGCTTACCGTTGGGTTATTGGGCAAAGAAGTCGGGAAGGATGTGTACAAAATCGATCTCTCGATGGTCATGTCGAAATATATTGGGGAGACCGAAAAAAATCTGGAACAGATATTTGCAAAGGCCGAGGACAAAGGTTGGATCCTGTTTTTTGATGAGGCGGATTCCTTATTTGGAAAAAGGACCAATGTTCGGGATGCCCATGATAAATATGCCAATCAAGAGGTTTCTTACCTGCTACAACGTATTGAGGAGTATAATGGCATGGTAATCCTTGCTACCAATATGAAAAATAATATTGATGATGCCTTTATGCGCAGGTTCAATGCCATTTTGAAATTCACTGTTCCCGAAGCGGCAGACCGCGCCAAAATATGGAAGTTGAGTTTTCCAGAAGAGGCCTTGTTCTTTAATGACAAGAACGAAAAGGTAGATATTCCGGAACTCGTGAAAAACTATGTTGTATCGGGAGGCTCTATCGTCAATGCGGTACACTATTCCTGTATCAAAGCCATTGAAAAATCTACTCCCGACAAAGATCAAAAATCCATATATCTCTCCGATGTATTGGACGGAATCCGTAAAGAATTATTGAAAGAAGGCAAACCTTTCCATTAACAGCTACTCTGAATATGGGGCAATATTAACTTCATGCCCCTTAGAACCCTGAAATATTTATTTTTAAAATCCCTCTCTTATTCGCCTAGGTATTACTATTTTAGGGATAGCAATTACCTTAGGCTTTCGCTATGAAAGCTTCCTAACCTTCAATATAAACTAAATGGTATTTACAATCGTACTTCTTAGCCTATTGTTGCTAATCATTTTCATTACCTATTTTAAAATCAACACTTTTTTGGCCTTCCTGATCGTTTCGATCTTAGCCGCTATCGTCCTGGGAATTCCATTGGCAAAGATTCCGGGAACAGTTGAAAAGGGGATAGGATCTATCATGGGCGGGCTTACCCTGATCATTGTATTAGGTGCCATGCTCGGAAAGTTGATAGCCCATAGTGGCGCAGCAGAAAATATTGCAACCGTTATGGTTCGCCTGTTTGGGGTCAAGCATCTGCAATGGGGAATGGCCTTTACAGGTTTTATTGTCGGTATTCCTTTGTTCTATGGCGTAGGCTTTGTGCTTTTGGTTCCCCTAATTTTTTCAATAGTCTATAAATACAAATTACCATTGGTCTACATCGGTCTGCCGATGTTGGCAGCTTTGTCGGTAACCCATGGATTTATTCCTCCGCATCCCTCTCCAGTAGCCTTGGTGGTCCTGTTCAATGCCAATATGGGATTGACATTGATCTATGGATTGCTCATTGCTATACCTGCCATAATTATTGGCGGTCCTTTGTTCAGCAAAACCCTCAAGAATATCAAGGCTGGTAAATCTGAAATCTTTCAACCGGTAGATCCAAAACCAGAGGACGAGGACTATCCTAAACCTGGGGCTTTCAATAGCTTCTTTACCGCTTTATTGCCGGTGGTCATGATTGTTCTCTTTACCGTTTTACCATATGTAGTACCAAAAGAATCTACCTTTTTGCATGAAATCATTGCATTTTTAGGCTCGGCAAATATCGTTATGCTCATTGCAGTTATCTACGCTATGTTTTCTTTAGGGATCTTTCAGGGCAGACCCATCAAAGACGTAATGTCGGTGTATGCAGATGCGGTCAAGGACATTGCGATGATCCTCTTGATAATTGCTGGTTCTGGGGTGTTCAAAGAGGTAATGGAGGCCAGTGGTGTCAGCTTAAAATTGGCTGAGGCCCTGCAAGGCTTACCTATCCATCCGTTAATCTTAGCATGGATCATTACGGCCATAATCCGTGGATGCATAGGCTCGGCAACAGTTGCAGCACTCACTGCGGCAAGTGTGCTATTGCCTTTGTTGCAGGCTACTGATATCAATCCAAACCTGATGGTCCTTTCGATCGGTGCGGGAAGTCTCATGTTTTCACATGTAAATGACTCCGGATTTTGGATGTTTAAAGAATATTTAGGAATATCGGTAAAAGATACTTTTCGATCATGGTCCATGATGGAGGCTATTGTCTCCACGGTTGGTCTGATCGGTGTAATGATCTTATCTTTATTTATATAAAAATTACTAATCAAAAAATAATAAATCATGTGGAATGCAGATGAACAATTTGAAAAATTAGGTTTAACATTACCTCCAGCACCAAAGCCACTTGGGGTGTACAAACCATGTTTGGTCGATGGAAAATATCTTTACTTATCTGGTCATGGTACGGTTCAAAATGACGGAACCTTAATCATCGGGCGCGTTGGTGAAGATATGGACATGGAAGCTGGTAAGGTAGCTGCTAGACAGGTCGGTCTGGCTATGCTGGCTACGATAAAAGCCAATTTAGGTTCGCTGAATAAAGTAAAACGCGTTATCAAAGTTTTAGGAATGGTCAATGCCACGCCTGCTTTTGAAAGACATCCCTATGTAATCAATGGTTGTAGTGAATTGTTTGCTTCGGTTTGGGGCGAGGAAAATGGTATTGGAGTGCGATCAGCAGTAGGCTTTGGTTCACTGCCAGACAATATCCCGGTGGAAATTGAGGCTATGTTTGAATTACATGAAGGCTAATCATGGAAAAGTGGTTTGAAGTAAAAAATTCAGATTGTATCGCTTCACCTGCTCTTTTACTGTATCCTGATCGGATAACCCGTAATATTCGCTTGCTCAAAAGAATGGTCGCCAATGATACGTCAAGGTTGCGCCCTCATGCAAAGACCCATAAAATGCTTGAAGTGAGCAAGATGATGATTGAGGAAGGTATTGAGCAGTTTAAATGTTCTACCATTGCTGAAGCGGAAATGCTGGCATTGAGTAATGCTAAGGATGTCCTTTTGGCCTATCAGCCCGTGGGACCAAATATCTCACGGTTTCTGAAATTGATCCAAGAGTATCCGAACACCCATTTTTCCTGTTTATTGGATAACGTAGAATCTATTACAACAGTCAATTTTCAGGCAAAGGAGCAGGGAATAAAAACCAGCTTCTACCTGGATCTTGATGTAGGCATGGGTAGGACTGGTGCTTCCATAAAAGACATTGAAAAGCTCTGGAACTGCATTGCTGAACAGGACAGCTTGCTTTTGGAGGGCATACATGGCTATGATGGGCAGATCAACAATGTTGATGCTTCCATACGTGAAAAGGAGGCAGATTCAGGGTATGATTTACTCAAGCTTGCATTTGATTATTTTCAGGAAAAATGTACTTATCCATTGAAAATAGTAGTGGGCGGTTCGCCTTCGTTTACACGGCATGCTGAACGTCCTAATGTGGCCTGTAGCCCTGGAACCTTTGTGTTTTGGGATTGGGGTTACTCCCAGAAAATACCCGAACAAGCTTTTGAAGTCGCCGCAGTACTTTTGACCCGAGTGATATCCGTGATCAATGAGCATCGCATATGTATAGACTTAGGTTACAAGGCTGTCGCTTCGGAATCTCCATTGCCAAGGGTTAAGTTTTTGAATGCCGATGATGCAGTTCCGATATTACAGAGTGAGGAACATATGGTGCTCAACGTCAATGATAGCAATGAGTATCCAGTAGGTACGGAACTCTATGCCATTCCTTTGCATATCTGCCCAACAGTGGCCTTGTATGATAAAGTCTCGGTCATCGCAGACCATCAAAAGGTTAAGAATTGGCAAGTTGTTGCGAGGAATAGAATGTTAAATATTTAAGGATATTATGGAAGTACAGCCTTTTTTGATCGATGGTCACCTTGATCTAAGCATGAATGCCATGGAATGGAATCGAGATCTCCGGATCCCCATTTCAGAGTTGAACCGGAGGGAAGAGGGCATGGTCGATAAACCAGATCGCGGCAAAGCGACCGTCACTTTCGATGAACTTCGAAAAGGGAACATAGGTCTGGTCGTTGCCACCCAGATTGCAAGGTATGTAGAGCACGGAAGTGTTCTTCCAGGTTGGTTATCTCCCGAACAGGCATGGGCACAAACTCAAGGGCAATTAGCTTGGTACAAAGCGATGGAAGAGGATGGGCAGCTAAAAATGATCCGGACAAAAGCGGAACTGGATGCCCATGTCGAGCATTGGAATGATAATATTGGAGATGTGAAAAAAGCCATCGGATATATCCTTAGCCTGGAAGGTGCTGATTCCATCGTTAACCTGTCATATCTTGAAAAGGCATATGATTATGGCCTTCGTGCACTTGGTCCCGCCCATTATGGACCAGGTCGGTATGCCAATGGTACGGATTCCAATGGAAAGTTAAATCAGGATGGAATTGCCTTGCTCCAGGAAATGGACAACCTCCAGATGATCCTTGATGCAACCCATCTCAATGACGATGCATTTTGGGATGCTTTAGATCGATATAAAGGTCCTATATGGGCCAGTCACAACAACTGCCGGACATTTGTTGATCATAACCGTCAATTTTCTGATGATATGATCAAGGCTCTGGTTGACAGAAATGCGGTTATTGGCGTTGCACTGGACGCCTGGATGATGGTCCCAAATTGGATACGGGGAACATCTACTCCAAAAGAAACAGGTTGCAATATGGAGATCATGGCCAACAATATCGACCATATCTGTCAGATTGCCGGCAATACCAACCATGTAGCAGTAGGCAGTGATTTGGATGGCGCATTTGGAAGAGAACAATGTCCCTATGATCTGGAAACCATTGCCGATATCCAAAAAGTATTCCCGATCCTAAGAAATAGAGGCTATGCGAAGGAAGATATACAGAAGATTGCAAACGGCAATTGGTTGAGGTTTATGAGGGGGAGTTTGAACCAGGATTAAAGGGATTTGAGGATGGACCAAGAACTGGGAATGAACCAGGATTAAAGGGATTAGAGGATGGATCAAGAAGTGGGAATGAACGAGGATGGGGTTCGACTTTGCTCACCACGAGGATTGGAGGATTGGCCAAGATTATTGTTTTTCCCTCTCAGTTATTAGTTTTCAAAGTTGATAGAGACATATGGAATGGGCCAGACGGTTTAAACGAAAATACGTTACCATAAATGGGCAATTTATGACAATCTGCCCCAGAATGGCTGAAAGATTTTAGAAAGGTATTGAACAATATAAGGTAGCGAAAAAAAGGTATTCGATTAATCGAATACCTTTTTTTGTTAATTCTAGGTAACTTATCGTAACAGGGACTTTCTTGCAAAAAAAATAATCCAAATCTTGACCCATCCTCTCATTCTTTCCATCCTAGTTCAAACTAAAAATTTTAATAAACCTCTAGCATTTTCATTTTTTGACCTCCATTTTTCCTTAAATTTTCATCCTATCTGTTTTATCGATTTTAGTCTGACCTGACTTTGACCTTATTCGAGACATATTCCGAATTTTCCGAATATGGGTCGAATGAATCTCGAATTTGTCCCGATTGCAAAACTCAAATTTTTATTGATTTTCAGGTTCATGTTATACATAATAAATTGTGTAACAAAATTGTTATTAACGTAGGGTTAATATTAGTAAATACCCAAAATAATGGTTTTAGCACAGTAAAAATGGGGTTATGTGTTTTTATTGATTTAATTTTTTAATGAAAATTCCTGAATTCGTTAAAAATTTACGCAAACGATTGCTGTTTTTTTTCCTCTAATTAACTCTTATCATTACCCCAATAATCAATTTTACTAACCGCTAACTATGAACATGAAAAAGGGTCAACCTATTAAAAAACCTATGTCCAATGTTTTTAAGCTTGTCCCAAAATGGGGTCAGGTTTCCGTAGCAACCTTATTGATTTCATCGATGTGTCCAATTGATGTTTTAGGTGCCACAAACATTTCGGAATTATTTTCAGCCGTAACCATGATCGATCGACAGCAGACCGTTTACACAGGAACGGTGAAGGATGCCAATGGTAATCTTTTGCAGGGGGTAACCATCTCCGTAAAGGGACAGACCAAGGCTCTGACTTCTACCGATGCCAATGGTAGGTTCGTTGCTGAAGTACCATCAGATGCTACCCTTGTTTTCAAATTGGTAGGCTTTGAATTCCAGGAAGTGCCGCTGACAGAAAATGAAAAGGACATTACAGTAACTTTAAATGAGGATCTGGCAGGAATCGATGAAGTTGTTGTTGTCGGATTCGGTACGCAAAAGAAAGAAAGTAATGTGGGCTCGCAGGCGACAATCAAGCGAGAAGAGCTCAAGGTTCCAGTTGCTAACTTAACGACAGCTATTGCGGGTCGTTTGGCTGGGGTTGTTGCGACGCAACGCAGTGGAGGTCCTGGTTCTGGTGGTGCAAACCTGTTTGTTCGCGGGGTATCGACTTTCGCAAGTTCACCTCAGTCACCATTATTGATCGTCGACGGAGTACCAGATCGTGATATCAACAATATCGATCCAGAGGACATCGAAAGCTTCACCATCCTGAAGGATGCAACCGCCACTGCCGTTTACGGTACGAGAGGTGCGAATGGGGTTATTATCATCAATACCCGTAAAGGTAAGGCTGGTAAACCTTCCATTTCTGCCGAACTGCAACAGGGTATCACTGGATTTACGTACCTGCCTGATTTCGTAGATGGACCGACCTTTATGGAATTGTTCAATGAAGGTTTGACCATGCGTGGCAAGCAGCCTTTCTATACACCAGAAAGAATAGAATTGCACAGAACTGGTGCCGATCCAGATCTATATCCAAATGTGGACTGGTATGATGTGCTTTTCAAGAACAATGCTACCAATAACAGAGCTAACGTAAATATTACCGGTGGTGCAGATATTGCCCAGTATTATTTGTCGCTAGGCTATTACAACGAAACTGGTCAGTTTAGAACGGAAGATATCGATACCTATAATTCAGCATTGAAAGAAGATCGATTTAATTTCACCAGTAATTTGACCGTCAATGTAACTCCAAATACCAAGATTGACTTTGGTATCAATGGTTTCTTGAAAAACTATAATGAACCGGCAAGGGGTAGGGACTATATTTTCGCTTTGGCCACCCAGACCTCTCCACATGTAATTCCAGTTCAATACTCGGATGGTTCATGGCCATTTGTGAAGGGAGCTACAGAAAACCCTTACAAGGCTTTGACGCAATCGGGTATCAATAACAGATATGATAACGTAGTTCGTTCCAACCTGAGATTGACCCAACAATTAGGCTTCTTGACCGAAGGTTTGAGCGCAAATGGATTATTCGCATTTGATGCTACGGTTCAATCCGTACTTTCCAGGGTTAGAAACCTACCTTCTTATTTTGCAGAAGGCAGAGATGATGAAGGCAACTTGATTTTGAACTTGACGGATGCAGGATCTCCAGACCTAAACTTTGGATTAGGAAGATCATCTACCCGTCGTCTTTATGCAGAAGCATCATTGAACTATAACCGTGCATTTGGAGACCATGAGGTTGGCGGTTTATTGTTGTTCAACCAAACGGATTTCTCAGATGCAGCATCCAATGTTGGTTCGTACCAAGCAGCTATTCCTTACAGAAATAGAAATTTAGTGGGAAGAGCAACTTATGCTTACAACAGAAAATACCTTTTTGAATCCAACTTCTCTTATTCCGGATCTGACAACTTTACGCCAAATAACCGTTTTGGTCTGTTCTCTTCCGTAGGTTTAGGCTGGGTGATCTCGAATGAGGAATTCTTTGAACCATTAAAAGACCATATCGATCACTTGAAATTACGCTATTCCTATGGTTCTTCAGGAAACTCAAATACTGGAAACCGTTTCTTGTACCTAACAAGATTTTCGCAAGATGGTGGTTCCTATAATTTCGGTATTCCAGGATCTCAAAGAGGTTTTACAGGTTATGTAGAATCCTTGATGCGTGGTGATGTAACTTGGGAAACTTCCTACAGACATAATATCGGTTTCGAGATCAACCTGTTCAATAGCGAATTGCAATTCATTGCTGAGTTATTCAAGGAAGATAGAGAAGGTATCTTGATGCAAGGATTGGATATTCCTTATGTATCGGGATTTAATTCTGGAAACGTTCCTTACAAAAATATCGGTGAAACAGCCAATAAGGGTATCGACTTGACCTTGGAGTACAACAAGCAAATGACCAATGGTTTCTTTATGGCAAGAGGTACGATGAACTACAACTCTAACCGTGCTGTGAAAGATAACTTACCACCATGGGCATTCCCATACCTGAACAGAGAAGGTCACCGTATCTCTCAACGTTTCGGATACATTGATCAAGGTTTGTTCAAGACTGATGAGGAAATTGCAAACTCAGCATCTCAAGCTGGTGATGTACGCGTAGGTGATATCAGATACAAGGATTTAAATGGAGATGGTATCATTAACTCCAATGACCAAACTGCCATTGGATATGGCTCAACACCATTGTTGACTTATGGTATTACCTTAGGTGGAGGATTTAAAGGATTTGATATGAGTTTATTCTTCCAGGGTTCAGGTTTGGTGGATCTTAACTATGCAAGTGGTTTCGCAGTGACCCCGTTCTCGCAAGGTGCGACTTACGGAAACATGTACACCAATCTATTGGATCGTTGGGATCCAAATAACCCAGATAAAGAAACTTTATACCCAAGGTTGTCAACCAACGAAACCGTTACGACCAACTACTATGGAAGTACATATTGGTTGCACCGTTCGGATTTCATTCGCTTGAAGCAAGCCGAATTTGGTTACAACTTTACAGACAGATCATGGTTGGATAAAATTGGTGTTTCTAAGTTCCGGATCTATCTGAATGGAACCAATTTGTTCACAATTTCAAACTGGGATTTCTGGGATCCAGAAATGGGAGATGGTAGAGGAGCAGCTTATCCTATCACACGAGTTTACAATATGGGGATAAGACTAAATTTTAAATAAGAACAGCAATGAAAATCAATTATAAAAATATTACGTGCATGTTGTTGCTTGCAGCAACGACGATGTCCATGAACAGTTGCAACGATAAGTTCTTCGATGCACAACCGGACAACCTATTGAATATTGAAACCATTTTTTCCAACCGTAGGCAGACAGAAAACTATTGGGGAGGTTTGTATTCTCCAATCCAAGATGTTTGGGATCAGCCATATAGTTACTTTTGGTCAGCGATCACCGACGAAATGGATGTATCCAATTGGCAGGAATTCCCAGCGAATTCAGGGGCATTATCAGCGGATAATGTAAATACCATGTATGTCAATTATTACAATAAGATCAGACAGGCTCAGATTTTCATTGATAATGTTGATCGCTGTACAGAACTATTGACAGCAGAGAATGGTGCTACATTGGTGAAAGAATACAAAGCAGAGGCGAAATTCTTAAGAGCTTTTTATTACTGGTCGGTCATGAAGATGCATGGTCCAGCGGTAATCCTTCCTTTGATCAGTGAAGAGGCTGCGGGAGATAATTACCAGATTCCTAGAAGTTCTTGGGATGAGTCGGTTGCCTTTGTTATTGCACAGATAGATGAGTCGATCAAAGACCTTCCGGTTGAACATTTCCAAGCGGGAACGACAACAGCTGATGGTACACAATTAGGTCGAATCAATAAAATGGTCGCCGAAGCTGTAAAATCTGAAATTCTATTGTTCCATGCTAGTCCTTTGTACAATGGTAACACGGCTATGGCCAATTGGAGAAACTTAGATGGTAAGCAATTGATCAATCCAACATATGATGCTTCACGCTGGCAAAAAGCTGCTACCCAAGCAAAAGCGGCAATCGATTTAGCCGAAGCAAATGGTAAGGCCTTATTTGTAAAAACGGGTGCCAACGATTTTGAAACAGCCTTTCTTTCCACTAGAGATGTATTCTGGGACGGATACCAAAAAGAAGGTATCTGGTTAAGACCAGCGACCAACCGTTACCAATGGGAAATCCATGCCTCACCTAGAGCGATCTCGGGTACAGCATACAATGGATTGGCAGTTGTTCAAGAGTTGGTGGATGATTTCAGGATGCAAAATGGACAAACGATCCAACAAAGCAATACTTACAATGAAAACACCTATTCAAGTGTAGAGACAAGATACTATGCAGAAGGAACCAACAAAATGTATATGGACCGTGAACCAAGATTCTATTCCTATATCACATTTAATGGATCATTGATTCCGGGAGCTCCAAAAACAGGGATGAAATGGGTAGAGTTTTTCGCAACAGGTAATTCAGGTAAAAATGGTGCCCCTAGGGATTGGCCTAAAACAGGTTATACCGCTAGAAAGAATGTTCACCCCTCATTTTCTGTGGACCCATCGAATGCCACTAACCGTGCAGCCATGTTGATCAGGTTATCGGAGCTATATCTAAACTATGCTGAGGCATTGAATGAAGCACAACCTAACCATCCAGATGTATTGGTTTACTTGAATAAAGTTAGAACAAGAGGTGGACTTCCAGCCTTGACATCAGGTCTATCACAAGCGAGAGTAAGACAAGAGATCCGTACGGAGCGTAGAGTAGAGTTATGTTTTGAAGGAAAGCGCTTTTTTGATGTAAGAAGATGGAAAGTTGCTGACCAAGATGGTTACAGACAAGGTGGAAATTATGAAGGAATGGATATGACCAAAGGTTCGGCTATCAACAGTCCTGATTTCCATAAACGTGTGCCAGCAGTATTGAGAGCACCATGGGAGGACAAAAATTACTTTATGCCTTGGCATCAAATGGAAATTGATCGTAATAAACAATTGGTACAGATTCCAGGCTATTAATCATGAATTTTATGAAAAAGAATAATAAATCATTTATTGCAATCTGTATAGGGTTATTGGCCATGGTTTCCTGTAAGGAAGACATCCCAACCTATGAAGAATTGAACGATACCCGAGAAGAAGCGAAATTAAATGTACAGAAGGCTACTGATGGTAGACAAGACCTTGTGCTTTTTCCTCAGGTCGATGAAAGAAAAGACCAGTTTAGGGTTAATTATGGTGGGGTAGGTTTACCAGCTGAAGATCTACGTGTAAGCTTTGCCCAAGACCAAAAAGCCTTGGACAGTGTCAATAAGATCCGTGAAATCAATGGACAGGAGTTGCTATTGCCATTTCCGGCAGGAAGTTTCAATATCGATAAGGAGTCTGTCGTGATCCCTAAGGGGAAGACCAGTTCTGAATATCTGACATTGACCTATAATCCTAAGAAGTTTGATCTGAGCAAGGAATATATGTTAGCACTAACGGCTACGAATGATCAAGGATATTCCTTTTTCCCAACTGGGAAAACCATTCTTTATTATGCAGCGGTAGTGGAGAAGGTTCTTCCAAAAGCAAAATGGGAGGCTAAGGCAGATTCAGAAGAGTTAACAGGTGAGGGAGAATCAAATGGTAAGGTAAAATTTGTGATTGATAACAGCATCAATACATTCTGGCATACACAATGGCAGGGCAGTGAACCTAAGTTCCCACATTGGGTAGAGGTTGATTTCAAGGAATACCTGTATGTTACTCAGATTGGTTTGACCAGGAGGCAGAATAATACCAATGGCTTTAAAACCTTTGATATTTTAGGTAGCACCGATGGAACCACTTGGAAAACCCTAGCTGCTGATCAAGTTATGGAAAGGACAGAAATCGAGATGCAGAAATTTGCGGTTCCAGCTCAATACCTAAAAAAGATCAAGATCAATATTAAGGACAATTTCAACAATCAAGCTTCCACTCATCTTGCTGAAATTGATGTGATTGGGTATTAAGAAAAGCGTTAGTTAAGTTTAGATAATTATTAGATTAATTAGGTTATGGTCGTTTAGCAATAAACGGCCATTTTTTATCACTTTAGTCTGTAAAGTTTTCGTTGTAGTAATCCTTGGACAGAATGCTGAATTTCCATAGATTAATTTTTTGATAGTTAGCCATTCTCACTTTTGTTGTCACAGTCTGGATCACACTAGATTTTCCCTTATAAAGTTGTATCATCTTATCCCCCCTAAAGTAGTTATCCGATAAAAAGTAGTTGTTAGATTTTAATTTTAAACGGTAATTTTTAAAGATTTGAGGGTTATAGATATCAATAGAGATACTTTTTATAACTTTTTGTGGCGTGATTAAAAGATAGATTCTTGTCTCTTCATTTTTCTTGGTAAAGTGGCTTTTGGCGAATCCTCCAACTTTATTGGCCAGGTACTCGGAGGCATTGGATGCTGTATAGTTCAAGATAATTAAAGTGTTGTTATTGTCATTTGTTAAGCTGACTATTTTCCAATCTTTCTTTTGAAGATAATTTATGCTTTTGTCGGCATGCATCTTTTTGAGCATAATAATTTGCTCAAGGGATAGATTTTGGGCATAGTTTAAAGAACAGATAAAGAATAAAATAAGGGTAAGAATATGTTTCATTTCAAAAAGTTTATGCAAAATTATATTAATATTTCCTATTAGTTAAATGTTTATTAAAAATTTAATGTATTTTTAATTGCCTAGCATTTTGCTAATCTTGATGGAAGAAGTCGTATTCACGCGCTGAGATTGGCGTTAATATTTACTTAAAATCCAATAAATTGAACATAAATGATTATTTTATGCTTGATAACGATTTAATATTAACACACTAGCTAGTTTACTATGGAAAACAGATTGGAAAAGGAATCCTTAGAATTGATCAAATCGCTTAAATTACCAGCATTAGTTTCAGAAATTTTCAATGGGAATATTTCAGATCCGGAGATAGATGAATTGATGAAATATGATTATCATAAAGCTGACTCGATTTTTGAATTAAGTGAGGAAGGACGAGAAATCTATCATGTGGAAAGATTTATGCCAATTTTACAATTCAATAGTTTAGAGATATTGGCTTATGATGTTTTGCGATCAGGATTTATTCTTTATAATTTGGAGCTAGGAATAGAAAATCCACATGCCTATACCTGGGATGGTGTATGGTTAGATGAGGTTTCTTTTTGGTGGGAAAACGAATGGCAGGACGATGAAATCCGTAAGGTGGCCAAAGCGCTTGATTTGAAATACGTTGATGAAATCATAGAAAGTTTGGAGCAAAATGATGAAGAAGGTACGCTTTCCACTTTTGAAGAAAAAGATGCTTGGTTGAATAAAATGATTAATAAATATGGATTGAGGGTGGGATAAAAGGTATTCTTGGATTGCCGTTAGGATGGATCTATATCGGATTAGAAACCGATAAAGATCCATTTTTTGTATTATATCATGGGATTATGATGTTGAACCTTTTCTGAATTACATCCATAAATACATAATGAACAATAAGACGATGCCAAAAGCCCATACCCAGAAGAAAGCATATTTAATATATTTTCCCAATTCCACATTGGCTAATCCCACTGCCAACCACACAGCTGGAGCAAAAGGGCAAATAAATGTACCTACAATATTTCCTACCATCATAAATTGTATTGCCCGGCTGCTATCGACTCCATATTCCGAAACGATCTGTTCGATGACAGGAAATAAAGCGAAATAGGTCGCGTCTGTACTGAGCAAGAGTTCAATTGGAACACCGAGAAAGGCGATGATATAGTGTAGATTGGGAACCGCCTGTTTTGGTAATACTTTTACGAGATCATTGGCAATGGATTCAAGCATACCACTTTCGCTGAGGATACCCATAAAAGATCCTGCAACAATAATTATGGAAGCCATTAATAAGGCATTGGGGGCATGAGCTTTTATCCGTTGCATCTGTTGATCTTTTTTTGGAAAGTTTAAGAAGAGAATGATACTGCAGCCCAACATAAATATTAAACCCGGTGGCAATATTCCAGAGAACAATAATATAAAGATAAATAGAGCAATCAGACTGTTTAACCAAAGTGGTTTAATATGTTTTTTGTCAATATGTGTTGTATGTTCCATTATTTCTGGGTTTTCTTCTTCAAGTGTTAGATCAACCAACTTTCCATTGTTCTTCACTTTCTCTCGCCAACCAAAATAAAAGCCCATCATCAGGACCAATAAAAAGCCCATGATCTGTATTGGAATCAAAGGTTTCCATAAATCAAAGGGATCCATTTCCAGAACAATGCCGGCTCGGCCCATTGGGCCTGCCCAAGGGATCAGGTTCATGACTCCAGCACTTAAACCAACCAAGAGGAGTAGCAAATGGGGGCTCATTTTTAGGCGTTGATAGATAGGGAGCAAGGGAGGAATCGTTAAGAGGAAGGTTGATGCTCCGGACCCGTCAATATGGGCTATAGCGGCTATTATTACCGTACCGCAAGTGATGGCTATCGGATTGGAACCCGTTTTTCTCAGAACAAGATTTATAAGGGGGTCGAAAAACCCGATATCCTGCAATATCCCAAAAAAGAGGATCGCAAAAATAAACATGACAGCAATCCCAGTAACTTTATTGATTCCTTCAGTATAGAAGGTTGCAATTTCACTTTGGGAAAACCCCGCCAGCATTGCAGCCGCAAGGGGGACAATACTCAGAACGACAATGGGAGAAAATCGCTTACCCATCAAAAGAATAACAATTACCAGGATTGTTATCAAGCCAATAATACTTAGCATATAAGATTTATTTTAATTGATTATCTAGGGAGATATATTTTAAGCAACAAAAAATTAATCATTGATAAAATAATTATCTTTACAATTGGGTTGCAAATTAGTGATCTATTCAGGAATTAATAGGAGATAAGGAATTCGGAATGGTTTCTAAAGCTGTATAATGCTTTCCGAAATATTTCCGAAAGAACTAAGGGCTTAATTATCAAAAAAATTATGGTGGTTTTATCTAACAAGGAGGATTTGATTGAATTAATTGAACGGGTAATTGAAAAGTATGAAAAAGATACAGGCAATATCATCAATAAAAATACCAATCGGGAAAATTATGTAAAATTGGCCAAGGTCTTGAGTGAAATCAGTAAACAATTGCCGTATACTTCCTCGGACCTATTGCATGAGGAATATGAAGAAGATGTGCAGCCTAACCTTAGCTATCCTAATCGAAAATATGATATTACCGGTGGTCAATTGAAAGATGCATACTTTGGGATCGTCAATAAGCCTCGACCATATCTGATCGATGCATGTTTAATTTATCTGACGGGCAAGGGGGCTGGAGCAATTCGAGAATTTCAATGTGCAACAGCTACTCGCTGGTCTTTGCTTCAAAGAAATTTGGGGCTGAAGCCTAAAACGCTAATCACCTTACTTGTATCGAGTTTTGTCCTTATCCTGATATTTGGAATTACTGTACTTCAATTAGGCAGAAATAAGAATATTGAAACTGCTTACCAACCTACATCAGCTGAAATAAAGGCTTTATCTGGGATTTGGCTGTACTATACTGGAGCACCTCAAGCTAGATCCAATGAACCGGGACGATTTCGTCAATTTGTAAACAATATCGTGGAAGTGAAGTACCATGACGGGAGGTTTGAATTTATTCGGCATGGAGCTAATATCAATCATTATGGTCATATGGTCTACAATTCGCCGACAGTTGTGTCAATCCATAGTTATGTGAAGCGAAAGAAAAATGGGGAAGTCCTATCGCCAAGTCATTCCTTGGCAAGGATGGATAGTTTGAATAGAAGTATGGTTGCATTATCTGCTACCTGGAGCTTTGAATCAGAGAATAGGGATGAAATCATTGCTATCCGTAATCTATATAAAAAGCTGGCAGATGATGGACGTTTGTCGGAAATCAAAAATACACAGGACAATGCAGCCTGTAAATGCAAGATTATGGAATGGCGGTTTGGAAATAATAGCAAACAATTTAAACTTCAATACCAACATTTGGATAAGCACGAAAATGAGGAGTTGAAAATGAATTTGAATGAAGAAAGTATTTTATTGTTGAAGCCTCGAAAGGATGTAGTTTTGTTGGAATAAAATCATGTTTATTTACTTGAATCTTTTCATTAGTTTCTTCTTGATTATTAATAAATTATAACCGGTAATATGCTGTTCTTCAGTTTGTTGCCTACTTCCCTAAGTATTTTTGCTACTTCACTCATTTACGGTTGCTATTCACTCATAACCAAGCTTTTGCTACTGTTTAACTAGTAGTTTTAAGGTTCCATTTTTATCAATAGATAATTTGGTTCTTTCTATAATTTAAACAAAATTATCATGGAAAACTTGTTTTCATTTAAGGTTAAGGAAGGTCAGATACTTCCTGATACCGGAGTGCTCAAAAATCTGAATTGGAAGACGGTGGGAGAAGTTGGTTTGGAAGGGACGGCGATGAAGCTTTCCGATTCGCACGTGGACATGGAATTAGAAATACCGGATGATCAGCTCAATGAATTTACCTTGACATTGGAGGTAACTCCAGATCAGGTAAATGGAAATAAACAGATGATTTTTGAGAGTGAGGGGAAACCGATCTCACTTTATTTGGATCCTAACGGAAATTTGATCACAGAAATGGAAAGTGATCAAGGCGTGAAAAGTTTAATGAGTTCCGAACCAATGCCAGCAGGCAGGGCTAGTACCATTCGCGTGTTAAAATATGCCGATGGAAAGGCCGAATTGGAAGTCAACGGGAAAGTCGTGGCCACTGATGCCAATATGGGCAAAATAAATAATTGGGGCAAACAGCAATTCCGTTTAGGGGGATCCTTTAATGGTTCTGCCAATTCTTTCCAAGGGAGCATTGCTAAAATAGAAATGGAAAATGGTGCGATTAGCTCAAGCTTGCTACAGGAAAGGGCAAAAGAGGTGGGCATCATTTCGCAAAAGATTAAAGCAGCTTTAGATATTCAAAATATTTTAGTCCATATAGATTTTAATGAAGGAAGAAGTCAATTAAAAAGGATCAAGCAGGTCATGCAGTCCTTAGGGATTAAGTCTATCGATGATTTGGGTACCTTGAAGTTGGATGGGAGTAAAAGTATTAAGCCAGGCGATGTATTGATTGGCAGAAAGAGATCTTTTTTAGACTCGATTAGATGGGAGTCTGTGTCAGAAGCCTTCAATTCGGCAACCATTACCTCCAAAGTGGATATGTTGAATAATAAACTGGGGAATGCCAAGAGCTTCAAACATTTTGATATCAAGAAAACTACAGTACCTAATATACTGGGGCGAGGAGGAAACAGAAGGAGAGGTATAAATTTAGGTGCTTCCAATCCACAGTCTACCGGGATGAAATGGAAGGATCTTTTTAAGGAAACGGATGGAAAAATAGAATTAAAGAACAAGACCGATTTCAAGAAAACCTTTGAAGCGATAAACCCTTCTTTATGGCCTACTTTGATGGAAGGTTATCAGGTCATGGGAGGTCCATCTGTAATTGGGCAAAGGGAGACGGTCATCATTGCCAAAAAGATTGATTTAACCAATGTGCATTTGGAGGTTTCAGCTGATGTGGAGACCTTAACGATATATGCGGAAGAGTTGATCTGTGGGCCAGATGCGTGGATTATTTGGAAAAGGCCAGGTGGATTTACCCCGGCACGCACGGATGATCCTTATTTGAATGGTTTACCGAATTATAACCGTTCACCGCGGAGTCGAGACTATGATAACCATACCGGACGGCAAGGTGGTCGAGGAGCAGATGGTATGGTTGGGCAAAATGGAGCGGCAGGTAGAAATGCACCCAATTTAAAATTATGGGTAAAGGATTTGAAGAATCTTCCAAATATAGATTTGAATGGTGAAAACGGTATTCAAGGAGGCCAAGGACAACGCGGTGGGAATGGTGGCAATGGAGAGGGTGGACGATTTGGGAAAGCGTGGTTTTGGGGTTCTTGCTATAGTGAAGGTGGGAATGGAGGCCGTGGTGGAGACGGTGGCAACGGTGGAAATGGAGGAATTGGTGGGGTGGGAGGAAATGCCGGTAATATTTCCATCGGAGTACTTATAGGAACTTTGGAACAATCTGTTACCCAACAAAGTTTTAAATGGAAAAATCAAGGTGGACAGGCAGGTTTTGGAGGTCCCGGAGCTGAAGGTGGTGATGGTGGACAGGGTGGCAGACCGGGAAATGGAGAGGATTGCCATGGTGCGAGGGCTGGTGATACGGGAGCGAAAGGACAACGTGGTTATGATGGACCTTTGGGGCAATATAATGGACAGGATGGGGAAAATGATTTTTTTCAATTCACACAAGCTGATTGGGACGAACAGATGACCTTGCCATTTATTACTTCCGCAAGCACCTATGAAATTTTTCCCGGCGATAAAATAATCCTCAAAGGAAATGTCTTTACGAATGCTGATACCTTTATTTATGATGGAACTGTAACCTTGTCGAAAAACTTGCTCCCTGATGGTACAATGGAGGTGACCATGCCGGCCGATGCCAAGGGTGGCTCTAAGGTGATATTTTTTAGGAGAGCCTTAGATAATAAGGAAAGTAATCGCATTATTGTTCGGATCAAACCTCAACTGGATGAGTTTGTAAACGGACTGATTCCGGGTTCTTTGGTGGAGGTCACAGGAAAGGCATTTTTGGATGGAGCAGCGATCTTGGTCAATGGTCAGAGTCTACCTACCACGGTTTCGAACCCTGGAACAAAACTGAGTTTTACCATGGTAGGAGTCGATGAAGGAATGCAGGTGGGAGTTGAAAAATCCTTACTGGTCCAGAATCCTGATGGTATGCGCAGTAATGTCCGTGTTGCCAAGGTGAAAGGGATACTTGAAATTCGCTTTAAATATGGTCACAACAATTTAGGATTCCATAATCCTAACATCGGTAAGCCAAGTTGGGATACCTTTAAGGCAACCTTTGGAAGTTCAGAAGTTTGGCATGAGACGATCGATCCCATATTTGGACATCCTATCCTTACCGCTGCATTTTACGCCTTTTATTATTACTTCCTGAAAGGGAAGGGAGATGGTGGATTAGCTACTGGATTTTGTACATCGATGTCGGCCAAGGTTGCCGATAACCTATTTAATGAAAACCTGAATATCTCCACCATTCCTCAGGCAGATATTATGACTGAACTCACCGGTATACATGGCAAGTTGTTGAGCAAGGAATCTTTGCTTTATTTTCACGATTGTGGAAGAAGGGCAGGAAAGAATATTGAGACTGCCATAAGGCAGATTGAAACCACCTTCCTGAAAGGATGTGATCGAAATAATTCACCTTTGCTGTTTTTTGTTCCTTCGGGTGAGGTTTGGGATAGTGGTTATTTTGATAAGTTGAGTGATTCACATTGTATCTTCCCTTATAAATTTATATATCCTGAAAATCATCCCGGAGCCCAGCTTTCTGCTGATGGAAAAACAACGATTAATAGTTTGGATGGCGTGCAGCTCAAAGTATGGGATTGCAATAACCATGATAATGAAGATTGTTTCCTAACTTTTTCTCTAGAAGACGGAGAATTGCGATATAGCTACAACAAGAAGGCAGGCTTTACTTTAAGTAACGGAATTACCTTAGCTATGATGAGCAATGGAGCCTATAACCTGGCGGATCATGATATGCCGTTTTCTGGACCTTTTGGGCTGAGCACTTTTATTTTAGACTTTTTGTTGAGCCCAGCGGATATTGAAGTTACCGATGCTGAAGGTAGAAAGACCGGAAACTTTGATGGAAAGCTGTATAGTGATATTCCAAACAGTCATCCTTGTTATCTTATCCCTGGAGCTTATCTGTTGCCATTTGGACAGAGCTTGACCCGTAATATCAAAGGCACTGCAAATGGCAGCTATACATACAATAGTATCATGCCGGATGGAGCGATGATAAAGCTGGAAAACATAGAAACCAAGAAAGATGAACGTGATATCTTGATGGTCAATGCAGATGCTACACAGATTAGGATAAAGAGCCAAAGGAATAAACCATTGGGACTGACCTTTTCCAGGGTCATTGAAAATGAAATCCGAAGTATTAGCATAAAAGGATTGCAATTGCATGAAACCGAAGATGTGGACATGACCTTGGCACCAGACTTAAGCTTCTGTCGATTTGCTAACCCAAAGATGATCTCCGAGGTATCTGTTGAAGCTACTGTAATGGATGCTACCAAAGCTATAAAATCGCAACTGATGAAGAGCATACAGGTTCAAGCCGATGCTGACTTGGTATTTGCCATGAGTAATTGGAAGGATATGAACTTTCAATTGGATTCTATTGCTTACTAGCAAAAATCAGTGGCAAAAAGATTGATTTTGAAGCCATATTATTAAGGTTTTTGACCTGATTTACGGGTTGGCAGTTGAATAATTAAAGTATTATTAAAAAATCCCTGATTTCAGCTATAGGTATGCACTTGTTTTTGGAATAAATTTGTAATAACAATTTGAAAGTATGTTTCAATATTGGATTTGAAAACAAGTAAAAAAATAAAAAAGCATATTATGATAAGAAAATCTTTTGCATGCCTAGCCGTATTAGGCGCATTGACCCTAGGAAGTTGTGGATCTAGCTCGAAGAATGCAGCGGAATACAACAATTCAATCATTACAGTGATCAATGAGAATGAGTCACATATTGCCAATATGAACTCAGCGATGACCTCTGCGGATTATGCCAAAGCAGAAACCGTACGTGGCGAATGGGAAAAAGCTTTAAGTGCTGATATCAAGAAAGTAGAAGATCTTGGTGATTTTAACGGAGACGGTGAATTTCAGAAAGCTGTCGTGGATGGCTTAAAAGGTTACCAGAAAATCGTAACGGATTCTTATCCTAAATTGATCGAAATCCGTAAGAACAATGTTGAAGATCCAGCTACGGAAACTAAGTTGTTGGATGATATCAATAAAGCTTTTGAAGATGCTGCGAATAATGTGAACAAGGCTTCAGATGCCTTCGAAGCAAAATACAATAAGTAGGTTATTATTAAGTCAAATAAAATGGCCCTGACCTGAAGGTTGGGGCTATTTTTGTTATAATAATTCTTGATTTTAATCTATATAGAGAAATAATTCCTTTTGTTCCAAATGTAAATATATTGGCATTGAGTTTGCCTATTTCTTGACAATCCCCCTGAATGTGAATTGAATTTTTTAGTTTTGGGTATCACACTTTAGGGGGAGAACATAAATCATTATTATTTCCATCAGGAAAGAATGTTTGGGAAAGCTATGAAATACGGACGAACAATGATACTTAAACAGAGGATTCGCAATAATTACTTAAAATATATACTTACCGGAACCTTTTCCGTTATGCTGGTTGCAGGCTATGCGCAAGAAGAGAAAAAGGAGCAGGTGCCTACCAAACCATTGGAAAGAACTAAACCACAGGATATGGATTCCATTGAGGTGGTTAGGGATTACCGTCCAATGTTGGCCGATGCAGTAAAGATGCGAAGGAGTCCGGAGATGAACATCGACCGGAAAGCTTTAGAGGTCGAACTTCGCCAGATTGCCGCAAGTATGTACTTTAAGAAGAATGGTTTCAAGGAGCCATATCACTTTCCTCTTCCGCAGAAATATCCAAATGCTAAGGGCAGCAATATTGACAACAACAGGATCGGTATTATTGCCTATAGGGGTAAGGAATTTGAAAGAGCGACTTCCATTCTGAAAAAAGTAGAGCCGGGAGATGCATTTTATCAAAGCTCCATTATCGCCTTAGGCTATATGGCTCAAGAAAGCGGAGATAAACAAGGCGCTCGTGACGCTTTCTATAAAGCTTCAAGACTTAGTTTCGACGAAGATCTAAAGGCAGATGCGCTATATAACTACGCTAAAATCTTATATGACCTGGACTCTGTCCAAGCCTCCTTAGTTCCCCTGCAGCAATTTATTCAAATGACCTATGACAATCTTGACAAAGAGGAGAAAGGTTCAGAGACTACAGAAGTAAGAATGGCTAAGGTTTTGGCGGGTTCCAGCAATTTTCAGGTCGCTGTTTACCTGTTGGAATCATTCGACAATAGGGAAGAGGTTGCCGATAGGGTCTACCAGAAGATAACCTATTACAGAGGGTTGGAGTTTTACAATGAGCGTGCCTTCGAGAACAGTATTTCCATGTTCATGCGTTCCGAGAAATACCCGTTTGATAAAGAAATGGCAGCATTAGCTACCTATTGGAAGGCAGAAGCCATGTACGAGGTCCGTAAATACGGTGAAGCGGTCGATAACTTTACCAAATTCCTTCAGTTGCCCGTTGCCAAGCAAACCTCTGTGTACAATTATGCAAATTATGCCTTGGCATACTCAGCATTCCGTATCAACAGATATAGTGTGGCGGCGCAGTACTTTGAACGCTTTCTTGCATATGAAGGAGGGGGATTGGATAAAAACACCCGATTTGATGTGATTGCACGATTAGGCGATTCTTATCTGTCCATGCGAAACTATGGAAAAGCCAATGAATACTACGATCAATTGATCGATGAAAAGGCTCCAAATCAGGATTATGCCTTGTTCCAACATGGTATTATCCAAGGATTGCAGGGTGACAATGAAGCCAAGCTCAATACTTTGCGTTCAGTAGTGGAGAAATTCCCAGGATCCAATTATGCAGATGATGTGGCCTTTGAAATCCCATATATCTATTTCGTGAAAGGTGATTACGATGTTGCAATCGAAGGTTTGCAGAAGATGATCGAAAAATATCCTCGTAGTAGCTATGTTCCGAGAGCATTGATGACCATTGGGCTTGTCCAATACAATAAAGACGATTCCGAAGCTGCAATGGCTACCTTTCAGAAAATTGTAAAGGATTACTCTAAAACCAGTGAGGCCTCACAAGCATTGCTATCCATAGAAAATATATATCTTGATCAAGGTGATGCTACCAGTTATATCCAATATGCTACCAGTACGAATATCACTGACCTGAGTCCAGCAGAACAGGATAACCTAGCTTTTCAAGCCGGTAATACCTTATTCAACAGAGGGCAATATGGTCCAGCTGTGGAAGCCATCAATGCCTATTTTGATAAATTTCCGAAACCTAGGCAAGAGAAACATGCGCGATACATCAGAGGGGTGAGTTTATATCATACGAACCGACCTGAGGAAGCCTTGCATGACCTAAACATCATTCTGAATGACTGGACAAGCCAGTACACCGAGAAAACCTTGATGACTGTCGCTGCACTGTACCTGAAACTGAAGGAATACAACGAAGCTATCGTGCACCTCAAAAAACTGGAACTCAATTCAGATTATAAGGATAACTATGGCTATGCCATTACCAACCTGATGATCTGTTATTATGAAATCGGTGACTATGAGCAGATGCAGAATTATGTGGAACTGATCAAGAATTACAATAATGCAACCGAGGCAGAAATTGCAACCGCCCATCTCTATAGCGCCAAAGCCTATGAGAAAGAAGGGAATGCAGAGTCTGCTTTGAAGGAGCTGAATCTGGCAGCACTGAAAAGTAAGGCTACAGCCAGTGCAGAAGCTAGGTACCGTGTAGCTGAATTACAATATGCCAAGAAACAATACACAAAAGCACAGGAATCAGCCTTTGATGTAATCAATAACATGGATAACAATGATTATTGGGTTGCAAAGAGCTTTATCCTGCTTGCTGATACCTATGCCCGCAAAGGGGATGCTGTTCAGGCAAGAAGTACTTTGGAGAGTGTTATTGAAAATTACGAAGGCGATGATGATATCATCCCTGAAGCAAAAGATCGTTTGCAGAAATTGAAAAAGAAGTAAAAGTTTTATTAATGAGTTTTACAGCTCTAAATAAGACCATAAACAATAGAAAAAGCCTTTCAGGACATCCTTGAAAGGCTTTCTTTTTTATAAGGATTCAAGACATGAAATTATGTAAATACCTTATCCTCCATATTTTCTATTAAATTATTAATGTAACGGAATAAAAAAGGGTGTAATATGCATTGGTATCTTTTACCCATTGAACCTGAACAGGAAGCACATTCTTTATGTCCTTGATATTATTTTCCTCAATGTAGGCTTTTATCTTTGCCTCTATTTTTATTCCACCAGTATTTTTTTCATTGGCATGAACATCGACGCTGCCCGTTATTACCTTTATTTCCATATAAATATTTTTGCTGTTATGATTATAGATTGGGATGTGTTGACCTGAATCTTAAATTCTCATCGCCACAGCCTAGCATTCCATCTACCTAAATATAGAGATGATTTCATCCACCGTCACCTTACCAAAATAAGATGTAAGATCAACAGAATTTAGCAAAACCCGAATATCATTTTCATTGTGATTGATTCCAACAAGCTTGTTTTCCAATTCTTCAATAGGTTTAGAGGCAAAGAAATCTCCGAAGATCTTTACCGCATTGATCACTCCGCCCTGTAAAACATCCATATGGAGCTCTATAAATCCAGATGGTACTTTGATCGCATTCTTGAAGTTATACATGGGCGAAAAACCAAAGTTCCAATCCCAAGTACCATACTTTTCAGCGATTAACTTTTCTACAGCTTTCACGTCTTCATCCGTCAGTTCATAAACCCTCGCTTGAGGATCATCAATCATCATCTGATCGATTAAGGCTTGTTTAATATGATCTATGCTCACTTGTTCAGGTAAGTATTCCTTCAGGTTTATCACCCTTGAACGATTGGATTTTACGGCCTTATCCTGAAACTTTAATGGATTTATCTTCAAAGCATCCGCCAAAATACTCATCTCCGAATCAAACAATATGGTGCCATGTTGGATCATCTTACCAGCTTTGGCAAGCTTTGCATTCCCACTGAACTTCTTGCCATCCACCAATAGGTCATTTCGTCCTTCCAAGCGGGCAGGGATTCCAAACTGATGTAGTACGTTGAGTACTGGCTGAGTGAACTTAGCGAAGTCCATAAACTCTTCTTCAATTAACTTAGTATGGAAAGAAAAATTCAGGTTCCCTAAGTCATGGTACACCGCCCCTCCACCAGACATCCTCCGAACCACTTTAATACCATTCTCCTGAACATATTCTAGATTGATCTCTGCCAAAGTGTTCTGGAACTTTCCTACAATGATTGCAGGTGCATTGATGTACAATAGAAATATAGGCTCAGTAGGATATTTGTAAAGTAAATATTCTTCTAGCGCAATGTTGAAATATGCATCAATAGAAGATGAATCGATAATTAACATATTTTTTATAGGATAAAATCAAAGCTACTGAAAATTTAAAGGAATTGGGATTTGCCGGATTTCAGGAAACCAATTATTTCTGAAATGAATGAGGAGATAGAAGCTTGTTTAGATAACCCCTGGAGGGGGTGAAATATTTTTCTATACCTTTTTGTGTCACCCTGAGGGCAGCCCCGAAGGGTCTCGGAACTATCCACAATCATTTGAAATAGATTGTTCATCTTACGATGACAACGATCATTAAAAAAAATAAAAATAGATTCTTCGTTTTACTCTGAATCCCTCTCTGAGATCTTGTATTCCTCTGGTGACAATGGAAAAGGATAGCTTATTTGTGACTTAAATCCTGCAGGGGAGCAGAAGTATTTTAGGTTAAATCAAAGTTGATGTTCGCTGGAAAACGCTCAACTATATAGAATAAAAAAAAGCTGCCCTTGAGCAGCTTTTTTTATATCATTACGCATTATCTTGATTTAAAGATTGCTTATAAATAGCCTTCTTAACTTGGATACGACGAGCAACAGATTTTTTCTCATAAGCTTGACGCGAACGTAATTCTCTTAAAACACCAGTCTTCTCGAATTTCTTCTTGAAACGTTTTAATGCTCTATCTAGAGATTCTCCTTCTTTTACATTTACAATAATCATAGCTTTTTTGTATACCTCCTTCCGTCGTGAAAATTCTTGGTCTGCAAAGATAAGTAAAGCAATGACATTACGCAAGGTAATTCTAATATAATTTCAAGTCAGCAACAATCTGCTCCAATGGCCTCTCTGCGCTGCACAGAACTGTCTGGATACCTAGCTTTTTGGCTCCTTCCAAATGTTGCGGACTGTCATCAACAAACAGCGATTCTTCAGGAATTAGATTGTTCTGCTCCAATACGCGTTCAAAAATCGCAGCATCGGGCTTGCGTAATCCCTCTAAATGGGAATAATATGTCCGTTCAAAAAACACATCATTGCTTGGGACGCCATATTTCTCCTGGATATGGTTCATGCAATATGCATAGTGCAGTTCATTATTATTGCTACAAAGGAAAGTACGGTAATTGTCCCTTAGATTCTCCAAGATTTCGTGCTTTCCTTCTGGTACACCAAGCAACAAGGAATTCCATGCGGTATCTATCTGTTCATCGCTCAAATCGTATCGATCGGCCTTTTTACGGACGCCATCCCGAAACTCCGGAACAGAAATCTCACCTTTGTCAAAAGCATCAAACAAAGAGTCCTGACCATGATGTCCAAAAAAATCATCCACGTTTTTAATCCCTAAATCCATAAAGGCTTGACGCACTTTAGGAAAGTCAATCATAAAGATTACATTTCCATAATCCAGAATAACATTTTTAACTTTTTGCATATAAAAATTTTGTTTTCTCGTCTCAAATATCGATAATTGCATCGTCAAAACGGGTATCCTATACCCATTTTAACAGCACAAAAACTGCGCCTATAGCTCAGTCGGTTAGAGTAGAAGACTCATAATCTTTTGGTCCCTGGTTCGAGCCCAGGTGGGCGCACAGAACAAACTCCCTCACCATTAAATGGTTGAGGGTTTTTTGTTGGAACTAAGCAAGCGTAAATTAGCGAACGCATAAATTAGCTTTTAAAATTTTTGATATAGGACCTCATGGCGATTCCATTATTTGAGCTAACATGTCAGGTTAGCCTAGAGATAGCGCAAAAAGATGTTCGATTAATCGAACATCTTTTTGCATTAAGCCTTTTGTTCGATACCATTTCTAAAATAATTCTGCCCTTCTAGGGTAGAATGTCGCATAAAAGCTTTCCTTTTCCGGTGTCAACCTGAGGCACGAAGGTTCTCGGAACCATACAAACAATGATTGAACTGGCGAACAGGTCATCCATCTTCGATGGATAATGACAGCAGGTAGAGGCATTCTCGTACAGATTCTTCACTTTCCGTTCAGAAATGGATATTCCTGAGAGGGATTCAGAGCACAGCGAAGAATCTATTTTTTATTTTTTAGGGATCGTTGTCATTCCGTAATCGTAAGATGAGGAAACTATTTTCTTTAGAAAGATTTGCAGAAAAATATTTCACCCACGCTGTGGGTTATCCCTTGGACGCTACAACATTCTACAAAGATGTCAGCCTCGCTAGGGGTTTTTGATTAGAATAATTAGTATTTAGACATGTTGGACCAAGTTGGTCCTTTTTTTATACCCCTAGTTTTTGGAGAATATTCTTGCCATGGAGAAGGTTTGTTTTTAAAATATTAGAAGGATCTGCTCATAAAATGATAAAATAACCCTGTTTTTTTGACTGAAAATTTGGGGATATAGTAGGGGTTTTATTCGAGGCATGTTCGAGAATGATTCGGGAATAGTATTGGAATACTATTGCTCATTTTGCGAATTTTCAATATATGTCTCGAATGAGGTCAGAATTAAGGCTGCAAGTATTGGCTAAATATAAAAAGATAAAGGTTAAGGTCCTGTTTCCAATTTTTATCAATTTGGAAAAGTTTTCGTTTGGCAGGAGTCTAAATAATTAATACTCCCTACTAAACACTAAAAAAGCCGCTCAAAGCGGCTTTTTTCAGTACCTTCGGTAGGAATCGAACCTACATCATCAGAACCGGAATCTAACATTCTATCCATTGAACTACGAAGGCGGCTCGCCAAAAATAATACTTTTTATGGGTTTTATATAACAATAGCCTGCTGATTTTAGCAAGCTATTGATTTTGAGCCTCTCAATATATTAATGACCTTCGTGGTCTTCTGCTACAAGGTGGAATTCCACTTTAAGGTCTAGGTCGTTTGCACCACCGAATTTGTTGAAATCTGGATTGAAGATGTCAGTTTTAGGATTGATCGTATTCTTAACGCCAGGGTTTAAGTGACGCATCAAATAACGGAAGGTAAAACTGTCTGAAGCTTTCAAAACGGTGATATAACCTGTAACACCTACGTTAGCGGCTTTTCCATCAGCTGTCTTGTCGCTGTATTCAGCTGCAAGGGTACCTGCTGGCGCTCCTAAAAGGAATGCAAAATGCTGATCGGCACGGTCGATGAAGGTCTGCTGACTTTCGCGACCTGCGAAATCCTTAACCATGAGGTTGAATCGGTATGATTTACCTACTTCCAAATGAACATGAGCGCCAACTGGTGGAAGGAATTTCTCGCCTGTAAACTCCACTTTTTCAATTTCAGGATTAGCGATATCATGGTAGTGGTAATGGTCATCGTGTTTTTCAGCTTCCACTTCGGTAAAGGTCAAGGTAGCTGCACTTACTTCTTCTTGGTCTACTTCAGGAGTAGGATCATCTTTAGAACAAGATTGGAAAGTGAAGAAAGAAGCTAATATGAATAAAATAAAGATGTTTGATTTCATGATGTAATTTTTTTAGAATTTATAGTTAAGTGATAGAATAAGATTCCTTCCTGGGCGGTGGGCATAGTACCTAAAACGGTCCATGTAATCTTTGTAGCTTGTATTGAAAAGATTTTCAACGGCCAAGGAAAGTTGGAGCTGTTGTTTATTAATAGTTAGTGGATGTGTAATATATGCATGAAATAATTGGTATGCAGCTGGAGGAGCAACGTAATCCGTTCCTTCAGTATACCTATTCTGTTTGGCTACATACTCATGGCTCAGCTTAATATATCCTTTTTCAGGACCAGCATAATACCACTGTACGGCATTTTGTATCCTGTCTGAAGGGATATAGGGCAAGAAAGTGTCGGTACTGATGTTCTTGGCCCGGACTAGGCTAGCTTGCAGGGTGTATTGAAGGATTGGCATAAACTTCCATTTCAATTGAAGGTCTGCACCATAGAATAGCGCTTTGTCCTGTCCATAACTAAATACTGGAAAGGTACCACGGATGGTCTGGCGCACAGAATCTGGATTTGGCGCAGCGTAGATATAGTTATGGATATATTGTCCAAATACATCTGCTGTCAAGGCTAAAGTTTCAGATTTATGGGAAATGGAATGAACCCATTTTAATCCTTGCTCTGCTTTGAGGTCCAAGTTTCCGATTTCATAGATGCCGGCACCGTGGTGTACACCATCGCTGTACAGTTCGTTGGCCGTAGGCGCACGCCAAGCAAGGCCAATGCTGCTTTTGTATTGCCAAGTAGGATTGATGTTGTACGCTGCGGCAATGGAGCCAGAGAGGTTATGGAAGCTTCGCGTATCCTCCAACAAATATTGCTGAGGGACTGACTGTTCTTTATCGGTATATTTATAACGATATCCTGCTGCGTCGAAATACCGATAGTCGTAGCGCCAACCTGCTTCCAATAGCCATTTGTCGAATTGGAATTGATGGATCCCGAAAATGCCCAGGGAATAGTTATCGAAGTTAGGGATGATAGGAGTGGTACCCGTTCCGGCGGTATTATTGTTTACCTGGTTACCTAGATCGATCCCAAAACTATGCGATTTAGCCTTCAGCATCACTTCGAGTTGTTGTGTGGTCAATACCATATCCGACATGGGAATATTGTCTGCAACTGCTCTGCGCATATCAAATTCCTTCCTATGGTTCTGCTGGAAAGAATATTGGGCTTCCAGTTGAAGTCCGCTGTTCAGTTTGTATTGATATTTTAATTTCCCTAATTGATGGGTTACATCTTGTTTAGGGGCATTGATCTTATAGCTGAAATCGTATTTTTCAAATGGTTCCCCATTTTCTATCCGCGCATAGATATCTTCGATACTTCCTATATGGGCACCATAGAAAACCCCCAGTTCAGTTGAAAATCTGCTGTAATATGCTTCCAAGAAATTGTTTTCCTTGCGGTACTGTACCGTTCCGGAGAAATTGATCTCTTCAACGCCGGTATTTCCCAATATATAATTTGGAATCCTGCTATCGCCAAGTTTTTTACCTGAACCTTGAAGTTTCCAAGCTAAGCCTTCGATGGATTTAATTCCGCCTTGTAATTGTAAGTTGGCAGATCCACCGCGTCCATTGGACTGGGCAATAAGATCGGCTCGGCCTTGGAATTTGTTAGGGTCGATTTGCTGTGCTTTCGCGATCAAAACTCCACCCAATGCATCAGCGCCATAGCGAACTGCCTGTGCACCTTTGATGACTTCAAATTCATCTGCCGTAAAGGGATCCATTTCTGGAGCATGTTCCATTCCCCATTGCTGTCCTTCCTGTTTCACTCCGTTGTTCAGGAGGATGATCCGGTTGGAATGCAAACCATGAATGACCGGTTTTGCCACAGAATGGCCTGAATTAAGGATGGAAACACCCGATAGCTGAGAAAAGACTTCAGCGGCTAACTTACCTTTGCTTTTTTCGATCTGTTCCTTATCGAGCTTAGCCCTTACGGCTGCTCGCTGTTCTTCAACCTGTGCAGAAACATGTACAGCATCGATTTTCTCGGTAAAGCTTTTTAGCTTGATTTTCAGTACTGTATCGTTATCCACATGGATGGGTTGTTCAAAGTTTTCATAGCCTAAGGCCGTAACTTTTAGCGTAAGATGCTGATGTCCTTGGCCAACCTTGATCTTAAAGTTTCCATGGATATCGGATGAGGTACTGATGTCGGAGTTTTGGATACTGATATTTGCTGCAAATATCGGCTGATCCTGCTCGTCCATGACAATACCTTTTATATATTGATTGGAGTTGTCCTGAGCTACAGCGCTATTTATTAGAAATAGGATGAGCACAGTCCATGCATATTTCAACATGTATTGTTATAAAAAAAGGGTATTAAATGCTATATATTACACGTTTGTGGTAAAATAGTCATAGGGAGGGGCCCGGAGGCTTTTGCTGGATTTGGGTTCCAATATCGGAGCTTCAAAAACTAGGATGCTTTGAATGCTATTTAATAGAAAACCTTTCGGATTAGATTCCCAATGGAAGGGGTTTTCAATCTGTATGCCTTGCTGAAAGAAAAGAAAACAATAGTGACAGTCCTCTCCGTGGGAATGATCGTGCTGATGTTTATGGTTTACTTCGCAGGCATCTTGGTTTTCATGGGAATGATCATGGCGGTGCAAAACGATCAGGCTGATGGAAAGGAACATGATGCCAATCCATAAGGATGATATTACCTGTTTATACGACCTCAATAATCTAATCACAGTGCAAAGATAAGTTAAATGCAATGCTGTTGCAAATTAAATTAAACTTTGTTGCATTATGACCTAGGGTGAAACTGGGTAATTACACTTTGTAGGTATTCTTTGTCGATGTGAGTATAAATTTCGGTAGTCGTAATGCTCTCATGGCCAAGCATATCCTGTACTGCCCTTAAGTCTGCACCACCTTCAACCAGGTGGGAGGCAAAACTATGGCGAAAGGTGTGGGGGCTGATCTCTTTGCTCAGACCAATCTTATTGGCGAGGTCTTTAATGATCAAATAGATCATGACTCGGGACAATGGTGCGCCCCTGCGATTTAAGAAAACATAATCTTCTTTGCCAGGTTTGATTACCTGATGTACACGGATCTCGTCCAAATAAAGCTTTAGGAACTTGATCGCTTGCTGACCTATTGGGATAAGTCGTTCTTTATTTCCCTTTCCTTCCACTTTTATGAACTCCACATCAAGGAAGAGATTCGATATTTTGAGGTTGCAAAGTTCAGAGACCCGAAGTCCACATCCGTATAGGATTTCGAGGATGGTTTTGTTCCGCATGCCTTCTGGCGATGAAAGATCAATGCCAGCGATAAGTTCGTCGATTTCTTGGATACTGAGAACAGCAGGGATTTTTCTGGAAAGGCGAGGGGACTCGATCAATTCAGCTGGAATATTTGGAAAGCCATGTTCAATCTGAAGGAATCCGAAGAAAGTCTTAATGCCAGAAAGGAGTCGGGCTTGGGTGTATTCGGAAACGGCGAATTCATTGATCCATTGCAGAAATTGCTGTATATGTTGGGTTTGGAATTGCTTCAGTTCAATTTGTTGTAATTCGGCAAAACTCTGAAGTTTTTGGACGTCATTTAAATAGGCTGCAATACTATTGTCACTCAATCCTCTTTCCAATAATAAGTAACGTTTAAAATCCCTTTTTGTCAGTTCCCAATCCATTTGTTAAAAATATATAATTCTATAGTTTGAATAGAAGATTTGTTTTAAAGCTAAATAAATTTATTGTAGATTGCTTTCCAAATATAATTTAGTAACCATTCTAGTAAATTTTTTTTGAAATTATGAAACTTCTAAAACCCTTGGCATTAGCATTTTTATTGCCTTTTGCAACAGAAATGGCTAGTGCTTATGTGCCAACAAACTTTAACCCAGAGGCGAAGGTCATCTTGATGAATGACTCGCTGAAATGGGACGCTAAATTGCCATTTGATAAAGATGTTATTAAAGGCAAGTTAGCAAATGGATTTCAATACTATATACGCAAAAACTCGGAACCGGAAAAACGTGTGACCATGTACTTGGCGATGAAAGTCGGTTCTATCCTGGAAAATGAAAAGGAATTGGGATTGGCGCACTTTATGGAGCACATGAACTTTAATGGTCTTAAACATTTCCCTAAGAATGATTTGATTGACTATTTGCAAAAAGCAGGTGTCCGTTTTGGATCGGACTTGAATGCCTATACCAGTTTTGATGAAACTGTCTATCAATTGCCTATTCCTTCTGATGATCCTGAATTGTTAAAAAATGGATTACAGGTAATGCGTGATTGGGCACAGGATGCCTTGTTGGAAACCGACGAGATCAATAAGGAGCGTGGCGTAATCATGGAAGAGATGCGTGGTGGTAGAGGCGCTCAGCAACGTATGCGTGATCAGTACATCAAGGTGATGTTAAATGGCTCGCGCTATGCAGATCGTCTTCCAATCGGAACGGAACAGGTGATCATGAATTTTGATCCGGAGGTAATCCGTAATTTCCATGCTGAATGGTACCGTCCTGATCTGCAATCTTTAATTATTGTAGGGGATGTAGATCCTCAGCAGATGGAGGCGGAAGTGAAAAGATTGTTCTCGGACATGAAGGTTCCTAAGACCATCAAACCGCGTACAGAATACAAGGTTGATCTATTAAACAAGAACCAATTCATTAAGGTAACAGATCCAGAAATGACCTATACGGTTGGTCAGATCATGATCAAGCACCCAGAAGAAAAGGTAAGCACGGTCAAAGACTATAGAAGAGAATTATTGAAGGATGTCTTTAACCAAATGATCAATGCCCGTTACAGTGAATTGAGTCAATCTGCTAATCCTCCTTTCATTCAAGGTGGTGTGGATATCTCGGGATTCCTTGGCGGATTGGATAATTTAGGTGCATTTTTCGTTTCTAAACCTGGACAGTTCGAAGAAGGATTTAAAGCAGTGGTCAGAGAATTGGACCGTTTCCAAAGGTTTGGTTTTACAGAAACTGAATTTAAACGCGCTGTCAGCTCAATTGCGAAAAATAATGAGACTTCTTATGTGGAGCGTGACAAAAGAAAGTCAGATAGCTATGTAAATGCTTATCTGAACCATTTCTTGAAGGATGGTCCGGCATTGAGCAATGAGGATCGCTATGAAATCACGAAACAATTATTACCGACATTGACCCTAAAAGAGGTGGAAGCAGTTGGTAAGGAATTCTATAAGGATATAAACCGAGATGTTTTGATCTTGGCTCCGGATGCAGAGAAAGACAAACTTCCTGAAGAAGCCGCTGTAAATTCATGGTTTGCAGCTATCGAAAAGGAAGATCTAAAACCGTATGATGATAAGGTTTCTGATTTACCAATGTTATCTAAGACGCCAGTGAAGGGTTCGATTAAATCTGAAAAATCTATCGACGGCATTGAAACCAAGGAATTGACCTTGAGCAATGGCGTTAAGGTTTTATTGAAACCAACCAAATTCAAGAATGATCAAATCATGATCTCTGCTTATAGCCCAGGTGGTACTTCATTATATTCAGATGCTGATTATATGTCTGCAACTTTTGCTGGAAATTTAGTGAACAGTTCAGGTATCGGACAATTGAATACCGTGGAATTGCAGAAAAGCTTGACCGGCAAGGAAGTCAACATTAGCCCTTACATTACGGAGCGTTCTGAAGGGTTGAGAGGTGCTACAGACAAGGAGAGTTTGAAAACTGCCTTCGAAATGGTCTATGGATACTTTACCGAGCCTAGAATTGAGGATGATGTGTTCCAAAGTACCATTAGCAAGCAAAAGGACATGATGGCAAACCGTGACAACGATCCAAACTTCGTTTACAGTGATGCTATACAGCGTACGCTTTATGGAAATAGCATCCGTCGTGTTCCTTATGGTATTAACGAACTTGATAAAGTGAACCAAGCTAGAGCGTTAGAGATCTATAAAGATAGATTTGCCGATGCTTCTGATTTTACTTTTGTGATTGTTGGTTCCTTCACTGAGGAAGAAATCAAACCATATTTAGAAGAATATGTTGCTTCATTGCCAACAACAAACCGTGCTGAAAAGCCTAAGGACCTGAACCTTTATGAAAAAAATAAGGGAGTTGAGAAAATCGTAAATAAAGGTAAAGAGGCGAAGGCCATGGTTCGTTTGACCTTATATGGAGATTATACCTATAATGAGCAGGAGAACATCAATGCAAGCGCTGTGGAGACTATTCTAACCAATAAATTGATCGAGCGCCTTCGCGAGGAAGAAAGTGGTGTTTATGGAACTGGAGCAAGGTTCTCCTACAGTAAATTCCCTAAACCAAGATATTCCTTCCTGATCGTTTTTGGAACAAGTGTGGACAAATACCCTTCCTTGATCAACTCATCCATGGATGAGATCAAAAAGTTAAAAGCCAATGGTCCATCACAGGTTGATCTGGATAAGTTCAAGATTGAAGAAAAGCGTCAGTTGGAATTAAGCCTAAGGGAAAATGGTTTCTGGGCAAGTGAAATACTTGGTTCAGTTCAGAATCAAACGGATCCAACCAATGTTACCCGTTATCTGGAAGAACTAGATAAAGTAACCGTGGAGTCTGTCAAAGAAGCCGCAAATAAGTACCTGAAAGAAGAAGACTTCTATAAGTTTATTCTCCTTCCGGATGCAACTAAATAAAAACAAAAACCCCCGCCTTAAAACGGGGGCTTTTTGTTTTTAGACATCAGACAATAGACATCAGACAAAAGATCTTCAGCTTTCACAGAATAATTTTCTTTTTTGGGATTGTTAGAAGGATGGGGCAGGAAAGGAATCAAATTTGGTAGGGGCATCGCATACGGCCAAATGCATTTGAACCAGGATGGAAGGGATTGGTGGATAGACCAAGATCATGGAATGAACCGGGAACCTAAGGATTAGAGGATAGACCAAGATTGCAGCAATATGGGGTTAGAAAGGTGTCAAATTTGGTAGGTAAAGACCCCCTTTTGGGGTTCCATTATTTTAGCAGAGATGGAACGCTAGCCTGGAGGTCGCGCAAAAACGCTGTTCGATTAATCGAACAGCGTTTTTGCATTAACCCTGTATTGTTCGATACCATTGCTAAAATAATACTGCCCTTCTAGGGCAGTATGCCGTAAAAAAGATATTTTTCTGGAAATTAAACTTGGGATTGCTTAGCTAGAAACATAGTTCTAACCAACTTGTAATTGGTAAGCACGAAAATTCTCAGAATAAACACAGCATATTTCTCTATGAAATTTTATGTTAGCCATTTTGGCGTACAGTTCCTCAATCGAAGATTGAGGATTACATTTTTTTTTAAAGAATTGGGAGTGCGATAATAGTTTTGCTGCTCTAGCCGTTTCGACGTCTTGTTGTCTTATGTCTAATGTCTTGTGTCTAATGTCTAACCACCTTACTTCTCCTTCATCTTCACGTATTTATGTGAATAGCAATCAAAGCAGTCTTCTTGTAGGACAAGGGTGCTATCTTGTCGGTAAACAAATACCTTATGTGGGGCTTCATTGAGCAGCCAGCTGTCCTTGTTATTGAGCATGGACTTGGTCAAGGTGAGTTTATAGGGCAGGGTGGAAGTCAGTTCACCATTTTCGTAGTAGTACACGCTGTCTTTTGTTATTTGCAGATGCTTGATTTCGCGGGTAGATTCGGGTGTTTTCGTGATTCCGGCAAATCCGCCAGAGGTTTCAATCCATTGCCAATTCCCCATGATTTTTGGAGGTTTTGTGCTGCTGCCTTGGTTGCTTGCGCAGGCAGCCAAAAGGGGGATGAAATATATAAAATTGAGCTTTCTCATAGATTTTGTTTTTAGCCATACAGTCTAAAATAAGTAAACGGTAAAATATTTCAATTGTTTTGATTAGATGGGATACCTCAATTTTTAGCTATGATTTGAACCTGAAAAATTATTTGATAAAAAACCCATTTTTCATTAATCTTTTGACTGTTTCGATTGTCATAAAACATATATTTACATTTATTAACTGTTTGATAAAAATTATGAAATCACATTCTATTAAAATCATTGCTTTTTCATTATTCGTATTTATTTCGTGCTCAAAAGAAAATAATATTCCAATACGGGAAGATGAAGAGCAGTATAAATTTGTTTCTATTGCTGTTGATGATAAAAATGATGAATTTTTGGTTGATGAGCTTAATGCAGACCAGATTTATCCAGGAAGGATATTCAATTTAAAAAGTCAACAAAATGGATTTGACTTGGATTATTTTGATGCGTATAAAAAGCAACCAATAAGTTTCAGTATCTCCCAAATGAATCTTGCTTTCGAGAATGAAAAATTTGAAAGTTTCAAGCAGTTTCAGGACCTTATGATAGAAAATAAAGATAGAGCGGTAAAATATTTGGAATCAACTGCTGGTTCTGGACTATATTTTAATGATTTCAATATGTTTAAGGGCTATTTTGTTAATGTGAAGGAAAGAGATCTATTCTATAAGGAGATGTTGGGTTACAAAGACGTAAAGAACAGCGTATTTGGTTTTGACAAAAGTTTGACTGTAAATCCACGAATGGATTTACCTGATCAAAATGAATTGATCTTGCAATCTGATTATGACAAAATAAAAATCAACAATCCTGATCTGTATTATGTTAATTGGGTCTATTATGGTCTGGTTTCTTATTATGTCCTGCAATCAGACTTTCCTCAAGCGGAATTTGTTAATGCATATGAAAAATGCGTAAAGGATATTAAATTATCTGCTCAAGAAATGAAAGTTTTAGATGAAACAAGATTCGTTGTTTATCATCGTAATAGTGGCATGAAAGAAACGTTAATTGAGAAGGCGACAGGAGCTGAAAAAATCAATAGTTTATTTAAACGTTGGACAAAGATTAAAAAGGAAAGTATTTTGGAATTGAATTATCCATTATATTTTACAGCTGTAAAATTGGGTAGTTTCAGTAAATATTTTCAGGAGTATAAGTATGATTATATGATAAAGCAATTAGTTGTTAACTAATCCACATTTAGGATTAAAAAAAAGCTCCAATGATTATTCATTGGAGCTTTTTTATTGTTTTGTTATGTTTATTCGAACCAAGCCAAGACTTCGTCTTTTGTTGGCATGGCAACGTCTAATTTCATTTTCTTACGCATTCCGCCCAAGTCATTGAAAACTTTGTTTGGGTTAGCTTCTTTGAGAAGTTCAATGGTCGTGAATCCCATTTTTTGAAGTACGGGAACCCATGCTTCAGGAATTCCTTGTTCTACATAATCAGCTGTTGAAGCAACTTTAGCAACTTTTTCAGGACGCATCTGAGGGAAGAATAGCACTTCTTGGATCGAAGGGTTGTTGGTCAGGAACATGATCAATCTGTCCATTCCGATTCCTAGTCCTGAGGTAGGAGGCATACCGTATTCCAATGAACGCAAGAAATCCTGGTCAATGAACATGGCTTCGTCATCACCTTTCTCAGATAGTTTTAGTTGATGCTCGAAACGTTCTCTTTGATCAATAGGATCGTTAAGCTCAGAATATGCGTTGGCAATTTCCTTACCGCAGACCATCAGTTCAAAACGTTCTGTCAATTCTGGATTGTCTCTATGTTTTTTTGTCAATGGAGACATTTCGATAGGGTAGTCTGTGATAAATGTAGGCTGGATAAAGTTCCCTTCACATTTCTCTCCGAAGATTTCATCGATCAACTTTCCTTTACCCATCGTGTCATTTACATCGATTCCCATGCCTTTTGCTGCCTGGCGGATTTCATCCTCCGATTTTCCTGTGATATCAAAACCGGTGAACTGTTTGATAGCATCCGTCATGCTCACCCTAGGATAAGGCGCTTTGAAATCAACCTGATGCTCGCCAAATGTAGCTTCTGTAGTACCGTTTACCGCGATTGCACAGTGCTCTAATAGATTTTCTGTGAAATCCATCATCCAGTTGTAGTCTTTATAGGCTACATAGATTTCCATAGCGGTAAACTCCGGGTTATGTGTTCTGTCCATACCTTCATTTCTGAAGTTTTTGGAGAACTCATAGACTCCATCAAAACCTCCAACGATCAATCTTTTCAGATAAAGTTCATTGGCGATACGCAGATACAATGGGATATCCAATGCATTGTGATGGGTAATGAATGGACGTGCAGCCGCTCCACCAGGGATTGCCTGTAAGATCGGAGTCTCTACTTCCATATATCCAGCGTTGTTGAAGTATTCACGCATAGCGTTGAACAGCTTCGTACGCTTAACAAAAATCTCTTTATTATGGGAATTTACGATCAGGTCAACATAGCGCATTCTATAGCGTTGTTCTGGATCTGTAAAGGCATCAAAAGTCTTTCCGTCTGCTTCCTTAACGATAGGAAGAGGTCTCAAAGCTTTGGTAAGTACCTTTAAGGTTTGGACGTGGATACTGATTTCTCCCGTTTGGGTAGTGAACACAAAACCAGTGATACCAATGATATCACCGATATCCAATAACTTTTTGAATACGGTATTATATAAGGTCTTGTCTTCGTCAGGGCAGATGTCATCACGTTTTACGTAAGCTTGAATACGCCCGGTCGAATCTTGAAGTTCCAAGAATGAGGCACTCCCCATCACACGGCGACTCATGATACGTCCAGCAAAACTGATGCTTTTATAATTGATCTTATCTCTTTCGTAGTTTTCTAAAATATCTTCAGCCGTAGCATTTACTTTGAACTCTTCAGCTGGGAAGGGGTCAATGCCTAGGTCGATCAAGGCTTTCAGGTTTAGCCTTCTTTGTTGTTCTTGTTCAGATAATCCGATGCTCATTTTACGTACAACTTATAATGTTGTGCAAAAGTATGAAATTAGAACTATTTAATGATGCTTATGAAGAAAAAAGGCTTGTATTTGACGGGATTTGTTTACTTTTGTAATTCTGCTGATGAAAATCCTCGGAAATGTATTTGCTGATTCAAAGGCAAGTAGAACTTATTCACAGGTGTGGAAATGAATTTGTTTATGTTTTTTGTATTTGAATGAAAAATAAATTATCTTTGCACCTCAATTGTTGAATTATATAGTAATCATAAGATAAAATGAAAAAAGATTTGCATCCATCAAACTACAGATTAGTTGTATTTAAAGACATGTCTAATGACTACGCTTTCGTTACTAAATCTTGTGTTGATACAAAAGAAACTATTACTTGGGAAGATGGTAACGAGTACCCATTGGTAAAGTTAGAGATTTCTCACACATCACACCCATTCTACACTGGTAAGATGAAATTGGTTGATACAGCTGGACGTATTGATAAATTCCGTAGCCGTTACAACAAAAAGTAATATTCTTTACTATAAAGAAACTGATATTATCCCGATAAAGTTTATTTGTCGGGATTTTTTATGTACATTTATTTCATGTCGCTAACCATAGTTTTATTTGATAACGCGCACTGGCGTAAGCGTCTCTTTCCTTTTGCTTCAACCCGTCCGGTTGGCAATATCAGAACAGGTATTTGTACATTGAATGAAAAATGGGAGCATATTTTCCAATCTCCGGCAACTTATTTTACTGCTGATCATCTATCCGGAAAATATCCCTTTGAACATCAGGATTCTCCTGAATTTCTTTTTATCAGGGCCAATGTCCTGCCTTCTGAAAGCTTGGTCAAAGAATTGAAAGCAATGGAAAAAGGAGATGTGCTGGTCGATGAAACTTCATGGATCGCCATCAAGACCAGCGAACCTAGTCTGGACCTTGAAAACCTATTTGAAAATTACAATCCCATCAAGTCATCTTCTGAAATACACTGTTTAAGATTTCTGGAAGATATATTCCTTCAAAATAAATCCCAATTACTTTTCGACTATAATTTATTGACCGCTGGTCGCCAATCTGCTGCTATCAGTGAGACTAACATGGTGTTTGGTTCTTGGATATTTATTGAAGAGGGTGCTCAGGTGGAAGGAGTAAGTTTAAATAGCTTGGAAGGGCCTATTTATATAGGAAAGGATGCAAAGATTGAAGAAGGGGCGTTTTTGAAGGGTTATGTGGCTATTGGTGATGCTGCCAGGGTGAAGTCGGGAGCGAGGATATATCCAAATACCAGTATAGGTCCGGGAAGCACCGTTTGCGGAGAAATCAATAATACGGTGATCTGGGGAAACAGTGCCAAAGGACATGAAGGCTATTTAGGTTGCTCTGTGATCGGCGAAGGCTGCAACATAGGAGCCGGATCCTCCAATTCGAATCTGAAAAACAATTGGCAGTTTGTACGGTTGTTTGATTATGAGGATCTTAGCTACCGTGAAACCAGTGAATATAAATGTGGATTATTTATGGGTGACTATGCGATGTGTGCCATAAATTCTTCATTTACAACAGGGTCCGTAATTGGCGTCGGCTCACAGATTGCAATGTCAAAATTTATTCCCAAATTTGTGCCTGATTTCAGTTGGTTGACCGACAGAGAATCGACTGCTTATACTTTTGAGAAATTTATCAATATGATGGAGCGAAGGGAACAAATAACAGGTTCGGAAAGTCTGCAAAGCAATCTCTCCATTTTCAAATATATATTTGATGATGTCAAATACCTGCATGTGGAAAATCAATCTTAAACATATAATAAATACAAAACACTATGCGTAAAAATATTGTAGCTGGAAACTGGAAAATGAACATGGATTATGAGCAAGGAATTAGCTTGTTCTCAGAAATCGTGAATATGGTGAAGGACGAGGTGATTGGAAATCAAGAAGTCGTTGTATGTAGCCCGTTTATCCATTTGGCAGCAATTTCTAAATTAAGTGCTTCTACCAAGAATGTATCTATCGGTGCTCAAAACATCAATGAACACGAATCTGGTGCTTATACTGGTGAGATCTCTGCATCGCAGGTGAAATCTACTGGTGCAGAATACGTGATTTTGGGACACTCTGAACGCCGTGCTTATTTTGGTGAAACAGATGAGCTTTTGGCAGAGAAAGTTGATGCCGCACTTAAGCATAATCTTAAGCCTATTTTCTGTATCGGTGAAACTAAGGATGAGCGTGAGTCGGGTTCTTATTTTGATGTGATCAAAACACAATTGAGCAAAGCCTTGTTCCACTTAGATGCAGAAGCTTTTAAAAACATCGTTTTGGCCTATGAGCCGGTTTGGGCAATCGGAACTGGATTGACAGCTAGCCCTGAGCAAGCTCAAGAAGTCCATGCTTTTATCCGTAAAACCTTAGCTGATCAGTTTGGTCAAGAGGTTGCTGACAATACTAGCATTCTTTATGGTGGTAGTGCCAATCCATCAAACGCACAGAGCCTATTCTCTCAGCCTGATATCGACGGTGGATTGATCGGTGGTGCATCATTGAAATCACGTGATTTCTTGCAAATTATTAACGTTTTTAACGCTTAAAATATGAAGTATACAGCAGTTGCTTTTACATCCTCCAATATTGAGGAATGGCAAAAGGATTTGCTTATAGCTGAATTGGCAAACCTTGGTTTTGATACTTTCGAGGATCAAGACCAAGGTTTTGTTGCTTATATTCCAGCTGCCAACCTGGATATCCAGGCTCTTGAGACTGTTTTGGTCGCCGAAACAGAAGGCTATGACATTTCCTATGTGGTGAAAGAATTGGAGAACAAGAACTGGAACCAAGTTTGGGAAAGCAATTTTAGTCCTATTGTAGTCGATGATCAATGTTATGTTCGGGCTACTTTCCATGAGGATAAGCCTGAATATCCGTATCAGATCATCATTGATCCGAAAATGTCTTTCGGAACAGGCCATCATCAAACTACCTCCATGATGCTTTCGTACATCTTGGAAAACGATTTTGATGGCAAGGCTGTTTTAGATATGGGCTGCGGAACTGGGATCTTGGCGATCCTGGCTTCTAAAAGAGGGGCATCGAATATTCTTGCCGTTGATTTTGACCCCATCTGTGTGGAAAGTGTCTTGGAAAACAAGCTGCTGAACCATGTAGACAATATTGAAGCTAAATTGGGCTCTAAAGAGGCAATAGAAGGCAAGAAATTTAATACCATATTGGCAAACATCAATAGGAACATCTTGTTGGATCAATTTGATGTATATTTTGCTGACCTTGAAAATCCTGGAGAGTTGTACATCTCCGGTTTTTATGATGGTGAGGATTTAGAAATCTTAAAGAACAAAGCTGAAAGCTTAGGTTTTCAATTTGTAGAAAAAAAAGTGCTGGATACCTGGTGTGCAGCCAAATTCATTAAAGCAAACTAAATGCGCATTCATTTTATTGCCATAGGCGGAAGTATCATGCATAATTTAGCTATTAATTTAGCTGAACAAGGCCATCAAGTAACGGGTTCTGATGATCAAATCGTAGAGCCTTCGAAATCTCAGCTTCGTGAAGCTGGTTTGTTGCCGAAAGAGCTTGGTTGGTTCCCGGAAAAGATTACAGAAGATATTGATGCTGTAATTTTGGGGATGCATGCCGATGAAAACAATCCTGAACTACAAAAAGCTAAGGATTTAGGGATCAGGATCTACTCTTTCCCTGAATTTGTCTATGAACAGAGTGCCGAGAAAACACGTGTTGTCATCGCCGGTACGTATGGTAAAACAACCATTACCAGTATGATCATGCATGTCCTGAAAAAACTGGGACGGAATTTCGATTATCTGGTAGGGGCTCAGTTGGAAGGATTTGATGACCTTCTGCAATTGAATCCTGAAAATAATTTAATGATTATTGAAGGGGATGAGTATTATGCTTCAGCAGTTAATAAACAATCAAAATTCTTAAAATATAAGCCCAATATTGCCTTGATCAGTGGTATTGATTGGGATCACTTTAAAACCGTTATCACAGAAGAAGAATATTTTAAGCAGTTTGAGGACTTTATACGTACGATTGTACCTAAAGGCACGCTAATATATAACAAGGACGATAAAAACACCAGAGAAGTGGTCGAAAAGACCATGGATATCAAAATAAATCGCCATGGTTATAAATTGCCAGAGTATACCATTAACAAAGGCGTAACATACATCCATGTCGCCGATGAGAATATTCCCCTAAAGGTTTTCGGAAAACATAATCTATCCAATATTGCTGGGGCTTTCACGGTTTGTGAGTGGCTAGGAGTGAAGCGAGATGAGTTTTATGGCGCAATCCAGGATTTTAAGAGCTCAATCCGGTACCTTGAGTTTGTCGCCAGCCAGAACGGAAGTGTAGTATATCAGGACTTTGCACACACGCCAAGTAAACTGCGGTCCAGTATCCATGCCGTTAAGGAACAATTCCCGAATCAGGCATTGGTAACTGTCATTGAATTAAATGCATACGACAGTCTTGACTCTGAGTTTATTACGGAATACGCAAATTCGATGAATGAATCGGATTTCGCTGTCGTATTCGTTAATACATCACTTATAAAGGAAAAAAATATTGCTTTAGATAACTTAATTTGGCGTTTAACTGAAGCTTTTAACCATCCTTCCTTCCATGTGATCACGCAAATGTCTGATTTAGAGGATTTTTTGGAGACTTTTAAGTCTAATGGGTATAATTTGCTGTTTATGAGTTCAAACAACTACAATGGAGTAAATATGAGTAGTTTTGCAGATAAATTTTTGAGAAATTTTTAACATTCTTTCTGAATTTTTTTAAAATTTTAATAATGGGATTTTGAAATTTACTTTATTTGTTTAAATTTGATAATTACTTAATAAATAAATATTTTACATTTTACCCATGAATGCATTAGGAAAAAAAATTAGATTACTTAGACATCAAAAAGGATGGAGTCAGGAGGATGTAGCAAAAAGGCTAGATATTTCGATTCCCGCTTTTTCTAAGATTGAAACTGGAATTACTGATGTCAATTTATCGAGATTAAACCAAATTTCTAAATTGTTTGGATTATCTCTTGTACAATTGTTGTCTACTTCAGACCCTGAAGAAGACAAACAAATTCAGAATGAAGTAAACGAGCTTCAAAAACGTCTTCAAGCACGTGAAGTAGAAGTTATCGATTTGCAAAAAAAGGTAATTGACTTATACGAACAATTACATAAGAAATAACAAAATTATTTCTAAAGGAAAAAGCCTTGTACATTGCGTGCTAGGCTTTTTTTTATTTTCAGTGAAAAAATATTAAACAAAAAAAATGCGCAATTTTACTTGCGCATTCCTATTGTTAAATCATAAAGTCTCTTATTATCCTAAATATGATTTTAGGATCTTGCTTCTAGAGGTGTGTCTCAGACGCTGTAACGCCTTGTCTTTAATTTGACGCACACGCTCTCTAGTCAAGCTGAATTTCTCTCCAATCTCTTCCAATGACAATTGATGGTTTGATCCTAATCCGAAGAACAATACAATGATTTCTCTTTCGCGCTCTGTTAAAGTAGCCAACGATCTTTTGATTTCTTCCGATAAAGACTCATCGATTAATGAACTGTCAGTGTCAGGGTCGCTGTTTTCCAAAACGTCCAATAGGGTGTTTTCTTCACCTTGTACAAATGGTGCATCCATAGATACGTGACGTCCAGAATTACTTAATGTATCCGAAACTTTGTCAACCGTGGTTTCCAAAATATCCGCTAATTCTTCTGGAGATGGTTCACGCTCATATTCTTGCTCCAATTTTGAAAAGGCCTTGCTGATTTTGCTTAAGGACCCTACTTGGTTCAATGGTAAACGAACGATACGAGATTGCTCAGCAATTGCCTGTAAAATTGATTGACGAATCCACCAAACTGCATAAGAAATAAACTTAAACCCTTTTGTCTCATCGAATCTCTTTGCTGCTTTTATTAAGCCTAAGTTCCCTTCGTTGATCAAGTCCCCTAAGGTCAAACCTTGATTCTGGTATTGTTTTGCAACGGATACTACGAAACGTAAGTTGGTTTTTGTTAATTTCTCCAAAGCAACCTGATCGCCTTCACGAATTCTTTGAGCTAGAATAACCTCTTCTTCTGCCGAAATTAAATCTACCTTGCCGATTTCATGCAAATACTTGTCTAGTGATTGCGATTCACGGTTGGTGATGGATTGTGTAATTTTGAGCTGTCTCATCTAAATAAATAAACCTTTCTTTTCTGAAATGTTTGCAAACATAACGAATTTATCCCAATTATTTCTAATCTTATTGTAATTTATTAACTCATTATGAGTTAGTTATCTGTGGTGAGTTGATGTTATACTAACATCAAAAATCATTCCAAAAACCTGTCAATCTCGCCGATTTACAAGTATTTAACACACATTTAACTAATTTTTCTTGCGTATTTCATTTTCCTTTTTCTCGTTATAAAACAAATCGAAACATGAATTGTTTTCATCAATAATATTATTCAAAAGCAAAAATAGATCTGTTATGCCTATAATTGTTCATTTAGACGAAATCATGTCTCAGAGAAAAATGTCTCTGAATGAATTGAGCGCAAAAGTTGGTATCACACTTTCCAACCTTTCCATAATTAAAAACCAAAAGGCTAAAGCAATACGAATCAGTACGTTGGATGCGATTTGCAAAGCCTTAGACTGTCAGCCTGGTGATATTTTTAAGTATGTAGAAGATTAATCTGTCAATTTGTCCAAGCGAAAGCCCCTAAGAAAATCACTAACTAACATTCTCTTCTTTCCTTCAATTTGTACTTCAGTAAGTTTTAGATAACCGTCTCCAGTTGCAAATTTCAAACTCGTTTTTCCATCCGATAGGTAAGAACCAGGTAAATCATTGTGTCCCGTAATTTCTTTTTCAGCCGAATAAATCTTTAAGACCTTGCCATCTAAGTGGGTAAATGCCGCTGGATATGGACTGAGTCCCCTGATTAAATTATAAATTTCTTCCGTACTTTTATTCCAGTCGATCAGGCAATCCTCTTTAAAGATTTTAGGAGCATGCTTTAATTCTGAATTCTCCCCTAAATCATCCTGTGGGATTGGGTTGATGTTGCCTGTTTTTATGGCATTTACGGTTTTTATCAGTAATTCTGCTCCAGCAACCATCAATTTGTCATGAAGGTCTCCGGCATTATCGGTGTCGGAAATAGGGACTTCTGTCGAATATAGGATGTTCCCAGTATCAATTTCATGCTGCAATAAGAAGGTCGTGACACCTGAACTTTTTTCACCGTTAATAATTGCGTGATTAATTGGAGCTGCTCCGCGATAATTTGGCAGTAGTGAGGCGTGTACATTGATTGTTCCCTTTGCGGGCATGTTCCAGACCAATTCAGGTAACATTCTGAAAGCAACCACCACTTGCAAATCTGCACGGTAGGATTTTAATTCTTCCAAAAATGTGGGGTCTTTTAATTTTTGCGGCTGAAGCACAGGGATGTTTTGTGATACCGCAAATTGCTTTACAGCGGATTCATGGATTTTCTGGCCTCTTCCTGCAGGCTTATCAGGACCCGTAACTACTGCAACCACTTCTTCGCCCGCATCGATCAATGCTTTCAACGAAGCAACTGCAAAGTCTGGGGTGCCCATAAATATAATACGCATATATGAATAAATTACCTTAAGGATGCTAAGACATCCTTATTGTTGGACGACAAATTTTATTAACTTTGCGAAGTTACAAATTTAATTTAAGCTTGAATTTTCCATATTTCTTAGCCAAGAGGATCACACTTGAAGGAAACCGTACGTTTTCCAAATTAATCGTGCGCGTCACTATTGGGGCTTTGGCCTTGGCTATTATGGCTATTATTCTTGCTGTAGCAATCCTTAATGGATTCAAAAGCGAAATTACGGAAAAACAAAGGGGCTTTTTTGGTGATATCATTATCCTCAAGAATGAACAAAATGACTCCTATGTCAATTCCCCAATTTCAATGGACGAAAAGCAATTAGCTCGAATCAAACAAAATCCCAATGTTTTAGAGGTTTATCCTTTTGCTACCAAGGCCGGTATCATGAATGTGAAGGGGGAGGTTGAAGGAGTCCTGATGAAAGGGATCGATAAAGACTATGACCAAGACTTTCTGTCCAAAACAATCCTTGAAGGCGATACCATAAACTTTTCTGCCGAAGATGCCGATAATCAACTCTTGATTTCTTCCTTGATGGCCAATAGGCTCCATCTGAAAGTTGGTGAAAGCTTTATCATGTACTTCATCCAAGAGCCGGTGAGGAAACGGAAATTTGTTGTCAAAGGAATCTTCTCCACCAACTCCGAGGAACTTGATAAAATTTATGTGATCGGTTCGCTTCCCTTGATCAGAAGGTTGAACAATCTCGAGGATCATCAAGCTGGTGGTTATGAAGTCCGTGTTAGGGACTTTAACCAACTCTTTAAAACTACAGATGAGCTAAACAATAATTTGGGGGTAAGTCTATATGCTACCAATGTTGTCATGCAAATGCAGGATATTTTCAATTGGCTGAATATGCTCGACATGAACGACAATATTATTTTTGTTCTGATGGTGGTGGTGGCAGTCATCAACATGATCTCAGCATTATTGATCTCCATTTTGGAAAGATCACCGATGATAGGGATGCTTAAGGCATTAGGGATGAGAAACACAAAGATCAGGACTGTATTTCTGTACAATTCATTATACCTGATCGGTTACGGACTTGTCCTTGGCAATCTGGTAGCCTTAGGTTTATACGCATTCCAGACCAGTACGCATTTTTTCAAGCTCGATCCAAGTATCTATTATGTTTCCTTTGTGCCCATGGAAATATCATGGATGGCAGTTTTATGGCTAAATGTTTCACTCATTGGCATTGCCTTGGTCACTTTGTTTATTCCATCCATGTTGATCTCGCGGATATCACCGATTAAGACCATACAATTCAAGTAACATTCTTGCCAAATTACTGGCCCTAATCATTATTTACCTTAATTTTCATTATCTTTCCGATGAAAACAATCTCAGTTTTCAATTGTATTGACTTACAGAAATAATTATATGAGCGACAAAATTTTTGACCACTTAATCCACGCGTTCGAAGCACCACTAACTAATCCGGTGCTTATATTTTCTCTAGTACTCTTCATTATTTTATTGTCACCCATATTACTGAGACCCATCAAAGTCCCAGGTATTATAGGACTGATTATCTCAGGGATGATCATTGGCCCGCATGGACTGAACTGGTTGGAAAAGAATTCCGCTGTAGACCTTTTTTCTACCATTGGATTACTTTACATCATGTTTATTGCAGGTTTGGAGCTAGACATGAACGAATTCAAAAAGACCAAGCACAAGTCTGCCATGTTCGGTCTTTTCACCTTTATTATCCCAATTTCCATTGGATTTCCGGTCTGTTATTATGTCTTGGACTATAGCCTGCTCACCAGTATTTTGATTGCGAGCATGTTTGCCACCCATACTTTGGTTTCTTATCCTATTGTTAACCGTTACGGTATTTCGAAGAACGAGGCCGTTGCTATTACCATTGGGGGAACCATCTTAACGGATACCGCGGTGTTGATCATTTTGGCTGTCATCAAAGGTGCTTCACAGGGTGATATCAACAATGAATTCTGGGTAACCCTAGGTATTTCCTTTGCGATTTTCCTATTTATCATGTTCGGCGTCATTCCAAAAATTGCGAAATGGTTCTTTGAAAAGGTGGAAAGTGAAAAAACTGGACATTATATTTTCGTGCTTACCGTGGTGTTCTTTGCTGCTTTCCTTGCCGAGATGGCAAACCTTGAACCCATCATCGGAGCATTCGTTGCCGGATTGGCATTAAATAAACTGATTCCCCATTCATCCGCTCTGATGAACCGGATCGAATTTATTGGTAACGCAATATTTATCCCATTCTTCTTGATTTCCGTAGGGATGATCGTCGATATTGGTGTGATTACCAATAGCTCGGGATTGACTGTGTTTTATGTAGCCGGTGCATTGACCTTGGTAGGTATCGTAGGTAAGTTCTTGGCAGCTACGGCGACCCAATGGGCTTTCAAATATTCTACCAACGAGAGGAACCTGATCTTTGGCTTAAGTAATGCCCATGCGGCTGCGACTTTGGCTATTATTATGGTCGGATATAATAATGATATTATTGATGAGAATGTCCTGAACGGTACGATTATGCTGATTCTTGTCAGCTGTATCATAGCATCTATAGTCACTGAAAATGCTTCCAAGAAAATTGTATTGGAAGGAAGACAGCATGAAGAACATATCGAGCATGTGGAAGAGCATGACGAGCAGATCGTCATCCCTATTGCGAACCTGAATAATATGGAAGCCATCCTAGATTTTGCCACCTTGGTCAAATCAAAGAAATCTCCGCATCCATTGAATATCCTAAGTGTCGTGCCTAATGATGAATTGGCCGAGAGAAACCTGCATCAAGCTAGGCAGAACCTGGATAAAATGGCGAGATACGCCTCAGGTTCAGAAACGGAGGTCGAATTGCAGACCAAGGTCGATTTCAATATTGCAAATGGGATCAGTAGGGCATCCAAAGAAGCTTTTGCAGACTGTCTAATCTTAGGTTGGCCAAGTGCAACGAGCTTTGTTGAAAAGATCGTAGGTGAAAAAACCGAAAGTATCCTGAACCGAACAGACTCTACCTTGATGATGTGCAGGATCGAGAAACCGTTCATTACCAATAAGTCCATCACCGTTTTCGTTCCGCCATTAGCTGAATCTGAAGTAGGATTCGCTTATTGGATGGAGAAAATGACCAAGTTGGCATCCGAATTGACCCTGCCTATTACCTTCGTATGTAATCATAGAAGTCATCAGGCCATCATCCAGATGCTGGATTCCCTGAAATCTAGTGTTCCTGCAACTTTTGAACACTATGAAGATTGGGACAACATCTATGGATTGGCAACATTTAGCAATGCCGACTCGATGTTAGTCTTTGTTTCTGCTAGATATGGTGATGTTTCCTATCGAGATTCATTGGACGGACTTGCAAAGAGAGTAGGGAAGTACTATAAAAATCAGAACTTACTATTAATCTTTCCTTCTCGTCTTGAGGACCAACATATTGATGAATACGAAGATATCCAAACTGCGCCGATCTTTAGAAGGATCAGCCGTGAAATTGGGAATATGTTTAGTAAAGATAAATAACAATAAATCAGATTATTATGTCAAATAAGATCAGTATAGATTCAACAGGTAAATTATTAGTTCCCGATCAGGTTACCATACCTTTTATTATCGGCGATGGAATCGGTCCTGATATTTGGAAAGCTTCAGTAAGGGTTTTTGATGCAGCAGTTCAAAAGCTATATGCTGGAAAGCGTAAAATAAATTGGAAAGAGGTCCTTGCTGGAGAAAAAGCTTTCAATGAAACCGGAAGCTGGTTGCCAGAAGAAACCTTGGATGTTTTCAAGGAATACTTGGTAGGGATCAAAGGACCATTAACCACTCCAATTGGAGGAGGTATTCGTTCCTTGAATGTAGCATTGAGAAAAGAGTTAGATCTATATGTCTGCCAACGCCCCACAAAATGGTATGAAGGCGTTCCTTCGCCGGTAAAACATCCCGAAAAAGTGGACATGGTAGTTTTCAGGGAGAATACAGAGGATATCTATGCAGGAATTGAATTTGCAGCGGGTACCGCTGAATCCAAAAGAATCCAAGATTTTCTAAAGAATGACTTAAACGTCGATTACAACTTCAGCAACAGTACTGGGGTAGGATTGAAGTTTGTCTCTGAAGAAGGATCAAAGCGACTTATCCGTGCGGCAATTGAGTTTGCATTGGCAGAAGGACGTAAATCCGTAACGCTGGTCCATAAAGGCAATATCATGAAATATACTGAAGGGGCCTTTAAAAACTGGGGTTATGAATTGGCAGAAAAAGAGTTTTCCGACAAAGTCTATACTTGGAACCAATGGGAACAGACCAAGGCTAAGGATGGTCAGGATGCTGCAAATGCGGAGCAGAAAGCAGCTGAACAAGCCGGTAAACTGATCATCAAAGATATTATTGCCGATAACTTCCTTCAGCAGATCCTGTTGGCACCACAAGATTATGATGTGATTGCCACCCTGAACCTGAACGGAGATTATATTTCAGATGCTTTGGCTGCCATGGTAGGAGGAATTGGAATTGCCCCCGGAGCGAATATTAATTTCAAGACCGGCCATGCCATCTTTGAAGCGACACATGGTACTGCACCAAGGTTCGCAAATACCAATACCATGAATCCTTCATCTGTAATCCTTAGTGGGGTTATGATGCTGGAATACATGGGCTGGATAGAAGCTGCAGATGCCATTGTTGTTGCATTGGCAAAAACCATCAAGGATAAAACGGTTACCGTAGATTTCTATAACTTGATGGAAGGAGCAACACTTCTCAAAACATCGGAATTCGCAGATAAGATCATCGAAAAGATTTAATACTTTGCATTTCATGCATAAAAGCTGAACTTTACAAGGTTCAGCTTTTTTTGAACCATTATTTATGCAAAAATCAGATATCCCAAATTTTATCAGCTCTTCAGGCGTCTTCAATGTGCAGGAACTTGAACAATTGGCCAGTATTGAAGCAATCCCCACGGACGGAGAAATCGACAGCTTCAAATACGAACCCGAAATCCAGGAACTATTAAACGCCTTTATCGGCGATGAAAGCACCCGCATAACACACCAACTCCTCAAAGCCAAAGAATTCCTTAATCAAGGAAGGGTAGAAGAGGCATGGAAACTTATGCTGCTATAAAATAGAAAAGAGTGGAAGGATTCCACTCTTTTCTATTTTATAGCAGCAGTATCGAGATATGAGATTTGAGTATTGAGATATTAACCGTGTCAACTATATCTATAAAATAGACATAAGACATAAGACATAAGACATAAGACATTAAAACAAAGACATGTTTCAATCCCTGTGTCGTCTTAAATTTCCGGTTTCTATCTCATATATCTCACATCTCAAATCTCTGTACTATATCTCAAACCTATCAGCATTCATCACTTTGGTCCATGCTTTCACAAAATCCCTAACGAATTTCTCTTGTGCATCAGCACTTGCATAAACCTCAGCTACGACGCGGAGCTCAGAGTTGGATCCAAAGACTAGATCGGCTCTAGTTCCTGTCCATTTCGGTTGGCCAGTCTTGCGGTCCGTACCAATGTATAGCTCTTTGTCCTCAGATGCTGCTTTCCAGGAAGTATTCATGTCAAGCAAGTTTACCAAGAAGTCGTTGGTCAATTGACCTGGACGATCAGTGAAAACACCATCTTTAGAACCGTCGAAATTAGTATCCAATACACGCATACCTGCTAAAAGAACGGTTAATTCAGGAGCTGTAAGATTCAATAATTGAGCTTTGTCGATCAATAATTCTTCAGTACTTGAAGTGTATTTTCTTTTCTTGTAATTTCTGAAACCATCAGCGATAGGCTCTAAGAACCCTACAGATTCCACGTCGGTCTCCTCTTGCGAAGCATCCATACGACCTGGAGTAAATGGAACTTTAACTTCGTTTCCAGCATCTTTAGCTGCTTTTTCAATCCCTGCATTACCCGCAATAACAATCAAATCCGCAATGGTCAGCTTCTTGCCTGTGGTTTGTGCTTGGTTGAATTGGTCTTTTATATTTTCCAATACGCCCAATACCTTATTCAATTGCGCTGGATTGTTTACTGCCCAGTCCTTTTGAGGCGCTAAACGAACACGTGCACCATTGGCACCTCCGCGTTTGTCAGAACCACGGAAAGTGGAGGCTGATGCCCAAGCTGTGGAAACTAATTCAGAAACACTTAAACCTGAAGATAATACCTTGTTTTTAAGGTCTTCTACATCCGCTTCGTTAACCGTTTCATGGTTAAGTTCAGGAATTGGATCCTGCCATAGGAATTCTTCAGCAGGTACATCCGGGCCTAGATAGCGGGAGCGTGGCCCCATATCCCTATGGGTCAACTTAAACCATGCTTTTGCAAATGCATCAGCAAATTCATCTGGATTTTCTAAAAACCTACGTGATATTTTTTCGTAAGCAGGATCAACCCTCAAGGAAAGATCCGTCGTTAACATCGTTGGCTTACGTTTTTTATTAGGATCAAATGGATCAGGAATAACATCATCAGCATCTTTTGCCACCCATTGGAATGCACCGGCAGGACTTTTGGTCAATTCCCACTCATACCCAAATAGGTTTTCAAAGAAATTATTACTCCATTGTGTCGGCGTTTCTGTCCAGATTACTTCCAGGCCAGAAGTGATAGCATCTGCACCAACTCCTGAATTATAGGTGCTTTTCCAACCTAAACCTTGATCTTCTAAACCTGCAGCTTCCGGTTCCTTGCCTACATGGTCCGCTGGACCGGCACCATGGGTTTTTCCGAATGAGTGACCACCTGCAATAAGCGCTATGGTTTCTTCATCGTTCATCGCCATACGGCCAAAGGTATCACGGATATCTTTCGCAGCCAATAGCGGGTCAGGATTACCATCTGGACCTTCTGGGTTTACATAGATCAATCCCATTTGAACTGCCGCCAATGGATTCTCCAGATCCCTGGAATGCACATCGCCATCCGCTTTTTCTTCCCCCGATAGCACACCATGGTCTTTATCTACGATTCCTTCTGAACCATGCGAATATCTTACATCGCCACCTAACCAAGTATCCTCAGATCCCCAGTATACATCCTCATCGGGTTCAAAGGCATCCACACGACCACCTGCGAAACCAATGGTCTTAAATCCCATAGATTCCAAGGCTATATTTCCGGTCAGTACCAATAAGTCTGCCCAAGAAAGTCTCTTGCCGTATTTTTGTTTGATTGGCCACAATAATCTCCTTGCTTTATCCAAGCTCACGTTGTCTGGCCAGCTGTTCAAAGGAGCAAATCGCTGCTGTCCTGTTCCAGCACCACCGCGACCGTCACCTACTCTATAGGTACCCGCTGAGTGCCATGCCATACGTATGAATAAACCACCGTAATGACCAAAGTCGGCAGGCCACCAATCCTGCGAATCGGTCATCAAAGCATGAAGATCCTGTTTTACTGCCTCTAGATCCAATTTCTTGAATTCCTCAGCATAATCAAAATCTGGATCCATCGGATCAGATAGATTTGAATGCTGACGCAATAAACTAACCTTTAATTTTTTGGGCCACCAATCTGAAATTGTGGTTCCTCCGCCCGCAACCGTCAAATTCTGTTTAGCACTTCCATTATGAAATGGGCATTTGCTGATGTCATTTCCATTTTCCATATCTCTGAATTTATTTTCTATATAATATTTAAGTTAAATCGTATTTAATTGAACATCAAGGTGCATAGGCATAAATTCTTTGCCTCCTGCTTTAAATTTAACTAAAGATAGATAAATAAAACCTAAGATTATCATGCGTCTTGATAGATTTTATCTATGTAACATCAATGAAAAAATTAATAGTTTGAGAGGAATTTTAATATAGTTAAACTTTGGAAAACGCACTTAGGAAACGCTCAAGAGGATCAGATAAGATAGAGGTCTCAGGTACAATAGAAGGTCTAAGGTAAGGATAGAAGATCAGGCAAGAGTAGAGCTATCAGGTTTAAAAATTAGTTAATACTCCATTGCAAAATCAAAATATAATAAGCGCTTTTTCGTTATTTTATATGGTATTTCAATGACAGTATGATAAGCCCCGATTAATATTGCTCTATATAACTAAATTAAATGCTATGAAAAAGAAACCAATTGTTATAGTTCTTGTCACTATTCTCTTGATTCCCAATTTACCTGTAATCAATAAGTATGTCGCTCATCGATTGGATGAGGGGCATTTCAGATATGCTAACTTAGATGGGTCGTATACAACGACACAGCATTTTTCATTTAAAAGCCCAGCGTTTTCAATGTTTGGCTTTAAACAATTTATAAAAGAAACATCTCCAGCCAAAGAAAATCAAAAGCTGTATCGACTGTACAAAATTAATCCGCTATGTTTTTGGAGGTGGAACAATTATCTAAAAAACTCTATACATTTTGAATATAAGGATTGGGAAAATATCGAAAAGAACAGGCAAAAGAAGGGGATAGCTACCAACTCGACCTGGCAAAAATTCTAGCATCTTACATAAACAATATGAGGAATAAGAATAGCAGGTTCAGGTCTAAATACTAAGTACTAAATACTGTTATACTAAAAAAGCCGCTATAAGCGGCTTTTTTCTGTACCTAGGGCGGGAATCGAACCCGCACTCCCTTAACGGGAACAGGATTTTAAGTCCTGCGTGTCTACCAGTTCCACCACCTAGGCAACTGAGCGAAAGACGAGATTCGAACTCGCGACCCCAACCTTGGCAAGGTTGTGCTCTACCAACTGAGCTACTTTCGCTTGACGTGGTGCAAATATAGAGAGAAAATTGAAATCCTAAAATTATTTTTTCAAAAATATTTCATTAATCCCCCAATCCATTGTCTTTCAGTATCTCTAAGATCAAATTATTTTCATACCCTCGGCCCAAGGCATATTGATAGAGTTTATTTCTATGTTTATAGGAGTCTGACTCTTTAATTAAGGCCGATTTCTTCACCAAGATCGACCTCAATTTCTCAAAATAATCGTTCGGGTCGATCTCCTTCATCGCAATCTTGATCAAGGGAGCTGAAACCTGTTTCAATTTCAATCCCTGCATGATCTTGATGCGGCCCCAACCTTTTATCCTAAACTTCCCCAGGACATAGGCCTTCGCAAAACGCTCCTCATTGAGGAAATTATTTTCAATCAGGTAGCTGATAATATTTTCAACATCCTTACTATGTAAACCCCATTGGTATAATTTGTCACGAACTTCCTGTTGTGATCGCTCTTGATAGGCACAATAGGATTCGGCTTTCCGCTTGGCTTCCAGGGGAGTATAGGTTCTCTGTTTTTTAATAGGCTCATCCATAATGCAAATCTTCAAAAAATGATGAACTTTTAAAAAAAATGATGAACTTCGTTCTTTATTTGCAGAATCATGTATACTATTAAATTTATTTGCGAGGAATTAAATATAAAACCTTTGATATCAAATGATTTAACGTCTAAAATCAGCGAACTAGTATACGATAGCCGTAAGGTAAACAATCCTGATGAATCTCTATTCTTTGCCCTAAAAGCCACTCGTGATGGTCATGATTTTATTCCAGATGCCTATAAGAAAGGGATCCGTAACTTCGTTGTCTCCCATTCCGTAGCCTTTCTGGAGGATAAAAACGATGTCAATATCATTCAGGTCGATCATGTATTGCATTTTATGCAAGAACTGGTTTCATACCATAGAAGGCAATTCCATTACCCGATAATTGGAATTACCGGCAGTAATGGTAAATCTATAGTCAAAGCTTGGTTATTTCAGCTGTTGATTCCAGAAAAGAAAGTTTACCAAAGTCCCAAAAGCTATAATTCCCAACTTGGGGTCGCATTATCCTTATGGAACTTGGGACCACAATATGATCTTGCCCTAATTGAAGCTGGAATCAGTGAACCTGGTGAAATGTCCAGCTTACAACAGATGATACAACCTAATATTGGAATTTTCACTAATATTGGAGTGGCGCATTCCCAGAATTTCTCAAGCAAGCAAGAGAAATTAAAGGAAAAAATGAAACTTTTTTCCGAGGTGGAAACCTTAGTCGCCGGATCTGAATATATCGAAAGAGAAGATATCGATCCCAAAATCCGCTTGGTAACCTGGGGAAGAACGGATATGGATCAGATCCAATTGATCCATGAAGAGACCCATAGCCAACTCAGTAAACTAAAGATCAGGATAGGTGAGGTTATCTGCATATGCCAGGTTCCTTTTACCGACCGCGCATCCATCGAAAACATAATGAGCTGTATAGCTTGCATGTATTTTATGGGTTACGATCCAGAGACCATCGTCGAAAGGATCCAAAACCTTAAGCCACTTGAAATGCGGCTGCAATTAAAGAAAGGGATCAATAATAGTTCGATTATCGATGATTCCTATTCCAATGACCTCGCATCTTTAAAGATTTCCCTGGAGTTTTTAAATCAACAGAACCAACACAGCAGCAAATCGCTAATCCTTTCTGAAATGGAAGGATTGGCTGAAAGTGAAAAATTACAGCAAAAACTGATTGCCTTGCTGAATTCTTCCCAACTCCAAAAGTTCATTTGGGTTGGTAACAGATACCCATGGTTTAAGGATATTGAAATAGATCTCATAAAGGACTATTCCAGTACTGAAGAATTTCTGGACCATTTGGCCGAATTGGATCTCAGTAATGAAAGTATCCTGATCAAGGGTGCGCGAAAATATCAATTCGAACGTGTAGTACAAAGGTTGGCCTTAAGGTCTCATGGGACGGTTCTTGAGATCAATTTGAATGCAATTTCAAACAACCTGATGTTATATCGCTCATTGATCCCTAAGAACGTCAAGCTTATGGCCATGGTAAAGGCTTTCTCTTATGGCAGTGGAAGTTTTGAAGTGGCAAATCTCTTGCAATTCAGCAAGGTCGATTACCTGACCGTTGCCTTTGCAGATGAAGGCGTAGAATTAAGGACTGCTGGCATCGCTTTGCCAATCATGGTCTTAAGCCCAGATCGCGACACCTTCCAATCCTTGATCCAGCATAATCTTGAACCCGAAGTCTACAGTATGGATTTTCTGGATGAGTTTTTAGAATTCCTGAAGGAACAGAATATCAGTGATTTCAAGATTCACCTGAAATTGGATACCGGAATGCACAGGCTTGGCTTCTTTCCTTCAGAGATTCCCGCAGTGCTGGAAAAACTCAAAGGTCAAAATCAGGTCAAAGTGCAGTCGTTCTTTACCCATTTAGTGGCATCAGGCGATCCAGGCCAAGATCCCTTTACCGAATCACAGATCTCAACCTATCTAGCTGCAGCAAAGCAATTAGAAAGTGGGTTGGGCTATACCTTTATAAAACACGTAGCCAATACTTCAGCGATTGTCCGTTGGCCAAAGGCCCATTTGGATATGGTCCGTTTGGGCATAGGGCTTTACGGTGTGGATATGGATAAGAATTTGCCTACCCTTGAACAGGTCAGTAGTCTCAAGACTACCGTGACCCAGATCAAGAATTTACCGGCAGGGGAGACCGTTGGTTATGACCGAAAAGGAGTTCTATCAAGGGACAGTAAAATCGCTACGGTAAAAATCGGTTATGCGGATGGTTATTCCCGCCGATTTGGTAATTCAGTTGGAAAAATGCAAATTAATGGTTTCCTTGCACCCACAGTCGGCAATATCTGTATGGATATGTGCATGTTGGATGTTACCGGACAAAATGTTCAGGTAGGAGATGAGGTCCTGGTCTTTCCAAGCATAGTGCAAGCAGCCTCCGATATCGGTACGATTCCATATGAACTGCTGGTCAATATTTCAAGTCGAGTAAAACGAGTCTATTATTACGAGTAAAATGATAACTAAATTTTTTCAACAATTCTTTTATTACCTCATTAAAGGAACACTGGTCGTAGCACCTGTTGCCGGAGCGATTTTCGTGATCGTTTGGTTGGTGGCGACATTGGATGGCGCATTAAATATTACAGAACATTTTTTGGTTGATGAAACCGGGAAACCGCTTTATATACCAGGATTAGGGATTGTCTCGGTCATTCTTTTATTGACATTGATAGGTTTTATTTTTACTACATTGGTTACTGCACCCATCCGGAATTGGTTGAGCAGGACGATCAGTAAGATTCCATTGTTCAATACCTTATATTCTTCCATCAAGGATTTTACGGAAGCCTTTGTGGGCGATGCCAAAAAATTCAATGAACCTGTTTTGGTTGAAGTAAACGAATTTGGCCTTAAAAAAATTGGTTTCTTGACCCAGAAAGATTTACATATCATCAACCTCCCTGGTGAAGTAATCGTTTATTTTCCTTATTCCTACTCCGTAGCCGGACAGGTCGTGGTTGTTTCCTCGGAGAAAGTGACCAAGTTGAATATTTCCGCTACTGATGCCATGAAATTAGTGGTTTCTGGAGGGGTAAGCGGTTTGGAAGGTAAAAAGGAGTCCAAGAAAGAACAGAATTAATAGAAAACCATGTTTTGGAAAAATAATTCAAAAAACATCAAGGAGCTGGAATACAAACTTTTGTATTCAGATGCTGAACTTAGTTTTTTGAATGCGCAGACCGAAAGGGAACTTTCGAAGTTGTATTACAATCAATCGACTGAGAATGGTATCCTGAAAAGCAAGTACCAGGAATACCAACAGGAGGTATTGGCCATTTCAAAAAACACCAAACACTCGGTAGATGAAGAAAGCAAATTGCTCTCAAAATTTATTGACTTGTATGCCGGACTTTCCAGTTCCGAACATTACCATATGGTAGATATAGCTATTGAAGATGTTGAGGCTAAAATACCAGCGTTGCTGCTTTTTCCGATTGTGCAGAATGCAATGATCAATGGATACAATAGCATGCAGAATTTTCCCATGAAACTAAAGTTAAAGGTAAAGGCACAGCAGCTAAGTCTAGAGGTCAGTAACCGCGTAAACCATTACCTAAGCAATCAGGCTGATGATCCTAGGGTCAAGCAATTGGAAAGTAGGTTGTTCTTGGAGTATGCAGATGATTACAATCTCTTTATCAATAGCAATTCCAATCTTTTTAAAATTACCCTACTGATAAAGCTTAAAAGAGACTGATAACATTTACTCATACAAAAAAGAGCAATCAATCTGATTGCTCTTTTTAAGTTAAATTAATCTGTATATATCGAAGTTTTAGTCTCTTTTACAATTGGCTGTCCAAGTTTCTCCTTCATCTGTAGTGTATCCAATTGTCAACTGATCAGCATCAATGGAAATCAGTCCAAGTTTTCCGTCTTCTAAGAACAGTTTATTGTTATCCCCTTTTTGCATCTTAACATTCAAGATATCTGGAATGTCACTATCAAAGATAAAGGAGTAATTAGAACCACCAACTTTGGTGACTGTTACTTTACCATCTGTTGAAGGTACGTTTTTCTCACTATCGTTTTTGTTAACATAACTGATTTTTCCTTTGTATTCATCCACAAATATGTCGTTATCTGCCGGATCATCGTCCTTTGAACATGCAGAAACTGCGAACAATACCACAAACAATAGACTCAGTAATTTCATTGATTTTTTCATAGTGCAAATTATTTTATCGTTTTTCTATAGTTTATCGCTACACTATGTCCAAAGGATATGCCAAGCAGGTCGCAACATAGCTGTTACAACATTATTTTAACATAATTTTAACATTCCTTAACCTAATGTTTCAAATAGGTTTAATTGGGGATTTTGTTGCTTTTTGAAGTGTGAGAGGTCATATTCAAACATACTTTGGTTCAATTTATTCTTCTTGCAATGAAGTCTGAAACTATCTCGGATAATTTCAGCAATCTGTCCTGTACCTCTCATCCTGTTTCCAAATTCACTATCATTTACTTTACCGTTATGGCATGCCTGAATGCTGTGCCAAATCTTATTGGCACGATCTGGATAGGCTTTGTTCAGCCATTCTTCAAAGATCTTTGAAATTTCACCATTTAAGCGGACCACGGTATATCCTGCCCATTGTGCACCTGCAGCAGCAGCTGCTTTTAATACCTTGGGTATTTCATGGTCAGTAAGGCCAGGTATGACCGGAGCGCACATGATTCCCACAGGGATGCCATTGCTCGAAAGGGTTTCGATCACTTTGAGCCGTTGTTGGGCAGTAGCCGTCCGAGGTTCCATTTTTGAACGGGTCTCCTTGGTCAAGGAATTGATGGAAACAAAGACCATACAGAGGTTTTTCTGCGCCATCTCCATTAAGATGTCCAGATCACGCAATACTAGGCTGTTTTTGGTAATGATCCCTACAGGTTGACCATGTTCCAGCGAAATTTTTAAGATAGCTCTGGTGAGCTTAAACTTGCGCTCTAAGGGTTGGTAACAATCTGTGTTGCCAGAAAGTGAAATAGGGGTTCCGTCCCAATTCTTTCGGGTTATAAAATCACGGTACAGTTTTGGGCTGTTGGACTTGACTAAAATCTTGCTTTCAAAATCTAGTCCAGCACTGTAGCCCCAATATTGATGGGAGTTTCTTGCATAGCAATAAATGCAACCATGTTCACAGCCCTGATATGGATTGGCGGAATATTCCATCCCCACATCAGGACTGCTTACCTTGTTGACTATGGTCTTCGGGTGGATGATGGTAAACTGGGTATTCGGAATATCCTGTTCCCAATCATCGATCCCTTCTGTATGATCTTGTGTATAACTAAGCTTAGAAAATACATTGTGTATATTCTTTTGCGCACCTCTCCCTGAAATAAATCCATTTTCCATCTCACCAATATTTTTACTAAAATACTAAAAATATTAGCAAAATAAAAAATGTCTTTTATTCTTCTACGGGTTCTAATACCGTGGCTTCCACTTGTTTGATCTCTTGGTCATCAGTTTTTGCCTTTAAATAATTGTGGATTTCGATCTGGGACCTACAGATTGGGTCATCGTTGCGGACATACTCATTGTTCTGTTTGTTGTTCAGGACCCTAGCCTTGACATTATCGCGCAATTGGATTTCGAGCATATCCAAAAGCTCATGTTTTAGCTTTTTACTGCTGATCTTAACTGCAGCCTCAATACGATGATCGAGGTTTCTGGTCATCAGGTCAGCGGAAGAAATATAGGTCAGTTCCTTTCCTGCCGCATAAAAATAGAATACGCGGGCATGTTCCAGGAACTCGTCAACAATGCTTATTGCATTGTATGGAACTGCAAATTTTCGCTGGTTCACTGCACAGAATATCCCTCTAACGATTAAATCCACCTGAACTCCCGCAGAAGAAGCCTCATAGATCTTTTTGATAGATTCCTTATCACTCAGCGAATTGATCTTAATGATAATTCGTGCTGGCCTTCCTGCCTTTGCCTCTGCAATTTCCTTGTCGATCAGGGCCGATAATTGCAATCTCATATCAAAAGGGCAGATCATCAGATGTTTATTGTGATGGATCTGTTGTTCTATTGGGACCTTCGGTTTTTGCAGAGCATTGAAAATCTTGTTGATGTCAGCCATTACACCCTTGTTGCTGGTCATCAGGCAATAATCTCCATATAATTTGGCGGTCTTTTCATTGATATTGCCCGTGCTCACAAAACCATACTGAATGGTCTTGTTCTGTACCCTTTTTTTGATGATACAAAGTTTGGCATGTACTTTCTTGTTTGGCACGCCAACCAAGACTTTTACCCCCTCCATCTCAAAGCGCTCCTTCCACTCCAGGTTATGCTCTTCATCAAATCTTGCACGTAGTTCCAGCATAACCGTAACTTCCTTGCCATTTCTTGCCGCATTGACTAGGGCATTGGCAATCTTGGAATTGCTGGCCATCCTATAGATGGTAGTCTTGATCGATTTTACATCGGGATCCATCGCCGCTTCACGCAATAGATCAATCATCGGACGGAACTCATGGTAAGGGAAGGAGAGTAGGACATCTTTCTTCTGTATAATGTCGGTTACTCGGTCCAGCCCCGTGAAATCGGGATGTTCAAATGATCGGCGTTCTTCCGGTTTCTGATAGGACTTGAACACATCTGGGAAATCCATGAAGTGTTTAAAGTTATGGATCTTCTGACCTGGAATGATGGAGTCCTTCTTGCTAAAGTTCAATTTCTTGATCAATAGATCCAATAACTTAGGGTCCATTTCCTGATCGAAAACAAATCTGGTCGGTTTACCCTTCCTTCTGGTCTTGATTCCTTTACTGATTTTATCCGCAAAAGAAGTGTTGACATCGTTATCTAAATCAAACTCGGCATCTTTGGTTACCTTAAAGGTGTTTGCCACAAACTCATCAAACCCAAAGTAGGAGAATATATACGGTAGGTTTACCTTGACAATATCCTCTACCAGGATAATGTCCTTTTGGTTTTTTGCCGAAGGCAAGATTACAAATCGCCCAAGTTGACGGGATGGAAGTTCGATAATGGCAAATTTGGTGTCATATTGCCAATCATCTTTATACATGGCAATCCCTAGGTATAGACTTTTGTCCCTTAAGTACGGCATAGGCTTACTCTCATCCAATATCAAAGGAATAATATTGGTTTCCACCTCTTCATCAAAATAATTCTTGACAAACTCCAATTGGGTAGGACTTAAGTCCTCTGCAGACTTGATATAGACCTTTTGTTTGGCCATTTCTCGCTGCACTTGGTTCCAGATCTTGTCAAACTTCCGCTGTTGCTTGATCACGATTTCCGTAATCTTCTCCAGAATGATCGCTGGAGCTTTGTAGAAATAGCCATTGGACTCCTTCGTGTTTATTTCAGCTGCCCTTTTTAGTGCGGCTACCCGAACCCTGAAAAATTCATCGAGATTATTGGAAAAGATTCCCAAAAACTTAATTCTTAAATGTAAGGGGACTGTTGGATCCGCAGCTTCTTGTAAAACTCGACCATTAAAACTTAACCAACTAATATCTCTCGGGATAAACTTGCTTGCCATTTCTCTATCTATCATCATAGCTCAAAGATGTTCGAGCTTTATTTGGTAAAAGTTAATAAATTAATATCAAATTATTAAATAATCAGGGAAGACAAAAGATATTAATTTAATCTAAGGGTCTCTACCTCTTTAGCCTCTCTAAACTTGATTTTTATAACTATTTGCCAGATTTTAACTTGAACTTTTTATGTATTTACGGATTAATAATTACCTTCAATTAATTGTCGGTTAAAATTAGATAAAATAACTGTAAATAATAATTAATAAATAAACTATTTAGTAACATGGTGAGGGATTGGTCAATAATTTTCGAATAACATAGGGAGTTATAAAACTGACAAAATAAAAGAGCATCCAAGAAAACCTGGATGCTGTCATTACTACTATAATCGCAATAAATAAAATGCAATTTAACAACAGCTATTTTCCTGCTTTAATGAATTTAAGAATGGCCTTTGCATCCAATAAACATCTTTAGGTTAAATTATTGTTTGTTAAATATTTTATTTTTATAAATTTATAAATAAATAATTATAAAAGAAAAAATATTTACGTAAAACAACAAAAGCTGCTATGATTAAACATTGCAGCTTTTGTTGTTTTATTTTTTAATGGTTTATTTGCTTACTCCTCGACGACTCAAGATATTGATGGCCTCATATTTACTGTTGTCATAGTGGGGGTCTTCGAGCTGAAGACTGGTTGGATATGGCTTACTCTTGTCAAAGAAATAAATCTTCGTCACGCTGCCATAATCATTCACAGGGAACAGATCTGCACACTTATCGTATTGTGCGTTCAATTGATCCTTCACTGTAACAGCGTAGATCCTGATTATCCCACCCTTATTGTTTTCATTGCGCACAAATGCTACCTCTTCAAATCCACCGGGTAGGTCCTCAATGGAGGGTTGGGAATAGGCATCATATATGAAATATCCCAAAATCAAGATCAAGGGGATGGCAATAAACCATATTTTCTTCTTTTTTTTCTCCATTATAGAGTGATCTTTACGCCTAATAGTTTATAGAATTCCTTCAGGATGTTCTGATGGCCAGGCCATGCTGGTGAGGTAACTAGGTTTCCGTCAACTACTGCTTGGTCTGCCGGAATGTTTTTCCAAGTGCCACCTGCCAACTCGATATCCGGACCTACGGCTACATATGCCGTTAAAGTCCTTCCTTGCAATACTTTTGCAGCGGTCAAGACCTGTATACCATGGCAGATTGCTGCAACAGGTTTTTCTTTATCAAAAAAGTCCTTTGTAATCTCCAGGACGCGTTTATTCAAACGGATATATTCTGCCGAACGTCCACCTGCAATATACAGTCCGTCATAATCTTCGGTATTGATCGAATCAAAATCTTTGTTGATTGCAAAGTTATGTCCTCTCAATTCCTTATAAGTTTGATCTCCCGTGAAATCATGGACTGCTGTAGGGACTACATCGCCTTTTTTGCGGTCAGGAGCTACGGTATCCACTTCGATTCCAACAGACTCCATTGCTTGAAAAGGAACCATTGCTTCATAGTCCTCTACGTAATCACCAACTAATAATAATACTTTCTTTGCCATAATATTGAAAATTTAATTTTACTGTTGTCTTTTATTGATAATCTCAGCCATCAGCCGTTTCGTCTTTCTGACTTTTGCCTCCAATTGGCTCCTCAATACATTGCTAATAACACCTTTTCCCTCCTCAAAGTTTTTGCTGAATTCAGGCAGGGAGAAGGTCTCCAAAACTTGGGCAGCATCCCTTGGCATCCTTGCTTCTGCTATTTCCAAAACGGACTGTCCGCCACGGGCACCCTGACTGGTCGCTAACAGAAAAACCGGTTTCTCAGGAAATACCTTTCTGCCCTTGATCCTGGAAATCCAATCGATCAGGTTCTTGTAGCCCACATTATAATTGCCATTGTTCTCTGCAAATGAGATGATTATGAAGTCCGCCCAGTCAATATGGGCAGCAAATACTGTCGCTGCATCGGGAATGCCGATCTCTTTCTCCAGATCCTTTGAAAATAAGGGTAGTTCAAAATTGTTGATGTCTAAAACAAGGATTTCATCATCAACTTCCTTATAATACTTACTTACACTGTTTACTAATTTTTTATTGATTGAATCTGAACTATTGCTAGCTCCAAAAGCCAATATTTTCATATCCATAAATTTAAGGAATATGAATGAGAATTAGTAGGGAAGGTTGAGATATTGACCAAATATGACATTGAAACAATTGCTGATTAAAGATGATTTTGTCAATTTTTGGCGCCTTCATAAAATTTTATTTTGGAAGTTTGGACCGCTATTTCTTTCGAAATTCATTTTACTCTCATTCGAGACATATTCGGAAAATTCGGAATATGTCTCGAATGAGGTCAAATTGAAGTCCAAAAAACTTAGCTGGAAAACCCAATCATATTTGGGGGTGGATCCTAAAAATCTGTAGGAATAAATTCTGTAAATCAGGTTAGTTTAATGACTAACTGAAATTTTATGTTTTTGCAACAGCCCCGGTAAACTGACCAAGCTAAATTTAGCAGCCTTGATTTTGTTTTGGTCTGGATCGAGCTGTAGGTTTTGAGATCCTCGGAAATCGACCTTTTCAAGGTTGCTATTGAAAAACTGGCTTCCACCTAAATCCGAACCCTCAAAACTGCCATTGCTTAATTGGGCATTTTCAAAATCTACCTGCTGCAACCTGCAGTTAATGAATTTTGTCCCTTTGATATTGCAATTGAAGAAGGAGCTGTGATCTAATGTACAGCCTTCAAACTGTAATTGCAAGTTAAATGGATTGGCGCTGTCAAAACGCATCCCCAGCAATTTGCAGTTTTTGAACTTACAGTCCTGGAAACTGGTTTGCTCTATCTTGGATAGGGAAAGATTGCACTCGGTAAATATACAATCTATAAACTTAACTTCGTTTAGGTTCAGGCCTTCAAAATTGCATTGTTCAAACCTGCAATATTCATACTCTGCCTTTATGAATGTGTTCTCTTGAAAATTGATATTTTTGAAGGTCTGATCTTCAAAGTATTCCATGCTTAATTATATTTTTATTAACTCAATCGTTTAGGATCTCTTTACGGATTCGGCTTAGGGAACTGTCTGTTACCCCGAGGTAAGAGGCTATATATTTTAGTGGAGCCTGTTGGATAATCTGCGGCTTTTCTTCCATCAGGTGCAGGTAGCGCATCTTTGCAGGTTCGGTGATCATCTCGGTTGCTCTTTTCTTGCTGAGGTAGAGCTCAAAGGCCATCCATGCACGGCCCCATTCCCGAAAGGCTGGAATCTTATGGAAAAGGTCTTGAAATGTTTCATAATCGATTTTCCAAAGACAGCAATCGGTAAGGCATTGGATATATTCTTGGGTCGGTATCCTTTGGAAAATAGAAGCTACTTCGATGACCACTTCATTCTTTCCTGAAAAACCCGTGGTTATTTCATTTCCGTCATAGTCATAGAGATAGGTTCGTACGAGACCGTCCTCCAAAATATAATATTCATTGGCTACCTGACCTTTTTCCAGGATAAAATCTCCTTTGGTCAAGTTTATTTTTTCGTGAGCATGATAAATCTGATCTAAATCTGCTGCTTCTAGTAGTGGATGTTGATAGGCGTATTTTAATACTTCCATTGTTGGAAATTTATTCTACCAATATAAAGAAAAGCCTTGATAACTAAAATGGATCTTTGACTTCAAATTGGACCAAGGCCTTGGTCATGGGATGAACAAATTGAATAAAAGCGGCATGCAGGTGCAGGCGATCTGCACGCTTCCCATAGAGATCATCGCCGATTATGGCACAGTTTAAGCCTTTTGCATGCGCGGAATGCACCCTTAATTGATGGGTCCTGCCTGTCAAAGGAAAATAATGGATCCGGGTTTTATTACCTTCAATACTGACTACTTTATATTTTGTTTGCGCAGGTTTTCCATGTTCGTAACAAACTACCTGCCTTGGGCGATCATCTAAGTCAACACGTAAGGGGAGGTCAATCAACCCTTCTTTCCCTTCAATAAGTCCATCCAATAATGCCGTATATCTCTTTTTAACGGTATGTTTGATGAATTGATCCTGGATAAACTGATGGGCATCCTTACTTTTGGCTAGGACTAAGATTCCCGAAGTGGACATATCCAAGCGATGGATAATCCATGGGCTATCAATTTCGGGATATCTGTTTTGGATTCGAGTCTGTACACTGTCTTTTACATTGATTCCGGGAACCGAAAGAAATTCTGCAGGTTTGTTGACCACTATGATGGCTTCATCCTCATAAATAATTTCCAATTCCTTGTCAGCTGCTGGGTTTTCAAGCATAGGATTATCATCTACATCCAAACCAACGAGCATATGTTCAAGAATGGGTTCACACTTGCCACGGCATGCCGGATAGTAGTTTTGGTGCTTGCGGACTTCCAGGTTAGGAGAGGATCCCCACCAAAATTCAGCCATACAGATCGGTGTTAAATGATGGTTGAAGGCATATTGCAGTAATTTCGGTGCAGCACATTCACCCGCACCAGCAGGAGGCTGGATATTTTTGCTTTCATTAAATATGGCAATGACCGATTTGGACTCCTGTCTTGCATTCAAGAAGTGGTATTGATCAAAAAGTTGGTTTTGGAGATTCGAAGACCTAGATTTTCGTTCTGCCTTTAGCTCTTCTATTTGATCGAGGATATGGTTTAGTGCATCCTCAGCCAGCTTGATTTGCTGAGAAGACTTTTCTTTCTGTACATCATAATGGTGTTGATCCCTATAGCTTTGTTTGATTAAGTCCTCCAAAAGTTCCTGATATGTTTGCTCAGGCAGACAGGCTTGCTGGGTTATCCTACTTTCTTTGCGTTCCGTCTTGTTCTTCTTATGTAGTTTCCTCAGCTCTGATAGGATCTGTTCCTCATGTTTTTTGCATTGGACCAAGTTTTCCCTTAGCTCTTTTAATTCAGTCGAGTTTTGAAGGGCCTCTATGTATCTATTGATCTGGTTGATGTGCTCTTCTTCTTTTAGAAAGAAGCCTTGGGGATCAAGCATATCGAAAATAGGAGGGACAAAGTACCTATGTTTATTGCTGCCAGCCATTTTTCCTGAAACTGCGGCTAGAAAGCCTAGATTTCCTGCTTGATCCTGCACAACCAGGACCCCGAACATTTTCCCGATGACCAATCCTTCTTGACCATCCTTCAAACCGAAATTATGAATGAAATCATCTTGGACGGCTAAGTATTCTTGTACTTGCTCAGCAGCCATTATGCTCAGTTCATGCGGGTCATAACAAAAAGGAAAGGTAAAACGCAATGGAAGTTCAATTCCTGTTGTATCTTTTTGAAAATGATGGAAGTAGGGGACTGAAGTAGACATTCTTAAATTTTGCAAAGGACAAAAATAATAATAGTTCGGATAAGGCAAGGATTTATCGACTTTTTTATGACAATAAACTCCCTGAAATCGGCCTTAATCCCTCAAAAAATGGCTATATTGTTAATGTTAAAATTAGAAAGCTCATATGGAGAAATCAGTACAACTTGCCCATTCCGATTTACATATTGTACCGATAATTTTCGGTGGTAATGTCTTCGGATGGACTTTGGATGAACAGCAGTCCTTTAAGATCATGGACAGTTTTGTGGATATGGGATTTGATGCCATCGATACGGCAAACAACTATTCCCATTGGGTTCCAGAAAACATAGGTGGCGAGTCTGAAACCATTATTGGAAATTGGTTCAAAGAAAGAAAAAATAGGGATAAAATTGTCTTGATGACTAAAGTCGGTGGACGGTTTGGCTATGATAGCCAGAAAAATACGAAAGCCTCCTACATCAAGGAACAGGTCGAACTGTCTTTAAAAAGGCTTCAGACTGATTATATCGACTTATATCAAACGCATTATGATGATACCAGCACTCCGGTCGAAGAGACCTTAAGGGCATACGACGATTTAATTAAAGAAGGAAAGGTAAGGTACATCGGAGCTTCGAATATATCAACGGAGCGCCTAATCGAGAGTTTAGATACCTCTTCCAAGCTCTCTTTACCTGCCTATATCTCTTTACAGCCCGAATACAATCTTTATGATCGGGAGAAATATGAACATGAATATGAGGCCACCGCAAAGGAGTACGGTCTAGCGGTTATTCCTTATTATTCTCTGGCCAGTGGATTCTTATCAGGGAAATACCTTACGGATGATGATTTTTCGAAGTCCGCAAGGGGAGAGGGTATTGAAAAACGCTATTGGAATGAACGCGGAAAAAGGATTGTCGCAGCATTGAACGAGGTAGCCTCTGCATACAGAACTTCTGCTTCTTCAGTTGCCTTAGCGTGGCTATTGGCCCAACCAACCATTACTGCACCAATTGCAAGTGCTACAAAAGATGCCCATTTACAGAGTTTTGTTGCTGCATTGCAATTGAGGCTAGGCGAAGAAGCAATTGAAAAACTAAATGACGCTAGTCGTTATTAATATATATTAAACATAAAATTAAAAGCTATGAAAACAGATATCGGAATAAAAGAACAAGACACTAAAGTAGTTGCAGGAATTTTGAACAAACTTGTGGCTGATGAAAATGTGCTGTATACCAAAGTCAGGAATGCACATTGGAATGTGGAAGGTCCGGACTTCCATGCCCAGCATATCTTCTTTGAAGAGCTCTATTCGGAATTGGCTGAAATAATCGATGAGGTTGCAGAGCGTGTTCGTGCCATCGGTCACTATGCCGTAGGAACATTGAAAGAATTCCTGGAGCTTACCCAGCTGACTGAAATGAAATATAAAAAGAATGATAGTCAGGGTTTTATTTCAGAATTGTTGAATGATTACGAGAGCTTGATTATCTCTTTAAGGGAAGATATTAAGTTAGCTGAGGAGCATAATGATGCTGGTACAGAGGACTTTCTGGTTGGCTTGTTGGAGAAACATGAAAAAACTGCTTGGATGTTGAGATCGCATTTGAGATAAGCTAAATTTAAAAAGCTCTGGATCATTGGAATCCAGATGGACAATTTTACGAAAGCACCCATAGGGGTGCTTTTTGTTTTTTGCTGTTATTTTTTAGTTTTCTAGTTTAGAATGGTTAATTTCAAAAAATTATTCTCCGCTGGATCAAATGATAGAAGAATTAGTAGAATTTCTTGGAAAACAGAGTGCCGTAGTTGCTGCATTATTTGCTGGATTGTTTACTTGGGGTGTAACAGCCTTGGGAGCCGCCAGCGTATTTATATTTAAAGGGGTAAATAAAAGATTGCTGAACGGGATGCTCGGTTTTACGGGCGGGGTAATGATTGCAGCAAGTTTCTGGTCACTATTGGCGCCAGCCATTGAAATGAGTTCAGGGGAAGGTTTCAGCAAGGTTATGCCATCGGCAATCGGATTTGTCCTGGGGGCACTTTTCATCTTTGGCTTAGATAAGCTGATGCCCCATCTTCACCTTAACTTCTTGAAATCTGAAGGTCCAAAATCCTCCTTGCACCGTACTACCTTATTGACCATTGCGATAGCCTTACATAATATTCCTGAAGGTTTGGCGGTCGGGGTTTTATTTGGTGGTGCAGCCTCTGGAGTTCCTGAAGCGAGCATCACAGGGGCGGTCCTATTGGCCATGGGTATCGGCTTGCAGAACTTTCCTGAAGGTGTTGCAGTATCCATGCCCTTACGCAGAATGGGCCTATCAAGATGGAAAAGTTTCCAATACGGACAGCTTTCAGCAGTGGTAGAGCCAATTTTTGCCGTCCTAGGAGCCTTTGCCGTTGGTTTCTTTATGCCAGTTCTCCCATATGCACTTTCTTTTGCCGCTGGAGCGATGTTGTTCGTCGTTATTGAAGAAGTTATTCCAGAAACACAACAGGAAGAACACTCCGATATTCCGATCCTTGGATTTGTGTTGGGTTTTGTAGTGATGATGGTGTTGGATGTGGCTTTGGGCTAGATTAGGACATTAGAAAATAGACACAAGACCATATCACGCTTGGTAGGGACTTATTGAATAAGCCAGTTAGGCAATGTCATAAAGTTTAGTTTTTTCTGTCATCGTAAGTTTGAGAAAGTATAATTGGAGAAATGCTAACTTTCCGAATCAAAGCCAACCATCATGGTATTAGTGTACAGTTCCTTGACCTTCGGTCAAGGATGACAGGGTCGGCGTTTTTTCAGTCATGCTGAAGTACGAAGCATCTCGGAGAAATGTGAGCTTTCAAAATCTAAGACAACCATCATAACATTGACCTACAGTTTCTTGACCTTCGGTCAAGGATGACAGGATCGGCAGGAGGGGAACCGTACAGATTCTTCACGAATTGTTCAGAATCAGAGATGCAATAAAGAGGGATTCAGAGCACAGCGAAGAATCTATTTTTTTGATTTATTTAAGGATCGTTGTCATTGCGAATCGCAAGATGAGCAAACTATTTCCTTTCTTCAGGAAGATTCATTAAAAACATTCCATCCACGCTGTGGGTTGGCCATTTTAAATATCTAGATTTTACAAAGATGTCAGCCCCTCTGGGATTTTACTTCTACAGTATCTTAGACTTTCCTTCCTGGTTTAAATGTCTGCGTGCGTATGCATTTACGCCTCTACAGTATTGTAGAGTTCCCATAGCGATATTGGGCCATCCTCTCATCCCTTTCATCCTGGTTCAAACCGAAAAAAAGGGATGACCATCTGATCATCCCTTTTATTATGTTGTATGCCAAACTTAGTTTAGCGCTTCGATTTTAGCTTGCAATTCGGCAGATTTTGCTTCGTCGTTCATAAAATCATAGTAGTTTTTAAGGTTTCTTAAAGCATCTACGTTTTTAGCGTCAAGTTCAACAGCTTTTTCCAAGTAAGGAACCGCTCTTGCGATTTTACCTTTGATAGCTTCTACTTTTTTGTTGTATTCAGCGGCAGGAACTGATTTGTCTTCGTTTAACTTCATCAATTCATCACGACCACCATTCATGATAACTACGGCAGCATTGGTGTTTGCTTCCAGGTAGTTAGGGTCGATCTCGATTGCTTTTTGGTAAGAAGCTAATGCTTTTTCAGGATCTCCTGCAGCACCATAAGCAAGACCTAGGTAGTAGTGAAGGCTTTTGTTCTGTGGGTCTTTTGATAATTGAGACTCGATATCAGATACAATCTTAGCTTCATTTCCAGTGATCAGGTTCAATTCGATGTTCTGAACAACAGCATCGTTATCATTAGGATAAGCCGTTACTGCTTCAGCAGCAGCAGCGATTGCTGATGTAGTATCACCTTTTTGAAGGTATAGTTTAGGAAGGTCCACCATAATTGTTTTATGGCTAGAGTATTCCTTAACCGGAACTAGCTCTTTGTATTTTTCGATGGCCTTGTCGTATTCCTTGTTCTGAACTGCCGCTAGACCGGAATAGAAGGTAAGGGTAGTATCACCAGGAAGGTAAACTAAAGCGTCGCTAAAGTCTGAATAAGCTGTTTTATAATCTTGTTTATCCCAAGCTGCAACACCTTGGTTGAATTTGTATTGACCTAAAGTCTGACCCGCAACAGTGATGTTTTCAGCGTGTTTTTTGTCTTTGTCAAGTTCAGTAGCTTTTTTGATTGCGTCTTGCGCTTTGGCAGCGTCTTCTGCATTCTTGTCTAAGCTAGCTAAGTTTGAGTAAACTAGGGCATAATATGTCCATGCTTCTGGATCATCTTTCGTTTTGTCATGTACTACTGCAGCATCGATTGCTTCTTTTGCAGCAGTAAGGTTTGATTTACCTAATTCAGCAGAACCTGCTCCCTTAAGTTCTTCAAACTTTACAATTGCAGCTTTTGCTTTTTTCACATTGCCCGACTGTGCGAAAAGGGCAGTGGAACTGGTTGCAAAAAGCAATCCTACAAATAATATCGATTTTCTTAAATTCATATCTATTTATTGTTTGTTTAATTTGTAAGTTGGTTTAACAAAAGATTCACTCGGTCTAATTGAGCTTCGTCTTCAGTCTTTTGATAGAATAAAGCTAAGGATTTCAAAGCATTTATTTCATAAGGCTTAATTTCATTTGCTTTTAGCAAATAATTTTGGGCATTATATTGTGCTTCTTGATTTTCATTATCCTTCAAGAAAGTATTCAAGTTGATTAGACCTAGGGCTAGATTAGACTCATAGTTATTTGGGTCCAATTCAAGTACTTTCTCATAATATGTCTTAGCTATCTCTAAATTATTGGCATTTTCATTTGCATATCCTGCCAAGTAATTTAATTCTATATTTTCCGGCTCGAGTTTGATGGCCTGTTCAATAATAGGAACGATGGCATCATATGCATCACTTTTTGCATATTTATCGATCAGCAAGAACAGCAAAGCTTTGTCATCAGCATATTTGGTCCTTCCTTCTTCCAAGGTTGAGAGCGCTTGTTGCTTCTCATCCAGTTGGTCGTATAGATTGGCCAATTCGATATACTGGTTTGGAGTCATGTTACCAGCTTCATGGATCTTTCCATAATACTTGATGGCTTCCTCCGGTTTACCTGCTTTGCTGGCTAAAAGTGCTAAATTGTAGGTTACATCTCCACTTTTGGCATCTAAGGCATCAACCTTGCTGAAATCTGCAAATGCTTCGTCAAACTTTTTGTTTTCTAGTGATTTGTTTGCGCGATAAATCAGTGCAGCAGCCAAATTTTGGTTGACATAGCTTATTTCTCCAGAGTATCCCGGTCTGTCTTTCTTATCGATCTTATCCATCGTCTGATAAGTCAGATCGATAGGGTCAGCATTCAACTTAATGGTCCTTGCAGAATCTGCATAAGCAATTGAACTCAAAACCATGGCTCTTAAGACATTCACGCGCGTTTTGGAAGAGTCGCGTCTTGTCTTGTAGATATTGTCGATTTGTTTCCTGGCATTATCAAGGTTGGCGATGTTACCAGTTTGGGTGTATAATGCAAAGGCATTGCTGGCTTCTTTATAAGCCGATTGTCCGAAAGCACTATTGGCACCCAATAGTAATATAGCTCCTAAAGCACTTGAAATATATCTATTCTTGTTCTTCATTCTCCGTGTTAGCTGATTCATTGTCTGTTGAGTTTTCTGCTCCTTCAGCACCTTCAACGTCAAATTCCTCTTCTTCCTCTTGTCTTTCAACTTTGGTCACTGATGCAATTTCGTCGTTGTCTTTCAAAGTGATCAATTTCACACCTTGGGTAGCACGACCCATTACACGTAAGCTTTCAACTCCGATACGGATTACAATTCCAGATTTATTGATGATCATCAAATCGTTCTCATCAGTAACACCTTTAATAGCAACCAATTCACCTGTTTTGTCCGTAACGTTGATTGTTTTTACACCTTTACCACCACGATTGGTAATTCTATAATCATCGATATCGGTACGTTTACCGTATCCTTTCTCTGAAACTACCAGTACAGTGGTTTCTTGATTATTAACACTAATCATGCCAACTACCTCATCTTTTTCATGCGCTAAGGTAATACCACGAACACCTGTAGCTGTCCTACCCATCGGTCTTACGGTCGATTCATTGAATCGGATCGCACGACCAGAACGAAGAGCCATGACGATTTCGCTCGTACCATTGGTCAATGTTGCTTCCAATAATTGGTCACCATCATTGATGTTGATCGCATTGATACCATTTGCCCTTGGTCTTGAGTAAGCTTCAAGTGAAGTTTTCTTGATGGTACCTTTCTTAGTACACATGATGATAAAGTTGTTCTCAAGGTATTCTTGGTCCTTCAGGTTGGTTACCTTAATATAGGCCTTGATCTTCTCATCTTTTGGAATATTGATGATATTCTGAAGGGCACGACCTTTAGAAGTACGGCTTCCTTCAGGAATTTCGAATGCCCTTAACCAGAAACATCTACCTGCTTCCGTAAATAACAATAGGTAGTTATGTGCAGATGCTGTAATGATATGTTCCGTAAAGTCTTCATCGCGGGTTGTAGAGCCAATAGCTCCCTTACCACCGCGACCTTGTACACGGTACTCGGTTAATGGAGTACGTTTTACGTAACTGTTGTGGGAGATTGTGATTACTACCTCTTCATCATCGATGAAATCTTCCATACGAAGATCTTCTGCAGAATGAACTATATGAGAACGTCTTTCGTCGCCATATTTTTCTTTCACTTCAATCAGTTCATCTTTAATGATCTTGAAGCGAAGGGATTCATCAGCAAGTACTTCTTTCAAGTATTCGATGGTTTTCATCAACTCAGCATATTCTTCCTTGATCTTGTCGCGTTCCAGTCCTGTCAACCTTCTTAAGGTCATGTCCAAAATGGCTCTAGCTTGGATATCAGAAAGCGCAAAACGCTCCATCAATCCAACACGTGCATCTTCTGGTGTATCTGAATTACGGATCAATTTGATTACCTCGTCTAGGTGATCTAGAGCAATTAGGTAACCTTCAAGGATATGGGCTCTTTTTTCAGCTTCAGCTAATTCAAACTTAGTCCTACGGATAACCACATCATGTCTATGTTCAACGAACTCATGGATCATATCCTTTAAGTTCAACATTTGTGGTCTACCTTTTACTAAGGCAATGTTGTTAACCGAAAAAGAGGTTTGCAAAGCGGTATGCTTATATAGGTTGTTTAGAACCACATTGGCATTCGCATCACGTTTTATTTCATAGATAACGCGGATATCTTTAGAGGATTCATCCCTGATTTCCGAGATACCTTCGATTTTTTTCTCCTGTACCAAATCGGCTGTTCTTTTGATCATATCCGATTTGTTGACTTGGTAAGGGATTTCTGTTACGATGATGATTTCTTTACCTGTCTTTGTGGTTTCGATTTCAGCCTTAGCACGCATCACGATACGGCCACGACCTGTTTCGAAAGCTTCTTTTACTCCATTGTAGCCATAGATCAAACCACCGGTAGGGAAGTCTGGTCCTTTGACATGGGTCATCAATTCAGAGATTTCAATATCTCTATTATCGATATAAGCAATGGTACCATCGATAACTTCGCTCAAGTTGTGCGGAGCCATGTTGGTTGCCATACCTACAGCGATACCAGAAGCACCATTAACAAGAAGGTTAGGGATTCGGGTAGGAAGAACGGTAGGTTCTTCAAGGGAGTCATCAAAGTTTAACTGGAAATCAACGGTGTCTTTGTTAATGTCCGCCAACATTTCTTCGGTAATCTTCCTTAAGCGAGCCTCTGTATAACGCATCGCTGCTGGTGGGTCACCGTCAATCGAACCGTAGTTACCCTGTCCATCGACTAGGGGATAGCGCATGGACCAGTTCTGGGCCATACGGACCATGGTGTCATAAACGGATAAGTCACCGTGTGGGTGGTACTTACCGAGTACATCTCCAACAATACGAGCAGATTTTTTATAAGGTTTACCACTCGTTACCCCAAGGTCTAGCATACCATACAATACACGACGGTGTACTGGTTTCAGACCATCACGGGCATCAGGCAATGCACGCGAAACGATTACCGACATCGAATAATCGATGTAGGCAGATTTCATTTGGTCTTCGATATTGATGGGGATGATCCTGTTTTCAGCAGGAACTAAATTGTTTTCGTTTTCTGTTTCTTCAGCCATTATATTTTGGTTTCAATCAATATAATAAGTGTTATATCTATAAAAGACACGTAACAGGCGAAGATACACATTTTTTTAGGTTTTTGGTACGGATTTCATCATTAAAGATATCCACAATGGAGGCGATTTGTTAATATTTTTCATAAAGTTATTTGTTTAAACAGGTATATTTGTTCAATGAGAGAATGATACCAAATGTCTTTTTAATTTAAGATATTTTAAACAAATATGGATTTTGTTTTAAAAATTTTTAAAAATATTTTACCTTTGGGCATTCAAATTAAGGTCAAACGATTGTTTAATCGTTAACCTCCTAATTTTTAACAAATTATACAAGTCTAATGAAACATAATTTCGGTGCAGGCCCATGTATTTTACCAAAAGAGGTTTTTGAAGAAGCTTCAAGAGCGGTAATTGATTTTAATGGTACAGGTTTATCAATCTTGGAAATTTCGCACCGTTCCAAAGAGTTTGAGGAAGTCGTAATCGAGACTGAGAAATTGGTCCGTGAATTACTGGAAGTTCCTGCTGGATATTCCATTTTATTCCTTCAAGGGGGTGCGAGTCAGCAATTTGCCATGGTTCCTATGAACTTATTGCCTGAAAATGGCAAGGCTTCATACCTAGATACAGGTGTTTGGGCAACAAAAGCTGCCAAAGAAGCTAAAAAAGTAGGACAGGTGGAAATCGTTGCTTCGTCGAGTGACAAAAATTACAACTATATTCCAAAGGATTTTGTAGTGCCATCGGATGCTGCATATTTCCATTACACTTCAAATAATACCATCTACGGAACAGAAGTATTTGAAAAACCTAGCACATCGGTAACAACCGTTGTTGATATGTCTTCTGATATTTTGAGTAGAACAATCAATGTGTCTGAGTTTGGTTTGATCTATGCTGGTGCCCAAAAGAATATGGGTCCTGCAGGTGTTACGTTGGTAATCATCAAAGATGATCTGTTTGCTAAGTCTGGTCGTACCATTCCAACGATCTTTGATTATGAAGCACATGCCAAAGCGGGTTCTATGTACAATACGCCGCCAGTATTCTCCATCTATGTTTCCATGTTGAACCTACGTTGGTTGAAAGCTAAAGGTGGAATTTCGGTAATTGAACAAGAGAACATCATCAAGGCACGTACTTTATACGATGAGATTGACCGCAACCCATTCTTCAAAGGAACGGCAGCCGTGGAAGATCGCTCTAGAATGAACGTGACTTTCGTGATGGATACGCCTGAGTTAGAAGCAGAATTTTTGGCCTTAGCTAAGGAGCGCAATTTAATCGGTATCAAAGGTCACCGTTCTGTTGGTGGATTTAGAGCATCGATCTACAATGCATTGAGCATCAGTTCAATTAATGCATTAGTGGATACGATGAGAGAATTTGAAGAAAAGAAGAAATAATTACTATGAAAATTTTAGCTAACGATGGGATTGATCCTATCGGTAAAAAAATTTTAGAGGATGCGGGCTTTGTAGTGGATACAAACCATATTCCTCAAGATGAATTGATCAATAGATTGAATGAATACGATGCCGTTACGGTACGTAGTGCTACGAAATTACGTCAGCCATTGATCGATGCTTGCCCGAATATCAAGGTTATTGGTAGAGGTGGGGTTGGTATGGACAATATTGATGTGGATTACGCACTTTCAAAAGGTATCGCTGTAGTGAATACGCCAGCGGCATCTTCACATTCAGTTGCTGAATTGGTATTTGCACATCTATTGAATGGTGTTAGGTTCCTATACGATTCTAACCGTAAAATGCCTGTAGAAGGAAACAGCAATTTTGCTGGATTGAAAAAAGCATATGCTGCAGGTTCTGAATTGCAAGGAAAAGTATTGGGTGTTGTTGGTTTTGGCCGTATCGGTCGTGAAACTGCTAAGATCGGTTTAGGATTGGGAATGACGGTGATCTATTCAGATTTGTTTGAAGGACCAAATTCTCTGACTTTAAACTTTGCTGGAGATGTAAGTGTCAATGTCCCTGTTGAGCAGGTTGATATCGATACCATCTTCAAGAAATCAGACTTTATTTCCCTGCACGTTCCATTCACAGACAAGCCTGTTATCGGTAAAGAAGAGTTTGCATTATTGAAAGATGGTGTTGGCTTGGTAAATGCTTCCAGAGGAGGCGTTATTGAAGAGTTAGCTTTGGTGGAAGCGTTGAATTCTGGTAAAGTTGCTTTTGCTGCGCTTGATGTGTTTGATAATGAACCGACTCCAAGAGCGGAAATATTGAATCATCCTAAGGTTTCCTTGACTCCCCATATTGGTGCTGCAACCAATGAGGCGCAAGAACGAATCGGAGAGGAACTAGCCCAGTTATTGATCGATAACTTGAAGAAGTAGTTCTTCCGCATTAAATTATATGCGGCACAAAAGCTTTTATTTGCATTTGTGCCGCTTTTTTTTGTCAAAAGACTTATATTCACAACCTCGTAAAAACAAATAGTTTAAAATAGATATGAAAATTCTAAAATTCGGTGGAACATCCGTAGGGAGTGCTGAACGTATCCAGAGTTTATTGGATATCGTTAATCCCGCAGAGCGTCAGATTGTGGTGCTTTCAGCAGTGGCTGGAACGACAAATGCATTGGTTGAAATCTCTAAAGCTTACTTGAATGGTAAGAAGGATGAAGCCAAGGAATTGATCAAGGAACACAAGAACAAGTACGAAGCTTTAATCAAGGAACTCTTCAGCACTGAGAACGGATATAAGCAGGGTAAGGAATTGATAGATTATCATTTTAACTTAATTGCATCTTTGTCGAACGATCTTTTTACACCTACGGAAGAAAAGATCATCCTGGCACAGGGTGAATTGATGTCCACTACATTGTGGCATCTTTACCTGAGTGAAAAAGGCATAAAATCCGTATTGCTTCCGGCTCTTGATTTTATGAAAATCGACGAGGACAATGAGCCAATGGTTCCATTCATCAAAGAGAAATTGGAAGCGATTTTGGCTGAGCATCCTGATAATAGCTTATTTATCACGCAAGGATATATCTGTAGAAATTCCTTTGGTGAAATCGATAATTTACGTCGTGGTGGATCAGATTATACCGCATCATTGATCGGTGCTGCCATACAAGCCGATGAAATCCAGATCTGGACGGATATCGATGGTATGCATAACAATGATCCTAGAATTGTAAAGGGCACTACGCCGATTGCAGAACTGAGTTTTGACGAAGCTGCCGAGCTGGCCTATTTTGGTGCTAAGATCTTACATCCGCAGAGTGTGTTTCCAGCGCAACGGTATAATGTGCCAGTTCGATTGTTGAACACGATGGACCCCCAAGCTTTTGGAACCTTTATTTCTAAAAACGGTGGACAGAAAGGGTCGATCCGTGCGGTTGCAGCGAAAGATGATATTACGGCAATCCATATCCATTCATCAAGAATGTTGTTAGCATATGGTTTCCTGAGAAAGATCTTTGAAATTTTTGAACGTTATAAAACGCCAATCGATATGATTACCACTTCAGAGGTGGCTGTATCCTTGACAATTGATGATACCAAAAATTTAGATGATATCATCCGTGAAGTGGAAGATTTTGGAAATGTAAGTGTCGATAGAAATCAAACGATCATCTGTGTGGTGGGTGATTTTGGAGCTAATACACATGGTTATGCTGCGCGAGTTTTAGATGCAGTGAAACATTTGCCATTGCGCATGGTTTCTTATGGAGGTTCAGATTACAATGTCTCCATGCTTTTGGATTCTGAGCACAAGGTAGAAGCATTAAGGTCGTTACATAATAGAATTTTTTAAAGAGAATGAACATCAATCAAATTGATTTAGGACGTTTAAACGAATTTGAAACTCCATTTTATTACTATGATCTGGACCTGTTGAATGAAACATTGGACAGGGCCAAGGCGGCAGCTGATAAAAGAGGATTTCATGTTCATTATGCACTAAAAGCTAACTTTAATGACAGGATTTTAGATTTAATCCAATCTAAAGGCTTTGGTGCGGATTGTGTAAGTGGAAATGAGGTTCAAAAATCAATTGATTCTGGTTTTCCTGCCAATCAGATTACCTTCGCTGGTGTTGGAAAATCCGACAAGGAGATTAATTTGGCATTAAGGCATCATATTTTTGCTTTTAATGTGGAATCTATCCAAGAGCTATTGGTAATCAATGAATTGGCGGCTAAACAGAACGTTAAGGCTCAAGTTTCGTTGCGCATTAATCCGAATGTAGATGCCCATACGCACCATTATATCACCACCGGTTTAGATGAAAATAAATTTGGTGTGCCCAATTCTGAATTGGAAAAGGCGGCTTCCGTATTAAGGGAATGTGATCATATTGATCTGTTGGGTCTGCATTTCCATGTAGGTTCGCAGATTACCGATATCAATGTGTTCAAGAGTCTTTGTGTAAAGGTAAATGAGTGGAAGAATTGGTTTGAAGAGCGCGGAACTACCATTAAAGTATTGAACGTAGGTGGTGGGCTAGGCGTGGATTATCATGAACCAGATGCCCATCCTTTTGCTGACTTTGAAGCTTATTTTGATGTATTCGATAAGTTTCTGGAAAGAACTCCGCAACAAGAGGTGCATTTTGAACTGGGCCGTGCTTTGGTAGCACAAGCAGGAACTTTGTTGAGCAGGGTATTGTACACTAAAAGCGGGGTTAAGAAAAACTTTTTGATCCTTGATGCAGGTATGACCGAGCTTATGCGTCCAGCATTGTACCAGGCATTCCATAAAATCGAAAAATTAGGCAAAAACGAGGGTATTGAAAAATTGAACTACGATGTGGTTGGGCCAATCTGTGAGAGCTCAGATTGTTTTGGAAAAGAAGTAACACTTCCTGTTTCAGAACGTGGAGATCTGATCGCTATCCGTACTGCAGGTGCTTATGGCGAAGTAATGGCTTCGAAATATAATCTTAGAGATGAAATCAGGTTTGTGTTTTCTGATGGGATTTGAGATGTGAGATTTGAGATGTGAGATAGTAGAAAGGGATTTTTAGTTATTAAACGAGAGATTTAGAAATTGTGGCACGTTTGATATCTCAATACTCATATCTAAATACTCATATCTAAATACTCATATCTAAATACTCATATCTCAATACTCATATCTAAATAAAAAAGAACTCCTGAGCTAAATCAGTTCAGGAGTTCTTTTTATTTATTCCTCATTCTTGTTGAGGAAGACGAATTTTCCATCAAATGCATCCAGTTTGATTACGGAATCTCTGGATATTTTTCCTGATAGTATCTCTTTAGAGAGTTCGTTGAGGATTCTTTTTTGGATGACACGTTTCAATGGTCTTGCACCATAGACAGGGTCGTATCCTAATTGTGCTAACCAATCTAGGGCTTCGTCAGAAGCTGTTAGGAAGATGTTTTGTTCAGCAAGTTGTTTTTCAACCCTGTTAAATTGCATCCTAACGATATCACCAATTTCTGTTCTGGACAGCGGAGTAAACATGATCACCTCATCAATACGGTTCAAGAACTCTGGACGGATAGATTTTTGCAATAGATCAAGGACTTCATCCTTTGTTTTCGCTACGACTTCTCCTCTGTTCTCATCATTCAATTTAGAGAAATTCTCTTGGATAATATGAGAACCGGTATTGGAGGTCATGATGATGATGGTGTTCTTAAAGTTTACTACACGGCCTTTGTTGTCTGTCAAATGGCCATCATCCAATACTTGTAATAGGATATTGAATACATCCGGGTGTGCTTTTTCGATTTCATCTAATAGCACCACTGAGTATGGTCTACGACGTACGGCTTCGGTTAACTGTCCGCCTTCGTCATAACCCACGTATCCTGGAGGCGCTCCGATCAAACGCGATACGGCATGTCTTTCTTGGTACTCCGACATATCGATCCGGATCATGGCCTGTTCGTCATCGAACAGATATTCTGCCAAGGCTTTTGCAAGTTCGGTTTTACCGACCCCTGTTGTACCAAGGAAAATAAAGGAACCGATTGGGCGTTTAGCATCACTCAATCCGGCCCTTGATCTACGGATCGCATCAGCAATAGCTTCAATAGCCTCATCTTGTCCTGCGACACGCTTATGTAATTCTTCTTCCAGGTTCAATAGTTTTTCCCTTTCGGATTGAATCATTTTACTGACAGGGATACCGGTCCATTTTGAAACCACATCAGCGATATCTTCGGAAGTTACTTCTTCCTTAAGCATACGGCTGCTGTCTTGTTTCTCTGAAAGTTCTTTTTTCAAAGCATCCACTTTGTCCTGAGCTTCCTTGATCTTACCGTACCTTAATTCTGCAACCTTTCCGTAGTCGCCCGCACGTTCAGCCTGTTCAGCTTCCAGTTTGTAGTTTTCTATGTTTTGAGCCTCCGCGTTGACCTGGTCCACCAAGGTCTTTTCAGATTGCCACTTAGCCCTTAATGAATCTCGTTCATTGGAAAGGTTGGCGATGGTTTCTGAAAGTTCAGAGATTTTCTTCTCGTCTTTTTCACGCTTGATCGCTTCTCTTTCAATTTCCAATTGCATGATCCTTCGTTCCAGTTCATCGACCACAACCGGAACTGAGTCCATTTCGAGCCTCAATTTGGACGCTGCCTCATCGACTAGGTCAATGGCCTTGTCTGGTAAGAAACGGTCCGTAATGTATCTTTGTGAGAGTTCTACAGCCGAAATGATAGCCTCATCCAGGATCCTAACTTTGTGGTGGGTTTCGTAACGTTCCTTGATACCACGTAGGATAGAGATTGCATCTTGGGTATCTGGTTCTTCCACCATCACTTTCTGGAACCTACGCTCTAAGGCTTTGTCCTTTTCGAAATACTTTTGATACTCGTTTAGTGTCGTTGCACCGATTGTCCTCAACTCACCACGCGCCAATGCAGGTTTCAGGATGTTTGCAGCATCCATAGCGCCCTCACCGCCACCAGCACCAACTAAGGTGTGGATCTCATCAATGAACAGGATGATTTCACCGTCGCTGTCCGATACTTCCTTAACTACAGCCTTTAGGCGTTCTTCGAATTCACCCTTATATTTCGCACCGGCAACCAATGCACCCATATCCAAAGAGAATACGGTTTTGGTCTTCAAGTTTTCAGGAGCATCGCCTTTTATGATTCGGTAGGCAATACCTTCGGCAATCGCTGTTTTACCTACTCCGGGCTCACCAACCAAGATCGGATTGTTCTTTGTCCTACGGGATAAGATCTGCATGACGCGTCTGATTTCTTCATCGCGACCGATTACAGGGTCGAGTTTGCCAGATTCAGCATATTCATTAAGATTCCTAGCATATTTGTTCAATGCATTGTAGGTTGCTTCGGCATTTTGGTCAGTTACCCTTGAATTTCCCCTCAATTCTTTTATTGCGGTTTTTAGGTCTTTTTCAGTGACTCCTTGGTCTTTCAATAGGCTGGCAACCTTGTCGCCGGATAGCAATAGTCCTAACAGGATATGCTCAATGGAGACGAACTCATCGTTAAATTCCTTCAAAAAGCTCTGCGCTTTCTGTAATACAGCGGTAGCGGAGTTGCTTAGATAAACATTGCTTCCGCTTACCTTAGGGTAGGATTCGATAATTTTATCGACCTCTTGGCTCAGGTAGCTGATATTGACGTTTAGTTTCTTGAGTAAATGGGAAATGACATTTTCATCTACTGATAATAAGGCTTTCATGATATGCGCTGGCTCGATCGCTTGTTGCTGATGGCCAGATGCAATTTCTGAAGCTTTTTGTATTGCCTCTTGGGCTTTGATTGTAAAGTTGTTAAAGTTCATATGTAGTTTCGCTATATGTAATATTAGGTTAACAAAAGGAATGCCTACAGTGTTTTTAGTTATTTTACTGTAATATTGACAGTTAAGTTTAAATACATATGCCAAAAAGACATACAGTAATTAGTTTTTGTGAAAATAATGGCTTGTAGGTCATTTAGTTAGAGTTTTTGTAAGAATGAAGGAGTTCAAAAGATTTGTAAAATTGATATGAAGTTCACATATTTGCATCGCTTTTAAGGGAAATGCCTCCTTAGCTCAGCTGGTAGAGCAACTGACTTGTAATCAGTAGGTCATTGGTTCGATTCCGATAGGAGGCTCAAAAAGAGGGTATCAATTGATACCCTCTTTTTTGTTTTTCTATTTTTTTTCTATTTGAGCATCATCGCCTCTTTATGGTTCAGTACCTGTTTAAAGGTTGGTGTACCGTTTTGGAAAAGGCTTTTATGGTGCGGTGCAGGGATCAGAACTTTTACTTCATATTTTTCGAGTGGGATAAAGAATAGAATTCCATGTTCGACAAAGTTTTCATCTGTTATCTCTGTGAATTTCTCTGCTTTATCGTTGATACGATTTAATGATTCTAATTTTTTAATGACCTGCTGCATGTTTATTTTTCTTCATGAAAAACCAATATTGGCACCTTTGAATGCAGAGCAAGGTTATTGCTGATGCTGCTGTTGAATAGGCGATCAAAGAAGCTTCGGTTTCTCTTAACGACACCAAATATATCAATATTGTTTTCAAGGATATAATTTGCAATGGTATTTTCTATGCTTTCAACCTCATCCAGGAGAACATAATTAATGTTTTCTTGTGGAAATTCCTTTTGCCAAGCTTCCGTCTGCAATAGTACATCGGCCACTTTATCATTGTGCATCACGTGTAAGCATTCGATTTTAGCATCCACAGCTTTTGCCATGATGAGCATTTCCTTCAACGCGGATTTGTCCTTTTCACGGAATAGAGTCGTGAAGACAGTGCGCTTGATACCTTGATATTTAGCATGTGGAGGGACAGCAAGAACTGGGTTTTGGATAGACTTGATAACACTTACGGTATTGGTTCCGATTAATTTGGAAAGAAATCCAGATTCACCATGTGTTCCCATAACCACCAAATGGATCTTTTCGCGTTCTACAATGCTTTTTACCACTGAAGCGACCGGCCCTTCTTCAAAAAGAAAAACTAATTCAACTTCTTGCATCCCGATCTCGGAAGCGATCTCTCGGAGTTTTTGGGTTTTCTTTTTATAGACTTCGAATTGGTTGAGCTCAATGGTCTGATAGACTTCTCCTAAAAGTTCCGGTTGTCCACCGTGCGTTGCGGAAAGGACCGGCTCTAGATAGGAGTATAGCACATAAATCTTGGCATCAATCGATTTGGCAATATGTAATGCATAGAGGAACGCATTATTGGCGATTTCGGAAAAATCTGTAGGAAATAAGATGGCTCTCATAGTCGTTAATTTTGTGTTTGTTAAATTTACCAAATAATGGGCAAGGAATTAATGACCTTTATCATTATTTTATACCAACTGTAGCATGGAATTGTTTTATATCGTTATCCTAATATAGAATATTTATAGCAGGATTTGTATGAATAAAGCTTAGCTTCATCTATAGTTTTTTTAATTACAGAAGATTAGAGAAGACATAGGTGGGAATTTTAAGGAAATATCTCAGTAACAGTACAGCATTGAACCTAAGGACAGCTTTGGAGCAATGTGCTATGTCTAATTCTGAGAAGAGTAAATCCTTTCTATACAAGAAATTCTATGGTTATGTGATGGCTATCGTGATCCGCTATATGAAGCATGAAATGGAGGCTGAGGAGCTGGCCAATGAATGTTTTGTGAAAGCCTTCAATAAGATCGGGACCTTTTCATTGCATGAAGATCCCAATGTTTTAGAGAAGACTTTTAAGTCTTGGATAGCGAGGATCGCAGTTAATACGTCGATCGATGCCCTGCGGGTTCGGAAGCAGATGTATATGCTGGACGATTTGAGCAGTAGTGATACCTTACATTATTCCGTAGATAATGGAAGCAGGTTGGAATATGAGGATATGCTTTCCTTGATACAGCAGTTGCCAGATATTCAGCGATCGATCTTCAACCTGTATGAAATTGAAGGTTATTCGCATGAGGAGATAGGGAAGGAACTGGGAATCCCAGAGAGTACTTCCAGGACTTATTTGACAAGAGCGAAGCAAAAGTTGCGCAAATTGTATTTGAGTCAAATTGATTTAGAAAATATTAAATCCTGATTCGTTTAGATAATGGAAGAGAAGAATAAAAAAGATATTGTCGAACAGATCGTCGAAAAGATGAAATCCATGGAGGAACTTCCGTATAAGGAAGGTGCATGGGAGAATTTTCAGAGTCGATATGGTGCTGCCCCGGTTAAAAGGAACAAAACTTTCTATTGGGCTGCCAGCGCTGCGGCAATTTTATTGTTGGGAATTGGAACGGTTATGTATTGGCCGGAAAATACCTCTAACAATATTGATAATCAAATTACCGCTAACCAAGATCCTGTTGTAGACAATGAAACCGGTTTTCAAGATAACGGCGGTGACCAGGATGTTGTAAGCGGTCAGGATGAAAGTGTAATTGGTTCTCAAGGTAATTTAATTGCAAGTCAATCTGATTTGAATACTTCTGTACAAGGGAATGGCCTAATAGCTCAAGCGGGAGGTGAGGATGCTAATGCAGAGATTAGAGGTTACCAGGACCTGGGATTGATATCCAATTATTCAAATGATGGTATCTATCCGAGCGGTATCCAGATCCCTAATGCACTTCATTCCTATAATCTATCCAATAAAAGAGCGAAGATTGAAATGGATAACGACCTGAGAGGTTTCAGGGAAAATAATGTCAATAGCGAATTGGCATATCAAGCCCAAGAGGCAAAGAATGGTGCTGAGCCCTTAATAAAAAATAGGAAATTCAATTTTAGGGAGAAGTTTGATTTAGGGCTTTTCGTTTCTCCGAATTCCACCAATGAACGGTTCAATTTTGGAGGCGGGATGTTGTTAGCCTATAATATCAATAAGAATGTAAGTGTTAGGACTGGATTGGCTTACAATCGCTATGATGTTTCTCAAATGAAAGATCCAGTGGCGAATTCAGAAACTCCTGTTGTGGCCAGTAAAGATGCCTTGCAGAAAATTACGGCTAACGGTCTGACCCAGAATTTTGCAAGCAGTAATGCCATCATTCTACCGAATGTAAATGCAATTTCGGGAAATGTCCAAGCATTGGAAGTTCCCTTGGATGTTCGGGTAAAGTCTAAGTCTGGGTTTTATGCTTCCTCTGGTATAACTTATGCCGCTGTATTCAATCAGAACAGATATGCACATTATGTAGAGAATGCCAATACTGAATTGTTTGGCAATGGTCTTCCTGAGAGTGAGGCGGATGTAAAAACGGCTGTTAAGCAGGTTTCCAGAGCAATCAAGACGGAGGATGAAAACGTGAGCAGCAATGGATTTGGTGGTTTTGTCAATTTCTCCATCGGTAAAGAAATGAAGATGAACAAAAACATCAATCTTTCGGTTGAGCCTTATTTTAAAATGCCTGTAGGCAGTTTTAAAAGAGCAGATATGAATTATACCAACGGTGGTATAAGGATCATCACTAACTTCTAGGCTACAGTTGGTCGATACGGACCCAAGCCATTCCAGCAGAAATTGCTCCTTGTACTCCAGGATCACCGTCTTCAAAGACCAAGCAGTCGCTTGGATTGACATTTAAGTGTTCCGCAGCCAATAAAAAAGGTTGAGGAGAAGGTTTACCTTCAGGCGTGTCGCCTGCACAGACCAAAGTCTCATATCTTCCGACTACGTTAATGACATCCAAAGTAATGTTGAGGGTAGAGCGGCTTCCACCAGAAACAATCCCAATTTTTCTTGATTCAGCAAAATCATAAAGGACCTGTCTGACAAATTCTACGGGTTGTGTCTTTTGAATAAAATGTTCAATAAAGATGGCAGACTTTCGTTTTGCAAATTCAATTCTATCCAAAGGAACCTGATAACGGGAAGAGATTTCATCTGCCACATGCACTGTAGGCCATCCTGCCGTTTCATCGATCAGATCGGGGTTCAATAGAATGCCGTGTTCCTTGGCAGTTTCTACATAAGCAGCTTTATGGGCATGCATATTATCTGCTAGGGTGCCATCGACGTCAAACAGTAATGCTTTGAAAGGGGATGCGATTTCTTTTAGTTTAAGGTATTTCTGATAATTTTCTTCCGTCATGCCGCAAAAATAAGAAAGTCTCCATGAATTGGAGACTTTCGTGATCATTTTATGGTCATACCTTGAATCAAGGTATGCGTGTTAATCTTATTTTTCAGATTTACGACGTTTCAGCTCTTTCATGATTAAGCTCAACTCACGTCCAGTCTGTCCACCTACGGAGGTGTTTTCCTGAGCGCGACGGAACAGATAAGGCATTACTGATTTTACCGGTCCGTATGGCATATATTTAGCCACATTGTAACCTGCAGCAGCCAAATTGAAAGAAAGGTTGTCCGACATTCCTAAAAGTTGTGCGAAAAACACGTTAGGAAGATTGTGAGGGATGTTTCTTTTTTCAAGTTCATTAGCCAATAACCTGCAGCTTTCCTCATTGTGCGTACCTGCCATCAGGCCGACTGTATCAATGTTTTCAAGACAGAAGTCCACAGCGGCATTGTAATCGGTATCAGATGCTTTTTTGTTAGGTTGGATCGGGGAAGGGTAATTGTTCTCTTTTGCCCTTTCTCTTTCAATTTCCATGTAGGCACCGCGAACAAGTTTGGCACCAAGGTGGAAACCTTGAGTTTTAGCATAGGCAAAATCAGCTTTAAGGGAAGCTAATTTGTCATGACGGTACATTTGATAGGTATTATATACAATCGGGCTTTCCGAATTGTATTTTTCCATCATTTCTCTAGCAATATCATCAATGGTATCCTGGATCCAGGAGTGTTCAGCATCGATAAGCACGCGGATGTCGTTATCATAACAAGCTTTACAGATACGGTCACATCTCTCCATCAGGCGTTTGTATTCCGCTTGTTCTTCAGGGGAAAGTGATTCTTTAGCATCGATTTTGGCCAATAGGTCAAATCTTCCCAAACCAGTAGGTTTGAACACACAGAAGGAGATCAGAGGGTTTGCTTTAGCAGCTTCTACGGTCCTGAGGATTTCAGCGCAGCATGCATCGAAGCTTTCTTCCGAGTCTTCGCCTTCCACAGAATAGTCAAGGATAGTAGTTACATGACCTTTACCAAGGTCTTGGATTGCGGTTTGGCAATCTTGGATACTTTCTCCTCCACAGAACTGTTTGTAGATAGTGTTTTTGATAATGCCTTGAATCGGTAATCCGATATTCAACGAAAAGTTTGTAATTGGTGTCCCTATCTTAATTAGGGTATTGCTCGCGACCATTTTAAATAACCAATACGCTTTGTTAAGGTCTTTGTCGCTTTTGCCTTGAAAGGCAATTTCGGTGTTGTTAAAGTCAAGCTTTAAGGGTGAAGCTATGTCCATATTACTTTAATTTGATGTTGGTAAAATTAGGCTTTTTTTATGAATTAAAAACATAGTTATAATGTAAATCCTGTCAATTAAAATTACTTTTGTTTATGCAAACGTTTACATTAGAAGGGGACTATATCCAATTGATCCAATTATTGAAAGTCATGAACTGGGTTGAGCATGGTGCCATGGCTCAATGGGTGGTGGAAGAAGGACTTGTAAAGTACAATGGCCAAGTCGATTACAGGAAAAGATTAAAAGTTAAGGTAGGAGATATCGTGGAATTCGATGGGAATAAAGTGAAAGTTCAATAATTCTTAAGCTCTGTAAAATATCTGTTTACAGTTTTAAAAATCCAATTACATTCAATAAAAAAATCTATCTTTAGGTAGAAATTATATATGAAGAAGATTAATAGTTTAGGATACGAAGTCGTATTCGATGATGAGTTAGATGAACTGCAGTCCTTTCTCATTGATCATGATTATTCGCAACTCTTGATTCTCGTAGATCGAAACACGAATGATCATTGTTTACCTGTCATTCAGGCTGCCATACCTGATATTGTTGATTATGATATTATTGAGGTAGATCCAGGAGAAGAGAACAAGAACATAGACTTCTGTATAGGTGTTTGGAAAACCATGTTGGACTTTGGCGCCGATCGAAAAGCCCTCATGCTAAACTTAGGCGGTGGAGTAGTAACCGATATGGGCGGATTTGCCGCTTCTACCTATAAACGAGGTATTGATTTTTTAAATGTTCCTACAACTTTGCTTTCTCAAGTTGATGCCTCCGTGGGTGGTAAGACTGGGATAGACTTGGATAATGTAAAAAACATAATAGGTACGTTCAGCCAACCAAAGGCTGTGTTTATATCCTATAAATTTCTTGAAACATTAGATGACCGTCAGGTCCTTTCGGGATTTGCTGAGGTCATCAAGCATGGTTTGATCCAGGATAAAGATTTATTTAGCCGTTGCAAAACAGTTAGTTTGCCTGTTATACCTGAAGGTATGGTGTACGATTCTGTTGTCATTAAGAATAAAGTTGTTCTAGAAGATCCTACTGAAAAAGGCTTAAGGAAGATCTTGAATTTTGGACATACGATAGGACACGCTATTGAAGGATATTCCTTGGTAACTGATGTAAATCCATTATTACATGGAGAGGCAATTGCTATTGGAATGATCTGTGAAGCTTATCTTTCACATAAGGTTAACAATTTGGATAAAGCCGAATTGGATGAGATAGTCAATTACCTATTGTCAATCTATCCTAAATACAATTTAAATTCAGCAGTTTATCCTGAGTTATTGGCATTGATGAAGAATGATAAGAAGAATGAAGGCAATAAACTTGGATTTGCGCTGTTAAGAAAAATAGGAGATTGCGACTTCAATAAATATGTAGAAGAGGATTCCATCATTGAGAGTCTAGATTTTTATCAATCAAAAACCAAATAAATCAAATGAAAAGAATTTGCATACTGACCCTAGTCTGTTGTTTAAGTATCTGTTTTACTTTTGCTTCAGGAATTGTAAAGCCAAAGAAAGTTTTAGTTTTTACCAAGACAGCAGGTTTTAGGCATGACAACATTGAAGAAGGAGTGAAGGTCCTGACCAAATTGTTGAAGGATGAAAACATCGGAATGTTTCATACGGAGGATGCAAATGTCTTTCTAGCGGATTCATTAAAGGATTTTGATGCTGTTTTGTTCTTTAGTACCACCGGTACCATCTTAGATGAGCAACAAAAGGTAGCTTTCCAGAATTTCTTGAAATCTGGTAAAGGTTTTATGGGTGTTCATGCAGCGACAGATACAGAACACGAATGGCCATGGTACAATAATTTAGTAGGAGCATATTTTGCCAGCCATCCTGCTGTGCAAGAAGCGAAAATTGATGTAAAGAACAGGAAACATTTGGCTACAAAGCATTTGCCAAAGGTATGGATGCATAAGGACGAATGGTATGACTTCTCCAAAGTAAAACCTGATCTTAAGATCTTGATGACCATCGATGAGAAATCCTATGAAAATGGAAAAATGGGTGATTTTCATCCCATAGCTTGGTACCAGAAGTTTGAAGGAATAAAAGTCTTTTACACAGGCTTAGGACATACGAAGGAATCTTTATACGAACCGAACTTCCAAAAACAGCTCGTGGGAGGCCTAAAATATGTTTTAGGTTATTAATTGATTCTCAATAAATGATAATAAAAAGGAGGTATTTTACCTCCTTTTTTTATTGTAAATAAATTGTTGCGGAAAAGTCTTGTTTATTAAAAATTATTCATAAATTAGTTCTAATTGTAAACTTAATTCTAAACAAAATCAATTCCTGTTAATATTGTATTATTCCATTTTTATATGAAGGAAAAGTACAGCAGAAATTTAAAAGTGTTTGATGTACACTTTGTTAACATTAAGCAGAGGGGGTGAATTGAAAGGGAAAGTGCCATAAATACCGATAACTTTAATAAACTAAATAACTTTAACTAACAGCTTATGACACACGAGTACTTAAATCCAATTAGTAAACCAAAATAACTTAAAAGACTACATTTCTTTTTAGGAAGATAGAAATTCCATAAATGGGATTTCTATGGCTTTAAATAATAAATATTTAATTCATGGCTTTGCTATGCCTTGAGATTAAGATTTATTGCATCATTGAACTAATAATTTAACAAACTAACTAACAAATTCTATTATGGGAAGATCAATGAAGTTCCATAGCAATTCTTTTATTCCCAAAAGACTGCTAAAAAATGGACTTCTGATTTCAATGGGCGTGCTCGCGATGAGCAGTGTCTCCGCATCAGAAGTTTCAATTTGGAATAAAATCGCTATGCATCCATTATATGCGATGCAAAGTCCAGTAAAAGGTAAGATTATTAACCAGGCAACTCAAGAGCCAATTGCTGGAGCTACCATTAAAATCGTCGGCAAGACGTCGAGTACCTCATCAGATGCTTCTGGAAATTTTGAAATCGATGCGCAAGCAAACGATGTCCTAATCATTTCCTATGTAGGTTTTGCTTCTGCTCGTTACACGATCAGCTCTACCACTCAACCCATTACCATTACGCTTACAGAAGATAGCAGTAATCTGGAAGAAGTGGTTGTAACTGGTTATGGTACGCAAAGGAAGAAAGATTTGACAGGATCCGTTGCAGTTGTAAACGTGTCGGAATTGAAGTCTCAACCTGCAGGTAGTGCCGTTGAAGCTTTGCAAGGACGTGCAACAGGGGTTCAGATTGTCAATGACGGTGCTCCAGGTTCAACTCCTCAAATCCGTATCCGTGGTTATTCAACCATTAACAACAACGAACCACTGTACATCATCGATGGAGTACCTTATGAAGGCAAGTTGAGCTGGTTGAACCAAAATGATATTGAAAGTATGCAGGTGTTGAAGGATGCTTCTGCAGCTTCAATCTACGGTGCCCGTGCGAACAACGGGGTTGTAATCGTGACGACCAAATCTGGAAAAGAAGGAAGTACCAAAATCACCTTAGATGCCTATGCAGGCGCAGGTATTCCAAACAAGGGCTCCTTTCCCAAGATGCTGACTCCTCAGCAGATTTTGGATATCGACAATAAATTCAATGGAACGAGTTTACAGCTTCCTGACTATCTATTGGCCGGTTCTAAAACCAACTGGGATGTGACAGCAGCAGATGCGGACATGAACAAGTACAATTATTTTGCTAAAGATCGTGCATCGTTCTATCAAATTACTAAAGCCAATAAAGCAGGTACAAAGTGGTTTGATGAATTATCGCAAACTGCTCCAATCCAATCGTATCAATTAGCTGCCACGGGAGGAAATGAAACTTCTCAATATGCTTTCTCAGGAGGCTACCTTGATCAAAGAGGTAGTATTATTCATACCGGTTTCCGTCGTTATAACGTAAGGACCAATACCCAATTCAATGCATTCAATAAGAAACTAAGATTTGGTGAAAATCTTTCTTATGCTTATACAGAAGGTCATGGTATGGGTGTTAACCCAAATACTGCGGGTGGTTATCAGGGAGAAGGATCTGTATTGGGATTCGCTTACCGTATCCAGAACATTATCCCAGTGTATGATGAGGGTGGAAACTTTGCGGGTTCATTTGGTAAGGATTTAGGAAACGGTGAAAACCCAGTGGCTTTAGCTTATCGCGCTAAGGATAACATGAACCGTTCGAATTTCTTCTTCGGTAATGCATTTGCAGAGTACGACATCATCGATGGTTTGACATTACGCTCTAACTTCGGTTTGAGATATGAAAACTACAATGGCGTAAGTTACACTTATCCAAACCCAGAGTTCTCTGAAGGTAGTTTCAATAACGGTATGAGTGAATACCATGGATATACCACAGAATGGACTTGGACCAATACGTTAAACTACAAACCTAATCTAGGTGAAGATCATAGTCTTAACGTAATGGTAGGTACTGAGGCCATCAAAAACCGAAACCGCGGTATTGATGGAAGTAGGAATGGTTATTTTATCATGAACAGTTTAGACTATTTATATCTAAATGCAGGTAGTTCGAACTTCAACAATAATGGTTCAGGTTCAATTGGAAGTATGTTCTCATTGATGGGAAAAGCAGACTATGCTTACAAAGACCGTTATTTATTGAGTTTAATTGCTCGTCGTGATGGTTCATCCAATTTCGGTGAAAACCATTTATACGGGGTATTCCCAGGGGTAAGTGCTGCATGGCGTATTTCTCAAGAGGAGTTTGCTAAAAGCGCAGAATGGTTAACTGACTTAAAACTTCGTGCAGGTTACGGGGTGACAGGTAACCAACGTATCCCAGGATTCCAGTATTTGAACAGATATTTAGCTTCCTTGACAGAATCTTCATACCCGATCAATAATGGTGTAGTGAATGGTATCTGGCAAAACTCTTACTCTAACCCAGATATTAAATGGGAGCAGGTTAAATCATTGAACGTAGGTTTGGACTTCACGGTATTGAACGGTGATTTAGACGGATCGATCGACTGGTTTGACAAGAAAACAACTGATATGTTGTTCTTGGTTCCACTTCCAGCTGCTGCTGCAGGTAGAGCTGCCTCTCCGTACCAAAATATCGGTGATATGAGCAATAAAGGATTTGAGTTCTCTTTGGGCTACCACTATGGACACAGACAAGAGAAACCATTTACTTTGGATTTAGCTGCTAATTTCTCAAACTATAAAAACGAAGTGGTTGCATTAGCTCCAACCGTATCACAGGTTAACTACGGTGCCTTCCGTTCTATGGAAACTTCAATCTTACAGAAAGGTCAGCCATTCGGTTCATTCTATGGTTATCAAGTAACCGGTATCTATCAAAGTGTGGATGATGTAAATAATTCACCTTCATATGATGATGCAAGACCAGGAGGTTTGAAATATGCAGACATAAATGGAAACGGTGAGATCGACCCAGGTGATAGAACAATTATTGGTAATCCACACCCAGACTTCACTTATTCATTGAATATTAACGCTGCTTACAAAAACTTTGACGTATTGTTATACTTCTATGGTTCCCAAGGAAATGACCTGTATGAAGCTACTCGTTACTTTACAGACTTCGGGGTATTCCGCGGACAAAAGAGCGTAAGGGTATTAGATGCATGGAGTGAATCAAACAAAGGTAGCAATATCCCATCTCTACCTAATCCAGCTGACAAAACAAGTGCGATGGAATACGCAACATCCTCTTATTATGTACAGGATGGTAGTTTCTTGAAGCTTAAGAATTTCCAAATTGGATATAACTTACCAACTAAAAAGCTATTTGGTGAGAACACTACATTCAATAGGTTAAGATTATATTTAGGTGTTACCAACTTATTCACGATTACCAAATACGAAGGCTTAGATCCTGAGGTTTCAGCTACTCCATCTGCCTACCCAGCATTGGGTGTTGACTTTGGGGTATATCCACAGGCTCGTCAGTACACATTTGGACTTAATTTAGGATTTTAGTAGGTAGAGAATATTAAATAGAACAATCATGAAACGAAATAAATTAATGATTCTTTTAGGCGCGGGAATGCTACTTGTTACTTCCTGTGGAAAAGAATTTTTACAGAAATTACCTCAAGGCCAGTTGTCTGAGCCTCAGGTAGGGAATAAAGATGGTGTGGAAGGTGCGCTGATCGGTGCATACAGTATCTTAAATGGTAATGTAAGTGGCACTTGGGGCAACTATGCTTCTGCACCTAGCCAGTGGCTATTTGGTGAAGTTGCTTCAGACAATGCACACAAAGGTTCGGAGCTTACCGACCAGACACCAATGAACATGATCGAAACCTATAATGCGATCAGTACAAATGACAACCTGTCCCAAATGTGGCAAGTATACTTTGAAGGGATTTTACGCTGTAACAATACTTTGAAGTTACTTGCAGCGGATCAAGCGGGGCCAAAGGAAATCTCTGCCGAGCGAGCTAAGGAAATCGAAGCTGAGGCAAAAATGTTGAGAGGCCATTACAACTTCTTCCTATGGAGGATCTTTAGAAATGTCCCAATCATTACCGAAGCAACGACTACTGCTGAAGCACAGACCATTCCAAATGACAAGGATATTACTCCGGCTATTGAAGAGGACTTCAAATTTGCGGTCGCTAATTTGCCAGCTACCAAAATCAAAGATGAGTTTGGTCGTATGGACAAAAATGCTGCAAAAGCATATTTAGGTAAGCTTTATCTATACCAAAAGAAATACGCTCAGGCATTGACTTTGTTTAAAGAGGTTATGGCAGGTAAGGATATCACGACCATGCCTTACTGGAATAACTTTGATGTAACGAAAGAAAACGGACCTGAAGTGGTGATGGTTTCAAAACACGCCATCAATTCCAATGGTGCTGCTGATAACTCCAACGTAGGAGATATGTTATCCGGTCTGTATGGAAGTTCACCAGTAGGATGTTGTGGATTCTATCAACCAACTATTGATTTGGTAAATTCATTCCAGGTAGATGCCAATGGTCTTCCATTATCAACTACCGCTTACCGTGCTACTCCATACCTTTCCGATTTGAAAAACCCAACAGATTCATACGTATTAGATGTGAACTTGAAATTCGACCCGCGTTTAGATTATACCGTTGGTCGTAGAGGTGTTTCATATTTGGACTATGGAATTATGCCAGGTAATGCATGGATCCGTGACGCTAAATACGCTGGACCTTTTGTAACCATCAAAACCATGATCCCTGTATCTCAATTTGCTACCAATGCAGCTCCGGGAGCCAATTACCTTACCGGTTTGGATGTGAATATCATCCGTTTAGCTGATGTGTGGTTGATGGCTGCAGAATGTGAGGTTGAAGCAAATAACCTTCCAGGAGCTTTGAAATTGGTGAATGATGTTCGTAAGCGTGCTGCTACGCTTCCTGCAAAGAAAACAGGAACCGGTGCCAATGCCGCAGCATATAACGTGAAGCCATATCCAGCCTTTGCATCCCAAGCTGATGCACGTACTGCCGTAAGAACGGAGCGCCGCATCGAATTGGCAATGGAAGGACACCGTTTCTTTGACCTTGTACGTTGGGGAGTAGCTAAATCAGTATTAGAAAGCTATTCAACATTTGAAGGTTCATTTCTGCCTGCATACAAAGGTTTAACCTTCTCTGCAAACAGTGAATACTGGCCTGTTCCTCAGGTAGAGATCGACCGTAGCAACGGTGCTTTAAAATAGAACTATTAGGTTAATTCAATAAAAGAAGATGGGGCTGGTCGAAAGATCAGCCCTTCTCTTTTTCTATAAAATCTTTGTTTCATACTTCCTTAAATTCTAAACAATGATTATGTTTACAATATGAGAAGCATACTAATCCTAATGGGGTTATTGGCCTGCTTGACAACCAAAGCGCAATCTACCCTCAACCTAAATGATGAATTCCAAAAATCAACCGTTTTACCAAAGCATTACTACGGCTTTAGTCTTTACGATGTCGATCAACAACGCTTTGTTTACAACCATAATCAGGACAAACATTTTACTCCAGCATCAAATACCAAGGTCTTCACTTTATTTGCCTCCCTAAAGCTCATTGGTGATTCTATCCCAGGGATTGCATATGTTGAACGTGGTGATTCCTTGATTTTCTGGGGAACCGGTGATCCTAGCTTCTTACATCCAAGGTTAGATAATGGAAGAGTGTATAACTTCTTAAAAAACAGCAAGAAAAAACTATTCTACTCAAGTTCTCCTACGCAAGAACCAACTTACAGAAACGGTTGGTCGATCGAAGACTATGAATTCTACTACCAACCAGAACTGTTTCCTTTTCCGATCTATGGTAATGTTGTGCAGTTTAGGGAGGTTGATGGCAGACTCAGATTATTCCCAACCTATTTCGAACGCGATGTAAAGCAGCTATCTGATACAACAACTCGATATAGAATACATAGAGCAATGGAGAATAACAGCTATGAAATCAATGAGCTTCCTTTGCCTAAGAATTATGTCAATGAAAAACCTTTCCGACCTAGTGATAGCCTTTTGGTGCTATTGCTACAGGATACCTTGAAAAAGGATGTCGGATTGGTAAATCAGAAGCTGCCTCAAGATTTCAAGATCTATAATTCTGTAGAAAAAAGAGCAGTAGAGCGTGAAATGATGCTTCCAAGTGATAATTTTTTGGCTGAGCAACTAAACATGGTTGCATCCTTCTTGAAATACAATAGCTTCAAAACAGAAGACCTGCGCCAATATATGACTGACACCTATTACAGCAAATTAAGTGATAGCATTGAATTGAGAGATGGTAGCGGTTTGTCGAGTTACAATAAAATAACACCAAGGAGTATGGTGGAGGTTTTGCTTCAGATCAGTAATGAAGTCCGTGATGAGAACGCCAAGCTATATTTATTTCCGGCAGGAGGATTAGAAGGCACGCTAAAGAATGTTTACCCAACACCGGGAGGAAAGGCCTTTGTTTGGGCTAAAACAGGAACAATCAACAGTGTTCACTGTCAGAGTGGTTATATCATAACCAAACGAGGTAAGCGCTATGTTTTTTCTTTTCTGAACAATAATTACTTGGGGAGTTCAAGTCCAGTTCGCAAGGAAATGGTACGGATAGTTACCCATATCTACGAAAATTTTTAAACCAGTTCTAAAATCAAATGGTATATTCGCATAAGCAAATCTTATGAAAATATTCAAGAAGAATGATAAAAGATTAATCAGATCATGGTCCATGTACGATTGGGCCAATTCTGCCTATAATCTGGTCATAAACTCCACCATTTTTCCAGTATATTATACGGCCATCACAAAAAATCCGGAAACCAATGACACGGTTTCCTTTTTTGGTATTGAGGTCATTAATACTGCACTATCCAATTTCGCACTTTCCATTGCTTATTTATTGATGGCTTTAGGCTTGCCGTTTATTTCAGCATATTCTGATGCGGCAGGAAAGCGTAAGTTCTTCATGAAGCTCTTTACCTATATCGGTGCCATTGCCTGCATGGGATTGTTTTTCTTTAAGATAAATACCTTGGAATGGGGGATCTTCTGCTATGCAATAGCTGCTATGGGCTATATTGGCGGAGTAGCCTTCAATAATTCCTACCTGCCTATTATTGCTACGCCAGATCAGCAGGATAGGGTCAGTGCACAGGGATTTGCCTATGGCTATGTTGGATGTGTGACACTTCAGATCATTTGTTTCGTGTTTATTTTTAAACCAGAGTGGTTTGGGATCAGCGATGCTTCTTTCCCTGCAAGATTTTCATTTCTATTGGTGGGACTTTGGTGGTTGCTGTTCGCACAGATTCCATTCCGATTCTTGCCAAGAAATAGACCTACTGTAGGTTCTGAGCGCTTGCCTTTCTTTACGAAAGTGAAGAAGGAATTCAGCAGTGTATTGGGACAAATAAAACAGATCGAAGCCATCAAGACCTTTTTACCGGCCTATTTTTTCTATTCCATGGGAATTCAGACGCTATTGATCGTTGCTGCGGCATTTGGAGAAAAAGTGTTGAATTTAGGTGCAAGTAAACTGATTGCATCCATTTTATTGATACAGATCGTAGCAATTGGTGGGGCATACATCATGTCTGTTGCAGCCAAAAGGTTTGGAAACATCAAGGTTTTGCTTGTTGTGGTGTTCTTTTGGATACTGATTTGCTGTGCCTCATTCTATATGACTACGGAATATCAATTTTACGGAATGGCCTTTGCTGTAGGATTATTGATGGGAGGGATACAGTCCTTGTCTAGGTCGACCTATTCTAAGCTTATCCCAGAACATATTGAAGATACCACATCCTTCTTTAGTTTCTATGATGTTTCGGAGAAGGTAGCCATAGTGATCGGCTTATTCAGCTTTGGTATCATTGAACAGATCACGCAAAACATTCGATATTCGGCATTGTTCCTGTCTGTATATTTTATCATCGGGTTTTTGTTGTTGTTTCGTGTTTTAAAATTTAATAAATTACAGATTATTGAAAGCGATTAATGCATAAAGTAGAGTTATTTATCCCTTGTTTTATTGATCAATTATATCCTGAAACAGCCTTTAACACCGTGAAACTATTGGAGAAGGCAGGTTGCAAGGTCATATACAATACCGATCAGACCTGTTGTGGACAACCAGCATATAATGCCGGATTTTGGGATGATGCCAAGAAAATTGGCCAGAAGTTCCTGAATGACTTTCATGAAGAACATCCCATCGTCAGTCCATCGGCATCCTGTGTGGGAATGGTTAGGGGAGGTTATGATGATCTTTTTACCAATTCCATTGAGCACAATAAGTGCAGGGCCATACAGCGCAATATTTTTGAAATCAGTGATTTCTTGGTCAATGTTTTGCAGAAGGAATACTTCGGGGCAGAATTAGTCGGGACAGCGGTCTATCATGATTCCTGTTCTGCATTACGGGAGTGCAAGATCAAGGATGAACCAAGGCGCTTATTAAGCCATGTAGGTGGATTGGATATCGTAGAAATGAGAGATCAGGAAACATGCTGCGGTTTCGGTGGTACCTTTGCGGTTAAATTTGAAGGAATATCGACGGCCATGGCGGAACAGAAAGTTCAAAACGCCCTGGATGTCAAGGCGGATTATATTATATCTACTGATTCGTCCTGCTTATTGCAATTGCAGGCTTATATTGAAAAAAATCAACTTCCCATTAAGACCATGCATCTTGTCGATGTATTGACTTCTGGATGGGCTAATATCTAATAACTTTATATAACAAAATCATGAGTTCAAGAAGAGAGTTTTTAAGAAACTTAGGTCTAGTAACAGCTGGAGTAACATTAGCACCTTCGCTAGATGTATTCGCTGCTAAGAAAGACTGGTTTCAAATTTCATTAGCGGAATGGTCTTTACATAAAAAACTATTCAAAGGGGATTTGAAAAATATTGATTTTCCTGAGTATACAGCAAAAAACTTTGGTATCCATGGAGTTGAATATGTAAATCAATTCTTCAAGGATAAAGCTAAGGATATGACTTACTTAAAAGATTTGAATAACCGTGCTAAGGACAATGGCGTGAAAAACGTATTGATCATGGTGGACGGGGAAGGAAGTCTAGGAGATCGTGATGAAACTAAACGCAAGCAGGCTGTAGAGAACCATTACAAATGGATCGATGCCGCTAATTTCCTAGGATGTCATGCCATCCGTGTAAATGCTGCGGGTGAAGGAACTAAAGAAGAAGTTAAGGAACAAGTGGTTAAAAGCTTGTCTACCTTAGCTGATTATGGAAAAAAAGGTAAGATATCTGTAGTCGTTGAAAATCATGGTGGAATTTCTTCCCACGGTGATTGGTTGGCAGATGTATTGAAAACTGTAGGTAAGAAAAACTGTGGTAGTTTACCAGATTTCGGTAACTTCTATGAGTACGACCGCTATCAAGGGGTTAAGGACTTAATGCCGTATGCTAAAGGCGTAAGTGCTAAATCTCATGCTTTCGATGCGAATGGTAATGATACGGGAATCGACTATGCCAAAATGATGCAGATCGTTAAATCCGCTGGCTACAATGGTTATGTAGGTATCGAATTTGAAGGTGATAAGATTTCTGAAGACGAAGGAATCAAATTAACAAAGGCTTTATTGGAGAAATTCAAATAATAGTCAAGAATATGATAGAAAGAGGCAAGGATTTATATTCTTGCCTCTTTTTTATTTGATTTAACCAATTCCATATTTTGTCGTAGCATCGTAATAAATTGTTTACACAACTATTTTATTTTTTATTTTCCGAGAATTCGCTGTTACTGCCTTTTGATTTTGATTGAAATTCTAAAAACAAGAAAAATAAATTTATTTCTAAAAAAGTATAGATTCTTTACCTTTTTTACGCTCTAATTTGTGTTGCGTTTCAAAAATATCAACAGAAGGATTGTTTTCATTTAAATCTTTCATTAAAAAAATTAATAGGACTTTAGTGGATTGATTAAACTTTTGGCTGAAATTGATATCTTAACAATTGAATGTTAAATACCGATAGGCCTGTTAACTTAGTATTAATTGTAAATAAAAATTTGTTAATTTGCTATCCGTAAAAAATATTGTTCTAAAAAAATCTTAATTAACGTAAATATCAATAACCGATGAATCAAGAAAAAGACCAAGAGTTGGTCCAGCACCTTGCCAAACAAGGAGTTGACGACAAAATGGTAATGGGACATCCTGCAAGTCTATTTGTCCTATTCTTTACTGAGATGTGGGAGCGTTTCAGTTATTACGGAATGAGAGCCCTTCTGACCGTATTCCTAATCACTGAAATTTCTAAGCAAGGCTGGGGATGGAGCAATAAAGAAGCCATGGAATTGTATGCTTGGTATACAGGCTTGGTTTATTTGACACCATTAATAGGAGGGATGATTGCCGATAAGTTGACCGGTTACCGTAAAGCCATCCTTTTAGGTGCCTTAATCATGACCCTAGGTCATGCCTCAATGGCTCTCGAAGGGACTTCGCAATCCTTTTTCTATGTCGGACTTGTCTTGATGATCTTAGGTAATGGTCTATTCAAACCAAATATTTCATCCATGGTAGGTCAGTTATATCCAGATACATCTGCGAAAAAAGATGCAGGTTATACAATTTTCTACATGGGTATTAACTCAGGTGCATTCTTAGGAATGTTATTATGTGGTTATATCGGTGAAAAAGAGGGTTGGCATTACGGATTTGGATTAGCTGGGGTATTTATGTTCTTCGGTATGATCCAATTCTATTTCGCGCAAAAGATCTTTGGTGTAATCGGTGAAAAACCAGGTACTGTTCATTCACCAGAAGAACATGTCCACAACATTCAGGAAGAAGACCATACGCCTAAAAACGTGGTTAGAGACCGTTTGGTAGTGGTAGCCGTATTGATGATTGCCAGTATCTTTTTCTTCTTTGCCTTTGAGCAAGCCGGTGGATCGATGACCATTTTTGCAAAGAACTACACCCAACGTGTCCTTGATGGGGATACCGGTGAGATCTTTAAATGGGTAGATGCAGCCTTGACCATATTCCCGATCCTGATCGTAACATATGTCCTTTTCAAATTATCACAACAGATTTTCAGCAAGTATCCTTTGACCGTAATTTTTACAGCCATCTCTTTTGCTATCATCTGGGCATTGGGTATTTGGAAAGTGAATAAGGAATTCTCTGTTGAAACGACAGAAGTTACAGTTTCTTGGTTCCAGATCTTGAACTCCTTCTTTATTATCACGCTTGCTTCTTCCTTTTCTAAATTATGGGAAAAGGTATGGAATCCTTCAGGTCCAGTGAAGTTTGCTTTCGGATTGATCTTGGTAGCCGTAGGTTTCCTTGCTTTGGCATATGGATCGATGTCTATCCCTTCAGGTGCGCAGACAGCCTCAGTGAGCATGATCTGGTTAATCTTGGCCTATTTCTTTCATACAACTGGAGAATTATGTGTATCGCCGGTAGGTCTTTCTTATGTAAGTAAGCTTTCGCCTAAGAAATTTGCTGGTTTGTTATTTGGATTATGGTTCACTGCCTCTGCGATTGCAAACTTTATCGCAGGTATGACCGGTTCATTTATTGATAAGATTACCGAAACTTACTCGATGACAGTTTTCTTCTTGATCATCGCAGCTCTTCCTATATTGGTTGCTATCCTATTGTTGATCTTTAATGGTAAATTAAAGAAAATGATGCACGGCATCCACTAATTGAAGATTTTAATTCATTTTGAATAATTTTTGAAACAAATATAAAAAGCCGAATCCTAACAACATTCGGCTTTTTTCATTCAAAATAATAGACCCTTAGAGGCCTTAAGAAAATTTAACCTTAGCATTGAATCCTAAGGAATCCTGAAAGTTTTTTTATTTTTACAAATTCAAACTTAGCGTTTGATTGAAATTACAGTTTATGAGTCAAGCTTCAGATGCTTCTTTTTCAGAAGAATTAGAAAAACAGGGAATCGATGGAAGCCTTGTATTAGGTCACCCATCAGGTTTATTTGTTTTGTTTTTCACAGAAATGTGGGAGCGTTTTTCCTTCTACGGAATGCGCGTGTTACTTATCAATTTTTTAACCAGTGCAATTATTTCAGGTAGTCCATTTTCCGGATGGGGTTGGGATCCAGTCCAAGCCGGTGCATTATATGGTACCTATGCCATGTTGCTGTATATCTCACCCATATTTGGTGGTATTTTAGCCGATAAGTATTTGGGGTATCGATATGCCATCGTTATCGGGGCTGCCATCATGACCCTAGGGCACCTGTTCATGGCTTTTGATACGCCGCTGTTTCTTTATCTAGGTCTCGGAGCATTGGTTGTCGGTACGGGATTCTTTAAGCCGAATATGACCTCCATATTATCCGAGATGTACAAGAAGTTCCCTCAGAAGAAAGATGCTGCCTACACCATATTCTATATGGGGGTGAATTCAGGCGCTTTCTTTGGTATGATGCTTTGTGGTTATTTAGGGGAAAAGGTCGGTTGGCATTGGGGTTTTGGTTTAGCAGGTATCTTTATGTTTTTAGGAACATTACAGTTCTGGTATGCCAAGCCAATCTTCGGAAAGGTTGGAGATAAGCCAACGGCAGAGATAAAAGCTGAAAAAGCTGAAGCTGCAGCCTTGGCAAATCCAGATGATAAACCAAATCCATTTACAAAATTAGATATCTTCCTGATTGTTATCATGACCATCCTAGGATTGGGTTATGCATTCAATGACCCACTATCTAAGATTTCAGGCATTGATATCTTCTCAAGTCTTCAGATGGGATCTATGGCTGGCCAAAATGTTGCCATATTTGCAGCATTGATCATCTTCCTGTTTGTTGTTATTTCAAGATTGTCCAGATATACAAAAGTTGTCCGAGACCGATTGATTGCTGTCATTATCTTTGCGTTCTTTGTGATCTTCTTTTGGATGTCCTTTGAGCAAGGTGCCTCTTCCTTGGTCATTTTCGCTCGGGATAGTGTCGATAGAAGTTTATCAGGAAATTCCCTGACTATTTTCAATGTGGTCAATAGCTTATTGACTATCGTTCCATTAATTTTCGTGACCTATGCGGTCACCATGCTAACCAAAAAGACTTTTGGCAAAGCACCACTTTCCAATATAGTTCAGGTGATTTGTTTTACAGCAGTATGGGGTTTAGCCTTATGGATGCTGTACCGTGAGTTCACTGCCGAATCTTCAGAGATTGCGGTTTCATGGTTCTCCATCCTGAATTCCTTCTTTATCATCACATTTGCCAATTTTGTGTCTAAAATATGGGATTCCAAATATAATCCACCAGCAACCGTAAAATACGGAATGGGCTTGATTGTCATGGCGATAGGTTTTGGTTTATTGGCCTTTGGTGCAAATGGACTTCAAGAAGGCGTAAAGGTTTCTATGGTCTGGTTGATTCTGGCCTATATGTTCCATACCCTTGGCGAGCTCTGTCTTTCACCGGTAGGTCTGTCCTATGTTTCCAAACTTGCACCAGCTAGGATGATCGGATTTATGTTCGGGATGTGGTATTTGGCATTGGCAATCGGAAATAAATTAGCGGCCATTATTGGTGGGCAGATTGAAATTATCACCAATCAGTACTCCTTGAGTACATTTTTCTTGATATTTACCATTGTGCCGATCGGAGCTGGGATTATCGTGATGTTGCTTCACCCAATCGTGAAGAAGCTGATGCATGGCGTAAAATAGAATCTTAATACAATTAATATAATGGCTACTGAGGCGCATAGAACTCTTGAGGAGATTCAAGATTTTAAAGGCAAATATCCGAAACAGATCTGGAGACTTTTCTTTTCCGAGATGTGGGAGCGATTCTGTTTTTACGGAATGCGCGGGATGTTGGTCTTCTTTATGATTACACAACTGAATTTTGGTGAAAAGGAAGCCAATCTTCAATATGGAGCTACACAGGCATTTGTTTATGCCTTTACCTTCATCGGGGGTCTCTTCGCAGACAAAATCCTAGGTTTCAGAAAATTCCTCTTTTTTGGAGGATTATTGATGATCGTGGGGTCTGTGTTACTAGCAATTGATACCCACCAATTTTTCTTCTTTGGTTTGGCCTTTATCATTATAGGTACAGGATTCTTCAAACCAAATATTTCAACCATGGTAGGGGAGCTCTATAAGGATAATGACAACCGCCGTGATGCCGGATTTTCACTGTTCTATGCAGGGATTAACCTAGGTGCATTTTTAGGTGGATACATCTGTGTTGCTATTGGAAAGGGGTACATGTTGAGTTCTGTCATTGATGAGGCTTACCGTTGGAATGTCGCTTTTGGTCTTGCTGCCTTAGGTATGTTGATCAGTTTGATCAATTTCCAATTTACCAAGCATGAGTTAGGACCGATTGGTCTGCAACCTGGACATCCAGACGCTATTGTTAAGTCTAAGCCCCTCCCAAAATGGGTGGAATATGCAGTGTATGCGAGCACCTTGATTTTCGTGCCCTTGATCCAAGTGATGGTCTCCAAAACCGAGTACACAGACTATTTTATGTATACCATTGGTCCATTGACTTTGATCTATCTTTTCTATGAGATGTCCAAAGTCGAGAAAAAGGAACGCCATAAATTGCTTGCCGCATTGATATTCATTTTATTTTCTATTGTATTCTGGGGTATTTACGAACAGAGTGGAGGTTCATTGAGCATCTTTGCCGCCAATAACCTAAATGATTCTGTGGCAGGCGGAGCTTTCCGTTTGGACCCTAATGGAGTCAATAACTCAGGTGGGGCATTCTTCATTATTATTTTGGCACCGCTGTTTGGACTGTTATGGTTGTGGTTAGCGAAAAGGAAAATCGAACCCAATACCATTATTAAATTTGGTTTAGGCTTTATCTTCCTTGGCTTGGGCTATTATGTGCTGTTCGCTACGCGTTTCTTTGCAGTTGAAGGCATGACTTCCCTAGATATCTTTACAGCGGCATTATTGGTGATTACGATAGGGGAGCTTTGTCTTTCACCAATAGGTCTATCCATCATGACCAAATTATCCCCAGCTAAACTACAAGGGATCATGATGGGAATGTGGTTTTTGGCCAGTGCCTATGGGCAATACGTTGCGGGTCTAATCGGAGCCAATATGGCCGAAGCCCGAGAAGGTGCATCTTTGATGGATAAGCTATTGACATATACCGAAGGCTATAAGCAATTGGGCTTATATTCCTTGATCGCAGGTGCAATCTTGATTATTCTATCTCCATACATTAAGAAATTAATGCATGGCGTAAATTAATATTTAATTCAACAATTAATCAAAGGCCGGGTGGGAAATCATCCGGCTTTTTTGTATGTGTTAATTAATCCTGTGTTTGGTCTCAACGGATATCGAGCGAAACCCAGATCCCGCTCGACCATCGGAATAGATCTTGGTCCATCCTCTAATCACTTGCATCCTGGTTCAATCCCCCAATATCTTCTGGTACCGAACCCAATTGTTTGAGACTAATTGCTTAACTTTACGCCATCAAAATTTAAGGTGTGTCAGATAGCATTGTAATCATTCCTACATATAACGAAAAGGAAAACATAGAACGAATCATACGAAAGGTCTTTTCATTAGAAGTAGATTTTCATATCCTTATCGTTGATGATGGATCTCCGGATGGAACTGCAAATATCGTGAAAGAACTTCAGGCTACTGAATTCGCTGATCGGCTCTTTATCGAAGAACGAAAAGGTAAATTGGGATTAGGTACAGCCTATATCCATGGGTTCAAATGGGCTTTGCAGCGTTCGTACGAATTTATCTTCGAAATGGATGCTGACTTTAGCCATAATCCAGATGACCTGATCCGTCTGCGTGAGACCTGTAAAACAGGCGCTGCCGATATGGCGATTGGTTCCCGATATATTAAGGGTGTAAATGTAGTAAATTGGCCTATGAACAGGGTTTTGATGTCTTATTTTGCATCAGCTTATGTTCGGTTGATTACCCGGATCAAAATCCAGGATGCTACAGCAGGCTTTGTTTGTTTTAGGAGAGAGGTTCTAGAAACCATACCTTTAGACAAAATAAAGTTTGTGGGTTATGCCTTTCAAATTGAAATGAAGTTCACGGCCATACAATATGGTTTCAATGTTGTGGAAATTCCTATTATTTTTACAGATAGGTCCTTAGGTACCTCAAAAATGAGCACCAAGATATTTAAAGAAGCTTTTTTTGGAGTTATCCAGATGAAAATAAATAGCTTGTTTAAGAATTACGAGAGATAATTGTTCACTAAAGATTTGTGTTCTAAGATATGAATGAAAACCTTGACCCCAATCCTGAAAGATTAACCTCGACTGATAAAGACTTGGAGAGGGTGCTTCGTCCGCAGACTTTCGAAGATTTTACCGGTCAGGCTAAGATATTGGAGAACCTTTCCATCTTTGTTAAAGCAGCTAAGCTCCGTGCCGAAGCGCTTGACCATGTACTGTTACATGGCCCTCCCGGATTAGGTAAAACTACCTTATCCCATATCATTGCCAATGAAATGGGCGTAGGGATCAAAATAACTTCAGGACCTGTATTGGATAAACCGGGCGATCTAGCTGGGCTATTGACTAATCTTGAAGAGGGAGATATTCTTTTTATTGATGAGATACACCGTTTAAGCCCCTTGGTTGAAGAATATCTGTATTCCGCAATGGAGGATTTCAAAATCGACATCATGCTCGAAACGGGTCCAAATGCACGTTCTGTGCAGATTTCTCTAAATCCTTTCACCTTAGTGGGAGCAACGACACGTTCTGGTTTATTGACAGCACCGCTACGGGCTCGTTTTGGAATCAATTCCAGGTTGCAATATTATGATTCCAAACTATTGACGGATATCGTCATGCGTTCTGCCCAGATATTAAAGGTTCCTATTTCAGAAGAAGGGGCTTATGAAATTGCCAGAAGAAGTCGAGGAACCCCGAGGATCGCCAATGCTCTTTTGAGAAGAACACGTGACTTTGCACAAATCAAAGGAAATGGATCTATTGATAAAGCCATCGCTCAATTTGCCCTTAATGCCTTGAATGTGGATGAACATGGCTTGGATGAGATGGATAATCGTATCTTAAGTACCATTATCGAAAAATTCAAAGGTGGACCTGTAGGGCTAAAAACCATTGCCACCGCCGTGGGAGAGGATGAAGGGACCATTGAAGAAGTGTATGAACCATTCTTGATCCAAGAAGGCTATATCATGCGCACTTCAAGAGGAAGGGAATGTACGGAATTAGCTTTTAAGCATTTGGGGAAGACACATTTCAATAAAGGGAATACCTTATTTTAATCCCATTTTAGCTAATCTATTTAAGATATAGGTACCTCTACTCCTTAAAGCAGGGGTATTTTCTTTTTCTAGGCTCAGTTCAATGATAAGCTTTAATTCTTTCGCAACCCATTCAAAAGAAGGGATTAACCTATACAGGATATCGAAGGCATTGACCTTTACAGCAACAGGACAATCGTTCAGGTCAATGATGGCAAAGCTCTTTGCCAGGATTATTTCTCTTTCTTTCTCAGTTAAGGTGATACTTGTATTGGATTTTGATATAAGCCACATCAATAGCTTAGTATAGCTCCTTAAACTGCTCCAATTTTTCAGGTCTCGGTAATTTATGATCAATCTTTTATAGATAGCATTAAAGTGTTCTGGGTTCTTCAACAGGATATGTTCCATTGCCCAGGCACTGCGAAAACATAAGCGGGGATTATTCTCTTCTATACTCCATTGAAGAAGTTGATCTAGGCTGATTACCTTTAAAATTTCCTTATTTAAATCAGAAGCCCCAAAATGCATTAGGGCTTCTTTAAATTTATCTTCAGTTTTTTCGCTCATATTTTACCCACTAAAATGGATCATAAAATAAGGATAAAAACTGTTTATATTAAAATGGAATTTTATTTGAGTGGTTTTTCCCGATTCATTTCCATCATATCCACCTCATTCATTTCAGAAGAGCCTAAAAGGTGCTGACTGAAGTAATCTGCCATTCTCCAAAAGAAATATTCGGTCATATCGCCAAATCCATGTCTTTGGCCTGGCAATAATAGGAAATCAAACCTTTTATTGGCTCTGATTAAAGCATCTACCATGCGGATTGAATTCGCTGGATGCACATTATTGTCAATATCCCCAGTTACGATCAGTAATTTTCCTTTTAAATTCTTTGCCAGTTCTGTGTTCCGTTGGATATTATAGCTAAAGGTGGTATCGCCTTTTGCACTGATTTCTTCTTTCACGCCGTGATGTCTTTCGCTCCACCAACGATTATAGATGTTGTTTTCATGGTTACCTGCACCAGAAACAGCCACCTTAAAGAAATCTGGGTAGACCAACATAGCAGCCGTAGACATGAAACCTCCGCCTGAATGCCCAGTAATCCCAACTTTACTGATATCTATAAACGGATATTTATCGGCTAATTGTTCAGCTGCGACCTTTTTATCTTCCAATCCATAATCGCGAAGGTTTCCATAACCATAGGTATGGTACCATTTTGAACGGGAGGGATGTCCGCCACGGTTACCTACTGAGATCACGATAAAACCCATCTGTGCCAATCTGTCGATCCTGTCCATGGATTTTCCAAAGCTTTTGTTTACTGCTTCAGTCTGTGGTCCTGGATAAACATATTCAATGATAGGATAGGTCTTGGTTGAATCAAAGTCGAATGGCCTGTACATCACGCCATATAGGTCGGTTATCCCATCTCCAGCTTTAACCTTAAATGGCTCTGGGAACTTATATCCTGCAGCGAAAAGGTTTGATAAATCGGTTTCTTCCAGTTTCATAATCAGCTGTCCGTTAGCATTATATAGGTTGCTAACTGGAGCTGTATTTACCCTAGAATAATTATCAATGAAGTAATTACTGCTTTCACTGCTCACGATCTGATGGTCGAAGTCTCCCGGGGTCAATAATTTTATCGCACCACCGCTCTTATTTACGGAGTAATAATACGAATAGTAAGGATCCATGTTTTTTTCCTTACCATTCGCCTTGAAGTACAAGGTTCCTGATTCCTCATTGTAACGGGTCAAATCGTCACAGTGGAACTCACCTTTGGTGATCTGATTGATCATTCTTCCATTTTTATCATACAGATAGAAATGTCCCCAACCATCTCTCTGGGACCAATGGATAAATTGACTGCCATTATTGACGAAATAAGGCTTTTTGATATCTTGGTAAACATTCGAACGCTCTTCTAATACCGTTCTGCTGTTTCCGTTCACATTTACGGCAACAATATCTATACGCTTCAAATCGCGACTGGATCTGGCTATATAGAATTCTTCATCGTTCCCCAACCAATAGTTGATGTAATGTTTGCCTTTGTAGCTTTCTTTTGTTCTGTCCTTATTCCAGTTGCTGATCGTTTGATTTTTGAAAGCAGCTACATTGATCTGCTTTGCTTTTAATGTGCTACTATCGAATAAATAAAGCTCAACTTCAGTTGAATCGGTTTCACCTGGCATCAGGTATTTGTAGGTTTCCAAGGTAGGGCGTTTTGCTGCTACATTGTTAATCACCCATAATGCGCTGTATTCTCGGTTATCTTTGCGAGTCAAAGTGAAATATTTTCCATTAGGTGACCAATTGATCCAAACAGGTTTTCTTTTTTTCTTCTCTTCATCCTCGGATTTCTTATCACCTGTCGTGACACTGTATTCATCCCCACCCCAGGCATAGTATTGTACACCATCTGTGGTGATCTGATGCTCAATTATCGTGGAATCCTTTTCATCTTTTTGGGCCTTTAGGTAATTGCTATAATCCATCCAATATAGATTATAGTTCTTGGCATAATAAACCCTGCTGGTATCCGGATTGAAATTTGCCCAGAACAGTTTGGTCTTTTCCTTACTGTCTTCACCTAATTCCCTTAGATTGCTGTTGCTGATGTTATATTCGAAATAATACAGTTTCTTTTTGATGGTATCTTTCTTGTTCGTCAGCTTTTGGATTTCTTCTTTTGTTTTTAGCGTATCCTTTGTGCTTTGTACTTCGAATCGAATCAGGTTTTCATTATCCATGAAACGAAGGTTCCTGATTTCTAGATGCTGTGCATCAAATGGGTTTTTGACAATGGAAGTGATTCTGGAAGCCATATCAGCATGGTCAAATAATTCAGACTTCTTTTTGGTTTTTGGATCTACCAGGTACCATTTTTTGCCAGATGGACTATTGTATTCGTACCAGAATTTATCACCAAAATTTATCCAATTGGGATTGACCTCTGTAGAGAAGATCAATTTACTAAGTTTGCTTGGTGAAAACTTAGAAGCCAATTGGTAGTTTGGTTTGGTTAAGGTAGATTTTTCTTGTCCTTGAGAAATTGTAAAACTTAGCAATAGGACAAAGGTTAAAAAATGCTTCATTTGAGTAATTTAGTCAATATTTGATTCAGCGAAAATATCCAATTATTGACCCAAAAAAGAAGCTATCATGTATTATTTTTGATAGGATTAGGCTTCGTAAAACTTTTCGTTGAAATTAACCAGGAATAGCTCTTGGGTTGCACGGGTGATGGCCGTATATAACCAGCGCATGAACTCCGTGTTCAGCATTTCATCGTTCATGTAGCCTTGGTCAACGAAAACCAATGGCCACTGTCCACCCTGGGCTTTATGACAGGTTATCGCATAAGCAAACTTGATCTGTAGGGCATTGTAATAGGGGTCTTTTTTGATGGAATCCATCCTATCTTTTTTGGCAGGAATATCCTGATAATCCTCAGCGATACTGTTATACAGTTTCTGTTGTTGCTCGTAAGGAAGATTTGGAGAATCTACATATAGACTATCCAATAAGACCCGACATCGGATTGCATCCCCTTCATTGTTGTCCATAAACTCGAGGTAGAGATCGGCAAACCTAAAGCCGTGCATCTCATGTACATTACTTACTTTCTTGATGACTGCCATATCCCCATTGGCAATAAACCCAGTGTTCTTCTCATCGTTGTCCTGTAACCAATAATAGTTATTCTTGACCACCATGATGATGTCACCACCGGTAATTTCTTCATCTCTAAAGAGGATCTGGTTTCGGATATGCTGATTATAAAGGTTTGCTGATTTATTGGAGCGGCAAATGACCATGGAGTTTTCGATGCCAAATTTATCATAGGCATAGTGCAATCCTTCAATCAGCCGCTCACCATTCATCCGAAAGATATCCTTGAAGGCTTTGGTGACAAACTGAGGATAGCTGTATTCTACAAACTCCTCATCCAATCGGATCTCATTCCTGATTTTGGTGGCATTATAGAGAATTCCTGAATTTTTGTCCTGACGGACCACATCGGTCATTTCATAGGTGAATATCTGCAAACCGAATTCTGCATTCATATATTCAGCGTCCAATGCGGGGCTCTGTTCCAAGCCTACGGGTGGCAGCTGCGCCGTATCACCAACCAGCATCAAGCAGCAATTCTCACCGGATTGCACAAACTCGATCAGGTCATGCAATAGTCCATTGGAAAACATACTATGGCCTTCATTGCTGATCATGGATGCCTCGTCAACAATAAAAAGCGTGTTTTCGTGTATGTTTTCAGCTAAACTGAACTGCATGTCCAGAGAAACCGCATTCTTCTTTCTGTAGATTTTTTTATGGATGGTCAGTGCATTCCTGCCCGAATAGGAGGACATCACCTTTGCAGCTCGTCCAGTCGGTGCCAATAATACAGATCTCTTCTGGAATTTTGGAAGCGTTTTGACCAATGCACTGATGATGCTGGTCTTTCCTGTACCTGCATAACCTTTTAGTATAAAGCATGATTCCTCAGAAAAGGTATGCAAAAATTCCCCCAGTAGGGCAAATACCTGTTCCTGCTGTTGCGTTGCTTGGTGTGAAAACTGTTGTAAAAGGCTGTTTTTTATCTGCACAACCCAAAGTTATCCAAAAGGTTGGTCAATCCAATTTTAAAAACTAATTTTGTGTTTATACCATCTGCAAAGAATGAATTATACTTCAAAACAATTTCATATTCATTATATAACGCAATACACCCTGATCGTTAAAGCAAATTATCAGTATGATAAATTATATGTTTTAGATCAAGACAATCAACTTTTGCTGTACATGAACTTTGAAAGCCATAATCCTTCTGAAGAGGCACTCAAATTATTGAGCTTACCCTTTCAAAATGTTTATGTCAGTATTCCAAGCCATAACCTGACTTTTGTACCGGATGATCTTTATCAAGAAGTAGATCTGGATAAATATCAGGAATTTATGGAGAATCCGGCTCAGGAAATGAACCGCACTTCGATCGATTTCTTGCAAATCCAGGCATTTTACCAATCGGATGTATTGTTGCAACACCGATGGAAAACACTTTTTCCTGACGCTAAATTTGTGCCTGAATTTAAACTCAATCTGCTTCAGGCCAGACAATTCATCCCTTTAAAAGGCGATGTGTTAGGTGTTGTTTTTGATGATAACTCAGCTGATATCTATCTATTTATAAATGGTCAGTTCAAGTTTTATAATACCTTCGAGATTGTAAGCGATGATGACCTGAGTTACTTTATCTTGAACATCTTCGATAACTTTGGAATTGAAGGAAAGGTTAATAAAGTCCTGTATTCCGCTATCCATGCAGACCAATCCTTTATTCAAAAACTGAGAACCTATTCTAACGAACTGATTGAAATTTCGGCAAGTAAACCAGCTGTTTCTTTAGATGATGAATCAGAGGATTACAACAAAAGCTACTTAATAGATTTACCTACATGCGAATAATAGGAGGAAAGGCTGCCGGACTGCGGTTAAACCCTCCGCAAAACCTTCCTGTAAGACCAACGACGGATATTGCAAAAGAAGCCCTGTTCAATATCTTGAACAATAGGATTGATTTTGATGGACTGGAATGCTTAGATTTATTTGCTGGAACAGGTAATATATCCTTTGAATTGGCGTCTCGAGGGGTTAAGAAGGTAAATGCTGTTGACTTGCATGGAAAATGTGTCCTATATATTACGGAGACTTCTAAAAAATTAGATCTTTCCCAGATCAAGGCCAGAAAGGCTGATGTTTTTAAGTTTATTAAAGCGGATAAGGAAAGCTATGATTTGATTTTTGCAGATCCTCCTTATGATTTAGGTCAATTGCCGATGTTGGCTTCCATGGTTCTTGAAAATAACCTCCTTAAGGATGGAGGTCTTTTGATTGTTGAACATCCTAGTAACCGCAAAATGATCGATCACCCCAATTTTGTCGAAACCAGGCAATATGGGAATTCCTCATTTAGCTTTTATTCTAAATAATTATGAAAATAGCTGTCTTTCCAGGATCCTTTGATCCTTTCACCATTGCCCATCAGGATTTAATAAAAAGAGCATTGCCTCTCTTTGATAAGATATATATTGCTATTGGTGTAAATAGTTCCAAGGTGGGAATGATGGATGTAGAAAGCCGCCGATCTTCGATTACGGACCTTTATAGAGACAATGATCAAGTGGAGGTCGAATTCTATAATGGTCTGACCGTTGATTACTGTGAATCTATTGGAGCTAATTTTATTTTAAGGGGTCTGCGAAATGGTACCGATCTCGATTACGAAAATATCATTGCTCAGAACAATTTGTTATTGGCCCCTCAGATCGAGACTTACTTTTTGGTAAGCAGGAGCGGAGAGGCTCATATTTCTTCTACTATTGTTCGCGATATCTGGAAAAACAATGGAGATATCAGTCACCTTGTACCCGATATTATCCTGCAGTATATCAAGAAATTAGATTAGGTTTATCCTGACTTTTTGTCCCTTGATTTTACCGTTAGTGCCATTTTTGACAACCTTATTGGCGACTTCTGAACGGATAGCCACATAGGAATCATGAGGTTTCACTACGATCAAACCTAAATCATCTTTGCTAATCTCGGGTAAGTTCAAGATATATCCTACGATATCGATCTTGTTGACCTTCTGTTTCTTCCCGGCATTGATCCTTAAGGTCTTAAATTCTGGTTCTTCAGGAATAGGATAGAAGCCATCCAATTCAAGGGTCTCCGCACCTTCTAGATAATGAGCTGCGCGATCCTCATCGGTCAGGATACCATATACATAGCCCTTTTGTCCATTTCTGCCTGCACGTCCGTTTCTATGGATAAATTCATCCTCCTTATAAGGGAATTGATAGTGTACCACATGGTTCATTTCAGGGATATCCAAACCTCTCGCGGCTAAATCCGTGGTCACCAAAATGTTCTGGCTGCCATTCTTGATCTTAATGATTGTCAACTCACGGACAAACTGTTCCAATCCTCCATGGTAAGGTATGCTCTCGATCCCTTTCCCTTCCAATATCTCGGAAATATTATCTACAGCTTCCCTATGGTTACAGAAAACCAAAACCCGTTCGTTCCCAATTTTACAAAGCAATTTGAACAGGGACTCCAGTTTTAATTTAGTACTGCTCATGACCCTATAGTAAGTCAGGTCTGGTCTTAAACCGTGGTTATCTACATAATCCAATTTAATTGGGTCATTCAATTCCAGGAACGCTGGAATCTCTTCCATATCTGTTGCAGATGTCAGGATCTTATGCTTCACATCTCTACATGCCCTGACGATATAGCTTAATTGGTCCTGGAATCCTAATTCCAGTGATTTATCGAATTCATCCAATACCAATGTATGGCAACCTTCCAAAAGTGCAGGAACGCGGTCGATATGATAGATGATCCTTCCGGGAGTACCGATGATCAAAGTAGGTTGCTGTTTTATTTTATCTTTCTCCAGTTGGCTGTTGTTTCCGCCATATAATAAGGCAACATTGATAGCACTGTTCATTTGCTTGATAACCGATTCGATCTGCAATGCTAGCTCACGAGTAGGCACAACGATCATGGCTTTAGTACCTTTACTGATGTTGTCACCCAATAATTTGAACAATAACAAACTAAATGCTAGTGTCTTACCAGAACCAGTAGGAGATAGGAGTACAAGGTCACGGGATGTACTGAACTCTTTTAATACCTCTTCCTGCATAGGATTTAGTGCTTCGATGTTCAGATTTTTTAGATAGGTGTTCAAATGTTGCATGGACAAAATTATCATTAATGATCGGTATTTAAGCTTCCTAAGCTAAATTGAGCAAAAAAATTATAGGTTTGATTTTTTGGCATAGGTTTTGAGTATAAGATAGTATTCATAATTTAGGTTAATAATTGGTTAGTTAAGGATTGAAATCTCCCCGATTTCAATCCTTTTTTCTTTGAGACTAATTTGACCTTATTCGAGGCATATTCCGAAAATTCGCAAAATGGATAAAATAATTTCAAACAGATGTTCGAATGTGCCCCGACTATGTCTCGAATAAGGATAAGATAGAAACTATGCAATCGACAGAATTTTATCCTCCTTTGGGAAGGTAATTGGTGAACTATTCTTTCCTTCGGTTAGCACCTAATTGTCGTCCTGACGTAGGAAGGATCTTGGAACAATGAAAACCTAAATTTAGCTATGATTGCCTTGGTGAATAGTTCCTTTACCTTCGGTTGCCACCAAATTGTCGTCCTGACGCAGGAAGGATCTCGGAACAATGAAAACCTAAATTTAGTTATGATTGCATTGGCGTACAGTTCACAATTCTTCAGTTGCCACCAAACTGTCGTCCTGACGCAGGAAGGATCTCGGAACAATGCGAACCTAAATTTAGCTATGATTGCCTTGGCGTACAGTTCACAATTCTTCAGTTGCCACCAAACTGTCGTCCTGACGCAGGAAGGATCTCGGAACAATGCGAACCTAAATTTAGCTATGATTGCATTGGCGTGCAGGTCCTGCACCTTCGGTGCAGAATGACAGTACCTATGGGGGGGGAACCGTACAGATTCTTCACTGATCGTTCAGAATTGGATATTCCAGAGAGGGATTCACGATCCTTGAAATAGTTCTGTTTAGATATTTTCGTTAACTAATGACATTGACCGATGGGGAGGTTCATTAATATCTTGCTACATCCTCTTATCCTTTCCATCCTGGTTCAAAAGCGTACAGTTCCTTAACCTTCGGTTAAGCATGACAGGATATTAGGGAGAAGAAGCGTACAGATTCTTCACTAGCCGTTCAGAATTGGAATTGAGATAGAGAGGGATTCAGAGAGAAGCGAAGAATCTATTGTTGTTAATTTTAGGAATGCTGTCATCGTGAGTAGAGCGAACGAACTTTTTTTCTTTCTTCGGGAAGATATTTGGAACAACATTTCGTTGAACAATCCGATTTTCTACATAGATGTCACCCCTTCCAGGGGTTCTCAATTTATACAAACAACAATCCTTCCGTAGGAAGTCCTTTAGCAACGGCTCATTTCCAGTGGCGGAGAGATGGAAAGAATGCCGATGCCCCGTGTGATGGGATTGGCCTTGGGATGCTTTCAAAAAATTCTCCATCAAAAGGGAGAATTTTGAAGGAAGATATCCCCGACAACAAGGCATTCTTGTCCATGTGCGGATGACTGTGCGAAAAGCCACCTTAAATGGGCCGAAGCGTTTTGGTTACTTTTGGGCTTCAAAAGTAACGGAGAATAAGTATTTTTTTCCTTAACTTAATGACATTGCCCGATGGGGTTCCTATCTCTAAATTTCAATACCCATTTTCCTATTACTTGCCTACCAATGTCATCACATTCTAATAAAAATTACATGCCTTTGTTACTTGTCCATTACCAAAAAACAAATTGCTTTACAGCTTACCCTTGATGGAATTGAATAGGATGTAGTTTTTATTGTTTTGTAATAAAACTATAAGATTTTCTTTTGGTTTATTTAAAGGAAAGAGCTTAAATTTAAAATAAATTTTCAGTAAAAATACATCAAAGATTAAAAACAGGGAAAACGATTGTAAATAAAGGCTTTACAATCGTTTTTTGATTTTTTGGTAATGATGTAAAAAGCAGAAAAAAGCGAGGTTAGGCAAAAGTAAGGTTACTAAAACGTTACTTTCAAGTATTAGAAGCAACCGCTTTAAAATACTGTATTTCAGCTTTCTGCATAGTTTTTCATATTGTTCCGTAGCTCACATAGGTTTAATTTTATCATTAAGAATTGTGAGTATGGAAACGACAAAAAAATCAACGTTTAAGGTTCTTTTCTACCTTAAAAAGAATGCCCCGAAGAAGAACGGGAAAGTTACGGTTATGTGCAGAATTACTGTAAACGGTAATCAATCTGCATTCAGCACAAAGCTGGATATTTCCGCAACAAATTGGGATTTGAAGTACGGCAGGGTTTTAGGTAAAAGCCGAGAAGCACAAGACACAAACAGCAAACTCGACAAAATCCGTTTGGGTATCGAAGAATGCTATTCCAAAATTTTAAAGAATGAGGGAGCTGTAAACAGTACCAAACTTAAAAATGCCGTTCTTGGGATGGAAAGCGGAGAACTGACCTTTTTCAAATTCTATGAACAGTTCCTTTCGGACTATGAGAAAAAGGTCAATAACGGACTTCGGGTAAATGGTACACGCAGTAAATACAAAACACTTTTAAAGCACCTGCGTAATTTTGCACTGACAAAGTACGGATATTCTGACTTATCATTCAACGATCTTACATCTGATTTTGTACAGGACTTTGATTAGTACCTGCGTGACGACCAAAGCTTGACACACAACACCATTTGGCTGTATATGATTGGATTTACTACGCTTTGCCGATTGGCAATGAGTAGAAAACATCTTGCTTTCAACCCGTTCAGCGAATACAAGAATACCAAAAAGGACAAAGATCGTGGGTATCTGCTACGGAATGAATTGGAACCGCTCGTAACCTTTAACTGCGAGAAAAAGAAAGACGAATTAGTTAAAGACTTGTTTATTTTCAGTTGCTTTACAGGTCTTTCTTATTCAGATATAAAAGGACTTAAGAATAGTAATATTCAAGATTTTTTTGACGGTAACCGATGGATTATCATACGTAGGAAAAAGACAGCCACATCGTCAAACGTGATGCTGTTGGATATTCCCAAAATGATTATTGAGAAATATGCGGGATTTTCAAAGGATGGAAAGGTATTTCCTGTACCTTCAAATACAGTCTGTAATGATAGCCTAAAGAGAATATCACAACTTATTGACTGCCTGAAAGAAAAGAAAGTAACCTTTCATTTGGCACGCCATACGTTTGCCACGCTGTTTTTGAGTGAGGGTGTTCCGCTGGAAAGTTTGAGCAAAATGTTAGGGCATAAGAATATTGCCACAACACAGATTTATGCCAAGATACTTAACGAGAAAGTTGGAAAGGATATGCAAAAGGTATCACACAAATTTAAGGGTATGGAAAGCTCTTTTGTAGCTCAACTCTGAAACATATAAAGCAATTATAGAAAGCCAACACAGTTTTTGTATTGGCTTTTTTGTATTTTAGCTGTTGAGGAAACAAATAAATATTTACAAACAATTAAAAACGAATAACTCTCGCCCACCCGAGAGTTGTGTGGTATGTTACGAAACCCTCGTCATAACAAGAAGCGAAAATAAAGACACTAAATTTGAATTAAATTGACCGTAGAAAATGGCGAAATTAGAAACGAAAAATATAAATTCACTTTGTGGAAGAAGTCAAATAGTTGACAACCCATTTCTGAGTGTTTACATAAATGACTATATCAGAAAATTTCGAAGCTATAACGAAGATGAATTTGTCATAACGATTTCAGGTCTAAATAGCTTCATTTCGCAAGATGACACTATTTTAAATCGCTTATTTGAACAGTTAAAACAAAATAAATTTACTATTGAAAACGTAGGCAATAAAAAAAATACTAATGATATTCAAATTAACTGTAGAAACGCCACAAAGAACTCATCTTACAATTTCAAATATCAGATTCAAGACATTCCAACGTTAATCGAACTTTCAGGCAAAACAGATTTACCACTAATTGGAATAATTATAACCAAGATTGTTGCACAAATAATTTGCAAAATAAAAACGCTATACAAGGCTGTAGTACTTGATTTAGATGATACTTTATGGTTTGGTACACTATCTGAAATTGGGATTGATGAAATCATGAAGAATATGAAAACTGAAAAGGGAGTTTCTTTTATTGAATTTATGAAATTTGTTAAAACGCTTGGGAATGAATTAGGTATTTTCATTGCAATCTGTTCAAGAAATGACTCTAAAGAAGTTGAATCGGCTATAAATGAATTAAGCGAAGATATTTTTCCTCTAAAAAATCAAATAGATTTTATAATTACAAATGAAAATGATAAAAGTGAAAACATCAAAATCATAGCTAATCAACTATCTATTTTACCAAGTTCTATTCTATTTATTGACGATAATCAATTAGTCAGAGATGAAGTTAAAAGCAAATTACCCGAAGTATTTGTTCCCGAATGGAATAATCACAACGAATTAGTCGCTCAATTAATTGTAGGATGTTTGTTTGAAAGAAATGAACTGTCTTTAAGTTCACAAAATAGACGGAAAGAATATAGAATAATTCAAACGGAACGCAATCAAAATTATTTACCCACATTATCAATTAAAATAATAAACGACAATAAACATATTGAATCCATAAAATTATATTCCAAATCAAACCAATTCAAATTTTCGAGTATTGACAATGATTTTCATAAAGGAGCAAAATCTGTTTATTTTGAAATACTTAGAGAAAATGGTGAAAATTTAGGAGTTTGCTCTGCAATAACATACATTATCACCAATAGCACTATGCAAATTCTTAATTGGGCTTTGAGTTGTAGATATTTTGAGATAGGAGTTGAAGAGTTTATATTAAACTTTATACAAAATATTGCTAATAAAAACAAAGTTTTTATTAATTATGTAGATTCAGGAAACAACCAAAAGGTTAATGAACTTATTTTGAAATATTCAGACGCTTTTAAAACTAACGACAAAAATGACGTGATTGAAATCATTTTTACAACAAATATTTTAGAACAAATAGCCACTAACACAAACATAATAGAATTTAAAAATGGAAAAACTTAAATTATATACATTAGGCTATACATTGTTTCAAAATGGAAATATGATAGACATTGAAAAAATGCTCAATACTTTGAAAGATTTCAAAGTATCGCATTTAGTAGATATCCGTTCTGTTCCTTACTCAAAACAATTTCCACAATGTAATGCAGACAACCTAAAATTAGCAAGTAAACATTTTTCAATTTCATATGGTCATATGCCAGAACTTGGAGCAAAGGCAAGTCCGATGCAAGATGTTTTTTCAAAAGCTTCTGATATATTTTTTGAAGACATATTTCCAATTTCAAAAAGTAATAGACCTGAAAAAACAGAACTTTTTGATTACGAAGAAATCGTTGATTTTCAAAAATTCAGAAATGATGAGTATTTCTCAGAAGGCATAAAAAGAATTGAAAAGGCATATGAAAATGAATATACTGTTGCACTTATGTGTAGCGAAAAAAGACCTGTAGATTGTCATAGATTCTTTTTTGTAAGCCAAAAGATTGAAGAGAAGTTTGGAGATTGGATTGAAGTTCTTCATATAACTAAAAACAAAAATGGAGAAATTGAAACTGTATCTAATGAAAACATAAATACAGAGTTATCCGAAGTGATATTCAATAAAACTGAAATCAAAAAATTAGATGTTTTAAATTCAAGTTTTTTTGAATCAGCTAAAATTGAGAATTACTTTGGCAACACGTTACAAGATAAAAAAAATGACTTTTGTGATAGATATTGGAATCTATTACACGGTTGGAAATTAGACAAGAACAACAATAATTTTAACGAGTATGATTAATTTATTTAGCATAGGTTTTACCCAAAAATCAGCAGAGGATTTTTTTGGATTATTAAAGAATAACAATATTGACTGCCTGATAGATGTTAGGTTAAACCCAAATGGACAATTATCAAGATTTGCCTTTGAAAAAGATTTGCCTTTTTTCTTAGACAAGTTGGCTAATGGTTGCAAATATGCTCATAGAGTGGATTTAGCACCACAAAACGAATTACTGAAAGAAGTAAGAACCAAAGGTTCTGCAATGAGCAAAGACTATAAATTATTTGAGGTAGAGTTCAACAAGTATTTAGAAAAAGAATCAAAAATTGATAATTTTGTTGAACAATTTAAAGCCTTTAAAAATGTTGCACTTCTTTGTTCAGAACATACAACAGAAAAGTGTCATCGTAGATTAGTAACTGATATGTTACTTAATAAATTCAGCAACAATATAAAATTTGGTAAACATTTGAAATGAAAAAAAAAGTATTACTATTAGCTGTTAGCTGTAAAACCGGTGGTCTATGTCCAGGAGGACTTGACTTGGACAATCCAAGCCAATGGATAAGAATAGTTAAAGACGATGGTCGTGCAGGTGCTGTGCAAGGTCACGAAATTGACTTTGCCAAACCTCTTGATATTATTGAGTTTGATGGAAGACCAATGCCTCAAGGCAAACAACAGGAAAATTGGGTGATTGATAATAATTCTGCAGAAAAGTTGGAAATAGAACTGAAGATGTTTTAGAATGGGCATATCAACAATATGGCTATAAGGGTTTTTGGGGAAATTATAGAGCATACTTAAATGAAGACGAATTTGCTGCTGTAAGTGCACCGTCAGAATCATTTATGAAAGTCTCAAATGTAAAAATTTACAAAAACAATAATGATAAGGCAAAAATTGATTTTGATTGGTCGGGTGCAAGATTCAGAATTAAGTGGGTTTCAATGACAGACCAAGACTTTTATGATAGGATTCGTGAAGGTGAAGTTACTTTTGACAATGCGTATATAATAACTTCAATCCCGAAAGAAATTGACGAATGGGTTAATCCCAATACAGGCGAAAAACAAGCATACAAATTTGTAAGTAAGATATTCAATATTTAACGTGAGAAAAACCAGAGAACACAACATGCAGTTTGGCAAAATGGCGGGTTTAGTGCAGAACTCAAGGGTAGTTCTTCGATTGAACTTTTGTACAAAACTGAACATTTTTTGCTTCGATTCCCGCCACTTCGCCAAGCTTCTAAAACGTTAAATTCCTAAACTATCCCAACGCTGATAGTTATCTTCCAATACCTTGATAATATCGCTTTCACGGAAAAGGATTTTCCGTTCGAGCTTGATAAAGGGTATCAGTCCGTCATCTCTGTACTGTTGTAACGTCCGTTTGCTGATATGCAACATCTCGCAAACCTGTTCGCCCGAAAGATAAATTTCCCCTTTTAAGAGTGGATGAAAATATTCCCTGATATACAGCAGTTCATTTTTGATACCTACCACAGCTTCGAGCAAGGCAAGCATATCCTCGTTTGAATTTCCAATGTGTTTCATTTCTTTTGCTTTTTTAATGGTCGCTCTCCCTGCATCAGTAACTCCACTTCGGACAATCTGAAATACGTTTTCCGATTGATTTGCGTTGCCCCAAGAATGCCTTTTGCCCTGTACGTCTGCAATGTTCTTTTGCTAATGTTCAGTAGTTGGCAGGCTTCCTGTTGGTCGAGCCATTTCGTTGCCTGTTGCAATGCTTTGTAGGGTGCGGTCATTTCCGCAATTAGATTGGAAACTTCCTTTACTTCCCTATGCAATGCTTTTAAAATCTGAATGTCTAAAACTGTTATTTCCATATCTGCATCATTTAAACCTCTAAAATAAAAGCTATTTACATAGGTCATTCCAATGTTGCCGTCAGAGGTAGCGTTTGGCGTTCAGATGTAAAATACTCGGCTTATATTCCCAACTTTGGCTTATTGTTTTTCTGGAGAGCTTGTTGCGGTTTGATTGCGTTGTCTGTCTTCAAGGAAGGTTTTTTGTTTTTCTGTACAATCTGACTTTTTTCATCGTTTTTGAAATCCGAAAACATAACCGTTTTTGTTGCACCTATTACGCTTTCAGGTTCGGTAGTTTGTTTTTGTTGTTCAACACGCTTGCCCCCGAACAGCTTGCCCAGACCTAAACCCTTTGTATCTTTGAATTGACGTTTAAAGTTGGTAATGAAATTGGAAATTGGGTCGCTATGCTTATCGACCTGCATAAAAGGAGTGTTCTTTTTCTTCTCAGATAGCTCGTTTTCTTTACGCTCTTTTTCGGTAATTGTTTTTTGTTTCATAGGTTCAAAATTTCCCCAATATAGAACCCAAAGGAATGTATTTTTTTCATTTGGCATTACGTGGCAGTATTTGGCTTATGTTGGCACGATATGAATAGAAAGTAATCCTTAAAACACTTTAAATTTTCCTCGCAAAGCTCTTATACATTTAAAGAGTTTTGTACGGATAAAGGAAAGCATACCAAAAACACCCCATACTTTGCCCTTACGTGTTTTTTGTATCCTTTCTTTGATTGGAATTGATAAAAAAAAGAACAAAAGATAGCAAAGATAAGGCGGACAGCCACCGCACCACCCAACCAAAAGCTTACGGCATAATAGCAGGGCCAATATGGTGGCTTCGCCCAGTTGTTGTGTGATTGCCCTGCCACCCTTCGGGATTTATTCCGTTTCCTTTTGGTTCTTCCACCTGTCCGTCTTGTTAAAATGGCTTTCTTTTTTTCTGTTTTTTTGTTTTGGAAACAATTTTTAAGAAGGAGTTACGCATCCTGACCAAAGGACGGTTATCAAAATAACGGTTTGTGCTTATCGTTATAGATTTCCTTAATGAGTTCCCCAAACTCCTGAAAGTGGTATTCGATAATATTGTCCAGATACGCATAAATCGTCAGTTTGTCGATGCCCATAATATTGGTAAGCCTGTTAAATGTTTCGTGGTGTTCCTACCGTACATAGACCGATTTACCCCTACTTGCAGTACTGTTCGGAATTTTAAAGAACTGTCCACAGTAATCCTCTTTGGTCAGCTTCTTTGGCTTGGAGGTACTTTTTTTCGTACTGTTCGCTGACGGTTTAGTTTGTTCCGTTTCTTTTGCTATTTCCTCGAGTTCTTCTCCTACCATTATACGCATAATAGCTTCCTCATCAACTTCGGGTTTTGCAAAGTCTCCCCGATGTGTTATTCCTTGTTGTTTCATCAAAGATTGTTTCTTTTCATCAGTTAGGAAATTTTCAATAGAAAAATCCTCTTTTTTGGTTTGCTGATTTTTGTTTTCTTCGTGTATCATATCTCTAAATTTTAATATTATATCCAATTAGCTGTTTGGCTAGCTAAGCAGTCAGTTGTATGTACGATTGCACCTATGTAACAACCTATCTACCTATGCACCTGCATACACTTAACTGCTAGTTCATTAACTCAAAAATCTGTAATTCGTCTGAATTCAATCACGCAGATTTGCTGTCGGGATTTTTGCTGTTCAGTTATTTAATTATGGGCATAACCAATCAGCCAGTTAACCAGATACAAAGGAAATAAAAGCAATTTCAATCCCCATAAAGGTGGTACTATTTGGCGTTTATTGGCTTTGTTTGGCGTGATTGTAAGTTGTTGTTATTCAAATAGTCTTATCGAACTTTGTAATGGAAGCGACTGCTTTTTTCGGCTAACTCCAATCCGTTTGCAAAACGGATTTTTCTGAACTCCTGTTCAGAGCAAGTTATCTCTTGAGGTCCTCGAAATAAATTTCCGCACCTCAAGAGCCCTTGCCCTTGCAGGGGGCTGGAAACGGCTCCGAAGTTGCTCGTTTGTTTAAAAATTAAAATGGATTATTATGGAAGAGAAAAACAGAAAACAGATTAGGAAAACAGGACGAAAACCAAAGATTGACCCTGCGGTAAATCGGTATTCCATCAACCTGAACGCAGAGGACAATGCCAAATTTCTTGCCCTCTTTGACCAATCAGATATGAAAGTAATCGCCCATTTTATTACTGCCTGCATCTTTCAGAAGACCGTAAAGACCGTAAAGATTGATATGAATGCAATAGAATATCACGAAAAGTTGACCCGATTTTTTAGCCAGTTCCGAGCAATCGGAACAAATTACAATCAGATTGTGAAGATATTGTACCGCAATTTTTCGGAGAAAAAAGCAGGAACATACCTTTTTAAATTGGAAAAAGAAACGATAGAATTGGTACAAGTTACTAAAGAAGTTATCCGTTTGACACAAGAATTTGAAGAAAAACATCTGAAAAAAGATTAAAGTTATGATTGCAAAAATTGGAAAGGGAAGCAATATGTATGGAGCGATTTTGTACAATCAACAGAAAGTATATAAAGAAAACGGAGCGGTTCTGCTCTTGAACAAGATACCTGACACAGTTGACGGCAAGTATTCCGTAGCCTATTTTAAAAAATGCTTTGAGCCGTATTTATCGGCAAACATCAAAACGGAAAAGACGGTACGCCATATTTCGCTGAACCCAGATCCTGCGGATAAGGTCAGCGATGAGCAGTTTACGGAAATGGCACAGGAGTATATGGAACGTATGGGGTATGGTAATCAACCTTATATTGTTTTCAAGCATACGGATATTGACCGAACACATATACACATTGTTTCAACCTGTGTAGACATTGACGGTAAGAAAATTCCTGATGCTTACGACCATCCACGCTCAATGGCTATTTGTCGGGATTTGGAAACGAAATACAACCTGCAAAAAGCCACCGAGCAAGAGCAGAAACAAACCGATAAGATTTTCAAAAAAGTGGAACAGCAGAAAGGCGACATTAAAAGTCAGATTGCTTCGGTAGTACGGCATTTGCCGAAATATTATCAGTACACAAGTCTTGGAACATACAACGCTTTACTTTCGTTTTTTAATATCACGGCAGAGGAAATAAAGGGCGAACGCAACGGAGAACCTGTACACGGATTAGTATATTTCGCTTTGAACGACAAGGGAGAAAAGGTAAGCAATCCATTCAAAGCATCGCTATTCGGAAAAGATGCAGGCGTTGCACAACTTCAAAAACATTTTGAGCACTCCAAAGAGAAAATGAAAACTAACCCTGCAAGGTCTGTCCTAAAGAATACCGTTGAATTGGCTATACACACCACAAACAACGAAAGTGAATTTAAAAAGCAATTGACTGAGGAGGGTATTAATACGGTTGTGAGACGTAATAGTGAAGGACGAATTTACGGTATGACCTTTATTGACCACGAAAACCGTAGCGTTTGGAACGGCTCACAATTAGACAGAAACTTGTCGGCAAACGTATTCAACGATTGGTGGAACAACGGAAATAAACCCGAATTGAAGATACAGGATAGCCCTGTTTCCAATACCAACACGATAGACCACCAACCAACGAAAGACCTTTTTGAGTTTATCTCTCAGGAGCATTCAGCTAATTCCGATTTGGGATTGTTCAACTTGCTACCCGATGCACAGGGTGAAGATTACGAGGAGGAACAGTTTGCTAAACAAATGAAGAGAAAGAAGAATAGGCGAATCTAATATTGCTCCTTCATCTTTCTGTAAAGTAAGGTTTGTTATTCATATTATGAATAAACAACAGTAGGTAGAATCTTTGCAATCAGGCAAATGAATTTAATTTTTCCTTTCTTTTCTCCCAATCAGGCATCATCAAAGTGAGTAAATCAAAAAAATCCTGATTATGGTGTTTATGAACCGTATGACACAATTCATGCATAATGACATACTCAATACACCTTTTAGGAGTGTGAATTAATTTAGGATTGAAGATAAGTTTATTTTTAATAGTACAACTTCCCCATCGGGTGGGCATATCCTGAAAATAAATGTCATTCGGAGCCTTGAAGCGTTCTGAAAATTTTTTAATGATAGGTTTTGCTATTTCGCTTATTTTACTGTATGCTCTTTGTTTTAACCACTCATCGAAAAACATCTGTGCTTTTTCCTTATTTTTTACTGTAATTAAAAACAGATTTCCTTTGTAGGTGACTTCTTCCTTCTCAGATTTTTCAACAACTAATTTATACTGCCTTCCTAAATATAAAATAGAATACCCCGATTTTATTTCATAGGAAATTTCTGTTGCATCAAAATTCAAGAAATAAGACTGTTGTTTGCATATCCAGTGGGCTTTTTTTAAAAGTGATTCTTTAATTTTTCCCAACGATATTTCTAATGGAGCTACAACAAAGACAGAAGTGTCTGGCAATATTTTAATACCAATCGTTTTGCGATTAGAGTATTGTAATTCAAATTCTATCTTTTGTTTTCCGTATTGAATGCTTTCTTTCATTATCTGTTTGCGATGGCAATATCAATTAATTTTTTTGTTAATTCATCTGCCTTAGCCATAGAAACATCAAAGACATCCATTAAATAATCTCCAAAATCTAATTCGATTTTATTGATAATGTCAGTGCGTTTATGCCAATCTACAACTTCAAATTTTGTAACAATTTCATCAAACATTTTTGTAATTTCTACTTCTTTATCGATTAAATAACTTTCTTGCTTTAGCAGTTGAAAAACAGCAATATTTCTAGTTTTTTCTTTAATATCATCTGGAATATCATCAGAAAAACCTTTTGCAGCTTGTTCTTTATAGTCGGTCAACCTTCTTAATGCTTCAATTTCAGACAGACGATTCGCACGCATTTCTGCAATAGTTTCGCTGATTAGTTCAGATAGTTTTTTGAATAACGCAGGATTAGCATCAATATTGATCGATAAATATTTTGAAGTTGCAGCTGCAATCTTTTCAGCTTTAGCTCTTGGCCCTACGAGTTTTTCAACTTCTTCAGCAAAGGCTTCCGTATCTAGAATATTCAGAGGTTCCACTAAACGGATGATTTCTTCTGTAATGACGTGCTGATCCAGCAATTTTTGCAATTGCTTTTCGTATTGTGTAAAACTGATTTTATCCAGATAGATCGAATTTGCTGCTACACGAATACCTGCAAATTTTTTAAGATCGTCTTTATATTGCTTAATTTCTTGCTCTGGTGTTTGGTTATGAAAGTCAATAGAAGACAATGCTACCTTTAGTATTCTGGCAAAAACATTAAATTTATTATAGAAATCATCTCTTATAGACTGGTCAGATAAGAAGACTATATATTCATCGATATTTTGCTTATTGCTAATGGTTTTGAAAATATTTAACAAATCAGTATGAGCACGAGGTAATTTATTTATTTCTTCAGAAATATCCGTTAAAGAACCTGCCAGATCTTTTGGATCAAAAGAATTATCATCCCCAGAATAATTCTCCAAAGCTTCCTGAAGCTCTTCCATTATACCTGCATAATCAATAATGTATCCATAATCCTTGCCTGGAAAAACTCTGTTTACTCTGGCAATTGCCTGAAGCAATGTATGTTCCCGTAACTTACGGCATAAATACATCACAATCGTCTGAGGTACATCAAACCCGGTAAGAAGCTTATCAATAACAATCAGTAATTCAATATTTTCACCTTTTTCGTATTGTTGTATGATATCTTCATCTATCCGCTGACCGTATTTTGTTTTTAATAACTCATAATATTGAGTGACTTCGGGTGATTCAGAGCTGTGTACGTCTTCATTATTTTCTCTTGTATCGGGAGCCGACATTACCACTTCCGTTTTTACTTTCCCGATCAGGTCAAATGCTTTCTTGTATTTAACGGCAGTTAATTTGTCTGGACAAACCACCATTCCTCTGAAACCTGAATGTATTCCAGTTTTATCTTTTCCCCAGTTTGACTGAAAATGTTTGCTGATATCAAAAGCAATTTGATCAATGTTTTGTTCCGTTTTGGTAATCAACCCTGCCCGGCTCATTTTCTTTTTCAGATCGGCACGTTGATATTCTTCAAGATCTTCCATCACCATATCCACACTTTTATCAAGCACTTTTCGGTTTACATCCTGTACAGCCAATCTTCCTTCATATAAAATAGGAATAATAGCACCATCTTCAACTGCTTCTGAGATGGGGTAAGTATCTATTATACCTCCAAATTTATTCGCAGTGTTCTTTTGTTTTTTCATCAACGGCGTTCCTGTAAACACGATAAAGCAAGCATTAGGTAATACTTTTTCCATATTCACATTAAAAATACCATGCTGTGTTCGGTGTGCTTCATCAATTAATACAAAAATATTGTGACTGGTTAATTGATTATCTGGTAAACTTTTGACTGCTGCATCAAACTTGTTAATAATAGTGGTAATTACAAAATCCCCATTACCTTTCAGTAAGCTCACTAACTGTTTACCAGATGCGGCATTGATGACATCGACTTCTACTTTTTGTAATGTTTTTGTGATCTGTCCGTCTAAATCAATTCTATCTGTTACTAAAATAATCTGAGGATTATTTATTGTGTCTTGAATTTTACGAGCCAGCATTGCCATTGTCAAAGATTTTCCGCTACCTTGTGTATGCCAGATAACCCCTCCTTTTCTTTTACCGTTACGAACAGGTTTTATCCGTTCAATGATTTTGTTGATGGAAAAGAACTGCTGAAAGCGGGCAATTTTTTTGACAACACCAGCTTCAAACAGAATAAAGTCCTTAACAATAGTTAATAAACGCTCAGGACTTAACAAACCTTGGATAAAAATATCCTGTTGGGTAGGTGCTACGTATTGTTGATACTTTTCTTGGTATGCAATATGGTCTGATTTAGTTCTAATATCTGGATTTGAGAAAAGTTTTCTTTCTATATCCTTTGATAAAGCGGTATTTACTAATCTATCTAAACTGTCAACAAACTGTGTTTCCTTTTCTTTCCAGATCGCCCAAAACTCTTCTTTCGTGTTTGTAGTGGCATATTTAGTTTCTAACAGAGACGTTGCTAATAATACCTGACTATACACATACAAACTTTGAATACCATTTTCTTGTTGGTTCCTGATATGCTGGGAAATTGCCTGTTTTATTGGTTCTTTAATTGTTGGACTTTTACACTCTATAACAGCTAATGGAATACCATTGACAAATAAAACAATATCAGGTCGGTACGTATCTTTTCGTCCTGTACGTAATACCGAAAATTCTTCCGATACGTGGTAATAATTGTTAGCAGGATTTTCCCAATCAATATATTGAATGGTATGACTTTTTTTGTCACCATCAATAGATTGTTCTAAAGCATGTCCAAATACCAACAAATTATAGATTTGATTACAAGCTTGAACCAATCCCTCAGAAAGCGGTATATCCTGAATTTTCTGGATAGCTTTTTCAATATTTGCTGGTTCAAACTTCGTTTTTTTGCTTCCGATTTTAATATCATTAATATACATCAAACGCTCTCGGAGGATATCAGTTAAGATCACGTTACTTTCTCTATTCTCTCGAAGTTGTAAGGCTTCGCTGGAAGATAAGTAACTATACCCCAAATTAATAAGTAGTTTGAGTGCCGGAATTTGTGATATATTATCTTCGGTAAAAGCCATTAGAGATTATGAGTTACGATATATCTACAAATGTAATAAAAATGACTATCATAACTCATAATTATCCCCTCACAACTACCTTAATGCCTTAAACATTTGCTCAATTGCTTTCTTCTTTTGCTCCATATTAGGATGAACATAGAGATTTAAAGTGGTACTGATGTTGGAATGCCCTAAGAGTACACTCACAGTTTTGTAATCACAATTACTTTCGATACATCTTGTGGCGAAGCTATGCCTTAGACCATGAAATTTTAGTTCCGGCATATTGAGTTCTTTCATTAAGTTTTTATAATAACTGCGGTATGTTCGAGGTTCTGTAGGTTTAACATCGTTTGTCAGAACAAAAAATGATGGATTAACGATTTTTTTAAATGGTTTCAATATCTTCAATAAATCTTTACTGATTGGAATTTCCCGAATAGAGTTTTTAGTTTTTGGCGTATCTAAAATGAGTTCCGTTCTACGGTTTCCTTCTTCGATCACATAAATACGCTGAATTGTGCGATTAACACTGATAACTCCATTATCGGTGTCTATATCCTCCCAGGTTAAGGCACACACTTCTCCAATACGCATACCTTCACTCAAACAGATATAAACACCTAAGTTTCTGAATGTAAAATGTTCTTGTATATAGTTCATTATTTTTTTCTGATCTGCCCGGCTTAATACTTCAATATGGAACTTTAAATTATTTTATTGCAAAATCAGGTACGAATCTAAAGTATATTTTTTACAGTCTAAAATTCTTCACCTTTGAAAAATATAAAGTTGGGTCTGGTATTCCTCATATTTATTTCAAAGATTATGGAGAATCATTATTTTTTTGCCCATCATTTGATGAACAGCGTAATATAGAACAATTACTATCATCAATTGATGAGAAAATAAACATTCAAAAAATCTTATTACAAAAATATGAATTACAGAAAAAGCATTTGTTACAGAACCTGTTTATATAAACAGGTTCTGTAACAAATATTGTTTTTGAGAACGGTATTCCTCCAAAATTTTTTTCTCGGTTTCTATTTTTAATTCAATGGAATAAAGAAGTTTAGCAATAAAAATTTGTTCTTCCAAGCAAGGTAATAAGATAGTCAATTTCATTAATTCAATTTTAGACATATTATACCGAGTACTTCCTTGCGCTAACTTAACTATTTCATTTCTAAAGGTAGAGCTTCTGAATAAATAACTTGAAAAAAGTGGGTTAAGAATCTGAGATGATAAAGGTCTATACCCAAAACAAAAACTATTTAGGTACATTTCGCTAACTTCATCTAATAAGACTGAAGACATTCCAATCTCATTAGGTGTTTCAGAGGATATAGTAAAAAACACATCTCCATATTGCACATTATTCTGATTTTCAGTTTCTAAAATTTCTACAAGTCCACAATTTCCTATTTGAATTTTGGACGAATCAAAAATTTGCTTGTACTGAATATATGGTTTACCTATTCCAAAATTGTCTTTAGTTTTTCCTGAAAGACCATTAAAAGTTTCTCCTATCTCTCTTAACCTCTTCAGTTTCCATTCATCCTTAAATTCTCTGAATCTGGTCTCTTGAGAAAATAGCTTTTCCCTTAGCCCTTTACTATGGGAAATAATATCTCAAATCTAATCAAACTCTATTTCAAAATATTGAAGAATAGCTTTGTAATTATCCTGAGCTGTAAGACAAGTATCTAACAAATATTCTCTTATATTAATCCACTCCTGTAAACCTCTATAGTAGAACAGTTTAATATCTTCATCGATAATGAAGGGCACAATATTATTAGCAAGGCATTCTTTAAACATGATTAACCGACCAACACGCCCGTTTCCGTCCTGAAAAGGGTGAATGATTTCAAACTGGTAGTGAAAGTCTATAATATCTTCAAAAGTTTTCTGTTCAATACTGTGGTAACCAGAAAGTAAATCTTTCATTTTTGTCGTCACCTCTTTAGGTGAACAAGTTTCATTGCCACCTACTTCGTTAGGAAGTTTTTTGTATTCGCCAACATTAAACCAGTCTTTTCGACTATCAGATGTTCCTGACTTCAGTAGATAATGTAATTCCTTTATAAATGATTCTGATAATTTAGATTTTGCCTTATCAATGATTAAATCAATACATCGAAAGTGGTTGGTTGTTTCTATGATGTCATCTACATTAACGCTTTCTTTAGAAGCTCCGATAGTATTTGTTTCAAAAATATATCGGGTTTGATCATGAGTCAACTTGCTTCCTTCTATCCGGTTTGAATTATAAGTCAGATCGATTTGCGTACGGTGATAAATACCACCTTTGAGCTTCATTTCTTTTTGTTCTTTGAGATGATTGAGTAATTGATTATCACTAAATTTCTTCTTATTTGCTTTCTCAGGTAATATCGCATCATCGGGAATATTCCATGTTTTACCTGTTAAAAAAGCTCCTTTAATTCTTCCTGTAGCACAATAATTCCGGACGGTTCGTTCTGGAACATTCCATTTTTTTGCAAACTCACTTACTGAAATATAATTCATAGCTTTTGATTATAGATGCCGTTATCGGCAAATATACAATAAATTACAACTATATATTTCTTAATTTTTGCCGATAACGGCATAATTAAGGATTTAATTTCCTATGTGAATACGATTCGCTATCAGCTATATGAACAAATTCTTAATCAAAAAAATGATTTGGTTCAAGTTAAGGATACTTTAAACTATGAACAGCCAACTAAATATTTGGTAACAAATACAGATTATTCATCTGATATTTCGTTAATTCCAGTTCTAACTGCAAATAAATCTTTTGTATTAGGATATACCGATGAAGAATTTGGTATTTATGACAAAGGACAATCTATCATTTTCGATGATTTTACAATGGATATAAAGTTTGTGGATTTTCTATTCAAAGTAAAATCATCAGCAATTAAAATTTTGACAGCTAAACCAAATGTGAACCTAAAGTTTGTATTTGAGTATTTGTCATTTTTAAATCTATCCTCAAATGAACACAAAAGACATTACATCTCCGAAATTGAACCTATGGAAATACAATTGCCAAATTATATTCAACAAACATATGTTGCAGATTTTCTATCAAGTATTGACGATAAAATAAAAACTGAATTTGAATTTCATATGCTATTAATTAAGCAGAAACAATATCTTTTAGCCAATTTATTTATATAAACAAATTGGCTAAAAAGTATGTCTTTTGTCTCTCTAACTTCTGTAAAATATTGGTTTCAATTTCAATTTTTCCATCGATAGATAATAAGAAGTTAGCTATTTTATGTTGCTCTTCAATTGTCGGAAAATCTATTTTGACTCCTAATAATGTAGTCTCATGTATCCGTTTACTTCCAGAACCTGTTGCCAAATCTTCTAATCTTTTGTAAAAATCTGCTCTCCCTAAAAAATATAGAAGATATGCAGTGTTAATTTTTGAATGGTTAATATCCAAAGCAGGTACGTCTCCAGAAGATAAAAATCCATCAAATTCATCAGGAATTATACCAAAAGCTCCGTTAAACAGATTTTGCTTTCCGTAAATAAATTGCCCTTTCTTTCTAATGAAATAATTTGTTGCACCTAATGATAAAGTATTTGTATTATCATTTTGAGAAACACCTTTTAAATGAAGTTTTACAGTAAGTAATCTACTTTTGTCAATATTTCTTGATTTTATTTTTTCTGGAACAGACATAACTTCTGATAATTCTTTCGACTCCCACTCAGGAAAATTATTTCCGAACTCATCTTTAAACTTCAATTGACCAGAGAATAACTTCTTACTAAGCGTATTCTTTAATAACTTCAGTTCCTCAATTATTTTGTTTTGGGTTGCAATCCTTTGATCTATTAGAGAAAAGAATGAGGCGATTTTTTGCTGTTCTTTGAGATTTGGGAATGACAATTTTATTTTTGAAATACGTCCTGTACTAATACTTAAAACCTTTGTCCCCTGTGACTCTTTCTGTATTTGAGTTCGTACTGAATTAGACTTGAATAAATAACCATTAAAACCTAAATAAAAAATGTTCTTTTGAGGTCTTGCTAACAAAGTATGCAAACCAGACAGAAGTTTTTCTCCATTTAGATTGATAACTTCAATACTTTTTCCTACATCTTTTAAATCTTCGGAAGCATCTGCAAAAATGACATCTCCCTCTTGACAATAATTTTCTTCTGAAATTCTGTGGATGTTTATTTCATTATTTATATATGGAGTAACTTCATTAGCAATATCAAACAATGTTTGATATTTAGTGTGAATATCACCATAATGGATATTTTTCACAAATCCATTTTCATAATTTAGGTTATCACGAGAAAATGAGTTGGTTACTTTGAAATCCATAATCTCCCCCAACTTCTTCGTTTCCCATTCCCCTTCAAACCCCGGAAATCTCAAATGGGGAACGTTACCTACTTTTAATTTTTTATTTTCCATCTCGATGACTCAATTTTCGTTAGTAAAAACATTAAGGATTTAAAAAATTAAAAATCAATACCCAGCTCTTTCAAGTATCCACCGATTTCCTTATCCAACTCATCTCGTTTTGCTTCCAAAGATTTGATTTCCTGCATCACTGCCTGAATGTCGATTTCGGGTTCTGGTTCAAAAGTATCAACATAACGAGGAATGTTGAGGTTGAAATCATTCTCCTTTACTTCTTCAAAACTGGCTATATAAGCGAATCTTTCTTCAACAATTCCTGTTTCCATTGCCTGATCATGAAACTGCGTAAAAATATCTGTAATATGCTGAATGTGTTTTTCCCCTAAGGAGTTTTGATTTTTCCCCGGTACAAAATCTTTGCTGGCATCAATAAACAGTACTTTCTCTTTGTTTACTTTTTGCTTGTTGAAAATAAGAATAGCAGCCGGAATACTTGTGCCAAAAAACAAATTGGAAGGTAAGCCTATCACTGCTTCAATCAAATCTTCTTCAATGGTCTTAGTTCTGATTTTTCCTTCAGCAGCTCCTCTGAATAATACACCATGTGGTACAACTACACCTGCTTTACCAGTATTATTCAATGATTCTATCATATGTGAAATAAAAGCCCAATCTCCTTTAGATTTTGGTGGCAAACCTCTCCAGAAACGATTGTAAGAGTCGCTTGCCAAATCATCGGCTCCCCATTTGTCCAATGAAAAAGGAGGATTGGCTACTACCGTATCGAATAACATTAAAGCATCTCCTTCCTTGTGCTTTGGATTTCTCAACGTATCTCCCCAACGTATCACAGCACTATCATAGCCATGCAGATACATATTCATTACAGCCAATGCCCAAGTACTACCATTTGCTTCTTGACCATATAGCGAAAAGTTATTATCACCCACCTGGCGTCCTGCTTTGATTAAAAGAGAGCCTGAACCACAAGTAGGATCATAAATACGTGAACCTGGTTTAGATTTGGTTAACTTAGCCAATAATGTAGAAACCTCCGCTGGAGTAAAGAATTCTCCTGCTTTTTTCCCTGAATCAGATGCGAAATTAGCAATCAAAAATTCATAGGCTCCTCCAATGACATCGTTATTCTCTAAATGAGAAGAAGAAAGGTTTAAAGAATAAAAATCGTTCAATAGATTACGTAATCTGGTTATTTTGCCTTTTGCATCTCCCAAATTAGAACTGTTAAAATCAATATTTCTAAAAATATTAGATCCATCGTGACCGCCTAATTTTTCTCTGTTTGCTTCCTCCAATTCCGCTAAAGCATGATTGATCATTTCCCCAATCTTTGGATTGTTACGGTTTTCATATAAAAAATAAAAGCTTGATTCTTCAGGGACTATAAAACGCTCTCGCTCCAATGCTCTTTTTACACGCTCTTCGTTTCCTTCATATTTTTTGGCATATTCTTCTTTTTTCTCATTGTACACATCGGTTACATACTTTAGAAATAACATGGTGAGTATGTAATCTTTATATTGAGAAGGGTCGATTGTACCACGAAATGTGTCACAAGCTTTCCATACGGTATTGTTTATATCTTTTTGACTTACTTTAGTACTCATTTTGTAGTTTTTTATAAGTTACTGTATTGATTAAATTTTCTTTAAGAGTGATTAACTCCTTTTGAATAACAACTTGTTCTTTTTTTAAGAAATCTAATTTTATAATCTGCTTTTGTGTGTCTAAATTAGGAATAATAATTTCCAAGTCTCCTAATTCTTGTTTTGTGACCGAGGGAATATTTTGGGTCGTCATTTTAGAAGCAAATACTTTTAATGTTTCAGGATGATTCAGATACCAAACCAAGAATTCAGGCAGAATAAGATCATTCTGAATAGTTAAAACCAGAAAAGAAGCACTGGCAATAGTAAATGAATATTCATTGCGGAATAAGGTGGCAAAAAAGCGTCTTCCTTTGGCATTGAACAAAACCTCGTTATATTGTAAAAAATTTTTTTCGATAGCCGGCTTTATCAAAACGTTAGCTTCAAGATCCTTTCTTAAATTCCCGTCATCATCATAATCAGAAGTTCCAACCATTCTAACATAGGCATCGGTCAGTTGCTTTTCATCATTGTTAACGGTTTTAGGAACCACCATTCCCGACCTTATATTAACAATATCTGATAATTTAAACTTTTTGTTCATTTCTTTATTTTTAAACAAGCTCTCCGTTCTGTAAAAGAACAGAGAACTTGCAAATTAACATCAATTATGAGGATATTCGGGACCTAACCAAACTTTATATTCCAAATACTTGTCATAATAATATATCCATTCAGATATCCACGGAATGACTTCTACTAAATCAAGATAAGGTCTACCTTTTAAATCAAAAACTGGATGATACAAACAAAGTGAACCATCACCGTTAAAATGTGTATCCGCACATTTTATAAGATTTTTAGTTTCTACCATTACTCTTTCAAATCTATTGGGGAAAAATGGAGAACATAGCAATTTCAAATGATATTTTCTGTTATTCAATTCCAATGTGCCCTTTCCTTCAAGTAATTTCCCTTTAACCTCAAAAGATAACCATTTGAATTCTTTTTCACATTCAATCATCGTTTTATACAAAAATCCCATCCAGTATTTTTTAGCACGCTCTTTAGGATTCAGCATAAAATCCATGACTTCCATTTTTTACACCTGATGAGGTATTAATTTGACCACTTGAGTCTGTGTAAGCTGTTCCAGAAAGCAATGCGGCTAATTGAGGATTCCCTTTAAAACTTTCTTCCAACTTAACCAAAGTTTGGATGTTTTGTTTGTAATATCCGTTTCCAAATAAATCTTTGTAATTCTGCTCATTGGTAGAGTTGGATAAAAACGTACTGACCTTTCTCTCTAAATCTGTTACAAATCCCACATAACTTTCGTAATGCTTATCAGTCCAAGAATCAGTGAAATTCTCACGCTTCTCCTTATCTGGATATAAATCTATTGGGTTATAAACCTGAAATCGAATTCCTTTATACTTATAATCGTCAGCTAAATGTTTCATTTTTGCCATCGCATTTTTAAGTGCTGCTTGAATTGATAACTCTTCATTATAGCTCTGAGCCAGTAAAGTTGTTAATACAATACTTGAAATAGCAGGTGTTTTAGCTAAATCTTTATTTTCATAATACAAATCACGGTAACGTTTTATAATTTGCACCGTTCTTTGCAATGGAGATTTAACATATACATCTTTTGGCAAATCCTCAGTTTCTACTTTTGCTTCTGTAAGCATCACAAATCGTTCTGTAAGCATAAATTGAGATTTATGCTTTTCAGAAATATTTTTAAACCAAGCATCATACCCCTTTGGATCTGTGCGAGACCAATCCATTAAGGTTTTATCATTTGGTATCATCAATCTTGTGCTGTCTGAAGTGATTTTACATCCAGATAGAATATCCATGTGAAAATCGCTATTATAGTTGATTCTAATGCAACGGTTTTTCTTCTGAAGAAGTGGTGAATAGGTTCCATGATTATCTAAAACACGGAAAACTTCGTCATAAATTTCTTTGGGTGTATGATTTAAATAAGAATCATCTAATTTTAAAACAATATCTAAATCAAATTCTTTACCTGGTAATGGCTTAATAGTTGTTCCTATTAACAAAGAACCTTGTGCATACACATTAACTGTGTAATCTTTAAAAAATTCTTCATCTTTATCAAAAACATCATTCACTGCTTTATAAGCAGAAATCATCTGTTCTTTTCTGGTGTCATCTAATTCTAAATTAGCCGCTGCAATAGCAAGTAATTCTTCCTTTTTAAATTCTTCTTCTTTGTATTTTGTATAATTATTTCTCATTGATTAAGTATTTTGTGTGTTCTCCAATTTTAGCAATTTGTTCTTCATTTTCAATTACTAACAATCTTTCGATTTCGCTGATGTCTACTACCATGAAATCACTGCCTAATTTGCGAGGATTTTTTAAAAGTCTCTTCAGTTCTACTTCTTGTTCCGGAGTTGGAAGAAACTCAACAATGTCATAAATCAAAACTTCATAACATTGATGAAAAGTACTGTAACCAAATACTTTCATCGTTTTTTGCACCTCTCTGAATGATTTGGAGTAAAAAATATCTTTATCAAATCCATGGTCTTCAATAAGCTCTTCGTTGAATTCACGGTCATAGGTTGTTTCACGGTTTTTTCTGGATTCAAACCATTTAATAACATCTAAAGCATGTTCACCTTTCACTCGAAAACGTAAATCGTCTTTGCTAATTTCATCCGATTTGATTCCCTTCGCTCCGCAATCTTCCTTATATCCCCATTTTTCAAATTCTGAAAAACCGTTAATTTTTTTGTAAACACCACCTACAGGTTGTAGTTGGTCTTTAATACGGTGACCACGAACTAACAAAAATTTAGAAGTACCAGGAATTTTAATTCTGATTAAATAACTGATAGAAAATCGAACATCCTCATTTTTTATCTTTGTAAAATTGGACTGTAAATAGGTATAAATTTGATTTTTGTTATCTAGCAACGATTCTGTTGCTTTTTTTATGATAACCTTACCAGCAGCCATACCTAAAGCTGCTAAAACTGTGTTTGCTGCCATTAGCTTAGATTTAAATATTTATAAAAATTGCTTAATAGAGCATTATAACCAATGAAAACTTGTGTATATACATATTAATACATAGTTTTGCTAAACGAAACAGACTATAATACTCTAACCCATAATGAGGTGACTAGCCTCAGGAGATGTATTGTTAAGCGCAATACGGGATTTTACAAGTCAAACATCAAAAATATCTTAAAACCAAATCTATGTGCAGTAGAATTTGGTTTTTTTTGTTTTAGTAATTCTTGTACAAAGATAATGAAAATATTTTGAATTCACAAATAAAAAATACAAGTACAAGAATTACAAAATAAAAATAGACATCTTTAAGATGTCTATTTGGTTTAATATGTATTGATATTTTAAGAAAATATAGTTGATTGGGACGGATTTCTGAAAAATATGTATATTTGCTACGAGCGAACGGAAATGTATTGAAAAACAAAGCAATAAGCACCGTTACCAAATCGTTACCTGACTTTTTTGATAATCTTTATAAAAGCTTAGTATTCAATCGATACAGCTTTTTCCTGAAAACTTTAAAATAAAATATTTTTAAATATTCGCTGCTTATAGGGGTAAAACAGGGGATTATTTAGAAAATCTGTTTTGGCGGAATGCTAATTTTGCATAAAAGGCATCCCTTTTGCTTAACAGTAGCGTAACATTATAAGAATACAAACAAAATCAAGCGTTATGATTAAAAGAATTAGCGTACCATTACTGTTGATGTCAGCCTTGTTTATTACTTCATGTGGTGTAAGCAAGAAGACTCACCGAGCTTTGGAAGCTCAATATAAGGAACTGGGTGATAAATATAATCAGAGTCAGTTAGACCTTGCAGAAAGTAAAACCAGAGTGAAGAGCTTGGAGGAACAACTTGAGCAAGAACGCAAGAACAATGCGGGCTTAAGAGAGGCCTTAGCTAAACTTCAGGGAACATTGGATAACAGTATCAACCAAAATACCCAAGGAAATGTCAATATTTCCAAATTGGTCGATGAAATCAATGCTTCCAATAAATACATTCAGCACTTAGTAAACACCAAACAAAAAAGTGATTCACTTAATATGGTGTTGACAAACAACTTGACACGTTCATTAAGTCGTGAAGAAATGAACGATGTGGATGTTCAAGTATTAAAAGGTGTGGTTTATATTTCATTGTCTGATAATATGTTATATAGGTCAGGTAGTTATGAGATTTCAGACCGTGCAGGAGAGACCTTGTCGAAAATTGCCAAGATCATCCAAGATTACAAAGATTACGATGTGCTGATCGAAGGTAATACCGATACGGATCCGATCTCAAAGCCTAATATCCGCAACAACTGGGATTTAAGTACATTGAGAGCCTCATCAGTCGTTCAAGCATTGCAGAACACCTATGGAGTTGATCCTAAGCGTTTGACAGCCGGTGGACGTGGTGAATATAACCCTGTCGCCAGCAACGCCAGCGCAGATGGTAAATCTAAAAACCGTAGAACACAGATTATCATTACCCCTAAACTGGATCAGTTTATGGAGTTGATCGATAAAGCTCCTGAAACCGAAAATTCAGAAGTTCCGGTTGATACAACATCATTTTAATAAAAACCAATAAGGGAGTCGTAGAAGACTCCCTTTTGGTATTTAGACATAAGACAATAGACACAAGAAATTAGAACTTTCTTGTGTCTTTTTTTGTTTGAACCAGGATGGAAAGGATGAGAGGATGGACCAAGATCTGGATTTGAACCAGGATGGAATGGATGAGAGGATGGACCAAGATCTGGATTTGAACCAGGATGGAAAGGATTAGAGGATAGACCAAGATTTGGATATGAGTCACGAATAAAGGGATTAGGGAAGTGTTTTTTGTTTACTCTTATTCTGAACGATCAGTGAGGAATCTGTACGGTTCTCCACCAAAATGTCCTGTCATTCTGGACCGAAGGTCCAGGACCTGTACGCCAATGTAATCTTTATTTAGATTCTTATTATCTATAGTTCCGAGATGTTTCGTGCCTCAACATGACTGGCGCAGGGAAAATAATAGGCATAGTTCCGAGATGTTTCGTGCCTCAACATGACTGGCGCGGGGAAAATAATAGGCATAGTTCCGAGATGTTTCGTGCCTAAACATGACAGGCATGCGGACAATAAAAGGCATGGTTCCGAGATGTTTCGTACCTCAACATGACAGGCATGGTTCCGAGATGTTTCGTACCTCAACATGACAGGCATGGTTCCGAGATGTTTCGTGCCTCAACATGACAGGCAGGGTTCCGAGATGTTTCGTGCCTCAACATGACAGGCATGGGGACAATAAAAGCCATGGTTCCGAGATGTTTCGTACCTCAACATGACAGGCATGGTTCCGAGATGTTTCGTACCTCAACATGACAGGCATGGGGACAATAAAAGGCATGGTTCCGAGATGTTTCGTGCCTAAACATGACAGGTGTGGGGATAATAAAGGGTATGGCTCCTAGATATTTCGTGCCTCAACATGATGGATTTGAGGATAATAAAAGGTATGTTTCCGAGATTTTTCGTGCCTCAATATTTCTGATGGTGAAAATGCTCTAATGTCTTATGTCTTGTGTCTTGTGTCTTGTGTCTTGTGTCTTGTGTCTTATGTCTTATGTCTAAAATCACCCAAACATCAACATCAGCGATGATATAATCACCAATGCCAGAATGACGATCTTAAATTCTTTTTCAGGAATGATCTTGACCAGTTTTATGCCGATGTAGCCTCCTAGCAGGATAAAAGGAATGGCAAGGCAATTTAGGATGATGCCTTCCCAGGTCAGGTTTTTCCAGACAAAAAGCTGGAGGGGTATCTTGGAGAAGTTGAGGATCATGATAAACCAAGCTCCGGTTGCGACCAAGGTTACTTTGTTGAGCTTGCGGGTCAGCAGGTAAATGGTGAGGGCTGGACCTGCGGCATTTCCGATCATCGTTGAGAATCCGACCAAGAGACCGAAGGAAGGAGAATACCACCAATTGTCGGTGAAATCCCTAGCGTCATGGTTTTTCTTGGCTTTGTTGGTTCCCCAGATCATCAACAGGACGGAGATGAAGATACAGGCCCCCATGATAAACTTAAAGGTGCCATCGTCAATATATTCTCCGACAAAGAGACCTATAAAAAGTCCGATCATGGAAAAGGGGAGCATGGATTTAATTTCGGACCAAATAAATTGTTTCCTATAATAGATCACCGCAAGGAGATCTGCCATGCAGAGGAGAATCAGAACGATCCCTGTAGAAAATTTGGCTCCAAAAAGAAGAGCAAACATTGGGATCGTAAAAGTTCCTACGTTCTGGATGCCGGTTTTAGAAACGCCAATGAGCATGGCACAGAAAAAGTAGAGTATCCATGCAGCTGGAGATGGGATCAGTTCTAATGCATTATCCCACATTCTCTTTGTAAAGTGATTTTAGCCTGTCGACATTCATGTATTTATAGTCGTCGATATATTCGAGACAAACAGGCAGATCTTCTTTCTTATGGGAACTTAGGACCCCAATGACATTCATATTGGCATTTAGACCAGCAGTAACACCGGAAAAAGAATCTTCAAACACAAAACAGTTTTGCGGATCCATATTCAGGTTATTTGCTGATTTCAGGTAAACTTCAGGATGAGGTTTGTGCAGTTCCACATTTTCGGATCCGAGGGTTGACTTAAAGAAACTACGGATGTCCAGGGCGTCCAATATCAAGTCCATATTAGCACGTGGAGCAGAGGTCGCAACTCCCAGTTTAATATCGTTGTCTTTTAAGTTGCTCAAGAAATCTGGAAGGAAGGGGATTGGTTTCGCTTCCACTTTATATATTTCCCTGAACAGGCCTTCTTTTTCCATTTCAAGGTTTAAAAGTTCCTGTCCAGCAATGGGTCTTTTAAAGAAGTGGGTAAATATATAGCTGTTATGTTTGCCATACATATGTTTTTCAAATTCCTCATCGGAATAAGGGATTTGGTACTTATCAAAAAATGCTTCAAAGGCTTTGGCGTGGTATGGATTAGTGTGGGCAATTACACCATCCATATCAAAGATGACGGCTAATTCTTTCATTGGGGCAAAAATACAAATATTATCTTTAAAACTGCTTTAATTCAGTAGTTTGGGTAATTTTATTTGATTCTGTCGCCAAGCATGATATAGGCTTGGTCAATGAAATTATAGAATGCGGAACCTGGATTGGATCTTGGCTTGCCACCGATGCCATGACCTAAACGAACAATGATCAGGTCATCCTGCGGGATCGAAATAACATATTGGCCAAGGTGGCCATCCATATAGAAATAATCTTTGTCCTTGTATTTACCAATCCACCAGCCATATCCATATTCCGGAGAGTCTGCAAAGGTATTGGTGACAGATTGTTTGATATAGGCAGAGTCCAAAAGCTGCTGACCATTCCAGTTTCCGTGGTCCATGTACAATTTGCCGAATCGGGCAAAGTCGCGGGCATTGGAGGCTACACAGCAATAGGCTTTTTCAATTCCGTATTTTTTGCTGTCAACCTGCCAAAGTGCAGTATGCTCAGCTCCCATTGGCTTCCAGAAATATTGGGAAAGCAATTCCGATAAGCTCTTTTTTGTAGCTCGTTGTAACGCTATTCCAAGTAATTGGGTATCTCCGCTTTTATAGATGAACTTTTGTCCCGGTTGGTTGTTGATGGGAAGCTGGTCTAAAGTTCCAACGATATCTTTATCAAAGTACAATCTAGTTGTGATGGAAAAAGGGTCGTAATAGCTTTCGTCCCATTTCATGCCGGAGCTCATGGAAACGAGGTCAACCATTTTAAGTGAGTCTGCATAGGGGCCGATCAGTTCTGGAACAAAATCCTTGACATTCTGTTGCAGGCTCTTTACCTGTCCGCTTTCAATTGTTTTTCCCAAGAGGGCGGCGACCATGCTTTTGGCCATGGAGAAAGAGTTGGATCGGGAGGAATCAGAATATCCTCCATAATACTCTTCAAACCAGATACTGTCTTTATGGATGATCATATAGGCCACAGATTTCCATCGGTCATGAATGCTCCTCAAGCTATCGGTTATTTTAATGCTATTATATTCTTTGGAGATGTTCCAGGGCTGCGGGGTTCCGGTTTCAATTTCATGGTTGTCGAAAAAGCGGTAATCATCGAGATAGGCCGTTTTATGGCCATGTAGGTAAGTGACATAGACCCCTTTGAGCAGGAAGTCTTTTCCGGTGGCATATAAATACACAACGGCGATGAGGAGAACCGACACAATGACGATTCCCAACCATTTAAGGAGCTTCAAAATAATTTGCATACGACAGGTTTTGTACCGTATTAAAGTTATCAAGAAAAAAACACAAGTACAATTATTTCAGCTTTTTAGCTTCGTTCCAGTACACATCCATTTCTTCCAGTGTCATGTCCTTTAATACCTGTCCGTTCTTGGCCGCTTGGGTTTCTAGATAGGTAAAACGATGGATAAATTTTTTATTGGTTTTTTCCAATGCATTTTCCGGATTGATACCGATATGTCGAGCATAATTGATCAAGGAGAATAGAAGATCACCAAATTCCTCTTCCGCTTTTTCCGCATTGATAGTTCCGTTTTTAAGGTCAAATTCAGCTTTGAATTCCGTTAATTCTTCCTCGACTTTATTCCAGACTTCGGTTTTATCTTCCCAATCAAATCCTACACCACGAACCTTATCTTGTATCCGATAAGCTTTAACCAGAGCTGGAAGGCTTTGCGGTACTCCCTGAAGGACGGATTTGTTTCCTTCTTTAAGTTTGATGGCTTCCCAGTTCTGTTTCACATCTTCATCATCCTTTACTTCCGTATCCGAATAGATGTGCGGATGTCGTATGATCAGTTTGTCACATACCGCGTTTAGGACATCTACGATGTTGAACCTGTTTTCTTCCGCTGCAATTCGAGCATAAAATACCAAGTGCATCATTATATCACCCAGCTCTTTTTTTATTTCTTCATAGTCTTTTTCAAGGATAGCATCTGTAAGTTCATACAGCTCCTCAATGGTCAGGTGCCTTAAAGATTCCATAGTCTGTTTTTTGTCCCAAGGACATTCAATCCTTAATGTATTCAGGACTTCGAGTAATCTTTCAAAAGCTTCTGAAGCTGTATTTTTTGCTGGGGGAGGTGTGTGAGCCATAGTGAGGTAATAAATTTAATGATCATTTTGAAACAATAGCCAAAGTTATGTGTTTTTAAAGAAACGTACATTAAGAATATAAAATGGATAAAACATTTAAATATGCAACAATGACAGAAGCTTTAGATAATCTGTCGAAGAATGGGTATTCAATTGATTATAATGTTGAGTTTGATAAACTTTCGGATGAGGCTGCAGTTTATGAAATTGATGTGCTTTATCGCTATGAAGGCGAGTCAGATCCGGCAGATGAATCATCGGTCTATGGTATCCGGAATACCAAGACAGGGGAGAAGGGCGTATTTGTTGCCGGAAACCTATCATTGATCGAAGGTAAAAAGAGGGATATAATTTTAGATTTAGAAATGAAATACAAGCAGCATCATCATTAAAATGAGCTGTTGATTAACACAAAGCCTGGGGATTCCCGGGCTTTGTTTGTTTTATGTCCTTTTTAAGTTAGGATTCTAAATGGCATAATAACTTCATTACATTTGTATAGTTAAAATTTATAACATGACCCTAGTCCAATTAGAATACATAATTGCCGTCGATACCTATAGAAGCTTTGTGGCTGCTGCTGAGAAATGTTTTGTAACCCAACCCACTTTGAGCATGCAGATCCAAAAATTAGAAGAATCATTGGGTGTAAAGATTTTCGATAGAAGTCGGCAGCCCGTGGTACCCACTGAAATTGGGGAAAAGATCATCGAGCAAGCGCGTACAGTCCTAACGGAGAGCAAAAAGATCTCCGAGATACTGCAAGCTGAAAGGGGCGAGTTAGCTGGAGATCTAAAGATAGGGGTAATCCCGACTGTTGCTCCTTATTTATTGCCGAACGTGATTTCGAATTTCATGAAGAAATACAACAAGTTGAAATTGCAGATCTGGGAATATACAACGGATCAGATCATTCAGGAATTAAAGATAGGTACACTGGACTGTGGAATCCTTTCTACACCATTACATGATCCGGGAATCCAGGAAATTCCGTTGTTTTATGAAACTTTTGTAGCCTATGTATCGGATCGCAGTTCTGTTTATGAAAAGAAAATGATCAATGTGGAGGATATTTCCAGTGAAAAGCTATGGCTATTGAATGAAGGACATTGTATGCGGGGTCAGGTCTTGAATATCTGTAATTTCAAGCACAACCAATCTAAAGAAGGTACCTTTGATTATAATACGGGCAGTGTAGAAACGTTGAAGCGGATGGTAGATCTCAATGGCGGTCTGACGATCCTTCCAGAGATGAGTATTTCCAACTATGATGAAGATCAATTGGCGCATGTTCGCTATTTCCGGAATCCGGAGCCAGTGCGGGAGATCAGCTTGGTGACACCGCAGAATTACGTCAAGAAACATGCGATAAACATGTTGAAGAATGAAATCCTGAATATTGTACCGGAGAAATTTAAGACAAAACGCAAAAAAGAAGTAATGGGCTTTTCAATATAAAAGCCCATTTTTTTTTATTGTCTCATAGCGAGCAGTTTGCTTACATACTTACCAAGGATATCAAATTCCAGATTGACGGTGGAGCCAATCTCGATGGTTTTGAGGTTGGTGTTATCCAGTGTATAGGGGATAATTGCTACGGAAAAGCTATTCTTGCCAGAATTCACTACTGTTAAGCTGATGCCATTTACGGTAATGGATCCTTTTTCTACAGTCAGGTTATTCAAAGCGGCATCATATTCAAAAGTATATACGACACTTCCTTCCTGAGGCTCAACGGCGGTACAGATGGCGGTTTGGTCCACATGGCCTTGAACAATATGTCCATCCAATCGTCCATCCACTTTGACACATCTTTCAAGATTCACTATATCGCCAACTTTGAGTTTTCCTAGATTACTTTTTTCAAGTGTTTCATGAATCGCCGTAACCTGATGGGTATTTTCTTCAATACCGACCACTGTTAAACATACGCCGTTGTGGGAAACACTCTGGTCGATTTTAAGGTCAGGGGATATGGGCGATTCGATGAAGTAATGAATGTTGCTTTGTTCCAACTCAATTTTCTTAACCGTTCCTAAAGTTTCTATAATGCCTGTAAACATATTTCTGAATGTTTTTTTCAAATATAATATAAACAATTTTCTTCCTAAACGGGCAGGGTTGAAAAAATATTTTAAAAAAGATTTGCATATGTGTAAAATGTACACTATCTTTGTGGTATCATAATTTAGGTTTATAATTGGTTATTAAAGGTTTTCATTCTCCCCGTTTGAAAACCTTTATTTTTTTAATTTTATTCTCCTGATTTCCAACAAGTTAAATATTTTATATACAAGAATACGGTTTAAATCCTTCAATAAATTTGGAATTTATATAAGTAAATCTCTATCTTTGTCTTAGGTTTAGGTTGATTACCTCATAAAAGAGGTTATTTTTTAAAGCTTGAGCAGTCGCCCGATTGACTCAAGCTTTATTTTTTTTATGGCCTTTTTTCCTTATAAATTTCCAGATATCTGTAGCTTAATATTTCCCATAACGATAATCCGATTGAATATAATATTTATTAAAAGTAGAATGCGCGCATATTATTTTATATAAGCGCGCATTCTTTTAATATATATGCAAAAAGGACGTTGTAACGTCTATTTTTTAATCAACTTTAAATTTATCTTTTTTTGCCACAAAGGATAGGTATAAATACCCGCAAGTACCTGATATTAATGAACCTATGAGAACTGCGAATTTTGCTTCTTCTATAAATACAGGGTCTTTGAAGGAAAGCATGGAGATGAAGATAGACATGGTAAATCCAATACCACCCAACATACCTACGCCGATCATGTGTTTCCATCCGGCCATATCTGGGAGATTGGCCAATTTGGTTTTTACACAGATCCAGGTGGTCAGGTAGATTCCAATGGTCTTTCCGAAGAAGAGTCCTAGGATAATTCCTAACCCAAGTGGTGTATTGAGGCCGTGGACCATTTCACTATGGATGGTAATATTGGTGTTGACCAGGGCAAAAAGAGGAATAATGATAAAATTTACTGGATTTGCCAACGCATGTTCCAGTTTTTCCAATGGGGATTCTGTTGCATCCGGTGTTGTTGGCAAGGTCATGGCAACCAATACACCGGCAATGGTAGCGTGGATTCCAGAGTGATGGATAAAGTACCAAATGAAGAGTCCTGGGATAATATAGGCCCAAACGCTTTTTACACCGGTACGATTGAAAACTACCAATAATCCGGTAATACCTGCGGCGTATAGCAAATAGGTGTAATGCAGTTCCGTAGAATAAAAGATGGCAATGACCAAGATTGCCAAGAGGTCATCGACAATGGCCAAGGCAGCCAGGAATATTTTCAGGCTTGGTGGAACTCGTTTATCGAGTAGGGATATAATGGCCAGAGCAAAGGCAATATCAGTTGCCATTGGAATACCCCAACCGTGATGTGAAGCTTGGTCATGATTAAAAATGGTATAGATTACGGCCGGAACAATGGCACCACCAACAGCAGCCAAAATAGGCAATATTGCATTTTTAGGGGAGGAAAGTTCGCCTTCCACCAGTTCACGTTTTATTTCCAGGCCTACCAAAAGAAAGAAAATGGCCATCAAACCATCATCAATCCATTGCTTAAGGCTGTAGCGTAGTTGGATGGTTTCGTTTTCGAAACCTAATTTAACTTGTAAAAGCTCATTGAATGCGGTTGAGGAGGAGGTGTTTGCAATGATCAGGGAGATCACAACACATAAAAAAAGTAGTATACCGCCGGATGTATTCGAGGAGAAGAACTTCTTGAATACCGACAGATTAATTTTATCAGTCATTTGAATTCTGTTTGTATTTAATTACAGCGATGGTAAAGGTATAAAAAATTTAAAAGCCCTTCCTAAAATTAACTTTCAGAAGGGCTTTTAAAATGTATCTTTTTGGTTGCTAACTTTTGTATCGGAACCATTTAATAAGTTCCTTAAAGCTGGCTTTCTTGCCGTACATCAGAATACCGATACGGTATATCCTTGCCGCAACCCAAGTCGTGAAAATAAATCCGGCGACGAGCAGGATAAAGGATACGATGATTTGCCAAGTTGGCACGCCAAAAGGAATCCTAACCAGCATAGCAATAGGGGAGGTCAGCGGGATAAAGCTCAACCAAGTCGCAATTGGACCATGCGGATTATTGACCAGTACGCCGAAAGATAGGATGTAGGCCAATAATAAAGGTGTTGTAATGGGCATCGTGAACTGATTGGCCTCTGTTTCATTATCTACAGCTGAACCCACTGCTGCAAACAGTGCGCTATATAGCATATATCCTCCAATAAAGAACAAGAAGAACGTTATCAAAAGTTCTGGGATATTTACAGCGTCCATTGCAGTACTGATTTCAGTAATGATGGAATTATTGTCCATTTGGATTTCAGCACCTTGTGGCGCATTCTGCATCATTTCTTTTTGAAAGTCAGATTTATCGATCAAGGTATTGGAAGCAATGCTGATCAATCCAAAACTTAGGATAATCCAAAGGACGAATTGGGTGATGCCTACCAAGCCGATCCCGATTATCTTTCCCATCATCAATTGGAAGGGTTTGACAGAAGAAATAATGACTTCAATGATCCGGTTTGATTTTTCTTCAATAATTCCCCGCATCACCTGGGCTCCATAAAGGAAAAGGGATAAATAGATCAATACGGAGAGCGCCATGGCAATTCCCATTGCAATCCTTGTATCACTGTCTTTGGCTTCACCTGAGGCTGTGATTTCTTTAGCAGCAGTCTTGATCTTTGTGTCGATGCTTTTGATCTTGGAGGCGTCTATATTGAGTTCCTTGTACTGATAATTTAGCAAGATATCCTCCAGTTGTGATTCTACTGCGGATTTGGTGCCAATATTCGGTTTTCCGGAAGAAAGGAATTCAATATGGTGGGTTTGATAAAAGTCATCAGGGATCATGAGGATATTGGTATTTCCATCAAGGTCCTTGATTTCCTGGATCTGCTGATTGAGTTCTTGGGTGGATTGGGTAAATGTAATCTGATCTGTATTCTTGAGTTGTTGACCGACTTCTTTAGTGTTGTCGACTACATATATCAATGCTTTGGAGTCTTCGAAACTCTTTTTGGTCAAAAAGAATACACCAACATACATCCCTATGAAAAATAGAGGCACCAGAAAAGTAGTGAGCAGGAAGGATTTTTTCTTGACCCTACTTAAATATTCTCTTTGAATGATTAATAATATCTTGTTCATATACTTTTCGGCTGTTATTTAGTTACTTTATCAATAAAGATATCGTGCATGGAAGGAATGATTTCAAAGATCTGTTGGATTTCGATTTGAGGAATCAAATGGGTCAATACATCATTTAAGGATTTGTCTTCAGGAACCTGGATAGTGAGGGCATTGCTGCCGTTGGATTCGTTTTCCATGATTTGCCATAAAGTTGGATCGAGCTGAATGCGCTCGGTTTCTGGTTTCAAGCTGTATTCGATCTTATAGGTTTGATTTCTATAATTATTCTTGATTTCCTTTACGGAGCCTTCTAGTATAACCTTTGATTTATTTAGGAGTGCGATGTTATCACATAGGGCTTCCACAGACTCCATACGGTGGGTGGAATAAATAATGGTGGCTCCCTTTTTATTGAGTTCAAGGATTTCATCTTGTATAACTTGCGCATTTACGGGGTCAAATCCGGAGAAAGGTTCGTCTAGGATAATGAGGTCAGGTTCATGCAGGACAGTTGCAACGAATTGTACTTTCTGCTGCATCCCTTTACTCAAATCCTCTACTTTTTTGTCCCACCAGCTTTCTATTTTCAATTTTTCAAACCAGTATTTGATCTTTTCCTTTGCGTCGTTTTTGCTAAGGCCTTTCAGTTGGGCAAGGTAGATCATTTGGTCACCGATGAGCATTTTTTTATAGAGACCACGTTCTTCCGGTAGGTAGCCGATTCTACCGATATGGGAAGAGTTCAATGGCTGGCCATCGAAGAGGATCTGTCCTGCATCGGGTGCTGTAATTTGATTGATTATTCGGATCAGCGATGTTTTTCCCGCGCCATTGGGGCCTAATAGGCCAAATATTTTTCCGGAAGGTACATGTATGGAAACATCGTCTAATGCTTTATGATTGGCATATTGCTTAACAATATTCTTAATTTCGAGCATATATATGGATTTGTTGATGAAATTATGAATTTTTCTTGAATTGAATGCGGTCTAGGTATTATTCTGATAAGAAATAAAAGCGTTTTTAATCGTACCTTTGCCTTATGAATATCAATCGAGCAGAATTCTTAACCAGTAATACAGATGTCAATAAGCTTCCTGAGGCGAATAAAGCGGAGTACGCCTTTATTGGTCGGTCGAATGTAGGGAAGTCTTCTTTGATCAATGCAATCACCCGTAGGAAGGGCTTGGCTAAAACTTCACAGAAACCTGGTAAGACCCAGTTGATCAATCATTTTATCATTAATGATGAGTGGTATTTGGTCGATCTACCGGGTTATGGATTTGCTCAGACTTCCAAAAAGAACCGTGCGACCTGGGAGAAATTCATCCGTGAATATTTGACGAAGCGTGAAAATTTGCAATGTGTATTTGTTTTGATTGACAGTAGACATGAGCCACAGAAGATAGATTTGGATTTTTGTTATTGGTTAGGGGAGCAAGGGATACCTTTCTTTTTGTTGTTCACAAAAGCCGATAAACATTCTGGGGTCAAAGCGGATCAAAATATCGCCAAGTTCAGAAAGGCATTGAAGGTTTGGTTTGAGGAAGTGCCTCCACATATCTTGACTTCTGCAGAGACAAAATTAGGTTGTGAGGATGTATTACAGACCATAGGTGAAATCAACAATAACTTTGTTTCTCCACTTAGCTAGTTTATGAAAAAATATATGTCCTTGGTGCTCTTTGCACATAGTATATTTGCTCTTCCTTTTGCTATCATCGGTTTTTTCTTGGCTATCCATACGACGGATTATCAATTTGAATGGAAATTGTTCCTTTTGATGTTGGTGTGTATGGTGACGGCAAGGAATGCGGCCATGGCATTTAATAGGTATTTGGATCGGGATATTGATGCTTTGAATCCACGAACGGCTGTTCGAGATATTCCCGCGGGGCGGATCAGTCCCAAGCAGGCCTTATTATTTACGGTAATAAACTGTATTGTTTTTATGGTTGCCTGTTATTTCATCAATTTCATGTGCTTTGTGCTGTCACCAATAGCTTTGTTCGTGATTTTGTTCTACTCCTATATGAAAAGAATATCTCCTTTATGTCATATTGTTCTAGGGGTAGGATTAGGTTTGGCGCCGGTTGGTGCATATTTAGCCGTTACAGGGGAGTTTAATATCGTACCGATTTTTTATGGATTGGCCGTATTGACATGGGTCAGTGGCTTTGACATAATTTATGCTTTGCAGGATGAAGAATTTGACAAGGCGAATGGGTTGAATTCGATTCCGGCAAATTTTGGAGGAAAGACGGCATTAAGGATCTCTGAAGTGCTTCATGTCCTGTCCTTTATATTTGTGCTTTTACCTGTTTTATATATGCCGGTCGGCACCTTATATTATATAGGTGTTGCCTTTTATGCGGCATTATTAATTTATCAGCATCGAATCGTAAGTCCGACAGATTTAAGTAAGGTAGACCGAGCATTTATGACCACCAATGGCATTGCTTCCGTGGTTTTTGCAGTGTTTTATTTACTGGATATTTGGATTAAATGATAAATGATTGTACTCACTTTTTTGCCATTGGGGATAAAAAAGAATTTGCATTCCATTTTGAAATCGTTTTCTTTGCATCAAATCAAAGAATTTAAATGGCAAAAAATTTATTGATAGTCGAGTCACCCGCAAAGGCTAAAACAATAGAAGGATATTTAGGCAAAGATTTTTTAGTAAAATCCAGTTATGGTCACATCCGTGATTTGGTGAAAACCGATGACGCGATTGACACGGAAGATAATTTCAAACAGAAATATGAGGTTCCGTCGGATAAAAAAGCTTTGGTCAGTGAGTTAAAGAAGTTAGCGAAATCTGCAGAGACAGTATGGTTAGCGTCCGATGAGGACCGTGAGGGGGAAGCTATTTCCTGGCACTTATTTGAGACCTTGGGATTAAAGGATGATAAAACCAAACGTATCGTTTTCCATGAGATTACCAAGCCAGCCATTTTAAAAGCGATAGAATCACCAAGAAAGATAGATTTTAACTTAGTCAATGCACAGCAAGCACGCCGTGTATTGGATAGGTTAGTTGGTTTTGAGCTATCTCCGGTTTTATGGAGAAAGGTTAAGCCTTCACTTTCTGCGGGAAGGGTTCAATCCGTAGCGGTTCGATTGATTGTTGAGCGCGAAAGGGATATCAATAAATTTAATGCAGAAGCTGCATTCAAGATCGTTGCCATATTTAATACTGGCAATGCCAAGGATCGTTTCAAAGCAGAATTGCCACAAAGGTTTGCCACAGTAGAGGAAGCTAATCAGTTTCTGAACGATTGTGCCAATGCTGTGTTCCAGATCAAGAGTTTAGAGACAAAACCATCAAAGCGTACTCCATCTGCACCTTTTACCACTTCGACCTTACAACAAGAGGCGAGCAGGAAATTAGGATTTTCAGTTGCTAGAACCATGCAGGTCGCTCAGCGTTTATATGAGGCTGGACGCATTACCTATATGCGTACTGACTCGGTAAACTTATCTGACACGGCATTACAGGGCGCACAAGCTGAGATTATCAATGCCTATGGGGAAAAGTACCATAAGTTACGTCAATACCGTACGAAGAGTGCAGGGGCCCAAGAGGCTCACGAAGCAATTCGTCCGACTTACTTCAACGATCATACGATTGATGGGGATAATTCGGAGAAGCGATTATATGAACTGATCTGGAAGCGTTCGATTGCTTCGCAGATGAGTGAAGCAGAGTTTGAAAAAACGACGGCTAAGATTTCTATTTCCAGCAGAACTGAAGATCTAGTAGCAACAGGAGAAGTCATGAAATTTGATGGTTTCCTGAAGGTTTACTTTGAATCTTCCGATGATGATAACGATGAAATTGATTTGGACAATTCAGATAATGCCATCCTTCCACCGTTAAGTAAGGGACAGGATCTGAATTTAGAGATCATGCATGCCACTGAAAGGTTCTCTAGACCTCCGGCAAGATTTACGGAAGCTTCATTGGTTAAGAAATTGGAAGAATTAGGTATTGGTCGTCCTTCGACTTATGCACCTACCATTTCGACGATTCAAAACCGAGGCTATGTGGTAAAGGAAGACCGTGATGGGAAGGAAAGAGCCTACAGGATCCTTACCTTAAATGGCGGACAGGTAAGTTCACAGACCAAAACTGAAATTACCGGGGCTGAGCGTAATAAGATGTTCCCAACGGATATTGGTGTTTTGGTGAACGATTTCTTGGTTCAACATTTCAAAGGAATCGTTGATTACCATTTTACGGCGAAAGTAGAGAAGGAATTTGATGAGATTGCACAAGGATTCAAGGAGTGGACCGATATGCTGTCCAATTTCTATGGTCCATTCCATTCGGAAGTACAGAATACACTAGATAATGCCGATCGTGCTACCCATGAACGTGAACTTGGTGTTGATCCCGTATCGGGCAAACCGATTTCGGTTCGTGTAGGACGTTTTGGACCATTGGTTCAGATTGGAACGGCGGACGATGAAGAAAAACCAGTTTTTGCTTCATTACGTAAAGGTCAAATGATCGAAACCATTACTTTAGAAGAAGCCTTGGAATTGTTCAAGCTTCCTAAAAAAGTGGGGGAATTTGAAGGGAAAGAAATGACAGTTGCTATTGGTCGTTTTGGACCATATATCCGTCATAACAGCAGTTTCTATTCCTTGCCAAAAGGGTTGGACCCATTGGATGTAGAGCAAGATCAGGCAATCCAGATCATCGAGGAAAAACGTCAGAAAGATAAGGATAAAGTCATCAAGATTTTTGATGAAAACCCAGAGGCTAAGATAGAAAATGGACGCTGGGGACCATTCGTTCGTTTTGGTAAGCAGAACCTAAAAATTCCTAAAGGTACAGAAGTTGAGAAGATCACTTATGCGGACGTACTGAAATGGGCTGAGGAAGACAGTAAATCGCCATCGGCGAGAAAAGCTGCCAAAGCAACGAAAGCGACTAAAACAACAGCAAAAAAGACAACGACTAAGAAAGCTACTGCTAAAAAGAAATAGGATAAAATGAAGAAGGATCTACCTTTAAATATAGTTGAAGATATCTCGGTTGCCGTTGTTCTGGAAACTGAGTCTCCGACTACAAAGGTTTGGAATGTTTATTTGATCAATGAAAAAAAAGCTGCCATCCAGAGTGTACTTGTTTCCTCAAAAGGGTATGGTATAAAGGATGGAAAGGAAGTGAAAACGACCATTTTGAGACATTTCATTGGTGATATGGAAGCCAAGACTTCTCAAAAAATTGAAGCGATCGATCCTCAGGTTTTCGGTTTGACCAATGAATATTGGTTGAGTTATTATATAAACGGTACTATTTATGACAAGAAATATGTTTTCTTACCAGAAAGTATCGTTGATGAGAATCTGATCAAGATTCCTTTGGTAAATAAACCCGGTGTAATGATTGGAGGAACCAACTAATGGTTATGAAGAATTTTGTAATTGCTATTGATGGTTTCTCATCATGCGGAAAGAGTACAGTTGCAAAAGCATTGGCGAAAGAATTGAACTTTGTTTTTATCGACAGTGGTGCAATGTACAGGGCAGTAACCCTATATATTCAACAGAACCAAATCGATATCAATGATGAGGAGGCTGTGTCTACAGCTTTGGAAAACATCCATATAGATTTTATTCCGAATCCTGAAAAGACCCAAATCTTACTGAACGGTAATGACGTTTCAGACGCAATCAGAACGATGGAAGTTTCTGAATATGTTTCTGAAGTGAGTGCATTGAAGGCTGTTCGTAAGGCTATGGTCAAACAACAGCAGGATTTGGGAAAGAAAAGGAATATCGTGATGGACGGTAGGGATATCGGGACTACGGTATTTCCAAAGGCAGACCTAAAGATCTTTATGACGGCAAGCCCACAGGTTCGCGCGGAAAGAAGATTTGCGGAACTGTCAGCAAAAGGGGAGGTTTTGACGATGGAGGAGGTGAAAGAAAACCTTTCACATCGCGATCATATTGACAGTACCAGGGAAGAAAGTCCGTTAAGACAGGCTGAAGATGCCATCGTACTGGATAATTCAGAACTGAACCAGGTTGAGCAGTTGAATTTTGTGATTCAATTGGTAAAGGATAAGATAGAATTGCCCCAATCCTAGGGAAAAGATATATAAAGAAAAAGGCCTCAATTTGAGGCCTTTTCTATTATTTCATATTATCGATTTCCTGTTGTTGTTTCAACTGATCGATATTATTTTTACTTCCAAAGTCATCTGTTTTTTCCTGGAAGGAATTGAGGATCTCCAGAATAGCTTCAGAGTTGTCTGCAGTTCGCTGATAGATATCAGGGATTTTGCTTTCGATAGTTTTATCACCTAACTCTATATTGTCAATTTCAACTTTTGCGATTTTTTCTAAAACAGCCTGCTGGCTATTTCTAATGTCCTCTAATTCTCTGGATATTTTCTCCATTAATTCGAATTTCTTTAATTTATCCATATATATTATTCATTAGTTTCTACTATTATAAACGCCAAAGATTACAAATTGTTGTATATTTTTTATAAATAACTGAAATGCAGCATTTTAATAAGTGTTATTTATGTAATTATTAAGATAAGTTTGTGTGGAAAAATAAAAAGGTCGCTAGTTAAACTAGCGACCTTCGAAATTGATTTAGGTATAAACTTAAATTGTTCTACCCGGATATTCTTCTAGACCTTTTTCTAAGCAAACCAATGCTTTTTTAAGATCATCTTGGTTTAAGACGTAAGCTAAACGGACTTCATTCGATCCTGCTCCAGGAGTGGAGTAGAAGCCAGTTGCCGGAGCCATCATCACTGTTTCATTGTTGTAAGAAAATTTCTCCAACATCCATTGACAGAATTTATCTGCATTATCGATTGGCAGTTTTGCAATGACATAGAACGCACCGCCTGGGTTAGGGCAGAAGACACCATCAATTTTATTAAGACCATTGACCAATGTATCTCTTCTTGCAGTGTATTCTTTGGATACCGCTTCAAAATAACTATCAGGAGTATCTACTGCAGCCTCTCCAGCGATCTGACCTTCCAATGATGGACTAAGTCTAGCTTGAGCAAATTTCAATGCTGTCAAGTAAAGTTCTCTGTTTTTGGTGATGATACATCCGATCCTTGCTCCACAAGCGGAATAGCGTTTAGAAACGGTATCAAATACCACTACATTTTGTTCAAGACCTTCTAATTGCATTGGGGAAATGAATTCGCGGCCATCATAACAAAATTCCCTATAAGCTTCATCAGAGAATAGGTAAAGATCATGTTTCAGACATAATTCTTTTAATGCCTCCAGCTCTTCGCGTGAATACAGGTAACCTGTAGGGTTATTTGGATTACAGATTGCAATTGCTTTAGTTTTTTCTGTAATTACTTTTTCAAAATCTGCAATGGAAGGTAATGCGAAACCATTGTCTATGACAGACATGATTGGTTTTACGATAATGTCTGCTGAACATGCAAAGCCATTGTAGTTGGCATAGAAAGGTTCAGGGATAATAACTTCTTCACCTGGGTTCAGACAGGCTTGCATCGCAATGGTAATTGCTTCCGAGCCACCGTTGGTAACCAAAATGTCGTTTGGAGTGATGTTATAATGGATCTTATTATAATACTCAGCTAATTTAGTTCTGTATGAAAGAGTCCCTTCAGATGAGGTATAAGCCCAAACTTTAAAATCAATGTTTTTTAAAGCATTTAACATGACTTCAGGAGTTTCAATATCAGGTTGGCCTATGTTCAAATGGTAAATTTTCTTTCCATCTTTTTTTGCCTGATCGGCAAAAGGAGTTAGTTTTCTAATAGGCGATGCAGGCATATTGATGCCCTTATGAGAAATAGTTGGCATTATAATTTTATTATGTTTTCAATCTTTACAAAAATACAAATAAAACTGAGCTTGTCCTAAAAAATGAAAGCCGACCTCTTGAGGTCGGCTTTCCATGATATTTTTATTTTTTCTCAGAATTGTTTCATTCTGGAGTACATTTTCCTTATTCTACGATACCTTTGATAGTAAGCGTTTTAACAGGTGTTTTAGTGTTTGATTTTACAATAAATGATTTTGTAAAAGGACCTTTAGCAGCTGCATTGAAAGTTACTTTAATGGTTCCCGCTTCTCCTGGTTTAACAGGAGTTTTGGTAAATTCTGCTACAGAACATCCACAAGTTGGTTGTACATCTGAAATAATGATTGGTTCATCTCCCGAGTTGCTGAATTTATATTCATGAGAAACCGGCTTATTCAAAGGGATCTTACCGAAGTCATGGGTTTCTTTGTCAAATTTAAACTCTGCAGCAAACATTCCCATCGCAGTCAAACTAATAAATGCAATCAATACTGCACATATACTTGTAATCTTTTTCATCGTTTCAATTTTTTCGTTGCTTTATTCAATCAAATCTAAGACCATTTTTATAAGAATACGATTCTTTAGTGAGATTTTGAAATAAACACACAAGAATTTTACAATCTTGATATTAGATAATACCTTCTTTTAAAATGTCTTGCAGGTGAATAATGCCTGCATATTTTCCTTCGTCGGTAACCACCAATTGGGAGATACTATTCTGGCGCATGAGGTGAAGAGCATTTGCTGCCAGTTCAGTTTTGTCTATGGTTTTAGGATTTAAGGACATAATATCCTTTGCCTGAAGGCCAGAAACATCCTCATGTTTGCCTAACATCCGACGAATATCGCCATCGGTAATGATTCCAAGGATATTTTCGTTTTCAATGACCACGGTTGCTCCAAGTCTATATTCGGTAATACTGATCAATACGGAACGGATATTTGCATCTGCAGCTACCATTGGGACACCGTTATGATCAGAAAGGTCACTAACTTTTAGATATAGTTGTTTTCCCAAAGCGCCACCTGGATGGTATTTAGCGAAATCTTGATCGGTGAACTGTCTTTTGGTCTGCAGACAGACAGCAATGGCATCACCCATAGCAAGTTGAACTGTAGTACTGGTGGTTGGGGCTAAATTATTAGGGCAAGCTTCTCTCGTAATGCTGGTGTCCAGAATATAATCCGCTTGTTCAGCAAGGAAGGATTCATGGTTTCCAACCATGGCTACTAAGATGTTCCCTGTTTGTTTAAGATATGGGACCAGAACTTTGATTTCCGGTGTATTGCCACTTTTTGAAATCGCGATGATAAGGTCATCTTTTTGGATGATTCCAAGGTCACCGTGAATGGCATCTGCGGCATGCATAAAAATGGCAGGGGTGCCAGTGGAATTTAGGGTTGCGACAATTTTTTGAGCGATGATTGCGCTTTTTCCGATTCCGGTTAATATTACCCTACCTTTCAGCGTCAAAATCTTCTCAATTACCTCTACAAAATCGCTGTCGATTTTTTCAGATAGAGCCAATACGTTAGCTGCTTCAAGTTCAAATGTGCTCTGTGCCAACGATTTGATATCTATATTGTTTTTCACGTAATATTTCCTTAATTTTATATATAAATATGATGTGTTCGCTACAAAAATACATTATTTAACACGTATTATTCATACCGTTATTACATCTATTTATTTTGCATAGTCAATGGAAATAGAAAAATCACTTTTCGACAATCTTCAAGATTTTTTTGGGTTCGACACTTTTAAAGGCGATCAGGAAGCAATTATTACGAACGTTCTGAACAGGAAGGATACATTCGTCATAATGCCTACAGGTGGCGGGAAATCAATCTGTTATCAGTTGCCGGCTCTGATGAGCGAAGGGACTGCAATTGTAATCTCACCGCTTATTGCTTTGATGAAGAATCAGGTCGACCAGGTACGCGCTTTTGGAGGAAGAGATAGCATCGCGCACTTTTTGAATTCCTCCCTTACCAAAAATGAAATTCAACGCGTAAAACAGGACGTGCAAGAAGGGAAAACCAAGCTCTTGTATGTAGCACCTGAATCTTTGGCCAAAGAGGAAAATGTTAACTTTTTAAGGAGCATAACAGTTTCATTTGTGGCCGTTGATGAGGCGCACTGTATTTCAGAGTGGGGACATGATTTCAGACCGGAATATCGTAAGATCCGTCAAGTCATCAATGAAATTGGTGAGGATATTCCAATTATCGCATTGACGGCCACCGCTACTCCAAAGGTTCAGTCTGATATCCGTAAGAACCTACAGATGAATGATGCAACCTTGTTTAAGTCTTCCTTTAACCGTACGAACCTGTACTATGAAGTGAGGCCTAAAGAGGATGTTATTAAGCAGATCGTTCGTTTTATTAAAAACAATGCAGGAAAGGCCGGTATTGTGTACTGTCTGAGCCGTAAGAAGGTGGAGGAGATAGCTGAGGTATTGAACATCAACGGGATTAAAGCTCTTCCATACCATGCTGGTTTGGACGCAAAGACCCGTGCTGATACACAGGATAAGTTTTTGATGGAAGATATTGAAGTGATCGTAGCGACGATTGCTTTCGGAATGGGGATCGATAAACCTGATGTCCGATATGTTATCCATCATGATATCCCAAAATCAATGGAAGGATACTATCAGGAAACTGGTCGTGCTGGCCGTGATGGCGGGGAAGGTTACTGTCTGGCTTTCTACTCTGAAAAAGATGTAGAGAAGCTGACCAAGTTCATGAAAGATAAGCCCGTTTCGGAAAAGGAAATCGGCACTCAGATATTGAAGGAAGTGATTGATTATTCTGAATCAGCTGTTTGTCGAAGGAAGCAGATCCTCCATTATTTTGGGGAGAAGTTTGACGAAACTGGATGTAATTCCATGTGTGATAATTGTCGATCTGCAAAGACCTATTTCGATGCCGAGGAGCCTTTATTGACTGTACTGAATTTTATAAAAGAGCAGGGTGATAAATTTGATGATCAGCATATAATCAATGTGTTGATTGGACAGAACAATCAGCCTATTTCGAAATATAAACATGATACCCATGCCTTATTTGGTACTGGGAAGGAGCAAGGAGTGAATTTCTGGAATTCCTTGATCCGCCAGGCAGAATTAGCTGATTTTATCAAGAAGGATATTGATCACTATGGTCTATTGCAATTGACTTCAGATGGTAATAAGTATATCAATAATCCGTATCCATTGAAGTTTATCTTAAATAAACCGATGGAAATGTCTAAATCAGACTCTTCAGAAGAAGGTTCTGCTCAGGCAGGTGCATTGGATGCCGAGTTGCTGAAAATGTTAAAGGATCTTAGAAAGAAGATCGCTAAACAGAAGTCGCTGCCACCATTTGTTATTTTCCAAGATCCTTCATTAGATGAAATGTGCACCCATTATCCGGTAAGCATTGATGAGTTGAAACAAATCCAAGGTGTTGGATCCGGGAAAGCCATGAAGTTTGGGGCTCCATTTGTAGAACTGATCAAAAAGTATGTGGAGGATAATGATATCGATAGGCCTCAGGATTTAGTGATCAAGAGCACGGCCAATAAATCTGCCTTAAAAGTTTCTATTATCCAGAATATCGATAGAAAGATCTCTTTGGAAGATATTGCCTCGTCAAAAGGAATCAGTTATGAAGATCTTTTGCGTGAAGTGGAGTCTATCGTAAATTCAGGAACCAAACTGAATATTGGTTATTTTGTAGATGAAATGATCGATCAGGACCGTCAAGATGAGGTCTATGATTATTTCAAAACTGCAGAGAATGATGCTATCGAAACTGCATTGGATGAATTGGGGGAGGAAGATTACTCCTTTGAGGATATCCAACTGATGCGCATCAAATTTATGTCGGAACTAGGTAATTAAAATTATATGATCAATACATATTTGCCAGGAATAAAAAATGGCAACTCTTCTTCTTTCTTTTTGATGGCAGGACCTTGTGCCATTGAAGGTGAAGAGATCGCTTTGCGTATTGCGGATAAAATCGTAAATATCACTGATAAACTGAACATCCCTTATATTTTTAAGGGATCTTATCGTAAAGCAAATCGTTCGAAAGGAAATTCCTTTACTGGAATTGGGGATGAAAAAGCATTGAAGGTGTTGGAGAAAGTAGGGAAGACCTTTGGCATTCCTACCGTAACAGATATCCATGAAAGTCAGGAGGCTGCAATGGCCGCTGCGTATGTGGATGTGTTGCAGATTCCTGCATTTCTATGTAGACAGACTGACCTTTTGGTTGCTGCAGCAGAAACTGGAAAAGTCGTTAATATTAAGAAAGGACAGTTTTTATCAGCTGAGTCGATGAAATTCGCTGTAGAAAAGGTTCAAGATGCTGGAAACCCTAAAGTTGTTCTTACTGACCGTGGGAATACTTTTGGTTATCAGGACTTGATCGTAGACTATAGAGGATTACCAGTTATGAAATCTTTTAATGTTCCTACGGTTATGGACTGTACGCATTCCTTGCAACAGCCAAACCAGAGTTCAGGAGTGACAGGCGGTAAACCGGAATTGATCGAGACAATTGCTAAAGCTGCCATTGCAGTCGGTGCTGATGGTCTGTTTATTGAAACTCACCCTGATCCTGCAAATGCCAAATCTGATGGTGCAAATATGCTCCACCTGGATCTGTTAGAAGATCTGCTGGTGAAATTGCAAAGGATAAGGGAAGCGATTCTTTAAGACATAAAAAAAGCTGGTTTATTAAAACCAGCTTTTTTTATGTCTTAAATTTTAGATTTGAGTATAGCGATAGTAGAAATTCTATTCAAATTAATATCTCATGTCTCAGATCTCAAATCTCACATCTATTATTCAAAATACTCTTTAATTCTCTCAAAGAATGATTTTTCGCTCTTACCAGGTTGTGGTTTGAAGTTAGCAGAGTTCTTAAGTTTTTCTAGAAGTTCTTTTTCTTCTTTTGAAACTGTTTTTGGAGTCCACACATTCACATAAACCAATTGGTCACCTTTGTGGTAGGAATTTACTTCTGGAAGACCTTTGCCTTTTAGACGGAGGATCTTACCACCTTGAGTACCTGGTTCGATCTTGATCTTTGCCTTGCCATCAATGGTCGGAATTTCTACGCTCGTGCCTAAAGCAGCATCAGCAAAATTGATATAAAGATCATAGATGACATTGATGCCATCGCGTTTAAGCGTTTCGTGAGGGACTTCTTCAACCAGGATGATCAAATCACCAGGGATCCCACCACGTGGTGCAGCATTACCTTTTCCACTCATGGACAGTTGCATGCCTTCGCTTACACCTGCAGGAATATTGATTGAAATGGTCTCTTCACCACGAACTAAACCTTCGCCTTTACAAGAAGTACATTTGGCAGTTATTTCGACACCTTCACCATTACAGGTAGGACAGGTGCTTGTGGTTTGCATCTGACCAAGGATAGTATTGGTTACACGTCTTACAGAACCAGAACCACCACAGGTATTACAGGTATGGTACGAGTTTTTGTCTTTGGCACCAGTACCATCACAGGTATTACATTTTACCTGTTTGTTTACTTTTACCTTTTTCTCAACTCCTTTTGCAATTTCTTCAAGGGTAAGTTTTACTTTGATCCGCAGGTTTGTTCCGCGTTGTACACGGCGTCCGCCACGACTACCTCCGCCGCCGCCTCCGAAAAAGCTTTCAAAGGGGTTGCCTCCACCAAAGATATCTCCAAATTGACTGAAGATATCATCCATGTTCATGCCGCCACCACCATATCCAGAAGCAGAGTTGCCTGCATGTCCGAATTGGTCATAACGTCTTCTTTTTTCAGGGTTGCTCAGGACTTCATATGCCTCAGCAGCCTCTTTGAACTTGTCTTCAGCCTCTTTGTCTCCAGGGTTCTTATCTGGATGGTATTTGATGGCTAGCTTACGATATGATGTTTTTATTTCTGTTACTTCTGCCGTTCTGGTTACACCAAGGACATCGTAATAATCTCTTTTTGACATCTTTTATATTTATTGGCCTACTACTACTTTCGCAAATCTGATTACGTTGTCATTCAAAGTATAACCTTTTTCAATAACATCGATAACCTTATCTTTTAAATCTGGGGTAGGTGCAGGGATGAGGGTTATGGCTTCTTGGAATTCAGGATCAAAAGGTTGACCAATAACATCGATTTCCTTTACACCTAATTGTTCCATGGTTTTCTTAAGCTTATGATAAACCAAGTCAATGCCTTGTTTCATTGGGTCATCAGCAGGCACGTCTTTCATAAAGCTTAGGGAGCGATCGAAATCATCAACTACAGGTAATAATTTTAAGATTACATCCTTACCAGCTGATTGCATTAAATCAATCTTTTCTTTTGCAGTTCTCTTTTTGTAATTGTCAAACTCAGCAAACAATCTTGCATATTTATCGTTGGATTCGCTTAACTTATTGGTAAGTTCTTCGGTAGCTGCAGAACCTTGCTCTACATTTTCCTCCGAATTGTTCATTTCTGGGTCTTGAATATTCTCGTTCTCGTTTATCATCTCCTAATATCTAGTTTAAGTAACCTTAACATGGCATCCATCAATTTTTTTGCCAACAAAAAAAATCCGACATGCTGTCAGTGTTTACTGGTTTCATTAGCAAAATTGTCGGATTTAAATGGTATTGTCAGCTGTTAGATGCTGACATTGTCATGCAACGCACCATCTGCTGTTTTCAGGATGCGTGCAGGCATATTTCTAATAATTTGGTAATCGTGCGTTGCCATCAGGACTGCGGTTCCAGAGGAAGCGATGTCACGTAATAACAATACAATTTCTTCGGATGTAGCGGGGTCTAAGTTCCCTGTTGGCTCATCGGCAAGGATGATTTCAGGGTTGTTCAGTAATGCACGGGCAATTACGACACGTTGCTGCTCACCACCAGAAAGTTCATGAGGCATTTTCTTCAGTTTCGAACGAAGTCCAACTTTTTCCAACACATCGATGATTCTGTTCTCGATCTGAGCCTTTTCCTTCCAACCTGTAGCTTTAAGGGCAAACTCTAGGTTTTTTTCAACTGTACGGTCGTTCAATAAATGGAAATCTTGAAAAACGATTCCCAATTTACGTCTTAGGTATGGGACATCATTTTCATGAAGTTTTTTCAGGTCGAATCCAGCAATCATCCCTTCGCCATTCGCGATGTATAGGTCTCCATAGATTATTTTCAATAAACTACTTTTTCCTGAACCAGATTGTCCAATAAGGTATAAAAATTCTCCTTGGGCAATGTCTAAGTTAACATCTGAAAGTACAAGGTGTTTTTGTTGATAGATATCTACATGTTTAAGTTTGATAACCGTATTTGTCTCTCTCATGGTAATTTATAAGTCGATTTTCTTTATTTGGCCAAATGGTAATTCACGAACAACATCCATAATATATTCGGATTTATCAGCAAGTCCGATTTTTTCCAATGATTTGTCGGGTCTATCCACGCGGAAATAAGCCAAAAGCGTAAATGCATCGTCCCTTAATTGAACATAATCTGGAATTTTTGCTACACCTTTAACCTTAATAACATACATAGTCAAACAAAATTATAATTTTTTACGAATTCACACTCATATAACGACAATAAAAGCTAATTATTGGTTTGCCAATAAAAAGTCTAATGTATTTACATTGTCTGCATAATCATCCAATGCCGGGTATTGGCTTGCACCAAATGGGAATACAGGAACGTCAGCTACCTGGAGATCCATATCGCTAGTTACACATTGAATGTCCTTTTTGTGGGCTAGGATGTATTTTTCTACTTCTTCCTTAGCCTTATAGTATTCAAAATGAACGACTGCAAGGGGAGAGGCTAGGCTTTCATCTTCCTTTAACAATAGAAAACCATTGTCAAAATGTTTGTTCTTGTTGATCAAATAGATTGACTTATTGAAATCGTAATTGTTGTTGTATTTTGAATGGTCTTTTATGGAATGAAAAGATTCTAGGTTGTCCATAAGCTTTGCAATGTCATAACCTTCTGGGATGAATATTTTTGAAACAGACCTGCATCCCAAACCGAAATAATCAAAGATGTCATGTCCTAGGGCCTGTAGTTGTTCTTTAGTCTCATTTCCAGAAAGCACAGAAAGTGAGTTTCTGTTTTTCCGGATAATATTCGGTTTTTTACCGAAATAATATTCAAAATAACGCGCTGAATTATTGCTTCCTGTAGCAATGACAAGATCAAAATTCTCTAGCTTATCCAGTAATTGGATCTTCTTGGCAAATTGAGGTTCAATTTCAATTAATTGATCCAGTATAAATTTTGTTAAGCCGGCATCATCTGATGAAACTTTGATTTTGGCCGTAAACCCAGCCAATAGCACACACATGATATCGTGAAATCCGACTAAGGGAAGATTTCCTGCCAATACCAAGCCTACAGATTTATCAATATCCTGATTAGGAACATCCTTAAGCCATTTCTCCAATTGATCATGGGTCAGATTTTGCGCAATGGCGTGGATCTGTTGCAGAATATTTGATTTGGTATACCAAGCATTTTTATGAACTGCTGAATCAATGATGGGAGAGTTCTTCAACTCATCAGATTGAAGGAATTGTCCGAGTTTTACGAAGGCGTTTATTCTTTGTGCTCTTGTCAAAATCTTACTATTTATAATTAATCTGTGTTTTTTTTGCCGTATATTTGCCATATCAAAGTAAATAACTACTAATTTTGTATACTTTTATTTTTGAGTATATAGCTTTAGTATTACCTTTGAAAGTGCAAAATTAGTTTATTATTTTATTGTAAGGACATAAATGGCAATTAAAATTACTGACGAATGTATAAATTGTGGGGCATGTGAACCAGAATGCCCAAATAATGCAATCTATGATGCTGGTGTAAGTTGGAAGTTTTCAGATGGTACAGCATTGGATGGTGTGATTGATTTTGGTGATGGAGTAACTCTTGACGCGAACGAATCACAGGATGCTATTTCCAATGAAGTTTATTACATCGTTTCAGATAAATGTACGGAGTGTGTGGGATTCCATGATGAACCTCAGTGTGCTGCTGTATGTCCAGTTGATTGTTGTGTTGAGGATGAAGACGTCCGTGAAACTGAAGAAGAACTATTAGCGAAGAAAGCTTGGCTTCACGCTGAATAATCTTAAAGATATTCTATAGATAAACCACCTTGAAAGAGGTGGTTTTTTTATTTTTCAAGATCCCTGAAATGGAAAATCAGTTGGTTTCTAAGTTCTATTAATCCTTTGTACCTCTTATTTTACAATCTTCCCCGATATTTTTAACCTTAACCCAACTCTCTGATTCAATATTTTACGATTGAAAAAGCCGAAACTCAGCACATTTTAGGAAATACTATAACGCAAAAGATTTGGTTTGCAGAGCTATTTTTTTATTTTTGTTCGTCTAAAAAGTAAAAAAAAGAAATAAATAACCTTATTAAATCTACATGTCAAAAAAAACTACAGGATATGTTCTACTTGCGACCATTGCGATAGCATCTATCCTGACCCTCCTTTATGAATTTAATCTTGCGCCAATTCCTGCATCCTTGATGATGGTTGTCCGTTGGGTTACTGCCATTGTTTTGGTATGGAACGCAATTGTACGGAAAGGATTGACAACATGGATCCTAACCTGTATGGTATTGGGTATTTTTGTTGGGCTTGATTTTCCAGATGTAGCTAAGGCATTGCAGCCCTTAAGCCAAGGGTTTATCAAGTTAGTGAAAACCATTGTGGGGCCAATTTTATTCTCCACCTTGGTATTTGGTATTGCTGGCCACTCAGATCTTAAGCAAGTTGGTCGTATGGCTTGGAAATCCATGTTGTATTTCTTCTGTGCTACTACCTGTGCTATATTTATTGGTCTAGGTGCTATTAACTTAACCCGTGCTGGAGTAGGGATCGATATCGAGCACATGCCGCACGAAGAATTACCGCAGACATCCGCAGTGTCAGATGCAGATAAGATCGCACTTGAACATATTGATGAAAGCGCACATTGGATCTATAAATTCACCTCATTCTTTAGGGATACATTTCCTGAAAATATTGTAAAATCAGTATACGAGAATAAAGTTTTGCAGATCGTTGTATTTGCCGTGATCTTTGGTATCGGTCTGGCCATGGTGGATGAGAAGAAGCGAAAGCCCTTTGTGGACTTCGCAGAATCACTCTCCGAAGCCATGTTCAAATTTACCAATCTGGTGATGCTCTTTGCGCCAATTGGTGTTGGGGCAGCAATGGCCTATACCGTTGGGCATTTGGGGATCGATATCCTCAAAAACCTGTTCATGTTATTGGCAACACTGTACCTAGCATTGATTTTCTTCCTTGCCGGGGTGTTATTGCCGGTAGCGCTTTATCTGAAAATTCCGGTAAAGCAATTTATCAATGCCATTAAAGAACCAGTTTCTATTGCATTTGCAACTACAAGTTCTGATGCAGCTCTTCCAAAAGCGATGAGTGCAATGGAGAAGTTTGGTGTGCCAAGGAAAATCGTTTCGTTTGTAATTCCTACTGGCTATAGCTTTAACTTGGATGGTACTTCACTTTACCTTTCATTAGCTTCCATCTTCGTAGCTCAAGCTGCTGGTATCCACTTGTCCTTTGGTCAACAATTGATGATCGCCTTTACTTTGATGATCACTTCAAAAGGAGTGGCAGCAGTTCCTAGGGCATCCTTGATTATTTTGATCGCAACTGCTGATCAATTTGGACTACCTGTATTTGTTATTGCAGCGATTCTAGGTATAGATGAATTGATGGATATGGCTAGGACATCTGTGAATGTCATTGGAAACTGTTTAGCTACGGTTGTAGTCGCCAAGTGGGAGGGGGAATTTGATGAAACCGCCCCATTTAGGCAGGATTCTGATGAAGACGGCATTGAAGAGATCGCCGAAGTCATTGAAGAAGGTCCTGAAGGGGAAACCAGGTCTTAGACCACAAAAATATTTAAATAAATAAGGGAGCTTTTCATACGAATTGCTCCCTTTTTCTATCTATTAATTGTGATTATGAAATAAATCCTTTGACATACTGTTTCGTAATTTCATGCTTAGGTTCCAAGAGAATCTGCTCTGAGGGTCCAAATTCAATAACCTCACCATTGTATAAGAATAATATATAATCTGATACCCTTCTGGCTTGGCGTAGGATATGTGTGACCAAAACAATGGTATAATCTTGTTTTAATTGGACCAATAAGTTCTCAATGACCTGAGTTGAAATTGGATCCAAAGCAGAAGTAGACTCATCTCCCAATATGATTTCTGGCTCTACAGCAAGGCCCCTTGCTAAACAGAGCCGTTGTTGTTGTCCGATCGATAATTTACTTGCGGAACCATCTAACCGATCCTTAACCTCTTCCCATAAACCTACATTGCGCAATTGTCTTTCAACTATAGCCTTTAAAGACTTTTTATCTTTATTCCCATGAATTTTAGGGCCATAGGCAATGTTGTCGAATATAGACATCGGCAGAGGAAATGGTTTTTGGGACAGTAAGCCCATCTTTTTCCGGATATGGGTCACCTCAGCATCCGGACCATAAATATCTTCACCATTGACAAGTACCGATCCCGTGACCTTGACTTCAGTGGAATCATCCAATAGCCTATTAAGCGTCTTGAGCAAGGTAGTTTTGCCACATCCTGAGGGACCAATGATAGAGGTTATGCAGTTATTTGGAATCTCGAGATTGATGTCCTTTAAAATATGTTGGTCTTCAACAAAAACATTCAACCCCTTAATCTCAATATGTGGATTTACCTGATGGATTATGCCCTGTGTTTTTTCTGTCTCGATGCTAGGTATTGCGTACATATAACAATAAGTAAGATGATTATAGTTAAAATTAATGCGGAAGCATAGGCTCTACCCTGAACTTCAGGAATAGGGCTGCTCAACTGAAAGAAAATCGCCAATGGAAGGGTTGCAGTAGGTTCATCCAGATAAATCGGAATATTGTCGCTGAACCCAGTTGTCAATAATACGCCTGCAACATCTCCAATTGCCCTTCCGAATGCAAGTAAAATCGCGGTGAACAGGCCTGGTTTAATATAGGTTATCATGACTTTAGCTGATTCCCAGCGAGTTGCTCCTAAAGAAGTTGTAATATGGCCTAAATCCGTTGGAATGGTCTGAATTAGCTCATCTAAGGTCCTGACAACGATTGGGATAGTTAATAGGGTAATCGTGATCACACCACCGATCAACGATGCTCGGACACCTAGCCACACCATGATGCTGAAAGCTATTGCTCCATATACTATAGATGGCACTCCAAATAAAACATCAAATACTAATTTGGAAAATCGACTGATCCTTGATCCTTTCTTAGAATAGATGTTTAAATAAATACAGATAGGTATCCCAATGATAGTGGCTAAGAACGTAGATAAACCTGCAAGGTAAAGCGATCCAAGTATCGCATTGAGGATTCCACCGCCTTTACCTACATAAAATCCTCCTTCAGGAGTCTTGGTGATCATATCTAAGCTCAAATATGGCAATCCTTTGTAAAGGATCGTCCCTATGATAAAGAATAAGGAGCCTGTGATGATGATTCCAGAACCTTGCATAAGGAGTTTGGCAAACTTTTCTTTCCTCAGCCTTCTATTGATGTTGCTCATATATTTTTTGCCTCCATTTTCTTTAATATCCCTCTTGAAATCAGGTTAAATCCTAAAATGATAATAAACAATAGCAATGCTGCGAACATCAATGCGGAATCATATAGAGGAATGGACATCATTTCCCCAAAGTTATTGGCAATTAGAGCGGGTAATGGATATCCCGCATCAAATATGGATTGAGGGATCTTTGGAATATTTCCACAGACCATAAGCACGGCAATGGTTTCCCCAAATGCCCTGGAAACAGCTAGAACTATTGCAGCCATTATTCCGGGCCTTGCTTTCTTTAATATCACTTGCTGAATGGTTTCAAGTTTAGTGGCCCCTAAGGATAAGGAAACTGATCTCAGCTCCATAGGAATGGTCTGCAAGACCTCGACCATAATGCTCACCATGATTGGAAAAATCATGACGGCCAATACAATACCTCCAGAAAAGACAGAGTAACCGGTACTGCTGATTCCGAAAATAGGAGCGATGTACCCTCCAATTAATGGAACTACGAATAGAACTCCCCATACACCATAAAGTACAGGTGGGATAGCTGCTAATATGTTTACTAATGGCAGTACAAAATTCCGCAATCTGCTTCCAGCATACTCGACCAAGTAAACGGATGCAGCCAAACATAAGGGTACAGCAATGATTAATGCGATTAATGTAACCCATACAGTCCCCATGATAAACGGTAAAAAACCGAAGTTTCCTTTCATAGGCGACCAAATGCTACTGCTCAGGATAGTCCACAAGGATTCTGTGGCAATTAATGGTTCTGCCTTAATACTTAACCCAATGAGGATTGCCAATATCACCAAGAGGCATATTCCCAATAAAATCCCAGAGAGGTTTTTGATTATTTTATCTTTTATCAGTCTGTAATTCACTTGCAAGCAATTTTTCGTTCTCTTTCTTATTCAATTCCTTATTGATCGGCACAAATCCATTGTCCAGTAAATATGCCTGTTGTTTGTCGGTCATTACAAAACGGACAAACTCTTCCAGTAACTTTGATTGATGTTCCTTATTGAGGACAAACATAAGTTCCCTTGAAGGTGGTGATGGGTATTTTCCGGTTGCCACTGCATTTGTGAGGCTATCCAGTTCTGTGTAGAAGTTTTCCTGAGCATCAATCTTATGGTTTGAATTAATATCAAGTGGCAGGGCTATAATATTTGCTGTTGTTCTTTTTGTTTCTAAATCAAAAACATAGTTGATGTTATTAAAACCAATAGCAAGCGGATTGTCTTTGATGGCTTGAGCCAATCCTGGATCACCAAATATTCCGATTCCTTTTAATTCCTCTTGAGTTGCTCCAAGATACTTCGCCCAGGTTTCTGCTGCTCCAGCAGCATCTGAACGTATATATACTTCAATATTCTTGTTTACAAAGCTTGGATCTAAATCACTCCACTTTTTGATTTTGCCTGTTACAAAGATTCCTTTTAGTTCATCTTGACTCAATCCTCTTGTTAGGAGAGCGGCGATATTAGGATGTTTGCTATTTAAGGTTCCTATAACGGCATCGTTTGCTACAATAACTGGTAAAGCACCTTTTTCTATTTCTATCGGGTGTAGGTCTCGGGATACCAATCCGATATCTACCATATTAGAAAGCACATCAGATATCCCTTTTCCAGCTCCTCCCGCTGAAATATTGAATCTTACATGCGGGTGTAATTTCTTGAAATCTTCACTCCATAAAACAGCAATTGGGTAGAGCGCAAAGGCCCCAGAAATTGATATTGTGCCTACAAATCCCTTGTCCTTATCATAACCTTGATCAACTTTCGGTGCACAAGAAAATGTTACAATCTGGATTAAGGAGCTAAATATCAGTAGTTTAATTGTTTTTATTTGCTGTTTTTTATACATCCTTTGAAATTAATTACACAAATATATAGTAATTTGGTAGACTTTGTATAGTTCTTTTATAATTATTTTATACATTTGTCGAATAAACGTTATCAATAACCTAACTAAAGAGGTGAAATATTACCTTTTTAATAATTGAAGATAGAATGCAGAGCTTTAGGACAGAATTAGAGAATCCTGTAGTAGCACAGGAAATCATAGAATTAGAGAAAAAGATTAGAGCTTATCGGAAAGGTGATCTACCAGAAGAAAAGTTCAGATCCTTGCGTTTAGCTAGGGGAGTGTATGGGCAGAGGCAGCCTGGCGTTCAAATGGTGAGGATAAAACTCCCATTTGGAAAAGTTACTTTTCAGCAGATATTAAAAATTGCGGATATCTCTGATGAGTACGCAAGCAAAAACCTTCACTTAACTACCAGACAAGATATTCAAATCCATTTCGTAAGCCTTGACAAGACCCCAGAACTTTGGTCTAAGCTTGCCGAGGACGATATGACCTTAAGGGAAGCCTGTGGGAACACCGTTAGAAATGTAACGGCTTCAGCAACTGCCGGTATTGATCCGGAGGAACCATTCGACGTATCTCCTTATGCTCATCAAACTTTTAAATATTTTGTCCGTAATCCTATCTGTGCTGAAATGGGAAGGAAATTCAAGATTTCATTTTCAGCTTCTGATAAGGATAGCGCATTTTCCTATATCCACGATTTCGGTTTTATTCCTAAAATCAGAATAGTTGATGGTAAAGAACAAAGAGGTTTTAAGGTCATGTTAGGTGGTGGATTAGGTGCCCAGCCAATTCTAGCGCATGAAGTCTATGATTTCCTTCCTGAGGATGAAATCCTTCCTTATGCTGAAGCTACAATTCGGGTTTTTGACCGTTATGGAGAGCGGAATAACCGAAATAAAGCAAGATTTAAGTTCTTGGTACAAAAACTTGGTCTTGAAACGGTCTTGGATCTGATAGAAGAAGAGAAGATCGCGGTAAAACATAAGCGTGTTCCCTTTGACATCGATGCAATCCCTCAACCTGAGCCTCCATCTAATAAAGTTGAAGAAGAAATAGCAGATGACCTGCTTGGTTTTGAGCTTTGGAAAGCTACAAATAGCTTTGAACAAAAGCAAAAAGGCTATTATGGCGTTTATGCAAATATCCAAACAGGAGATATTTCCACGGAAAAAGCACGGATACTGATCGCTGGAATCAGAGATCATGTCGCTGACGATATTCGTATCACCCAAGACCAGAATCTTTTGTTTAAATACGTGCGTCCTGAGTCATTGGCAAGTATTTATAATGTACTCTTAAAATTAGGTTTTGCAAAACCGGGTTATAATAGCACAGCTGATATTACCACTTGTCCAGGAACGGACACCTGTAATCTAGGTATATCGAATTCTACTGAAATGGCAAGGGTACTGGAGAATTACATCCATGAATTCCACCAGGATTTTATACAGGAAAAAGAATTAAAGATTAAGATCTCTGGTTGCATGAATTCTTGTGGCCAACATGGTCTTGCTCATATTGGCTTCCACGGTAGTTCGGTAAAAGTCAATGGCAATGTGGTCCCTGCAGCTCAAGTCATGATTGGAGGCGGAACCCTTGGCGACGGAAAAGGTAGGGTGGCAGATCGAGTGATCAAAGTTCCTACTAAAAGAGTCCTTCAGGTGGTTGATGTTATATTAGCTGATTTTAAGTCGAATAAGGATAGCGAGCAAAACTTCATTTCTTATTACGAACAGCAAGGGAAAGATCATTTCTATAGATTATTGAAACCCTTGGCAGAGCTTGGAAACCTCAGTGCTGATGAGCATATCGATTGGGGCCATGAAGAAAGTTTTGAAACTGCCATTGGTGTCGGCGAATGTGCTGGAGTGGTAATTGATCTCGTGGCCACCTTATTATTAGAGGCCGAAGAAAAACTGGAGCTAGCAGAACTTGCCTTGGAACAAAAGCAATTTGCTGATGCAATCTATCATTCATACAGCTCATTCGTATGGACAGCTAAAGCCTTATTGTTAGATAAAGGCATAAATGCTTCGACACAAACCGCAGTTATTCAAGAGTTTGATGACAACTATGTAAATGAAGACTATTTCCAGTTTCCAGCTTCATTTTCAGATAGAGTTTTACAGATCAACAAATACGAGCCTTCTGAGGAATTTGCAAGAACCTATTTGCTGCAAGCCAAGGCCTTTTGCTTTGAGGCAAAAGAACGTAGAGAAGAATGGCGTGTAGTAAACCAATAAGAGAGGAGAGAACATGAAGGAAATTAAACCATTTGTAACATTAGTAGGCGCTGGTCCAGGTGACCCAGACCTAATTACCTTAAAAGGCATTAAAGCAATCCAACAAGCCGACGTAATTCTTTATGATGCCTTAGTAAATGAGGAATTACTAGAACTTGCAACAGCTGATTGTACAAAAATATACGTTGGGAAACGAGCTGAACAGCTATCTACCTCACAAGATCAGATCAATCAACTTTTGGTTGATTACGCTTTGACCCATGGTCATGTTGTTAGGCTCAAAGGAGGAGACCCATTTGTCTTCGGACGTGGTGGTGAAGAAATTGATTTTGTAAGAAAATTCAATATTCCTACCGCAGTAGTGCCTGGGCTTTCTTCTTCGATCAGTCTTACTGGATTGCAACAGATCCCATTGACATACCGAGGGATTTCTGAATCTTTTTGGGTCATTACTGGAGCAACGAAAGCGGGTTTCCTTTCTGAAGATTTATATACTGCAGTCAATACAAATGCTACAGTCGTAGTTTTGATGGGTTATGCTAAACTTCATCAAATCATTGAATTATATAAAGAAAATGGAAAGGCTGATCTACCAATCGCTTTGATCCAAAATGGGTCTCTTCCTAATGAAAAGATTGTGTTGGGTAGGGTTGATAATATCCTTGACCAAGCTGAAGCATCAGCCATTGGAGTACCTGCCATCATAGTACTTGGAGAAGTCGTTGCTAAACATCTGGAATTTGAAAAGGTTAAGGAACAATTACAATTTATAGAAGGATAATGAACGAGCTTTTTCCAATATATGTCAAGTTAGATCAGGTAGAAACCTTGTTGGTTGGTGCTGGTCCCGTTGGATTGGAAAAGATACAGGCTATTATTTCCAATTCACCAAATGCCAAGGTTACCGTGGTGGCAGAGGAAATTTGTCATGATTTCTATGAATTTGTATTGGGTAAAGAAAATATAGTGCTGCATAAGCGTTCGTTTTCAGCCGTCGATCTTTATTCCAAACAGGTGGTAGTTCTGGCGACCAATAATCCCAAATTAAACAGCTATGTAAGGGAGCTTTGCTCTGATCATCATATCCTTTTGAATGTGGCAGACAAACCATCCCTATGTGATTTCTATCTGGGTTCGGTGGTTCAAAAAGGAAATTTGAAAATCGGGATTTCAACAAATGGGAAATCTCCAACGATTGCCAAAAGACTGAAAGAGTTCTTGAATGACCTTTTACCAGAAGAAATTGATGAAACACTCAATCTCATGGCAGATCTTAGAAACCAGCTTTCCGGTGACCTTAAGGAGAAAATAACAGTGCTGAATGCACATACGGAGCAATTAATTAAACAAAATGAATATGATCGAGCAAATTAAAGCAGACTTAATTGGAGCAGATGCACGGTCTATCATCCAATATATTGAGGAGAAATATGCCGAAAAAGCTGTCTTTTCTACCTCATTTGGAATAGAGGATCAAGTGTTGACCCACATTTTGGCTCAAGAAAAATCAAGGACGTCTATTTTCACCTTAGATACTGGACGTCTTTTTCCGGAAACCTATTATGTGTGGAATCGGACATTAGACCTCTATAAGTTAAAAATCAAAGCCTATTATCCAGAAACAAAGGCCGTAGAAGAACTTTTGGAACAGAAGGGGCCATCTAGTTTTTATAATTCCGTGGAGGATCGAAAGGAATGTTGCTATATCAGAAAAATTGAGCCTCTAAAGCGAGCAATTGCTGGTTATCAGGTCTGGATTACTGGAATCAGAGCTGAACAATCTCAAAATAGAGACCAAATGGAATTTGTGGAATGGGATGATGTCAATCAGATCATTAAAATCCATCCCTTATACAACTGGACTTTGGCCGACGTAGAAAAATACTTAAAAGACAATTTCGTTCCTTATAACCCACTACATGATAAAGGATTTATCAGTATAGGTTGCCAACCTTGTACGAGAGCTGTACAAGAAGGAGAGGACTTCCGCGCCGGCAGATGGTGGTGGGAAGATAAATCAAAGAAGGAGTGTGGATTACATGTAACACTTAAATAATTAGTTTATACAATGGATTACTTAGATCATTTAGAGGCAGAAGCCATTTACATATTGAGAGAAGTAGCTGGACAGTTCGAAAATCCTGCACTTTTATTCTCCGGAGGAAAAGATTCGATTACATTAGTTCACCTAGCTAAGAAGGCGTTTCGACCAGGTAAATTTCCATTTCCATTAGTTCATATCGATACTGGCCACAATTTCCCCGAAACCATTGAGTTTCGTGATTGGCTAGTAGATCAAATTGGAGAAAAACTAATTGTGGGTTATGTGCAGGAAAGCATAGATGCTGGTAAGGTCGTTGAACAGAAAGGCAAAAATGCCAGTAGAAATGCCCTGCAAACGGTTACTTTACTCGATACGATCGAAAAAAATGGTTTTGATGCCTGTATTGGTGGAGCCCGCCGTGATGAAGAGAAAGCTAGGGCCAAGGAAAGGATATTTTCGGTAAGGGACGATTTTGGACAATGGGATCCTAAGAGACAGAGACCAGAGCTTTGGAATATTTTCAATGGTAAAATCCAAAAAGGCGAAAATGTCCGCGTTTTCCCTATCTCCAATTGGACTGAACTCGATGTTTGGAATTATATAAAAAGAGAAAAGATCGCCTTGCCATCCATATATTTCTCCCACAAAAGGGACGTGGTTTTTAGAAATGGTCAATGGATGGCAGCTGATCCTGTCCTTCAGATTGATGACAACGATCTTGTAGAACATAAATCAGTGCGTTTCAGAACAGTAGGAGATATGACATGTACTGCCGCTGTAGATTCGATTGCTACTGAATTAGATGATATCATCAACGAAATTAAAGCATCCACAGTTAGCGAGCGTGGCGCCAGAATGGATGATAAGGTCTCGGAAGCTGCAATGGAAGATCGCAAAAAGCAAGGCTATTTTTAATTTAAGGGAGGAAAAGAACATGAACATTTTGAAATTTTTAACGGCCGGATCTGTAGATGACGGAAAGAGCACACTGATTGGCCGATTATTATATGATACTAATTCTATTTTAGATGATCAATTGGAAGCCATACAAAAAGCAAACCGCAAGAATGATGATGGAACCATTGATTTAGCAATCCTGACAGATGGTCTCAAAGCAGAAAGGGAGCAAGGTATCACCATAGATGTCGCCTATAAATACTTCCAAACGGAAAATAGAAAATTTATCATAGCTGATGCACCGGGACATATACAATATACCAGGAACATGGTTACCGGAGCTTCAAATTCTGACCTGATCATTATCCTCGTTGATGCCAGAAAAGGCGTAATTGAGCAGACTAAGCGTCATTCATTTATTGCTAAAATATTGGGAATCAAAAAGGTATTGGTTTGTGTCAATAAAATGGATATGGTAGATTATGAATTGGCAGTTTTTGAGAATATCAAAACAGAATATCTTAACCTAGCCAATAAATTGGGCTTAGAAGATGTTGATTTTATTCCTGTATCTGCTCTTAAAGGTGATAATATAGTACAAAAGTCCCAAAGAATGCCTTGGTATCATGGCGCACCAATACTCACATATTTGGAAGAAGTTGAATTTGAGGAACTTGCAAACCAAGGTTGGCGTTTTCCAGTTCAATGGGTAGTTCGCCCGCAAAGTACTGATTTACACGATTATAGAGGTTATGCCGGTAGGGTGTTGGGAGAGGGCTTGAAAGTAGGGGAAGAGGTCCTGGTTTTACCAAGTGGCTCCAAATCTAAGGTAAAATCTATAGAATTTGATAGTCAGGAATTGCCTGAAGCACACAATGGATCATCTGTCATCATCCATTTAGAAGATGAAATTGATATTTCTAGAGGAGATTTCATTGTCAGTGCCAACCATCCAGCAAAAACTGACAAATCTTTTGAAGCTAATATCTCTTGGTTTGAAAACAAAGAACTTGACTTGGGGCAGATTTACTTGTTGCAGACTCATTCTAAAGTCAGCAAAATAAAAATTCCAGAAATCCTTTATAAATACGACGTCCATACTCAAGAACAATTATATGAGCAAGCGATTGGTCTTAATGATATTGGTCGAGTATTAATAAAATCTGCAGATGAAATTGTTTATGATCAACAAAAGGATTTCCCTGAAAATTCTAGAGCAATCATCATTGACCCAAGAACAAATATTACAGTAGCCGCTGCAATAATTCAATAAGAAAACTATACAGAATCCTATAGGAGCTAATAAATTTAGAAACTATAGGATTTTAGTATTTAACACAAATATACAAGAGAAGGGTATATTCAATAATTACTATTTAACATAATATAAATTATTTGACTTATTCGTATTGTGAGATAATAAGGCAAATCCTTTAACTATCGATCCTCTTAACAAAATTTAAAGTCTAAGTAATAACCAAACTATCCGCAACAGTTACTCACTTAAAAACCAAATCTAAATTTGGTATCTGAATGATTCCTTTGACTTAGATTCTAAAATGCTTTGAATAAATTCCTTTAAATAATAAAATGGCTATAAATAAATTGGGATCGGATCCTAGATGAAATTCTGAAACACTTATTGCTTATGGAATATTTTATAGGATTATATAATTCTCAAGCCTTAGCCTTTTCTACCATAAATCAACAGCCGTTTAAATGCATAAATTGCTGGAAAACTTTTATAGGCATCCACTATCCTTTTTTTAAATTCCTGGATGAATCCTTCCTTATTCTCTTCATCCAAAATCTCTAAATAAGGCACCATTGCCGAACCTGAGATGAAATCATACAGATCATCCACATTTTCAGCAATCTGAGGATATACCTTTTGATAGATTTCAATATCCTTTATTCCATTGTCAAACAGGATCTGTGTATACTCATCCATGGATAGAACTGGGGAATTTCGCGTGAAATGACCTAATTGAGAGGCAAAGGGTTCCTCCTGTACCAATTTTAAAAGGATCTGATTTAATTTATTATCATTCTGAACGGGCATCTGAATGGCTAATTGACCTCCCGCCTTTAATTTGGAAATAACTTTAGGAAAAAGAACGGTATGCTTATCCAACCATTGTAAGGCTGCATTGCTGAAAATTAAATCCCAATGCTTGTTGTCAGCTATTGCATCCTCGATGTTTTCCAGTTTGAACTTAAGCCGATCATTTTCGTAAGGCTTCGACTTTTCAAGCATTTCTGCTGAATTGTCTACGCCCAAGATTTTAGCTTCCTTAAAGCGGTTTGCAAGCGTTGCAGTCTGTTCTCCAGTACCACAGCCTAAATCAATACATTCCATTGGCCCTAAATCTTCTACCAAATTTAGCAGGTCATAAAATGGCTTATAGCGAATATCTTTATATCGGTTGTATACTTCTGGATCCCAAGGCATAGTTGTAAATTATTTTAGTTTAGAAAATGCTACCTTAATTCCCATCAAAATAAATACCATACCTGAAAATTTATCCATAAATCCCTTGATTTTATTGTTGCCCTTGATCTTGCTTGAAAAAAGGTTCATGGAAAGCGCCAATATGCAATAATACAGCAATCCTAAGGCCGCATAGGTAAAACCTAATACGATAAAGGGAATTGAAGAACCTACAGCGTCTTTCTGGACAAACTGAGGGAAAAAGGAAAGAAAAAACAAAGCCACTTTAGGATTCAAAACGTTGGTAATCAATCCAGATTTAAAGTTTTTCCAGCCACTTTCTGACTCAGTCGTGATCTCTTCCAGGTTAAAGGCCTTTTCCTTAGAAAGAATGGATTTGATCCCTAAATAGATTAAATAGGCTGCTCCTAAATATTTTATGATGGAAAAAGCTATTGCTGACTGGGCAATCAACACCGAAAGACCCAAAGCTGCAAACATGGTATGCACTAATATGCCTGCATTGACCCCGATCGCAGAATATATACCTGCAGACCTCCCCTGACTAATGGATTTATTCAGCACAAAAATGGTATCCATTCCCGGTGTGATAATAAAAACTATGGTCGCAAGCAAAAAGAGCTCAAAATTTAAGATGCCAAACATGTTTCGGAATTTGTTTTCCCAAATCTAAAAATTTAAGTGAGGAAATCAATTGAAAAATTAACCTGACTTCCAAAATGTTTTTGATAAATTAGAAAGGAAGAAATGCCTGGTTTTAACCCGCTTAAATAAAGACCCTTGAGAGAGTTACCAAAAATGGATAGGAATACCATTGGCCCTTTTGCTGATGTCTCACTGTTAGATTTCTACAGCGGTGTCTTCAACTGTGTATTTGTTTCCTTAAATCCTTTCCTACAACTGCTGGACTCTTCCACTTTGAAACTTTCTAATTTCTGGGAAATAGACGATAGAACTTCAATTGATATTAAACAAAGGATCCTTCTCCATACTAAACCCATCCGATGGGAAGAGATATTAATGATTTCAGGATTTCAGGGGATTAACCAAATAGATATCGCATTGAGGACTTCTATCGGTGGATTGGTCAAGCTGAAACAAGATTGGGTCCTTGAGGAAATATTAGATAACGCTATGGAGAATAACCAAATCCTAGCACCAACTGAAGGCCGCATTCCTGAAAACCAAATCAACTCTATTCTAAAAGCGATTAAAAAACAGGGATATGAATGGATATGTTTAGGCGCTGAATTTGGTGATGCCATGGAATTGGTCTGGATTGATGACCTGATCCAGGATCAAATAGATTATGCTACACACCAAAATCTATATACTTATGATCGCAAGATATTGATCAGCTGCCATTGGGATAGCTTCCAAATCTATATCTGTTCTAATCCAGCGACCGTGAAAAGTATCGTGAAGGATGCTTTATTGGAAGGTTTTTACGCCAATGAGAAAACAGAAGTTTATTGGAGTGTAAAAGCTGATTGATCTTAACTTGTTCAAAATATAAATATTGGCAGCATTTTTTCAACAATATTCCTCAAATTTGCCATTCTATTGAATGATACATGAAGCTTCAAGCCATCAATCTTATTTCCAAGGAAAAGATCAATTTAAAGAATGAAATTCTCGCTGGATTAACGGTTTCTATGACCATGATCCCAGAGTCGCTTTCATTCGCCATACTGGCGGGACTTAGCCCACTCACTGGTCTATATGCAGCATTCTTGATGGGTATTGTAACTGCTTTTTTAGGAGGTAGACCTGGAATGGTATCCGGTGGCGCCGGTGCTACAATTGTTGTCCTGATTGCATTGGCATCCTCACATGGGGTCGAATACCTATTTGCTGCTGTGGCCCTTGCTGGCCTTATGCAGATCCTAGTTGGCGCTTTTAAATTAGGGAAATTTGTTCGTCTGATTCCACAGCCTGTTATGTACGGATTCTTAAATGGTCTGGCCATTATTATCTTTATGGCCCAATTAAAACAGTTTAAAACGTTCAACAATGGCATAGAAACCTGGATGACAGGCTCTCCCCTCTTAATAATGGCTGGTTTGACTTTGCTGACCGTATTGATCGTGTTGATCTTTCCAAAAATTACCAAAGCTGTTCCGGCATCCTTGGTTGCTATCATCGTCACCTTTGCCCTGGTTTACTTCTTTGATATCCATACGAAGAAAGTTATTGATATAGCATCGGTGAGTGGTGCTTTTCCCTCTTTCCACATACCCAATGTCCCTTTTTCCATCGAAACCTTGAAAATCATCTTTCCTTATGCTTCGGTTATGGCTGCAGTTGGATTGATTGAATCCTTGTTGACCTTAAATATGGTTGATGAAATCACAAATACTAAGGGGAGTTCAAATCAGGAAGCCGTAGCGCAAGGTACTGCGAATATGGTCAACGGATTTTTTGCAGGTATGGGAGGTTGTGCCATGGTGGCTCAGACCTTGGTGAATATCAATGCTGGTGCGCGGACCAAGATTTCAGCCATTGTTGGTGCATTGGGGATCTTGTTTGTGATCTTGGTGGGTGGAAAGGTAATTGAACAGATTCCTATGGCTGCTTTGGTCGGGGTCATGATGATGGTGGCAATTTCTACTTTTCAATGGGGCTTTTTACGACTCTTGACCAAAATGCCAAAATCTGATGTGCTGGTTGGTATCCTGGTCGCAGCCATTACGGTCATCTTGCATAACCTGGCTTTAGCGGTATTTGTAGGTGTAATCATATCAGCATTGGTGTTTTCTTGGGATAATGCCAAAAGGATTCGCGCCAGGAAATCCATAGCAGAAAATGGCGAAAAGGTATATGAAATATACGGACCTCTGTTCTTTGGTTCCACAAGTAATTTCATGGATAAATTTGATATGATTGAGGATCCCGAACATATCATCATAGATTTTCAAGAATCGAGGGTAGTTGATATGTCCGCCATAGAAACCTTGAAAAAGCTGATCCAAAAATATCAGGATTTAAATAAGAAAGTTACCTTAAGACATCTCAGTCCAGATTGTGTCCGATTATTGGATAACGCCAAAGGATTTATAGAAGTCGATATCGAAGAAGATCCAACTTATAAGGTTATGCCTAAAGGTTAATCAGTAACCATAAAAAAACTAATTGGGTTTAACTGAATAAACCCAATTCGTCTATTTATAGTCAGTGATTAAATCTTATCTGTCAGGCTGCTGATATCTATCGTTGGTTTTCCCAGATTCATGGCTTTGATCGCATCCTTGCATTCATCTACCATTTGTTGGGTCATTTTGTATTCATAATTTCCATAATCATCATATTTCATTTCCCCTACATAAAAGAAACCATATTGATCAAAGAAATCAGTTAAATCTGTCCTTGATACCTCGCAGGCAGTCTTGATGAAATTCAATTGATGAACTGCTGGGTTTCGTTCCACAACAACAGGCTCCCTGCCCCATCGTTCCCGGATTTTTTGCCTAGAAGGACTATTGTTCTTATTTTGTTTTCTCAAAGTCTCAAATAAGTCTGGATAGAAATCTGGGTTCTTCCCCTCCCCTTCAAAGTATAATTGCAATTGCCAAAATGGAACTAACCTGTTGAACACATCAGGGTCTTGCAGATAGGAAATCTTTTTGTCAATGATCGATTCTTTAGCTGACTGGAAATTGTTTTGGGCCAAGATTCTTGATTTGTTTCCAAATGACCTCATGACATAAAGCGAATAAATATTATTACTCACCTCTCCTAACCCTCCCCAGCTCAGCATTGGCGAAGTTTGGTGTACATGTCCAACTTCATGGCTAAATCCCCAACAAGGGTCACCATTGATGACTGAACTTGGATCTAAGACCATCTTCATGGCATAACCCTGCTTGTCTCCCATATAGGCTACTCCATCTCCATCACGGAACATATAGTAGTTATAGTTTACTCTTGCTAATATCTTATTGTCGGGAACCCTATCGTATTTGATCAAGCCCATTAAACGATGTTGTCTATATACGAGGGAATCGTAATTGCTGATCAACTCCTTCCCTTTTCCGTATGCATATTTCTTTAGATCCTCTACGGGATATGCCGTTTGTATATGCTTGCCCTTTGCATCCATGATCGGATAGACAGCATGATCCAAAAATGCATTCCAATCTTGGTCAGAATGCTTCTGTATATCAAAATAACCATTTACCTGTCCAGATAGAAAATGTATTTTGATCGGTTTTTCGTCCTTGGGCTGATCAGAGAAGTAATTGACATAAGCCAAACTGCCAAACTCCTTTAATTCAATGATATTGACCCCATTCTTTAATTTGAATTCCTTCTTCTCGATTCCCCAACCCTTCGGGTCTTTGGTCGGCTCTTCTGGGTTAGGCGCTTTACGCATCCAATTTGGAATAACGAGCTTGATATCTTGATCATCTTCAATGCCATCAGCAATAAGGATGTGTTTGCCAATAGGTAGATAAACGCCGGTTACATTTTCATATTTGCTATATCCATCGCCAATACTCAGTTCTTGACCCAATGTTTTCGGTGATAATAGTGCAGGATAGCTGGCATATTTATAAGGGTCTACATTTTTGCCAGACAATAATCCTTGTGCTAAGGCACGGATATCCTCATTTGCAATAGTCGCTATCTGTTTCTTGTTTACTCCCTTTTTAAGTTGGGTAGCTAGCCCGTCTTGGAAGACCGTTAAATCAGCATATACTTGATGCAGATCTTGGGCACTCTGGGCACAACTAAGGTTACTGATTAATATGGCTGCTGAAAGTGTAATTAGTGTTTTTTTCATAATAAAGAATTGATCCAGTACTGACTAAAATACATTTAATTTTTTATCTCAATAATGTGAGAATTTGCCAAAACAGGCTAATTACGCTTTATTTGCAGTTTCAATCGGTTGACTAAAATTTTATTTATTTCTGGTCTCTTGATTAACAATAAATAATTCTAAGCTCCGTTTAAAATTTGAACCCTAAAATTTATTTTTCAATGCACTTTAAAACTTACTCTTTAACGCTAGTTTCCAGCCTCATTTCCTGTTCTGTTTTCTCTCAAAATCTGCAAGGCTTAAAACCGCAGATTGATAAAATATTAGCTAATTACCAAGCAAAAGTTGGGATTGCCATTCACAATAATGATTTTACCGATAGCTTGATAATGAATGGAGATCATCAATATCCCTTACAGAGCACGTATAAGTTCCATCTTGCCATTGCCATCCTTGATCAGGTGGATAAAGGGAAGTTAAGTTTGGACCAACCTGTGGATATCAGTAAGGCGACAGTTACCACTGATCTATACAGTCCAATCAAGGATAAGTTCCCCAATGGTACAACGCTGCCATTAAGTGAAATATTAAGGTATACCGTAGCGGAAAGCGACAATGTAGGTTGTGATATTATGTTTGGATTGCTTGGAGGGACTGAGCCTGTACAAAAATATTTTGAAGATAGAGGCTATACGGAGCAATCGATCAAAACTACCGAGGAAGAACAACAAAGTAACTGGGATATTCAATTCCAGAATTGGACGAAGGTGGCACAAACCAATAGAATCCTCTTTGATTATTACACAAACACGAAAAAATTGCTGTCAGACAGTTCCCATAAATTTCTTTGGGATACTATGCGCTCCACCAGTACTGGTAAAAATAGGTTAAAGGGTCTATTGCCACAGGGCACCGTTGTGGCTCACAAGACCGGTTATTCAGGAGTCCATAAAACCACAGGTTTCATAGCTGCAGTCAATGATATTGGCGTAGTCACGTTGCCAGATGGCCAGGTTTTCTATATTTCAGTCTATGTTACCGACTCCAAAGAAACCGAACCGAACAGCGCCAAAATTATTGCAGAAGTTTCAAAAGCCGCTTATGATTTTTTGAAAAAGTAAGGTTGGGATTGATGCCTAAAAGAGATTGATTGAAATGATGTGGAGGTCGTATTTATTTGAGGAAAGCATCTTGATCCATCCTCCTATCCTTTGCATCCTGGTTCAAAACAATATTTTTAAAACAAACTCCCAAAATATTCTGTTTGAACAATTACATTTGTTTAATACGAACTAGAACAATGAAACCAAAAAAATTAGAACCACAGCGTGCCGAGGAACTATTGGATATCCTTAAAAAGCGATTTGAAAAAAATATGCACAGGCATCCTAATATCACCTGGGAAGATGTTAAAGGAAAATTAGAGGCTTCGGCTGATAAACTTTGGAGCATTAATGAGATGGAAGAATCAGATGGTGAACCTGATGTGGTATCGATATATGACAATGAGGAAATCATCTATATCGACTGTGCTGCAGAAAGCCCAAAAGGCAGACGTAGCTTATGTTATGATGAGGAGGCATTGGAATCCCGAAAAGAACATAAGCCCAAAGATTCGGCGGTCAACTTGGCCAATCATATGGGGGTAAAAATATTGAATGAGGCAGAATATGCTGCTTTACAGGCTTTGGGCAACTTTGATGCAAAGACCTCTAGTTGGCTGGAGACACCAACTGAGATTAGGGAAAAAGGCGGTGCTATCTTCGGAGACTATCGCTTTGGCCGGGTTTTTACCTACCATAACGGAGCAGAATCCTATTATGCAGCCCGTGGATTCCGTGGTTTGATCTCCCTTTCCTAAAAATATCAATAATCCTTTCAAGGATTATACCTAACCTAGCCGATCAAAATTCAGCTAGGTTTTTTATTTTTATATGCTGTTCTATTGGGTTTCTATTAGACCTCATTCGAGACACATTCCGAAATTTCGAATCGGATGAAATTATTCTCGAATGATTTTCGAATGATTCCCGAATATGCCTCGAATGATTCCCGAATATGCCTCGAATGAAACTGTCATACTCGGCTAATTTTTGAACCTGAAGAAAAGTGTTGTTTGCTAAAGAATCTCTAATTTTCCTTATATTTAATTATAAATTTAAGTTATGGGAATGTATTGCACCCTTAGAAGGGTAACTTTGGATAAATTGGAGTCTTACCTCGAAGACAGTCATAAGTTGGAGCAAGATTTCTTTTCCAATGAAGTTACACAAGCTCCTTCCTTAGATATTGATAAATCATGGGATGGCATAATTTTTTTGTTGACAGGGTCCTCCTTTGAGAACGCTGTGGAGAACAAAATGAGCCATGTCATTTTAGGGTCTGCATCGGTAGATGAAAATCAAGATCTGGGTTATGGTCCAGCAAGATACTTGCTTCCAGAGGAAGTGAAGAGCTTGAATGAAAAAATCAAAGCGATTGGAATTGAAGACCTGAAACTTAGGTTCAATCCTCAAGAGATGAAGGAACAGTCCGTATATCCTGATATTTGGGACGAACAGAATAGCTTTGACTATTTAGAGGAATATTTTGTGAAACTCCAAAGCTTTTTCCAACATGCAAGTTGGGCAAATGAAGCCATTGTAATCATCATTAATTAGTATTACCTGCACGGATACCGGTCAGTTAGGATTTAATGATCGTATCTAACTGTTCCGATAATTTCTTCAGAACGGTCCTGTCACCCCCGTTTACTTCCAAGGTCATATATTGACCTTTATAGTTGATGTCTTTGATGGTTTTCATGACCTGGGACCAATTTACATCCCCCTGGGTAAGTTCTATGTTAAAGCCCTTCCCTAGCCCTTCCTCATTCATGATCTTCTTGCTGTATTCCTTGACATGGAGCTTGAAAACTTTGTCTCCAAGGACTTCCAACCAATGGTCTGGCCATCCATATCGTAGGATATTACCTAAGTCAAAATACCAACCGACTAATGGATGATCTATTTTATCTAGAAAATCCTTGGCCTCTATTGGACTGAGGATAAAATTGTTCCATACGTTTTCCAATGCAATTTTTACCCCTGTTTTTTCAGCATGCGGAATCATTTTTCGAATAGAATCCAGGGCATTTCCATAAGCAGTTTTATAGGATACTGTATCACTGACCACTCCGGGTACTAGCAATACAGTATCTCCACCTAACTCTTTGGTCTGTTCCAAGGATTTCGCCATGGAGTCGATGGTAAACTTTCTCACAGCAGGATCAGGATCTGAAATTGGTTTGCCCCAATGATCCTTATTGACCGTACTTGGGACCTCAATACCTGTTTTATCACGCGCTTCCAATAAATCTTTCAAAGGGATGTCCAATGGACTGTTGAACTCAATGCCATCAAAACCTAGGTCCTTGACCAACTTAAACTTGTCCAGTAGAGAAAGGTCTTCCTTGATCATCCAATAGCCTAGCCCCTTTTTTATCTGGAGTGAATTAGCATTGACTTTCAGGGTATTGCCAATTACATCCGTTGATAAACTTGTAGCTGCTAGGATTCCAAGAGATTTGATGAAGTCTTTTCTTTGCATTGGATTTTATTAAAGTTAAGAAGGTTGATTTCCTAAAGATAGAAATTTAAAACCAATTGCTATATGCAAATAAGCCTGCTGTGCCTCCGGTATGGATAAATAATATAGGTTCTCCTTTGGGATATTTCCCTAATTTAATGTCGTTGACCAAACCTGTAAAGGCTTTGCCAGTGTAAACAGGATCTAGGAAAACGCCTTCTGTCTTAGCGAGATGCTTGATGGTTGCCAAAGTTTGTTCATTGGGTATGCCATATGCCTCTCCTACATATTCATTGGATAATCGGTATTCGATTTTGGATTTTGAATCGTCCAGTTCGAAAATGTCGAGAATACCTTCTGTAATATGCTTGGTTTCTGTCAAGATAGGTTCTCGGTCTGGTTGTACATTGTAGGCCTGGATAAAGACTTTCTTTCCTTGGATTTCATAGCCAGCGATTACGCCTCCATGAGTTCCTCCCGATCCACTTGCCAAAGCTATATGTTGAAAATTGATACCTAGAGCAGCAGCTTGGGTTTCGATCTCAAAGGTGGCTCTAGCATAACCTAATCCACCAACCACATTAGAACCGCCTACGGGTATGAAATATACTTTCTCCCCTTCGGTTTCATAATGTTTGCTGAGGTTGCTGATAAAGGTATTGGCTGTTCCGTCGTTGGGTATTTCGTGGATGTTGGCGTCAACAATATTATCCAAAACAAGGTTCCCGTTGAGTTGATAACTCTCTGTATCAAGCGGGACCGAATTTTTGAGGACCAAATCGACCTCAAAGCCCTGCATTTTTGCTGAAATTGCCGTAAGCCTTGCATGGTTAGATTGTCTCGCTCCGATGGTGATGACCCGGTTTGCTTGCTGGTTCTTCGCTTCTGCCAATAGGTATTCTAACTTTCTAAGTTTATTTCCACCTGTTCCGAGCTCGGTTAGATCATCCCTCTTGATAAAAATTGGGGTGTCAAGTTCTTTGCTCAGAGATTTTAGTTGTAGTAATGGACTGGCTTGGTTTAATAGGTTAATTCGGTGGAATCCGTTTGAAACCAAGTGATGGTCAAATCCGCTTAATTCTTTCATGAAATAAAATTAAGGAATTATATGCATTGATTAAAAACATAAAATATTGGCATTTTTCTGGAATTTTTGGTAATATTGCGTTGAATCAAATAATTATTTAATAATAAATGTCCCTTAATTTTAAGAATTTCATTAAACAAGTAGATCAGCGTAATCCAAATGAACCTGAATTTCTACAAGCAGTTACCGAAGTAGTTGAGGATTTAATTCCCTATATCACTGAAAACAGACAAGATTTTATTGATCTCAAGATCCTGGAGCGTATGGTCGAGCCAGAACGTGTTGTTTCCTTTCGCGTGGCATGGTTGGATGACAAGAACCAGATTCAAGTTAACCGTGGCTATCGTGTTCAGATGAATTCAGCAATCGGGCCGTACAAAGGCGGGTTGAGATTTGCACCGGATGTAAACTTGAGCATCTTGAAGTTCTTGGCTTTCGAACAGGTTTTCAAGAACAGCTTGACGGGTTTGCCAATTGGCGGTGGTAAAGGAGGTTCTGATTTTGATCCTAAAGGTAAATCGGACAATGAAATCATGCGTTTTTGCCAAAGCTTCATGACGGAATTGCAAAGACATATCGGTTCGGAAACGGATGTCCCTGCAGGCGATATCGGTGTAGGAACAAGAGAAGTTGGGTATTTATTTGGTCAATACAAAAGATTACAGAATAATTTCTCAGGCGTGTTGACCGGAAAGGGAACACAATGGGGAGGTTCATATATACGACCAGAAGCTACGGGTTATGGTCTACTCTACTTCGTGCAATGTGTATTGGACTACAATAACGAAAGCATTGAAGGAAAGACAATCAGTATTTCTGGAGCTGGAAATGTAGCCTACTATGCTGCGGAAAAAGCCATTCAATTAGGTGCAAAAGTGATTACTTTATCAAATAGCCAGGGGACAATATATGATAAAGATGGATTCACGATAGAGAAACTGGTTTATTTGGGGACTTTAGGCCGTGATCTAGGAAAATTCAGCAAAAAATATCCTTCAGCAACCTATCATGCTAAGGAAAACCCATGGCAGTTTAAATGTGATATTGCATTACCATGTGCTACGCAAAATGAAATAAATGAATCCGATGCCAAGAAATTAGTTAAGAATGGTTGTACTATCGTTGCTGAGGGTGCCAATATGCCTTCAACTGCCGAAGCAATCCGTGTTTACCATCAGGCAAAGATCCATTTTGGTCCTGGTAAAGCCGCTAATGCGGGTGGTGTTGCGGTTTCTGGTTTAGAAATGTCGCAAAATGCCATTGGCCAACAGTGGTCTCCTGAAAAAGTAGACCATCGATTGAAATTGATCATGGAGAACATCCATAAGACCTGTGTCCGTTTTGGTAAGGAACAGACAGGTTATGTCAATTACTTAAGAGGTGCCAATATTGGAGGCTTTATAAAAGTTGCGGAAGCAATGAAAGCCCAAGGAGTCGTTTAGAATAGTAATAATTTATAATTTTGAAGTTCTGGTCTATATAAACCAGAACTTTTTTATTTAATATACATAAGAAAAGATATGCGAGTACTAGCTGAGTTGCCACATCCTGACTGTAAGATCAGCATCTTCGGGATGAACCAAAAGTTTATCATCAAGTTTGAACAAGGGACTTTGGAGCAATCCTATAAAATAGCCGAAGTAGATGTTGTTGGCGGAGTCAATGGCTTGTTTGAAATGCTTGATGAAGAGTTTATGAAGAAGGTTCTTGACCTCTTTGTTCAGATGAGAGCTGCAATTATAGAAACCTACAACAAACATCAATAATAAGTTGATATAATATACGTAAGTATCAGATTACGTAGTTGTTAAAAAACTAAAAACCTGTATACCAAATATTATTTGGTATTCAGGTTTTTTTTATGTTCTAGTTTATATTTTAGTAAAACCTAACATTTAAATAAATAATATAAAATACTGAAATACAGTATAGTTATATGTTGTTACAAAATATTATTTGGGTAGATATTTCGCCAAATAATCCACTCCTACACTCGCTTTTTCGGATATTTTCAGTACTACTGGTGGTACGCGATATTGCTCAGCATTTGGGTCGATAAGGATAAGTTTGCAGTCCGGTTTAGTTTCGTAGATCAGGTTTGCTGCAGGATAGACTTGCAGGGATGTTCCAATGGTTATGAAGACATCTGCCTGCCTTGCTATTTTATAAGCTTCATTCATATTTGGAACTGCTTCTCCGAACCAGACCACATGTGGGCGCAATTGAGAACCGAGCTCACATAGGTCCCCGTCCTTAATATCCGTCCCGTTGATGTCATAGATAAGATTTGGATTTATGGATGACTGTCCTTTCCTGATCTGTCCATGTAGATGCAACACTTTGCTGCTTCCCGCACGCTCATGCAAATCATCAATATTCTGGGTGATAATGGTGATATCATAATCTTTCTCCAGTTCGGCCAGCTTTCTATGGGCATGGTTAGGTTCTGCTGCCAAACAATCTGACCTTCTTTTATTATAGAAATTTTGAACTAATTCAGGGTCTTTTTCCCAGGCTTCAGGAGTAGCGACATCCTCTACGCGATGGCCTTCCCAGAGTCCATCTGAACCCCTAAATGTTGGCAGGCCACTCTCTACGGATATTCCAGCACCTGTAAATACAACTATTTTTTTCATGGAAAATGGATTAAAAAAAATCGGTTTCATTATAAAATGAAACCGATTATAAAATGAATTGTGAATATTATTTCACAAAATATCTATGCTCAATAACTGTAGCTTCGGGTTTCTTTTCTTCAATAGCTTCCTTGATTGGGCAACTACCCGTGACACCTCTCAGTACAAGTGCGCCCCCCAGTGTAATTCCAGAGAAAGCTGTAATCGGGTTTTTGAGAAGCTTTCTAGCTCCCATACCGATAATGAAACCGCCAGCAATTACTGATAATATACGTTCTGATGTTCCCACATTACCATATTCGCAGGATTCTTCTAGTTTAGTTTTTACTTTGTCAATTGCAAAATTTAAAATACCGCTCATAATTTTCGAAATTTATTCCTCTACAATATAACGATTGAAAAATTAAAATGTTTCCAGTTAGGTATAAATTTTGTGTTTAGGACATTAATATTTGTAAATTCAGGCAGAAAAGAAAAAAATGCGCGTAAAAAAATATTCAGGTGAGCTGGTACCTTTCGACGAAACAGCATTACGTCGCTCCTTAACCCGATCTGGAGCCAATGAACAAGTAGTCAATATGGTTTATGAATCTATCAAAGGTTCGGTATATGATGGGATACCTACCAAAGAATTATACGAAATGGCATTTAATGCCCTTAGAGGCAAGAAGAATTCCTATGCCGCACGATATAGTCTGAAACGGGCTATTCGTGAATTGGGGCCAGAAGGCTTCTATTTTGAGAAATGGATCGCGAGGTTATTCCAAGAAGATGGCTACGAGGCTGTAACCGGCCAGACCGTTCAAGGTCATGCCGTAAGCCACGAAATTGATGTAGTTGCCTTAAAAGGCGATGAAATGTTGGCCATAGAGTGTAAGTTCAGGAATGACACCGACGCCAAGATCTCCGTGACTACCCCCATGTACTTTAAATCAAGAAAAGAGGATATTACGGGAATATCTTATCGTTTCTTCAACCAAGACCATGAGTTTACGGATGGTTGGTTGGTGACAAACGCATACCTTACCAGCGATTCCATTGATTTCGGAAAATATTACAATGTAAACTTACTTTCATGGGATTATCCTAAAGGAAGTTGTTTGAAGACCCGTGTTGATAGCAATGCGGAATATCCGGTGACCTGCTTGACCAATGTATCGGAACAAGATAAAGCGATGCTGTTGAAATTTCAATGTATTTTAGTTAAGGACCTGGTTAAGTCTCCCCAAATCTTGGATAAAATCCAAGTGGCAAAGGATAAACAAAAACTTATCCTGAAAGAGGCAAATGAGTTAATTAATAGCCCATTAGAACATGAGTAATAAATTTGTACGTGAGGAAATCAATTTCCTAAAAGGTGCTCGAGGTAGATGGAATGAATTGAAATATGCCATCGGTGTTGTATTTCAATTTATGAAAGGATTCCGGACCTTACATTTCGTTGGTCCATGTGTCACCGTATTTGGATCTGCGCGTTTTGGAGAAGATCATCCCTATTATGTTCAGGCTCGGGAGCTTTCTGCAAAATTAGCTGACCAAGGTTTTACCATCATGACTGGCGGCGGCCCTGGGATAATGGAAGCGGCCAATCGGGGTGCAAAGGACGTGGATGGAAATTCAGTGGGCTGCAATATTGTATTGCCCCATGAACAGAAGCACAATCCTTACATGGATAAGTTTGTAAATATTGATTATTTCTTCGTCCGAAAAGAATTGCTCCGTAAATATTCCTTTGCTTTTGTCATTATGCCAGGTGGTTTTGGAACTTTGGATGAATTCTTTGAAACCCTGACCCTTATACAGACCAAAAAGATCTCTCAATTTCCAATCGTTATTATGGGCATGGATTATCATAAAAACATCAAGGAACATGTCGATATGATGATCGAGGCAAAAACGATCAGTCCAGAGGATCAAGACTTATTATTGTTTACGGATGATATCACTGAAGCTGCCCTGCATATCATGAAGTATGCAGACACGAATAAGATCATCAAGCTTAAGGAACCAAAACCAAATTGGATATTGGGCGAGAAAAAGGCTATTTAATTGTAGTACTTAGTAGCTGGTATTTAGTATTTAGACTTTGGGGCATCTCTAAATGTTTACTTTCAAACTGATTTGGAGATTGTAAAGAACTGTGTTTATGCCAGTGGATTACGATGTTATAATTCAACTGGCATAAAAACTTTTCCGTATTTATTTAATTCATTTAAGTCTACGTTTTCTTCAAATATCCCGAATACTGATGAACCTGACCCACTCATTGAAGCGTAGATAGCTCCTTTTTCGTAAAGTTTTGCTTTAATATCCCCTATTAATGGGTAGCGATCAAAGAGGGAAATTTCAAAATCATTGATGATATGATATTTCCATTCTTGAATAGGAAGTTTTATCGCTTCTCGCAAGTCTACACTTGGAACCATAGGACTGACCCTGCTGTATGCCTCAACCGTAGAGATGTGAATTTCCGGTTTGATTATTATGATCTTGTATGGACTTAGGTCGAGTTGGATCTCGCTGAGTTCGGTTCCAATCCCTTCCGCATACATGGCCTTATTATCAATAAAAAATGGACAGTCTGCTCCCAACTTTGCTGCATATTGCTTCAGGATTTCCTTGCTTAAGTTTAACTTGAAGTAATCGTTTAAAAGCTCTAAGGTTGAGCTGGCATCTGAAGATCCACCGCCCAGACCTGCACCAATAGGGATGTTCTTCAATAGATGAATTTTTACAGGATCTATATGGTGGTCCTGTTGCAGGAAACGGAAAGCTTTAAGGCAAAGGTTTTGATCATCCGCAAGGAGATCAGAATTCCAGATCTGGAGTTCCAGTTTTTCTGCCGGCAGTATTTCAAGGACATCATAGATATGTACTGGATAGAATATGGTTTCCAGTTCATGGTATCCATCTTGCCTTTTGCTACGGATGTGTAAACCAAGGTTAATTTTAGCGTTTGCGAACTTCAGCATATACAAATTAAATGATTTTCCCTTAAGTAGCCAATGAGAATTTTAATGTTCATGAGTAGCTTTTGTTATATTTGGTCCTTAAGAATATGAAGTTGCTGAAGTATTTCCTAGTTATCTTATTTATTGTTGGTCATTTTGTCGAATCAAATGGTCAGAATATTCCGCGTGTCGGTTCTCCTTATGTGCAGCAGTACAGTAAGACTGTCTACCACGCGGGAAACCAAAACTGGGGCATAGCCGTGAGTCCGGAAGGAATGATCTATTCAGCGAATACAGAAGGTCTTCTTCAATACGATGGCCAGGAATGGGAACTTTATCGGATGAAAAACCATGCTGGTCTACGCAGCGTAAATATTGATCCCGCAGGAAGGATATTTGTAGGTGGAGCTGGGGAATTTGGCTATTGGAGCCGATCCGACTATGGGAAAATGGAATACAGCAGTTTATCCGGATTGGTCAGCGATCAACAGGCATTAAAAAATGATGAAATATGGCGGATCATCATTGATGGTGATAAGATTTATTTCCATACCTTTTCCAAAAGTTACCTCTATCAAAACAACCAGATCAAGACCATCACCGCTGATGGCGAGCCATTTTTATTTGGCTTCCAGGTAAACGGGAAGATGTATTTTGAGCAACTCCCTTCTGGTTTGCATGAACTCAATGATAGCAAGTTAATTGCGATAAAAGATAAACATAAGCTATTAGGATATAATATTTTAGCTATGCTTCCCTATAGTTCCAATGAAGTACTGATCGGGACTGATCGCAATGGCGTTTACAAGATGAATGCCGATGGTAGCATGGAGCCTTGGAGAACCGAAGCCCAGGACTTGCTGAAAAAATATCAGATCAATAATGCAGTCAAGCTTTTTGGAAACCAATATGCATTTGGTACCATTCAAAATGGAGTCATCATTGTCAATCAAGCCGGCGAAATTGTTCAGCATATTAATAAAAACAATGGTCTGCAGAACAATACGGTCCTCAGCTTAGCCGTAGATAAGCAATCCAATCTTTGGGTCGGACTAGACAATGGCATTGATCGGATTGACATCAATAGCCCATTATATTACTACTCAGACCTGACGGGTAATATCGGTACGGTCTACAGCTCGATAATCTTTGACAACAAGATCTATCTTGGCACCAATCAAGGCCTCTTTGTAAGTGATTGGCAAGGGGTCAATGATTATAAGTCTTTAAATTTTAGGATCGTGCCCAATTCCCAAGGTCAGGTATGGAAATTGGCCAATATCAAAGGTCAACTGATCTGTGGCCACAATAATGGAACATTTGTGGTTGAGGGAAATAGCATGCGTCAGGTTTCTTCGGTTACCGGTGCTTGGGATTTTGTCTCCATGCGAGATTCTAAATATTGGCTTCAAGCTAATTATACGGGTGTGAGTTTGATGCAGAGTGATCCTTCTGCAAGCTTTGTAAAACAGTTTTCCTATAAAAAGGACCCAATTAGGAATATAATGCAGATTGGACCTGAAAGCTTTTGGTTGAGTAACTCACAGAATGTTTTCAGTTTTAAATTAAGTCCAAACTATCAAGATGCATTAGAATTTAAATTAGAGAATAATGGCTTGCCAAAAGGCAGCAAATTGCATGGGATCTATAATTTGGCCAATAATATTGTTTTTGCAAGTGATTCCGGTTTTTACTTATTTGACAATATCCTAAGGGCTTTCAAACCCTATGAAGAACTGAACAGCCAATTGGCTAGTTTTGCTTCCGCAAATAAAATAATCCCTATCCATAATAATGCTTATTGGTTTATCAAGAAGTCGCATTTGGCCAAAATACAGTTTCTAAGCGATGGCAAGTTAAAGATTGATTCCAGTTCATGGAATTCCCTGAAAGGCCGTATGATGAACGATTATGAGCAGGTATTAAATGTGGATGAAAACCTCTCTCTAATTGGTTTGGATAACGGCTTTGCCTTGTATTTCAATCAATATCCCGTTCAGCAAAACATCCCTAAACCTATCATTACAAGTATTTGGAACACTACATCTGATCCTTATTCAATTTATGATGAACTTGAGATCCCGAATAAGGAAAATAATATCAGGTTTTCTTTTGCGTCAACTTGGTATTCCTCTTCAGCATTGAAGTACCAATATTATCTGGAAGGATATACCGAATCTTGGTCTACATGGGAGGAAATTGCATTTAAGGATTTCACCAATCTACCCTTTGGAAGTTATACCTTTCAGGTCAGGGCTATTACTCCTAATGGTATAAAATCTGAGATAACCTCTGTCTCATTTAAAGTATTACCGCCATGGTACCTGAGTTGGCCTGCTATTCTAGCTTATTTCATTGCATTAGCTGCTGTGATATACTTCGGTAAGAAATGGTATGAAAACAGGTTGTTGGAGCATCAGCGAAAGGTCAAGAAGAAATTATTGGAAGAACAAGAAGAACGTATGGCTCGTGAGGCTGCTGCCAATGAGAAAAAATTGATTTCCTTGAAGAACTTGCAATTGGAACAGGAATTGGAAAGTAAGAACAGGGAATTGGCCAATGCGGCCATGAACATTGTCTATAAGAATGAGATGCTCAATAATCTGCATCATGAACTGACCAATCTAAATGACTCCAGTGGGAACAAATTGAGCAACGATCAATTGCGAAAGGTAAATAAACTGATCGATGAAGCACATAGTGATGACCGGGACTGGGATCTGTTTGAGAAGAGCTTCAATGAAGCGCATGAGAACTTCTTTAAGAAGCTTAAATCTGAATACCCTAGCTTGGTTCCCAATGACCTGAAGTTATGCGCTTATTTAAGGTTAAATATGTCCAGCAAGGAAATAGCTTCTCTCTTGAACATCAGTACCCGTGGCGTCGAAATCCGCCGGTATAGACTGCGAAAGAAGTTGAATTTACCTACCAATAAGAACCTTACTGAATTCCTTTTGGAACTGTAAGGCATCCCTCCTTTTATTTCATTTTCATTAGCTAAATTTCTTAATGAGTAACCACTCATTTGCTAAAATGCTGCTCTTTTTTAGCATATGAACTGCTAAAAACACTTGAAATATTTGTTAAATATTTACTTTCCAGTACTACATCACTACATCATTACGCTAATATCAATTATGTGTTATTTATACACTAACTTAATTAACTTGTGATGAATATGATTGTTTTAAACATTTAGTTATCAAATATATAACTTTTATATAACATTTAAATGAGCAAGTAAAAATTGAATGTAGTAGTAATGTATATATGGATTATTTTAATTACAAACTTATACATCACATATTTGTTAAGTGAACAAACACTTTTTTACTTACTAAACATTATTCACTCAATTAAACCATTTGTTATATGAGGAAGTTATTTACACTGACCTTTGTTTTCCTTATCAGCTTTACATGGCTATACGGTCAAAGCAAAACCGTTACAGGTACGGTAAAGGACAGCCAAAGCATGATTGCTTTGCCTGGAGTTTCCGTTTCTATAAGTGGTAAATCAGGAGGAGCTCAGACGGATGAGGCAGGCCGTTTTAGCTTAGAGGCTAGCCCTACTGATTCATTGGTATTCTCTTTTATAGGATACGTGTCGCAAAGCATCGCAGTTGGCGACAAAGATCAAATCAATGTTTTCTTAGACGACGAGAACATGGCTTTAGAAGAGGTTGTGGTTGTCGGTTATGGTACACAGAAGAAAGTAGACTTAACGGGTTCCATTGGAAGCGTTAAGGCTGAAGAAATCGTGAAACAACCAGCCATGTCAGCTATGCAGTCTATTCAAGGTAAAGTAGCTGGTTTGAACGTAACAGCTTCAGAAGCTCCAGGTTCTACCCCACAAGTTACTATCCGCGGTCTAGGAACAGCATTAGGGGGAAGAAATCCATTGTATATCGTGGATGGTTTCCCAACTGATAACCTTAATTCAATCAACCCTGCAGACATCGAATCCATTAACGTATTGAAAGATGCTTCTTCTGCTTCCATTTATGGTGTTCGTGCTGCGAACGGTGTAATCATGGTTACTACCAAAAAAGGTAGAGTTGGTTCTGTTAAGATTGGCTACGAGGGCTATGCAGGTATGAAAAACATGTTGAACCGTGTTAAGATGGCTGATGCTTCCCAATATATCCAATATTATAACGAAAATATTCAGGGAATCGGAAGAGGTACTTTATTGGCGGCAAACCAAGCAAATAATACGGATTGGTTTGATGAAATCTTGCAAAATGGTACCGTATTCAATAACTCCATCAATATTTCTGGTGGATCTGAAATTGTAGACTATTTCTTCAGTGCAAATAATTTCACTGAACAAGGTATTATCGACGGTTCTAAATTCACTAGAAATACCATTAGAAACAACAATACCTACAAGTTTTTGGATAACAAACTTAAGTTTATCCAAACCTTAAACCTTTCATTCAATAAATCTACGCCAAAACCTTTCAGTGCATTTAATGATGCCTACCGTCAGACTCCATTGGCTCCAGTTATGTTTGACAACGGTCGTTATGGTACTTCAATTTACAATTCTTCAACTGGTGTTGCTGGATACCAAACTCAACCTGGTGAAACTACTGGTAACTTGAACTCGATCGGTAACCCTGTTTATGCAATCCAAAGAGCTAATCAATTGTTGAACAATACTCGTCTTCAAGGTGGTATCGAAGCGGAATATCAAATCTTTGATTTCTTAAAGATCAATTCACGTATCGGTGGAACTAAGATCTTCAGCAATGAAAGATCTTTTACTGATATCAAAGATGCATGGTTAAATGGCAATCCACTTCGTACAGAGGCTGATTTCAATAAATTGAAAAATGACAATCCAAATGTCACTCAATATGCAAACAACAGCTTGATGTACAAAAAGAACGAAGATTTCAGATGGCAATGGGAAACCTTCTTGACATTTGACAAAAACTTCAATGGTCATCAAGTAAACGCAGTTGCCGGTTTCTCTAGGGAGAAATCTAATATTTCAAATATGCTTTCAGGAACTGGATATGACCTGCCTGTTTTGGAGCAATATTGGAACATAGACATGGCTTCAGCAGATTATACCAAGGTGTTGAACCAAACTTATTATACACCAAGAGCATTAGCTTCTTATTTCGGTCGTGTTCAATATAACTACAACAGTAAATATTATGCAACAGCGACCATCAGACGTGATGGATCAAGTGTATTCAGAAACACAGGTAACTACTATGCGACCTTCCCTTCATTTGGTTTAGGTTGGACCATCTCCAATGAAGATTTCATGAAAGACAATACCGTATTGAATTTCTTGAAATTAAGAGCAAACTGGGGTGTATTAGGAAACCAAGATATTCCATTGAACGTTTCTCAATTATTGACTGCTGAAGGAAGTTCAAACTACAACTACGTATTTGGCCCTGGTCAAGACCTAGTATTAGGAGCAGCTTTTGGTAGCCCTGCATTACCATTGACTTGGGAGAAAACTCAAGAAACTGGTGTAGGTTTGGATTTTGAAATGTTCAATAGAAAACTTTCGGGTTCCGTAGATTTCTACAACAAGTTGAATACAAATGTACTGATGAACGTTCAGCCAATCTTGAACTCTCCTTTCGCCAATAACTTCTACGATCACGGTGGTAAGGTAAGAAACAAAGGTATTGAAGTGATCTTAAACTGGGCTAACTCTGTTTCTGAGGACTTTAATTACAATATCGGAGTTAACTACTCTTACAACCACAATGAGTTGACTGATGTAAAAGCAGCTTATGACGGAGCTATCGGTGGTAGTCTTGCGAATGGTCAGATCACTAAGCAGATCAAATCTGGGCAGCCAATCTACGGTTGGTGGATGTGGGAGACCGATGGTGTTTGGCAAAATACCGATGAAATTGCGAACAATGCAAAATATGGTACCCCTCGTCCTGGTCACTTACGCTATAAGGATCAAAATGATGATGGTGTAATCGACAACAGGGATAAAGTATTCTTCGGATCGTATATGCCAACTTCTACTTACGGTGTGAACCTAGGTATCAACTACAAAGCGATTGATTTCTCCCTTTCAGGATATGGTGTTGCAGGTAACAAGATCTACAATGCATTGAAAGGAACTAGGATCAATGGTGGTGAAAACATCACTGAGGATACTTTCAACAACCGTTGGACAGCAGATAACAAATCTAACACCGATCCAGGAGCTGATAGAGATTCATATGCTTCTAGTTATTACTTAGAGTCTGGTAATTATTTCAGGATCAATAACATTACCCTAGGATATACCTTCAAAAAGTTATATAACTCTACTTCAAACATGAGGTTATATTTCACAGCGCAGAATCCATTTATGTTTACCAAGTACACTGGTTTCTCACCAGAGATTGCTAGCGATGGTAATCCTGCATTGACTTCAGGTATTGAGTTATCGGCATACCCTACTACAAGAAACTTCTTGTTTGGTATCAATGTTCAGTTCTAATTAATTAATGACGACAACATGAAATTTAGAAATTTAAATATAGCATTATTGGCAGCTGCAGGTCTTTTGATGACTGGCTGTTCCAAGGATTTTTTAGACGTGCCATCCCAGGAAGTAATTGAAGCTGAAGACAGTAATGAAAATTACTCTCCCGAAGTATTAGTGAATGGTATCTATGGGATGTTCACGGACTGGAATTATGGATTCTCCTTCTTGGGGATTACAGAAATCATTTCGGATAATTCAGATAAAGGTTCTTCACCTACAGATACTGGTGGTGACAAAGATATCTTAGATAACCTAACCTACACCTCTACTGCTGGTTCATTTGCAGCTTTATGGGAACAATGGTACAAGTCTATAGGTAGAGCGACCAATTCCATTCAATACACAGAAGAATATGGTTTGACGGATGAAACCTTGAAAAACAGGTATATCGGTGAAGCAAGGTTCTTGAGAGCTTTGAATTATTTCTGGTTAGTTCGTGGCTGGGGCGATGTTCCTATCCAGGAGAAAGACCTGATCATTAGGGCTCCTCAGGCTGAAGTGTATGCATACATTGAAGCTGACCTTCAGTTTGCAATCAATAACCTTCCTGATAAGTCCAAATATGCCGCTAAAGATTTGGGTAGAGCTACTAAAGGTGCTGCTCAAGGATTATTATCTAAGGTATATCTATATCAAGGAAAATGGCAGCAAGCATTTGATTTGGCACAAGCAGTAATTAGTTCTGGAGAATATTCTTTAGAGCCTGATTACGCCAAGATCTGGAGACTTGCAGGTGAAAACGGGTCCGAATCTCTATTCGAAGTTCAGGCTAGAGGGTCTTCAATTGCCCACGGTATACAACAATACTCGCAAACTCAAGGTCCACGTGGTGGAGCTGCTGGAATTGGTTGGGGATTCAATACACCGTCTCAAAACTTATTGGATGCTTTCAATGCGGAGAAAGATGATATCCGCCGCGATGCTACCATTATTTTCAGAAATGAAACCATGTTTGATGGTTTACTAATCGGAAATACCGAGAATGAAATGTACAACGAAAAGGCCTATTCATCTGCAAATGGTGGAGCTGGCGATACAGATAAAAACCTTAGGTACTTACGTTTAGGTGAAATCTACTTAATCAAAGCAGAAGCTGCCAATGAATTGGGCAATACATCCGAAGCCTTGACAGCTTTGAATGCTGTTCGCTCTCGTGTTAAGCTGGCTAATTCAACAGCTTCAGGCCAAGTAGCCATCCGTCAAGCGATCTGGAAGGAACGTCGTTTAGAGTTGGCTATGGAACATGATCGTTGGTTTGATTTGGTAAGGACCAAACAAGCCGAAGCAGCGATGAAAGCTGCCGGCAAACCGTTCGTTGCTAAACATTATCTGTTCCCTATTCCAGATAATCAATTGATTCAGACACCAGATATGGTTCAAAATACTGGCTGGTAAATTTTCATACAATTAGAGGGAAGGTCTTCGGATCTTCCCTTCTATTACCACTTTCAAGCATGAGAAATCTATACTCCACTATTTTATTGTTCAGTTCAGTTTTCATGGCTTGTTCTAAAAACGAAGCCCCTGATAAACCTTCTAGTACCAGTTTTGCACTGACTTCTGTTAGCAACGGAAATAAGGTGTTGCAAATTGCTTCCAAAGGAATTGAGCTTCAGCCTGAATTTATTCTTGAGTTTGATGAGAATGTTTCGAATCAAGATCTAAATAACTCCATTCAGATTTTGGATGCCAATAAATCCACAATTTCAAGCACTGTAAAACTACTTGAAGCAGGTAAAAAGGTTTCCATTACTCCGACTAAAGCATTAAACCCTCTATCCAAATATGAAGTATTGGTAAAGAATTCCCTGAAAAGCAATGCTAATAATCCCTTAAACCAACAATACAACTATTCATTCAACACAGCGTTTGACCCTTCTGACAAGTTCAAGAGGATTTCACAGGATGAATTAATGACCTTGGTTCAAAAGCAGACCTTTAACTATTTCTGGACCTTTGCACATCCTAGCTCTGGTATGATCAGGGAACGAAATAGCTCTACTGAAACAGTTACAATTGGAGGAACTGGATTTGGTTTAATGGCTATCGTAACTGGGATTCACAGGAACTTTATCAGTAAATCGGAAGGATTGGAAAGAACCAAGAAAATTGTTTCCTTTCTTAAGACAGCGGATAGATATCATGGCGCTTTTTCGCATTGGTACCAAGGTGGGACAGGAAAAACCCAACCTTTTAGTGAGAAAGATAATGGCGCTGATATTGTTGAGACCTCCCTACTCTTTCAAGGGCTAATGGTCGCTAGGGAATATTTTCAAGACGCCAATTTAACGGCTGATATCAATGCTTTATACCAAGCGGTGGAATGGAATTTCTTTCAGAACGGGCAGAATGTTCTCTTTTGGCATTGGAGTCCTAACCATAATTGGGATATGAACCTGAAGGTTCAAGGATGGAATGAATCATTGATCACTTATGTATTGTCGGCTGGAAGCAATAAGTTCAGTATTGATAAAAAGGTTTATGATGAAGGATGGGCTAGAAATGGACAGATGAAAAATGGAAAGCGTTTCTTTGAGATGGAACTACCTTTAGGTCCAGATCAAGGTGGACCGCTTTTTACAGCACAATATAGTTTTCTTGGAATCAATCCAATGGGATTAAAAGATGCTTATGCCGATTATGAGGTACAGGTGAAAAACCAGACATTAATTAACCGAGCTTATTGTATTTCAAACCCGAAAGGATTTTATGGGTATTCTGCAAGTAGTTGGGGTCTTACAGCAGGTGATATCCCTAATGGATATTCAGCGATGTCACCCAGCAATGATCTAGGGATCATCAGTCCAACAGCTGCATTGACATCCATGGCATTTACACCAAAAGAATCTATGGAAGCCATGGAGTTCTTTTATTATAAGCTTGGTGACAAATTATGGGGCCAATATGGTTTCAAGGATGGCTTCTCCCTGGATGAGCCTTGGTTTGCGGAAAGTTACATCGCAATCAATCAGGGGCCTATTATCATAGGGATTGAGAACCACCGCAGTAAATTAATCTGGAACTTATTGATGAAGAGTCCAGAAGTAAAAAACGGATTAAAGAAATTAGGGTTTAATTCTCCTAACATTTAATATATTATGAAGATACGAGCAATTACAATCGGGTTATTATTAGCAGCTGCAGGGATTCAATCTTGTCAAAACGTACAGAAAACGGATAACAAGAAAGAAACAAGCCAATCTGTAGATAGTGTTGCCCATTCAAACGATTCCCTGATGAACAAGATTCAGCAGCAAACTTTCCAATATTTCTGGGAAGGTGCTGAACCTAATTCAGGAATGGCTAGAGAAAGAATCCATATCGATGGGGTCTATCCTGAGAACGATGAAAATGTCGTTACCATCGGTGGAAGTGGATTTGGCATTATGGGATTGATCGTTGGAATGGAGCGTGGCTATATTTCCAAGAAAGAAGGAGAAGATCGCCTAAACCATATCATGGATTACTTGGGGAAAATCCCAAGATTCAAGGGAGCTTGGTCACATTGGTACCATGGAGATACCGGAAAAGTTAAAGCTTTCAGCGAAAAGGATAATGGTGGTGATTTGGTGGAAACGGCATTTCTAGCACAATCACTGATCGTTGTGAGAGAATATTTGAAGAATGGATCTGATACCCAGAAAACCATTGCCAACAAAGCTGATGAGCTATGGAAAGAAATCGACTGGAACCATTATACCAATGGCAAGAATGTCCTGTTATGGCATTGGAGTCCGACCCACGATTTCGGAATGAATCATCCTATCCAAGGATATGATGAATGTCTGGTAACCTATGTATTGGCGGCTTCCTCTCCTACACATGCCATTGATACCGCGGTGTACAACCAAGGTTGGGCAAGAGATGGAAAAATTAAGTCGGACCTTAAAAAATTTGATATTCCAATAGGTATGAAGCATAATGCAAAAGAAGGTCAGGTAGGACCTTTATTCTGGGCCCATTACTCCTTTTTAGGATTAAATCCAACGGGGTTAAAGGATCAGTATGTTGATTATGGTGAAGTAGTCGTGAACCATGCTAAGATCAATATCGCCTATGCTGAAGAAAATCCTAATCATTATAAAGGATATGGTGCTGATAAAGGTTGGGGATGGACCGCTTCATACTCCATCAAAGGATATGATGCCCATCATCCTGACAACGATAAGTCAGTGATCAGTCCGACTGCCGCCTTGTCCTCTACCCCTTATACCCCAAAAGAAAGTTTAGCATTTGCGAGGTACCTGTTCAATAATTTAGGTGATAAGGTATGGGGAAAATATGGTTTTTATGATGCTTATAGTGAAACTGAAAATTGGTTTCCGCAGCGATACTTAGCCATCGACCAAGGTCCTATCGTGGTCATGATGGAAAATTACCGTTCTGGTCTGATCTGGAATCTGTTTATGCAAGCTCCAGAGATTCAGTCAGGATTGAAAAAGTTAGGATTTCAAAGTCCAAATTTGAAATAATAAGTGGTTAGTAATGAATGCTCAGCCCTTCATGGGCTGAGTTTTTATGAATCAATTTGCAATGAAATTTTTTAAGAATATACTCTGTTGCGGACTAATCCTTAGTTCCAATATGTTATTTGCCCAACAGGATCAAAAGATGGATTCTTTCATCGATGGCCTGATGAACAAAATGACCATAGAAGAGAAAATTGGGCAATTGAACCTGGTTACCGCTGGTGAAGCTACGACTGGTTCTGTAGTATCTACGGATGTGGAATCTAAGATTAAAGCTGGAAATATCGGGGGAATATTTAGTATGACCTCTCCTGCTCGAATCCGTAAAGCCCAGGAATTGGCAGTAAATCAATCTCGTTTAAAGATTCCCATAATATTCGGAATGGATGTTATCCATGGTTATAAAACCATTTTCCCGATCCCATTGGGATTAGCGGCAACCTGGGATATGCCATTAATCCAAAAAACGGCGCGTGTAGCTGCTGTTGAGGCTTCAGCCGATGGGTTGAACTGGACCTTCTCACCAATGGTCGATATTTCGAGAGATGCCCGTTGGGGAAGAATCTCCGAAGGAAGCGGAGAAGACACCTACTTAAGCTCTCGGATTGCCAGAGAGATGGTCGTTGGCTATCAAGGTGATGATCTGAGCAAGAACAATACACTAATGGCTTGCGTAAAGCATTTTGCGCTCTATGGAGCTGCTGAATCTGGTAGAGATTATAATACCACAGATATGAGCTTGCATAGGATGTACAATGAATATCTACCTCCTTATAAGGCGGCTTTGGATGCAGGTGCGATGTCCGTAATGACTTCATTTAACGATATCAACGGAGTTCCGGCAAGTGCAAACCATTGGTTGTTGACCGATCTTTTGCGTAAAGACTGGAAATTTAATGGGCTTGTTGTAACGGATTATACGGCAGTCAATGAATTGATCGACCATGGCTTAGGGGATCTTCAGAAAGTTTCCGAATTATCCTTGAAAGCTGGAGTGGATATGGATATGGTCGGTGAAGGATTTTTGACTACCCTAAAAAAATCATTGGATGAAGGTAAAGTTTCAGAGGATGATATCAATAGGGCCTGTCGTTTTGTTTTGGAGGCAAAATATAGATTAGGATTATTTGAAGATCCGTTTAAATATTGTAGTGAAGATCGTGCGAAGAAAGAAATCCTGACTCCGGAGCACCTGAAACTGGCTAGAGAAGCAGCAGGAAAATCCTTCGTGCTCCTGAAAAATGAAAGCAATACTTTGCCTTTGAAAAAACAGGGAACGGTTGCTGTCATTGGACCATTGGCTAATACTGGAGCAAATATGCCAGGAACATGGAGCGTCAGTGCTGATCTGAAAAACACCCAGTCTTTAGTGGAAGGCATGCAATCTGTTTTGGGTGATAAAGTAAAAATTGTAACTCATTTAGGCGCCAATCTTACCGATGATGCTGCCTTACAGGAACGTTCTACAATGTTTGGTCGTACCATTCCGAGAGATGACCGTAATCCAGAGGAAATCATTGCTTCAGCCATCCAGGTTTCTCAGGAAGCTGATGTAATCGTTGCTGCTTTGGGTGAAAGTTCAGAAATGAGCGGTGAAAGCTCAAGCCGTACTGACCTCAATATTCCTGAAAGCCAAAAGCGCTTGTTAGAAGCTTTAGTGAAAACTGGAAAGCCAGTGGTATTGGTGTTATTCGCAGGAAGACCTATGACGCTTTCCTGGGAAAGTAAGAATGTCCCAGCAATCTTAAATGTATGGTTTGGTGGTACTGAAACCGGAAAAGCTGTAGCTGATGTGCTTTTTGGAGATGTAAATCCTTCAGGAAAACTTCCTGCAACCTTTCCTCAGAACGTTGGTCAAGTGCCTATGTACTACAGTCAAAAGAATACTGGAAGGCCTTTGGCTAAAGATGCCTGGTTTCAGAAGTTTAGGTCTAATTACCTAGATGTGAGCAATGAACCTTTATATCCTTTTGGATACGGATTGAGCTATACGAAATTTGAATATGCGGCTGTAAAACTGGATAAATCAAGCATCCATAAATCAGATAAACTAAAAGTTTCGGTTACAGTGAAGAATAACGGTAATTTTGATGGCGAGGAAGTCGTTCAGTTGTACCTTCAAGACTTAGTAGGCTCCCAAACAAGACCTGTTAAGGAATTAAAAGGCTTCCAAAAAATCTTTATAGAAAAAGGCAAATCAAAAGAAGTTGAATTCATTATTGAAGAAGAAGATCTTCGATTCTATAATCAACAGTTAGAATTTGTATCAGAGCCTGGAAAATTCAAGGTCTATGTGGGCACCAATTCAAGAGATGTTCAGGAAGCTGAATTTGAATTAATGGACTAGAAGAACTTGCATAATAATAGTTAAAACAATGAGTAAGAGCGACCATAATTGGTCGCTCTTCTTTATTTTGCTTCGCTGTAAAAGTCTACTTCAATAAACTTCTGGAATTCGCTTTCGTCATCCTGGGCCAATTGAAATTGTTTGATTACTCCAGCAATATTCAATTTTGCTTCTGCCAATAGTCCTGCATCCTTATCATGTGCTACCAGAACCGATTGACCAGAAAGCTCATCTTTTATTTCATAGACGATATAGGTTTCACTGATTGGTATCAGGGTAAATACATCAATTACTGGAATCGAGATATAACCAGAAATAACTCCTTCTCCTTCGATTTTTCTCGGTACCCCAGTAATTATAACAGCAGTCCCAGCATCCAAGGATTCCAATTCCCCATGTGAGTTTATTACTTGAGGAGTATACTTCTGGAAACTATCAGAAAGATTATCATCAAACCTACCTTCAATTTCCTGTTGTTCCCTAGGGGAAAGGTTTTTCATTGCTAAATTCAGGAACAGGACTGCCTTTTGTTTTTGAAGGACCGCCCCAGCAACCTTGGAAACCTCTGACTGTGAGATGAGATCATCATCTGCTTTTGTGAAAATATTATAAAATTGACCACCATTGTCCAAGGCATCGATGGCTTGACTGGCACTATTGAAAGGTGTTATTTGTTCCATGTGTGAATTTATTATTGATATACTTAAATCTAAGGATTTTATTGTTCTAATAATAGCGATTTACCGGTTATCTAGGGTTTTTTAGCATTTATGACATGGGTAAGATGATGATTACAGTGCCAAGCATAGATTCCAATGGCAGTTTCAATACTGATTGTCTTCTTGCTTTCAGGATTAATAAATTGCTTTTTCAAATCCTCTTCCGAAAGACTTTCCAGTAGTGTCGCCCAGCGTTGATGTAGACCCTCCAATATCTTTATTGAACTTTCAATAGGTTGCAAACTATCTGCAAGGCAAGCCCATCTGTCTTCTTTATAAGGTTTTATTATCGGTGTATCTTCCGTGAGTGCCAGTTTAAAACGAATAAAACTATTCATATGGCTATCGGCGCAATGATGAACCAATTGTCTGATAGTCCAACCTCCTTCCCTATACGTCAATTCTAAATCTTTTTCCTGAAGCTTCTGTACTTCATTTTTTAGGTATTCAGGAAACTTAGCTATGGTATTGATCCAGCTTTCAATGGTTTCTTTACTAATATTTTCAGGTTGACTGAACTTACCGATTGGGTACCTCAGCTTTTCAAGTTGATCTTTTAGCATTTCATTAGGCTTTTATTCCTCAATTTAATTGGATTTATGCCAATTTTCCTCGAAGTAATTAATGTATTGACGATATTGCGATTCAGGTTCAGCATGCTGTACTACAATGCTTTTCCACTCATCAAATTTAGCTTTATCCTTGGCATGAAAGTAACTCTGAGCCATATTAATGGCCATTTCAGCGACTTGGTTTTTATCAGAAGCGAGTTCTATTCCTTTTCTATAAACCTTTTCGGCTTCAGGTAAGTTATTGAGATGCTTTAGGGAAAATCCAAGTTCACGGTAATACCAAAAGTTACTTGGATCATTTTCAATCGCCTTATTTAATACGATTACAGCCTTATAAAAGCTTCCAGTAGCATTATAGGCATATCCAAGTTCAAATTCTAATCCCGGATAATGTGGATCTTCCTGATAGGCCTTTTGCAGGATTGGCAAAGCTTTGATACTCGCACCAGCACCATTCATCATGGATGCTCTATGGACGCGTGTCTCAATAAAATCAGCATTCTGTTTATAATTTTGGAGCCATTCTGGTGGATTTGCTAAGCCTAGTTTTGTCACTTGTTCATCAGTTAGGACCTTCACATTAAAAGAGTTGCGATCAAGCCTCATGATTATATTACTGCTTGTGTCCAATCTAGGTACTTTATGGAATTCACTGTTTTTATATTCCAATTCGCCCTGATAGCTAAAGGTATAACCAGCCTCAGAGTCCAAATAGACAAATCCTAATGCATAGGTATTCTGATTCTCCTTTTTATCAAAGATTACCCACCTGTCCTCGGCATCATAAAACTTGGTTTCAAAAGTCAGAGAGGACTTTTGAGCAAAGGCAAATTGTATCAAAGAAATAAAAAGGATAAGAATTTTTTTCATGTCGTATGACTTTATGCTAAAATCGGGAAATAAACGGTAAAAACTAAAAGTTGGGATGTATTTTAAGGGTATTTAACTGAAAATATATGGTTAATTGCAATTTTTTTCGTTGAATAAAAAATAATCAGGCTCATTTTCAGGCTAATAATAATTAAGTTTTGGAGAGCGTACAAAAATTTCTACTTTTGTCGCGGAGAGTTGGCAGAGTGGTCGAATGCGGCGGTCTTGAAAACCGTTAACTGTCACAGGTTCGGGGGTTCGAATCCCTCACTCTCCGCACAAAAAGCCTTCATCGAAAAGATGAAGGCTTTTTTGCGTGAGTGAGGGATCGAACCTTGTGATGGCCGGGGTTCGACCCGCAGGGGGTTCAGGGTTTGCGTTGGGGGTATGTGGGACTGAACCAATCCCTCACGGGTGCTGGTCGAAAATGTTCCTGAACAACGATATACAAAAAGCCTTCATCGAAAAGATGAAGGCTTTTTTGCGTGAGTGAGGGATCGAACCTTGTGTTGGCCTGGGTTCGACCCGAAGGGGGTTCAGGGTTTGCGCTGGGGGCATGCGGGGCTGAACCAATCCCTCACGGGTGCTGGTCGAAAATGTTCCTGGAAAACGATATACAAAAAGCCTTCATCGAAAAGATGAAGGCTTTTTTGCGTGAGTGAGGGATCGAACCTTGTGATGGCCGGGGTTCGACCCGAAGGGGGTTCAGGGTTTGCGTTGGGGGTATGTGGGGCTGAACCAATCCCTCACGGATGCTGGTCGAAAATGTTCCTGGAAAACGATATACAAAAAAGCCTTCATCGAAAAGATGAAGGCTTTTTTGCGTGAGTGAGGGATCGAACCTTGTGATGGCCGGGGTTCGACCCGAAGGGGGTTCAGGGTTTGCGTTGGGGGTATGCGGGGCTGAACAAATCCCTCACGGGTGCTGTGAGTGAAAGATGGTGTTTGTGAAGTTTCAAAAAATTGATAAAATACTGAGGTTGTTCCGAAGTATCTCATCCTGTAAAACTTCAAAATCAAAAAAATTATGGTTTTTACTAGCGTACAGTTCCTTAACCTTCGGTTAAGGATGACAAAGTCTTTGGGAGTAAAACCATACAGATTCCTCACTTGTCGTTCAGAATCAGAAGTATACTAATAGTTTTATAATGATGTTCGTAATATTTCATTAAATAAAAAAAACCACCCACCTTTCCCTCCCATTTCTTAAATTTATCTTATCACAAACCCACTTCACCATGCAACCCACAATTTCCAATACCACCCCCATCAACGGAATCCAAATCTACTACGAAATATATGGCAAGGGCTCCCCATTAATCATGCTACATGGTGGCGGATCTACCATCCAAAGCAGTTTTGAAAGAATCATCCCACTTTTAGCAAAAACCCATCACATCATAGCCGTAGAATCCCAAGCCCATGGTAGAACCTCCGACAGAAACTCGCCTTCATCTTTTAACCAAGACGCCGATGATATCGCCCAGCTAATGGACCACCTAAAAATCAAAAAAACAGATATTCTGGGGTTTAGTAATGGAGCCACAACAGCTCTTCAATTAGCCATACATCATCCGGAAATAGTGAACAAACTTGTTTTAGGGTCACCTTTAGCAAAACGTAATGGCGTAGCAGATGGCTTTTGGGAATTTATGAAGAATGCCAGCTTAGAGAATATGCCTTCGCAACTAAAAGAGGCATTTCTAAAAGTAAATCCCTCCGAAGAAGGATTAAAAAACATGCATGACAGGGATGCGGCAAGAATGGTTAATTTCAAGGATATCTCTGATCATGACCTTCAATCCATCGTTGCTCCAGCTTTGATTATCTTAGCTGAACAGGATGTAATACTGACGGAACATGGAATAGAATTAAACAAGTTGATTCCAAATAGTCAACTGGTTATCCTCCCTAGGGGCCATGGCGCATACTTTGGAGAGATTACGACGATCGGCCCAGATTTCAAGGAAGAGGACCTTCCAGTTCCTTTGATTGAAAGGTTCCTGAATTAAATACAAAAGCTGAATTAATCTTTAACTCAGATTTGTGTATATGTAGATATCATTTAACCTTTTGTAACCGGATGGTATCTCCCTCCAAACTAAAAAACCTTAGTGTATCGACCTTAATGTTAAATGGTATTTGCCTGTCTGCAGTGTCAATGATAATACCTTCATTCGATTCCAAATTGAAATTATAGGTTCCCTCCCACTTGGTTGTATCATATATTGCCTTGAGCATACCATCTTTTAAAAAGCTTAGTTCCAGATCAACAGAATCTGAATCTGCATCCAATTTACCTTTTCCCTTCCATTCCGTTCCAATAATGGCGATTTCCTCATCAACATTAAAATCATCCTTTACACAAGACGTAAATCCAATTGAAACCATTATCAAACCAAAAACCAACTTTCTCATATTTTCTTAAATTATCTTGATCAGCCCTCCAATCATCAAGATTAATGCCAATATAGGGTTAGTGGATTTGACCTTCCGAATAATATATTCCGAAATTTTTCTTTGGAAGAACTATGATTTTAAAGATTAATGAAATAAATTTATTAAAAAATTATTTCTATTATGTTAATGGTAAACTATCATAACAAAACTTTCCACACCGTCAGCAATTCTCAAAACGGCGAAACTTCTTCTGAAACAATATTTCATTACAAACAAATCGGTAATGTAGTTTTTGCAGAATACCAAGGTGGCAATATTAAATATGGCCATTTATTGGGTCTTGTGAGCGAATACGGAACTATAGACATGACCTACCATCAGGTAAATGTTGCTGACGAATTGATGTGTGGAAAATGCGAATCAATCCCCGAAATCTTAAGCAATGGCAAAGTCAGGCTACACGAAAGCTGGGAATGGACCTCCGGTGATTTTTCAAAGGGAAAATCTATCGTAGAAGAGGTATAATTGGAACTGAAAGCTTAAATCATTCCTGCGCATTCTATTGAATTTTTTGGATACCATTCTAAATCCAGTATATTTAAACCCATATGTTACTGGTACAAATACAATTCAATACCTTTACAACCATCTTGTTGGTGGCGCTCTTGCTCGTCATTATCCTTTTATTGATCTATTTGTACAGGAGCCAAAAACAGGTCAATTCTCTTGCAAATAAGCTTAATAAGATCGAAGGAGAATTACATAGCCACCAATTGAAAGATATCGATTACAAGCTTAATCCGCACCTGTTTAAGAATGTATTGAACTCCATCCAGTCCCATGCCTATCAGACTTTCCACTCCTTAGATTCGCTTTCCAATGTGCTGGATTATATCTTATATGAAAGCAGCAAAAAGTTTGTCACACCTCAGCAGGAGATATCCTTTGCAATGAGCTTGATTGAAATCAATAAGATAAAATTGAGTCCCTTATTCGATTTAAAGGTGAAACAAAAGGTTCGAGAGAATGAACCTCTATTGAACCAAAAACTGATGGTTCCTATGTTGAGCACAGATTTGATTGAGAATGCCTTCAAGCATGCCGATATCCAAAGCCCAAATGCCTTTATCTCGGTTACTTTTGAATTCAAGGATAATGTATTCTCCTTGACCGTTGCCAATAAAATATCCAAGAAAGAGCCTATTCAGAAGGACAAGGATGGTTATGGTTCCAAAATGCTGGAACAACGCTTGAATATCGTCTACAAGGACAATTACAAACTCGATAAGTTCATTGAGGGCGATGTCTACATTGCCCATTTAAAAATAAATCTACTTGATTACAAAGCTAAGGTGCTTGCTGCTCGATGATGAGCTGCCAAGCCTACAATATTTGAAATTACTGTGCCAGCAGATTCCTGACCTGGAAGTCGTCAAATCCTTTAATTCCCCTCAAGATTTATTGGCAGAATTTCCTACATTGGATTTTGACCTATTGATTTCAGATATCGATATGCCTGGCTTAAACGGTCTCGAACTAGCTGAACAATTACGAGGAAAGCCTATAATCTTTATCACGGCCTATGCTGAATATGCTGCTGATGCATTTGACCTCCAAGCCGTCGATTATATCCGAAAGCCGCTCAAAATTGAGCGATTAAAGCAAGCTATCCAAAAACTATTGAGCATTCGTGGTAGAAAACCGATTGAAGAAAAAAACTTCGTCCAATTAAATACTGATCAAGGCAAATACCTGCTCTATTTTGACCAGATTGCTTATATTCAAACTTCATCCCTTGATAGCCGCGATAAAATCGTTCGGCTTGTGGATCAGAAAGAGGTAACCCTGAAAAACATCTCCTTCGATAAATTATTGGAGATTCTCCCTGAAATGCAGTTTTGTAGGATCAATAAAAAGGAAATCATTTCCATGAATATCATCAGTTCCTTCTCGCATGATGAAATCAAGACCAATTTTAGTATTGGAAGCGATGCTCCCCTAACCTTTAATCTGAGTGAAATCTATAAAACCGCTTTCATCCAAAAGGTCAGTTTATAGTTTCGCTACATAAAAGCCCCCTTTCATTACATATTTCTGCTTAATGGCCCAATAAGCAGGGTTTTTAAGTTTATTAATTTCTATTTTCATCCCGTCAGACTGCGCAGAAACTGACGCCAAAACAAAAATTGAAGAAGGAATTATTGTATGAAGAACTTAAAAAGCAGCTTCTTTTATATTGTTATCATTGGTGGATTTTCATTATTGATTTATTGGATCATCAACCATGGTGCTTTTATGGAAGAAGGTCGTCATGTTGAAAACATGGGATCCAACCTTTCCAATTGGGAAGAGTTCCTAAGTTCCATGTTGCATAATTTACAGCATCCATTGGCAATTTTATTGGTACAGATCATCGTAATCATATTGGTTGCTAGATTATTTGGTTGGCTCTTTAAAAAAATAGGTCAGCCTTCTGTAATCGGAGAAATCATTGCCGGTATAGTCTTGGGGCCATCCTTTTTGGGCATGTATTTCCCCGATTTCTCTGCTGCCCTATTTCCAGAAGCCTCTTTTGGCAACCTGCAGTTCTTGAGCCAGATCGGATTGATCCTGTTTATGTTTGTCATAGGAATGGAGCTGGACCTAAAAGTCTTGCAGAAGAAAGCTCATGATGCCATTGTTATCAGTCATGCTAGTATTATTTTACCCTTTGCATTGGGTGTCGGCTTGGCTTATTTCATCTACCAAAGTTTTGCTCCAGAGGGAATCGCATTCTCATCTTTCGCTTTATTTATCGGGATCTCCATGAGTATTACTGCATTCCCAGTCCTAGCTAGGATTGTTCAGGAACGCCACATGCAGAAAACCAAGGTCGGCACCATTGCCATCACCTGTGCTGCTGCCGATGATATCACTGCATGGTGTCTCTTGGCAGCTGTAATTGCCATAGTAAAGGCAGGTTCATTTGTCAGTTCCCTATATGTGATCGCTTTGGCGGTTGCTTACGTTTTATTGATGATCAAAGTGGTGCGTCCATTCCTTAAACGCATTGGCGAGCTCCACTCTACGCGAGAAAACCTTAATAAATCCATTGTTGCCATTTTCTTCTTGACCCTCTTGGTCTCCTCTTACCTTACCGAGGTTATTGGAATCCATGCTTTGTTCGGCGCATTTATGGCAGGTGCCATCATGCCCGAAAATTCTAGGTTCAGGAATATCTTCATTGAAAAGGTAGAAGATGTAGCCTTGGTCCTGCTCTTGCCTTTATTCTTTGTTTTTACAGGTTTAAGGACAGAAATCGGCTTGTTAAACGAACCATATTTATGGAAAGTTACCGGTTGGATTATTCTGGTCGCTGTTGTCGGTAAATTTGTAGGGAGTTCCCTAGCTGCCAAGTTTATGGGGCAAAATTGGAAAGATAGTCTGACCATAGGTGCATTGATGAACACCCGTGGCTTGATGGAATTGATCGTACTGAATATTGGATTTGATCTAGGGGTATTGAATGCTGAAATATTCGCCATGATGGTTATTATGGCTCTGGTCACCACCTTTATGACCGGACCAGCAATCGATCTATTCAATAAGATTTTAAAATCTACGGAGGATGTCGTTCCAGAAGAAATCAGCCGAAAAGGCAAGTATAATATCTTGATTTCTTTTGGCAATCCCGAAACAAGTCCATCCCTTTTAAGATTGGCAAATGGAATGGTCAAGCAATTGAACCAAAGTTCATCCATTACCGCAATGCACCTGACCCCAACGAGTGACCTCACATATTTAAACTCAGATTTATATGAGTTCGAAACCTTTGAACCCATAGTCAAGGAGTCCAAGTTCTTGGAGCAAAAAATCAGCACCTTGTTCAAGGCTTCCAGTAACCTAGAAGCTGACGTCGCAGAAATTGCCAATGATGGCGATTATGACCTTCTTTTGATTGGTATTGGACAGTCCATATACGATGGTACTTTCCTAGGCAAAATCTTGGGGGTAACGACACGGATCATTAATCCTGAAACCTTGATCTATAGGGCTAAGGAGAAGGAAAGTCCGTTTAATACCTCCTCATTTTCTGATAGTACCATTCAGATCATGCACAAAACGAAGGTACCTGTTGGGATTTTCATGGATAAGGGTTTGAAGAAACTGGACAAGATATTGCTTCCTATCTATACAAAGGAGGATTTGGAGCTATTGCCCTATATCCAAAAATTCATTCATAATTCCCAATCACAGGTAACTCTGATCGATGTGCATCATATCCTTCAAGAGGATAAAAAGGCATCAGAAATGGTTCGCGCCATTGCTTTGAAGGCACCTAACCATATTAGCAAATTCGAAGCAATGGATATAGATGCGCAATTATTCAAGGATCATGATCTATTATTGATCAGTGCCGAAAGCTGGCGCGAATTGATCGAAAGCAATAAGATATGGCAATCTGAAATGACTTCCGTAATGGTAATAAAGAAGTAATAACGCATATTTAAATTAATATTCTTGCTGAAGATAATCAGTAGATTTTATTCTTTAATCAATTTTTTATAATTTGAAAGAAATCACGCTATCTCCAAATGGAAGAACAAAATCAAGAATTAAGGGCAACAATAAAAGAATTTAGGGTTAATCAAGATATATCCAAACTGGATCGATTTAAGTTGGATGCACAGCCTACCCCTGACAAAAAATGGACCTATGATCCTCATGCTTGGGATAGAGCCATGTTGATCTTAGAACTGTTTAATGACAATACCGCTGCTGATAAACCACTTATTAAATGGATTTTGGATGAGGAGATCAAAGGTCAGGAACTCGAAATTCCATATTATGCCTTAGATGTCATCGCCTACTTATTGTACAAGTACATGGACAATGAGGATGTCTACCAGCTTTTCCTAGCCAAATTTGCCTATGGAAATGTATTCCATTTGGATGTTGAATTAATCTTCGGTCATGACAGGGAAGAAATGAAAGCATACTTGAAAGATTCCCAAAATGCCAATCCATTGAACAAGGATATATTGGCAACTATTTCTTCATACGAGCAAAATCCTGATGCAAAATTCAAGAGCCGTGAGGAGTATGTAAATTATTATGAAAACAGGAAAATAAAACATATCCGCAATGATATTGAAGCTAGCAAAAATTATATGCAAACTGGAGATTATTGATAATATATGCTCCAAACTTAAATGGGCTACAATTTCTTGTAACCCATTATATTTATTTTAATTCTTCTTGAATCTGTTCTAGAGACTTTCCTTTGGTCTCTGGCATTCGCATCACAAAGAAGAAGGATACTACCACCATGATGGCATAGAACAAAAAGATATAGAAACCACCAGAGGCAAAATTTTCGACCACGATCGGGAAAACCCAAGAAATTAACGCAGCCATTACCCAATGCGTGGTACTTCCTAAGGAAGTGCCTTGAGCTCGAACGGCATTCGGGAAAATTTCAGAAATAAAGACCCAAATAACGGCTCCCTGAGATAGTGCAAATGATGCAATAAAACCTATGATATAGAATAACAGAAACTCCGAAGCTCCACCTTTCAAGCCAAATGCGGTCAATACTAAAAATATAAACATCCCCACTGCCCCACTTAACAAGAGTTTCTTTCGACCATATTTATCGATAATGCTCATCCCGATCAGGGTAAACAACAGGTTGGTACCTCCTATGAAAATAGGTTGTAGAAAGGCCAGATCCCTACTGAACCCTGCCATTTCAAATATTCGTGGCGCATAGTACAGAATGGCATTGATCCCAGTGAATTGGTTAAAAACCGCCAATAGGACCGCGTAAATGATCGGTTTCCTATATTTCGCCTGGAACAATGGAACTTTTTCTGAACTTGCATTTTCTGTATTGAGCGTTTCCTCATAGGTTTGGCCTAAGTCATCAAATACTTTCTTGGCCTCTTCTTTTCTATTATTCAATGCTAGCCAACGTGGAGAAAACGGAATGGTATTGAGCAATAATAGAAAAGCTAATGAAGGTATGGCCATGATTCCTAACATGTATCGCCAAGCATCGTCTCCGAAATTTGCAAATAAATAATTCGTCAGGAAAGCGATAAAGATACCGCTGACAATCATAATCTGGAACATACCAGTCATTCTTCCTCTTAGTTTGGCAGGTGCTATTTCTGATATATACAGAGGACCGACTACGGAACTTACCCCAACAGATAATCCACCCAAGAACCTGAAGAATAAAAACATATACCAGTTAAAAGATAGTCCACAGCCTATTGCCGAAAATAGGTACATTACGGCAACCACCTGTAGCACTCTTTTCCTCCCGTATTTTTGGGCAGGTTTTGCAGCAGCGATGGCTCCAAAGATGGTTCCGATCAAGGATATCGAAACTGTAAATCCATGCCAAAAAGAATTAAGATGCCACAATTCCTGTATGATCTTTTCGGCTCCCGAAATGACAGCAGTCTCAAAACCGAATAGGAATCCTCCTAAAGAGGCGATAAATACATATTTCCAAATTTTACTCATAGGTTTAGGTGTTTTCAGTGGTTATTTACTTTCGGGTACTGGATCAAAATCAGTTAATTTTGTGGGATCATAGACGGCAACTGCCACTCTAGAATCCGCACAGCCATAATAGAGATACCATTTATTCTTAAAATAGGTCAATCCTTGAATAAATACTGTCCCATCCTTATATTGACCTGATTTCTCAAATTCTTCCATAGGTCTCAGGAAAGGGACATCCATACGTTGGATGACATGCGTAGGATCGGTATTGGAAAATAACACCTGCCCTGCACTGTAAGTGCCAATATTAAATCTTGGATCTGCTAATTCTTTTTTATCATGGTTCTTACCATTATACAATAGTAAAATACCCTTATCGGTTAGGACAGCTGGAGGCCCGCATTCGGTCAGGGCTGAATCAAAATACCCTTCACGAGGAGAAATAAATTTCGCTAGGTGTCCCTCTTCATCCAATACTGGTTCCCAATTGATCAGGTCTGTGGAAGTTGCTCCAGATACGCCATGCTCTCCCCAATACATAAAATATTTGCCATTTACTTTACTTATGACCAATCTGTCATCCTTTAGGGTGGTCACAATCGAGGCTGATTTATGAGGCTCCTGATAGACCTTTTGGTATTTGGCATTCTTGAATATTGGTCCATGCTTTTGCCAAGTGATCAAATCTTTGGAAGTTGCAACTCCTAAGCGCGGCATTTTCCTGTTCCACTGTGTATAGAACACGACATAAGTGCCATCTTCTGTAACGGCCAATCGCGGATCTTCCAAACCTCCTGGCCATTCATATTCGCGTTGGCTGTCCTTATTCGGAAATAAGACAGGTTCTTTGCGTCTCTTAAAGTGGATGCCATCATTACTCTCCGCTAATCCCAATCTGGAAGTCCTAAAACCGATCCCAATACCAAATTTATCCTCAGCACGGTACAGAACATATACTTTACCATCTTTCACGACAGCGCCAGGGTTAAAAGTGTCATTTTCCTCCCAACGGACCAAGGAGTCACTCATCGGATCCATAAAAATAGAAGTGGAATCAGGAAGGATAATGGGATTGACAGCATTGGGCCGTTCAAATCCGCCTAAGGTCCAGACAATATCCTTGGTTATCGCCGCATCTGGTTTGGTCGATATGCAGCTGACAAAAAGAAACAATAGAGCAATGGAAAACAATCTATTGGACATGCTTTTCAGATTAATTAGGTTAATAAATCAAATCAGTAAACCGCTTTAGCAATTTGATATATCTAATATAAGACTAAAAATTATTTCTACAATAGCAATTGTTTATTAAAGCTCAAGTACAGAATCGTTTACAATGACGAAAATCTTGTTGTTTCTATCTTTCTTCACCAGGTGCAAACCTGTGTATTTTCCAAATGCCGGCATCGTGAGCACTTTATCCTGAATAAAAAAGCATGGCAGTCGAAAAGATTGCCTTCCTCCTGCTTCGATAAGACAGCCTGGATGAATATGCCCTACTATATTGAACATGTAATCTGGTAAGCCAATTATGGGCTCATGGGAGAGAATCACTCCTTCAGCTAATAATACTTCATCCTTGATCTTCATGTTCATATCTTGAAAATGCTTTTCCTTCAAGATATCATGGTTCCCTTTGGTCAGGGTAAATTGGATCGAGTATTTACTGATGCTGTTTATATGGGATTTTAATTTTTCCCAATCGGAATTCCATTCGGAATGGAAAAGATCCCCTAAGAAAACGATTTCCTTGATATCAAGGTCATCAATCAATAGGTTCATCCTTTCCAGCTCTTCATCAATGTTTGGTGCTGGAACAAAAAGACCTTCCTTGCGAAAATGGGCTAATTTACCGAGGTGCCAATCGGAGATGATCAACATAAAATATTTGGGAATATACATCACCTTTTGGGGTAACAGATAAATTTCCAATCCATTTAACTCTAAGCGTTTAGCCATCTAATAGTTGATTTTTCAGCTTTTCCAATCGACTTTGCCAATCTTCATTGGAATAGCGCTCTCGAAAAGATTCTGCAAATATAGGGAACGCAAAGGGAGTTAATTTAGAAGGTCTACTAAAAATAATCTTATGTTTCGAGATTCGTTCAAAGGCAAGCTGCATTCTCCCTTCCTCCAATTGAAAATCAAAAACTTCATCATAAGCCTCCCGTAACAGAAGATTGGAGGGCTCATATTCAGAAAAAACAGAAAAAAACAGCCCGGCATTCGCCTGCAAATGCTTGCTTTTCATCTGCTTTCCTGGAAAACCCTGAAATATCAGTCCTGCAATACCAGCTATGTCCCGAAACCTCCTTCTTGCCATTTCCTGAACATTGATTCCAGAATTGATGTCCTTGTGCAGGTTCTGTGGACTGAAAATTTGCTTTAACAGTTGGGTGTCTATTTCATAATCTGTTTCGGAAAGAAGCTCAATCCCATATTCATTTGTCGCAATGGAGAAGGTTGCAGGTTTTAACAGACTCAATCGATAGGCCACAACCTGAGCCATTCCTTCATGGACGAGCTTTCCTTCAAATGGATAGAAAAAGAGATGGAAGCCATACTTGGTCTGTATATATTCGACCAAGAGCTCATCTTCTTTCGGAAGGGCCGAGAGTTGCTCCTGCTCTTTAAATAATGGTTTCAAGAATTTTATTTCTGGACTTATCCCTACAGTTTTATGGATACTCTTAAAACTATGTCGAATAGCAATCCCAAGGTCTGTAGAAATGGCAAATCGCCCACCCATCCAGGATGGTACCACACCTTTTTTCTTTTCAGATGCCTTCACGATAGCATCATTTGCAATAATCTGAACCAGCTCCAGCTGCCGACCGGAAAACCAAAAAACATCGCCGATATTCAATTTTGAGATAAAGGACTCCTCTATGGATCCCAAATATTTTCCAGAAAGGAATTTCACCCGCATCATCAGATCTGATACAATGGCACCTATAGACAATCGATGTCGCATCGCCAACTTTCTTGAAGTCACCTTGTATACCCCTTCTTCCAAAACCAAGCGATGGAAATCATCATACGCTTGAAGGGTTGATCCCCCATGGATCAATAAGGACATGCATTGGTCAAATTCCTCTTGGGTTATCGATTCAAAACAATGGGTTTGAGCTACCTCTTGCAGGATTTCATCTGCATAAAATCCATCTCCTACAGCCAAGGTCATGAGATATTGGATCAAAACATCAAAAGATCTTAAATAGGGAATCCGACTTTCCACGATTTTCTCCTTCACGGCAAATTTCAAGGAATCTCCCTCAATGATCTCTAAGGAATTGGTAGGCACGTAATAGATGATAGAGGTAGCATCAGGCCTATGGCCCGAGCGTCCTGCCCTTTGCAGGAACCTGGCAATACCTTTTGGCGATCCAACTTGGACTACGCAGTCCACGGGCCTAAAATCAACACCTAGGTCCAAGCTGCTCGTACAGACTACCGCCTTTAATTTTCCTTCATGCAGGGACTCCTCTACCCAATTGCGGACCTCGTCACTTAATGAGCCATGGTGGATGGCCAGCAGTCCGGCAAATTCTGGATAATAGGTAATAATCTGCTGGTACCAGATTTCGGCCTGCGACCTTGTATTGGTGAAAATTAATGTTGTTTGGTAATTATTGATAATATCGACGACCTTGTCCAATAGTTTAATCCCTAAATGGCCAGCCCAAGGAAATTTCTCCAGATTATCCGGAAAGACCGTCTGAATGTCCATTTTTTTATGGATATCAGCCTTAATGAGAGTTCCAAGGGTTCCTGGACCTAATAGTATATCTTTTGCTTCCTCTAGGTTACCGATCGTTGCCGATATACCCCAAATCTTCAGGTTAGGATTTATGGCCTTTAAGCGACTTAGCGCAAGCTCAATTAACACACCTCGCTTGGATCCCAACAGTTCATGCCATTCATCAACTACAATGAACTCCAGATTCTTAAAATATTCCTGTCCTCCTTTTGTTGCAAGGATCAGATGCACACTCTCCGGCGTCGTAATTAAAGCTTGAGGTGGGTTTTTTCGCTGTTTCTGGCGAATGCTGGTGGAAGTATCTCCTGTCCGCAATTCAATCTGATAATCAAGGTCCAAGTCAGTTGAAACTTGATTGGTCGCTTTATGGATTTCCTTGGAAAGCGCTCGCAACGGGGTAATCCAAAGGGCATGCAGGTGTTTTTTCTTGCTTGCTTTGGGATTTGTCATTTTAGCATAGTATTGAGCAATGATCCCAAACCAGATCGCAAAGGTCTTTCCATAGCCAGTCGGCGCATTCAGTATTCCAGATTCTCCATTGGAAATTGCCTCCCAACAGTGCTCCTGAAAGGCATGCGCCTTCCATCCCTGGTTAAAGAACCATACTTCCGCAAATTCATTTTTCACTGTAGACATCCAAAGAATGAAAATAAGAATTAATAATATCTTAATAACTTTTTATGAAGTAATTTGTTATAACCAATAACAAAGTAAATATTATGACAAATAAAAAAATAGGTGTTTTTGTAGGAAGTTTGAGAAAAGAGTCTTTCAATAAGAAAATCGCTAACTATCTGGTTTCTAATCCACCGGCAGGTTTGGAATTAGAGATTCTAGAAATTGGCCAACTTCCATATTATAACGAAGATTTAGATCAAGGAAATCCTCCTAAGGAATATGTTGATTTCAGGAAAGCCGTGTCCGAATTAGATGCAGTGCTTTTTGTCACTCCAGAATATAATCGTGGGGTATCTGCAGTGCTGAAGAATGCCATAGATGTTGCTTCAAGACCATATGGTAAAAATGTTTGGAATGGTAAACCAGGCGGCGTGATCAGCTCTTCTATTGGAGCAATCGGTGGATTTGGTGCCAATCATCATTTAAGGCAATCATTGGTCTTTATCAATGTGCCAACCATGGCTCAACCGGAAGCCTATATAGGTAATGTTGCAGCAAATTTCGATGAACAAGGAAAATTGGTCAACAAAGATTGTCAGAAATTCTTGGACTCCTTTATGGCAGCCTATAAAGAATGGATTGAAAAATTCTTAAAATAGCCGAATAGTATTGGCTAAATGAATGCAATGTCGGCAAGTTGAAACTCAATCCACTTGCCGATGTTTTTTTAGTTTATTGAAACTTGATTTCACCAAAGAATGCTGGTAAATGAAAATTAGGTTTTGGAAAATCGATGTCATTCCAAGCTACAAAATGAGGATTTGGTAAACTGTCCCCACATTTATAGAAATTTGCTTGAACTGTTGTTCCCCCTAATTCATCCGCTTTTTTACCAAATAAAGAAATCGGAATGACCAAGATCATATCCCAAGTCTTATCCCCTTGAAGGTTCTTTACTTGGGTGAAGGTACTCACACTTAATATCTCCTCTGCTGTCAATCTATTTCTGGATGCCTTATCCGAGGTTCCATAACCGATCAGACCTGCGCCTAATACATTAAATTCAAAATTATAATAGGTCTTGCGATCATCAAATGAAACAAAGAACTCAACACAGCTATCTTCCCAAATATTTTCATTCGGACGGATATATTGAGCTTTTACAAATTCCTCCTGAACATGATAATGGACATAAATCGACTCCTGATCATAGGCAATCTGAAATCTTACTTCAGGGTTTACCGGAAACTCAGTTTGCCAAGGTGCTTGGTCTATTTGGTTCCAATCTAATCCAAACAGTCCCTTTGAAAGGCTGGCGTAATCTAATTCACCGCCTGTAAGATCGATTTTTTTAACAATAAGTTCCTTCATATTAGTTAGACATTAGATTCTCCGCTAATATACTTGTTAATTTATCATTGTTTTCTTCAAGTTCATGGACAAGCTTCAATTGAGCTTTTGTCCTTACCAGGTTATGTTCTGGGTAAGCGATTTTATAATAGGTATCCCCATTGATATAATCGGTCAAGAACCTGACTGCTTGCATATAGGGCAATAAATGAACAGCAGGAATAAGAGAATCCACTTCTGTTTCGGTCAAAAACTCCTTAGCTTCTGATAGATATCCAGCCGTAAATGATTGGAACAATGGAATATTTAAGACAATTTTTGATACATCAGCTTCATCTTCTGCTGCTGAATTGATAATGGTACGGATGGCGTCTCCAAAATCATAGGCTACATAACCTGGCATTACCGTATCCAAATCAATGACACATTGCACGTTATCGTCCTTATCCAACAAAACATTGTTGAATTTTGTGTCATTATGGGTAATTCTCAAAGGCAATTGATTGGAACGGCCTAATTCTAGGATCGTCCTCATCTTTTCTTCGCGCTCAAAGATATAATCCAATAGATCCTGGATTTTCTCCACACGCTTTGCTGGATTTTTCTCAATTGCTTCGCGAAGGTTATTCAATCTAAATTCGATGTTGTGGAAATTGGGAAGTATTTCAACTATGGTTTTAGGATCCAGGTCACTCAATTGTTTCTGGAATTGTCCAAATGCCAATCCACCAGAGTAAGCCTGCTCTTGGGTCTCCAAGATATCATAACTCCTAGTATCAGGAATCAAATGGAATACGCGCCAATAATCACCATTTTCCTCTTGATAGTAGTTTTTTTCATCTATGGTAGGAACAATAGTCATTGTTCTCTTCAAGACTTCCTTTTCCCCTAAGTGTGCTAATTTTTTCTTGAGGTGCTCACAGACACTTTCAATATTATTCATCAGGCCTTCCACGTCTTGGAAAATATGATGGTTAATGCGCTGCAATAAATAAAGGTTATTTTGTTGGCTATTGGTTGTTATCTTAAAGGTATCATTGATATGACCAGACCCAAAAGGTACAGAATCAATGATTTCACCTTCTAATTTAAATTTCTCCGCCGATCTAATGCTATTTTCAGTTTTTTTGGTTGACATTACTCTTAATTCATTCAACATGCTATGTAATGAATGCAATATCTATAAACAGAATCAATAAATAAAATATTTTTTATAATCAAACGGTTGCATAATAAAATTGCATGCAGTCAATTTAAAGTATTAATTATAGGTTGTTTCCTTGCTTTAAAATCAATTTTAATCAAGTATTGAAAAGAAAATTTCGTATTTTGCTACATGATTAGCGAGTTATATCCCATATGGTCACGGAAATAGTAATTATTCTTATATTAATAGTTTTAAATGGTATCCTATCTGCTTCTGAAATAGCGATAGTATCCAGCAGAAAAGCAAGATTGCAAGCTGCAAGTTCTAAAAATCAAGGTGCCAAAACCGCCCTTGAATTAAAAGAAAACCCAAACAACTTCTTATCGACCGTACAGATCGGTATTACCTTAATCGGTATCTTGACTGGTTTTTTCTCCGGAGGTTCAATCTCAGTTTACATTGCAGAACAACTCAATAAAATAGAAGCCTTAGCGCCTTACAGTAATCAAGTTTCTGTTTTGGTCGTGGTATTGATTATCACCTACCTTTCCTTAATTATCGGTGAATTGGTTCCAAAACGAATCGGTATGGCTATTCCTGAAAAGTATGCTTCCTTTATTGCAGTTCCTATGAATGTACTGAGTAAGATCGTAAAACCATTTGTGTGGTTGCTGAGCATCTCTACTGAGTTTATCGTGAAGTTATTCAATATCAAGGTAAATCAGAATGCAGTGACCGAAGAAGAAATCAAGGCCTTGGTCGATGAAGGTGTGGATAGTGGAGCCATTGAAGGAATTGAACATGATATGGTGGATCGTGTATTGAGCCTAGGTGATAAAAAGGCAATAAACCTGATGGTGCACCGAAGCAAGATCACTTATTTGGATATCCAAGATAGTTTTGAAGAAAACAAAGCTTGCATTATCGCTGATGAGCATACCGAATATCCTGTCTGTGACGGTAATTTTGACCATGTCATTGGAGTGGTGCATGTTAAAACCCTATTGAAGGAATACTTAACCTCCAAGGAAATGGACCTGGCGAAACTGGTCACTCCTATCCCCTTTGTCAACGAGAACACATACGCCTATAATGTCCTGAAAACCTTGAAAATTGGCAAGGTTCTACAGGCTGTAGTTGTTGATGAATACGGTAGTCCTCAAGGGATCATTACCATGACTGATATTGTAGCCTCTCTAGTAGGTGGTTTCGACTCTCCTGAAACAGAAGAGAAGAAAACTATCAGACAGCGTGAAGATGGATCTTTTGTTATCGATGGTAGTTTCCAGCTGGATGATTTTATCGAAATGTTCAACTTGGATCTTACAGAGGAAGATGAAGATGAGATCGGTAATTTAACAACAGTGGCTGGATTGGTATTCTTATTATTGGATCATATACCTGAAGAAGGCGAAAAAGTGATGTACAAGAACCTAGAATTTGAAGTCTTGGACATGGATGGTCATAGGATCGATAAACTTAGTCTTATCGTCAAAGATCCTGCATCTGACGAAACAGCAAATATTGACTGATAATACTCATATAAAGACATCTGAAAAGCCACCAAATTTGGTGGCTTTTTTTATGCATATTAAGGAGCATATATTCTGAATTATTCTTCATTATTGACCGAAAAATTTTAACAGATATTCTATACCCCTCAGTTTACCCTTATTCGAGACATGTTCGGAAAATTCGGAATGTGTCTCGAATAAGGTCCATATAAAACCTAAGTATTTTTATCAATTTTTGGATTGAATTTCTATTCTTGGAATAGCAAATTTGGAAGGGAGACTTTAACCTAAAAAAGGCATAGTTAAAAGTCGAAATAATCGATTGAAAACCGAAAGACTAAATTCAAAAAAATAAGAGGAAATCAGTTATTGACTTCCTCTTATATATTCCTTAAGAAAAGGAATTAATAATTTTCAGAAGTTCATGTTTCGGCTGTAATCCACTTTGACGCCATACCTGATTTCCATCCTTATATAGGATTAAGGTTGGAACACCTTGAACATGGAATTTGCTCGCTACTGCTTGGTTCTTGTCGATGTCTATCTTAATGATCGAGAGCTTCTCTCCCATTTCATCTTTAACTTCTTTTAAGATTGGTGCCAACATTTGACATGGTCCACACCAAGCTGCTGAGAAGTCGATCAAGACCAAAGAATTTTTTTGAAGTATATCGTTAAATGATGCCATTGTATAATAATTTATAAAATTAAGCATTTAAGCCAATGGATTAAATGCTTCGTTAATTCACTTGTTTCTATTAATAATACAAAATTAAGCCTATTTCGTTTATTCTAAGCTCAATTTTTCTAGATCTTCAATATCGCCACTGAATAGATTGAGGTCCACTGGTCCTTTAATTCCCTTCACAGTGCCTTTCTCTGAGAATTGCCAGAAATTCCAGTGTTTCTTGGGCTTCTCTACCCAAAAGTTATAGTTAGCAATCCAAAGGGTATAGTCTGCAAATTCTTTTTCCAGGAAGTCAGCAAAATATTTGTCTCCTGAGTATAAAACGGGTTTTATTTTATAATGTTTTTCAACTTGGACCAGCCATCTCTTTAAGCCAGTCTTTAAACTGTCCATGGACTGGTTCCTAGGCATTTCTTCGATATCCAATACCGGAGGTAAGTCTCCAGGTTCAAGCTCCACAGTTTTGATAAAGTTATTAGCCTGCTTAACAGAATTTTCGTTTGGTCGGAAATAATGGTAAGCCCCCCTGAGTTTATTTCTTTTCTTGACCGCTTTCCAATTGGATCTGAATTTGCTGTCCTTTGCTTTTTCTCCCATGGTAGCACGGATATATATGAAATCTACCGGGAATTCCCCATTGATCGTTAAGACCTCGTCCCAGGAAATATCACCTTGATACTGCGAAACATCGATTCCGAAGATTTTATCATCGTGCCTACGCATCAATTCGACATTTCGGATATCATATTTGCTATTATCCTCAGCGATCATCTTGTCCTTCTCAAACCATTTGACCATCAGGTAAGATAGACCCGCACGGTGCTGCCAAGCAAAAATACCTATGACGATCAGGCATGGAATGGCAATACTCCAAAAAAGTAGATTACGGTTAATTTCTCTTTCGGAGACAACTTTTTTCTTGACCGTTTTGCGCTTTTTTGTCATATTGCGTGAAATTAGGCTATTTATAGATTATAGCCAAAAAAATTATTCAATGATTGTTTACAACCCCAAAGACTGGTTTAAAACCATTTCCTACCTTCATAACAGTAAAATTTTCAAGAGACTTCTTCCCTATCTTATTATTTCTGTTTTGGTATCCTGGGCTCTAGCATATTGGGAGTTGGAATACCTGAAATTGTCCGATAGGACTTGGATGAAAAACATTACCACGGTCCATAATCTATTGGGCTTTGTCCTTTCCTTATTATTGGTTTTTAGAACAAATACTGCCTATGACCGTTGGTGGGAAGCCAGGAAACAATGGGGCGCCCTAACCAACACTAGCAGAACGCTTGCCATTAAGCTTAATGCCTTTTTAGCACCGGATGACAAGGTAAACCGAAGTTTCTATAAAAAGTCGATTGCTCTTTTTGCAGAGACGCTCTTTAGCTATTTAAGGTCTGACTATACCAAATTTATGCTGGATGAGAATGAACATCCTGAATTACAGGATCTTGATGAAAAGAAACATGGTCCCAACCAGGTAGCTGCCCTCATCTATAAAAAGACCAACAAGATCTATAAGGAAGGAATCCTTACAGGAGATCAACTTATTGTGCTGAATAAGGAATTGACATCTTTGACCGATGTGACCGGAGCCTGTGAAAGAATCAAGAACACACCTATCCCATTGGGTTATAGTGCATTCATAAAAACTTTTATTGTGTTGTATACAGCCACATTGCCCATTGGCCTGGTATTTTCAATGGGTTATTTTGTAGTAGCAGCTGTTCCATTTATATTTTATGTATTAGCTACGCTAGAAATGATTGGCGAATCCATCGAAGACCCATTTGGCGCAGATTCTGATGATCTACCGATCGATAAGATCGCAGCAAATATCAAAAAGCATTGCAATGAGATATTGTTGGGTTAATCTGGAAAGTCCCTAAATCTATCTAACTAACTGTCGTGTTGAGGAACGAAACATCTCGGAGTAAAACAAGGATTGCACTGGCTTACAGTTCTTGTATCGAAGGTTCAGGTTGACAGGCCATTTTTTATAAGAACCGTACAGATTCTTCACTAATCGTTCAGAATTGGAAATGTGCTAAAGAAACATTGGCCAATTAATTGTTTGATGGGCTTAAAATCCTGGCCCATCCTCTAATCCCTTTAATCCTGGTTCAAATAACCCAAACCCAATCATCAATCCCCAAAAAAAAGGGATAGCTTTCGCCATCCCTTTCATATTCATGTTTTGCAATGCTATTCCTTAGACCACAATATTGATAATCTTTCCTTTTACAAAAATCACCTTTTTCACAGCTTTGCCATCCAATAATTTTTGGACATCTGCATTTTCTTTCAATATTCCCTCTACTGCTTGTTGATCAAGATCTAAAGCAAGAGGAAGGTTCATTTTCATCTTTCCGTTAATGGAAACAGGGTATGCAAATTCACTTTCTACCAAATATTCAGGATTGAAGACTGGGTAATTTGCATAAGAAATGCTGCCGGCTTCATTTCCTAGTTTAGACCATAGCTCTTCGGTAATATGTGGAGCATATGGTTCTAGGACGATCAAAAGATCTTGAAGGATCTTACGCTTGTTGGTTTTAAGATCGGTCAATTCATTTACACAGATCATAAAGGCCGATACGGAAGTATTGAAAGAGAAACGCTCAATATCTTCTTCAACTTTCTTGATGATCTTATGTAATGCTTTGTATTCCGCTTTTGTTGGCTCTTCATCTGATACATTGAAGTTTCCTTCAGCGTCATGGAATAAGCGCCATACCTTACGTAAGAATTTATATACACCTTCAATACCATTTGTGTTCCAAGGCTTTGCCTGTTCCAAAGGACCTAAGAACATTTCATATAGGCGAAGCGTATCGGCGCCATATTGTTCGATGATATCATCAGGGTTGACCACGTTGAATTTAGATTTTGACATCTTTTCAACTTCTGTTCCGCAGATATATTTACCGTTTTCTAAAATGAATTCCGCATCATTATAATCAGGTCTAGACTGTTTGAATTTCTCCAGGTCTAGAACATCGTTATGTACAATATTTACATCCACATGTAATGGATTCACGGTATATTGATCTTTCAATCCTAAGGAAACAAATTGATTGGTTCCTTTTCCATCAGCATCCAATACACGATAAACAAAATTGGATCTTCCTTGGATCATACCTTGGTTGATCAATTTCTTGAACGGTTCTTCTTCGTTGTGATAACCGATATCTTTCAGGAACTTGTTCCAGAAGCGTGAGTATAGCAAGTGACCTGTAGCATGCTCAGAACCACCAATGTATAGATCTACTGCTTTCCAGTAATTCACTGCTTCTTTAGAAGCAAAATCCTGTTCGTTTTTAGGATCCATATAGCGGAACCAATACCATGAAGAGCCTGCCCATCCTGGCATGGTACTCAATTCATACTCGTATTGGTCTTGGTATTTCCATCCTTCTGCACGACCCAAAGGCGGCTCACCGGTTTCAGTTGGAAGGTATTTATCTACCTCAGGAAGTAATAAAGGTAATTCTTCCTCTTTGATCAAATAAGGTAATCCATCCTTGAAATAGACAGGAACTGGTTCTCCCCAGTATCTTTGTCTGCCGAAGATGGCATCGCGCATACGGAAGTTGATTTTTGCCTTGCCTAATTTGATGGCCTCCAATTTTTCGATCAATGCTGGAACAGCTTCCTGATAGCTCATTCCATTGATGAAATCTGAATTGATATATTTTCCATCCTTATTGGGATCTGCTGCTTCAGAGATATCCTGTGAATCAGAGATCGGAATGATAGGAAGGTTAAAATGCTTAGCGAATAGATAATCACGTTGATCACCTGAAGGTACGGCCATAACGGCTCCTGTCCCATATCCAGCCAAAACATAATCAGCAATCCAGATCTGTACATCTTCTCCAGTCAACGGATGTTTGGCATATGAGCCTGTAAATGCTCCGGAAACGGTCTTGGTATCCGCCAGACGATCCAATTCGGATTTCTTGGAAGTCTTATCGATATAAGATTCGATTTCAGCTTTTTGAGCCTCCGTAGTTAAAGCAGAAACTAATTCATGTTCTGGAGCTAAAACCACAAAGCTAACACCGAAAATAGTATCGACACGGGTGGTAAATACTTCGATATTATCATTTAATTGAGGAACAGGAAATTTGACACTTGCACCTACTGATTTACCGATCCAGTTGCGCTGCATCTCTACCAAAGGTTCTGGCCAATCGATGGTATCCAACCCTCTTAATAGACGGTCTGCATAAGCAGTGATACGCATTGACCATTGCATCATTTTCTTTTGTTCCACTGGGAATCCACCACGTTCTGACAAACCGTTGATTACCTCATCGTTTGCCAATACCGTTCCTAACGCAGGGCACCAGTTCACTGTACTCTCTCTCAAGAAAGCCAGTCTATATTTTAATAGTTCAGTTTGTTTTTCTGTTTCGGAGAATGCCTTCCATTCATCCGCTGTGAAGGTCAATACATCTTCGTCAGATTCGGCTTTGATGCCTTCGGAACCTGATGTCTCAAATTTTTGGATTAAGGTAGAGATCGACTCAGCCTTATCGGACTCCTTATTATACCATGCATCGAATAGCTGCATAAAGATCCATTGGGTCCAACGGTAATAATCGGGCTCAGAGGTACGGACCTCACGAGACCAGTCATAGGAGAAACCAATGTTATCTAACTGCTCTCTATAGCGGTTGATATTCGCTTCAGTGGTGATAGCTGGATGCTGTCCAGTTTGGATGGCATATTGTTCAGCTGGCAGACCAAAAGAGTCATAACCCATGGGGTGCAATACATTGAAGCCTTTTAATCTCTTGTAGCGTGAAAAGATGTCGGAAGCAATATAGCCGAGCGGGTGACCAACATGCAGCCCAGCACCAGAAGGATAAGGAAACATGTCCAAAACATAGTATTTTGGTTTTTCAGTAGATTCAGAAGTCTTGAAGGTCTGGTTATCAGCCCAAAACTTTTGCCATTTTTGCTCGATAGATTGATGGTTATACTCCATTATAAATTATAAAAGTATGGTACAAAGAATTGCGAAATTAGCGAATTTAGGGTAAATTCGGTATAAAAGTTTTTTATTCTATACAATAAATTCTGATATTCGCTGTTAGAAAATTAGTATTGGGAAAAAATAAATCCTTACTTTCGCAAGGATAACCGCAGAATCAAATATATGTCAGTGATCGAACAGGGTTCACCAAGGAAAAAAACTAAATCAGTATACGTATCTACAGTAATCAGTATTGCACTGGTTTTATTGATGACTGGTCTTTTGGGACTAATTCTAGTCCATGCTAAAAACTTATCTCGCTATGTAAAAGAGAACATCGTCTTGAACGTCATCGTCAATGATAATGTCAATGAAGGTGATGTGCTATCGCTACAAAAGGATCTTGAAAAAGACCCTTATGTTTTACGTTCGGAATATGTGAGCAAGGAACTCGCTGCAAAGAACCTTAGAGAGGATTTGGGTGAAGACTTTGTTGAATACTTAGGTAGAAACCCTTTGCTGCCATCTATTGATGTGTACATGAAGGAACAATACGCGAATAGCGATTCGATCCAGACCTTCATCAATAAGATTGGAAAAAACAGCCGCATTAAAGAGGTGGTTTACCAAGAGTCATTGATTGATATGGTCAACAAAAACATCCGTGTGATCAGTATCGTGATTCTTGCCTTTACCGTGATTCTTTTGATCATAGCCGTAGCTTTGATCAACAATACCATTCGACTAGCAATCTACTCTCAGCGTTTCTTGATCAAGAGTATGCAGTTGATCGGTGCTACGAAAGGGTTCATCCGCAAACCATATATATTATACGGGATTGCCCATGGATTGATCGGTGCCTTGATTGCTATCTTACTATTGATTCTAACCTTACAATTTGCTCAAAAACAAGTACCTGAATTGGTATTCTTACGCGATTGGTTTGAATTTGCAATGATTTTTGCCATCGTTTTAGGATTAGGTATCTTGATCTCTGGAGCAAGTACATACTTTGCCGTTACCAAATATTTACGTGCTAAATCAGCAAGTTTATATAGATAAAATCGATCAATTGTTAATCCGTTCAGAAAATGAGTCAAACTAAGAATGTAAAAGGAACTCCAGCAAATGCTTCAAATGCGGGGTTTGTATTTAAGAAAATAAACTATCAATTATTTGTTTTGAGTATCGTTGTGGTGGCCATTGGCTTCATCTTGATGATGGGTACAGAGGATATATACAGCTTTACCAAAATCACTTTGGCACCTATTGTTGTGGTTGCTGGTTTTGCATTAGGATTTGTAGCAATATTGTATAAACCTAAGAACAAAACAAACCAGGAATAATGAGTTATTTAGAAGCAATTATCCTCGCTATCGTCGAGGGTTTAACAGAGTACCTTCCTATTTCTTCTACTGCTCACATGGGCTTTACGGCCGCATTGATGGGTATGGAAGAAAGCGAATACCTAAAGATGTTCCAAGTTTCTATTCAGTTTGGAGCTATCCTTTCCATTGTTGTCCTTTATTGGAAAAGATTCTTTGATTTCAAAAACCTTAAATTTTACTACAAATTAGCCATTGCCGTTATTCCAGCCCTAGTATTGGGTAAATTATTGGATGATAAGATTGAGGCGGTGTTAGGAAACCAGATTGCCATTTCAACCGTATTGGTTTTAGGTGGTGTGGTCCTATTGTTTGTGGACAAATGGTTTAAGAATCCAAAGATTACCGATGAGAAGGAAATTCCGGTAAAGAAAGCCTTTATTATTGGTATTTGGCAATGTTTGGCGATGATGCCAGGAACTTCACGATCTGCAGCATCCATCATCGGTGGTTTGACCCAAGGACTGGACCGTAAAGCAGCTGCTGAGTTTTCATTCTTTTTGGCCGTACCTACGATGCTTGCCGTAACTGTCTACTCCATTTTCGTCAAAACATGGGCTGAAGGAACAGAACATGCGGCAAAAGGTTATGAGATGATCATGGCCAGCAATGAAAACATCATGATTTTTATCATCGGGAATATCGTTGCGTTTATCGTTGCCATGATTGCCGTAAAAACTTTCATCAGCGTACTAACAAAATATGGCTTCAAATTCTGGGGCTGGTATAGAATTGTTATCGGTATAGCCCTGTTGGTGTTTTTTTATACGCAAGGATAGGTAAGACAATAGACATGATAAATAAGACACAAGAATATTCTAACTGTATATGTTAGATAATATTTTTAAGGACCTTTTTAGGTCCTTTTTTATTTCAAGTCTTTTGTCGGTTGTCTGATATCTGATGTCTTGTTTCAAAATAAAATTCCTATTTTTGCAGAAAATTAGCCAGAGGAGACATTCTGAACTGATGCACAGATTGGAATGAATTCCATGAAACTTTAAGATTAAATGAGCGAAAATATAGAAGGACAAGCTAAGCCAAAATTTGCTTTTGCGGAGGGTGAAGTGTTATTAATCGATAAGCCATTAACGTGGACTAGTTTTGATGTCGTTGGTAAATTGCGCAACAGCATTAAACCGATGAAGGTTAAAGTTGGACACGCTGGTACCTTAGACCCTTTAGCAACCGGACTGCTGATCGTTTGTACTGGTAAGATGACCAAGCAAATCGATGGGTTCCAAGCTGAAGACAAAGAATATACTGGAAGCATAACCTTAGGAGCTACCACTCCTTCATATGACCTAGAAACTGAAATTGACCAAACTTTTGACTATTCTTTCTTGAAGGATGAAGATATCTTGAATACAGCAGCTTCTTTTGTTGGTGTCCAAGATCAGTTCCCTCCTGCCCACTCTGCTATTAAAATTGGGGGAGAGCGTGTGTATGAGAAAGCAAGACGTGGTGAAGAGGTCGAGTTAAAGGCAAGAAGGGTTGAAATCATGGAATTTGATGTTGAAAAGATCGAATTGCCAAAGGTTTACTTCCGGATTAAATGCAGTAAAGGAACTTATATCCGTTCCATCGCCCATGACTTCGGCAAAAAACTGAATTGTGGCGGACATCTATCTTCTTTGAGAAGGACAAAATCGGGCGACTTTGATGTCAAAGACGCCTGGGAATTAACTGAATTAATTAATCAAGTAAGGGAGTTAAAGAACCAAACGGTTTAATAGTTCTAAGCTTAGAAAATCATATAATGAAAATATACAGAAATCTGGATGAATTCAAAGCGTTGGATTATGCTATCGTCACGATAGGGACATTTGACGGCGTGCATGTTGGTCATCAGAAGATTCTAAATAAGTTGACCGAATTGGCAAAGGATAATACTGGCGAGACAGTTTTGTTAACCTTTTTTCCGCATCCAAGATTAATTATCAATCCAGATGACGATAGCTTAAGGCTGATCAATGATATTGAAGAAAAGGTGGAACGATTGGCACTGGCAGGTATCGACCACTTGATCATCACTCCTTTCACCAGAGACTTTTCCAATCAAAACCCAGAAGAATATATTTCAGATGTTCTGGTCAATAAAATTGGATGTAAGAAAATTGTAATCGGTTATGACCACCATTTTGGTAAGGACCGAAAAGGTACCATTAAGGATTTAATTCATTTTTCTGAGATCTTTGACTATACCGTAGATCAAATCCCTGAACAGGACATCGAAGATGTAGCGGTTTCTTCCACCAGAGTGCGAGAATCGTTGATCAAAGGTGATATTATAACGGCTAACAAATACTTAGGTTATCCCTTTGAATTGACGGGAACAGTGATTAAAGGAGATCAGATTGGACGTGAGATTGGTTTCCCGACCGCAAACTTACACGTGCATGAATCCCATAAATTAATTCCTGCTTATGGTATCTATGCCGTGGATGTGGAAATCTTCCCTAAAACCACTGAAGTAGTAACAGGCGATTATTTTGAACCGGTACCAGAACGTGTGGCAAAAGGGATGTGCTATATTGGAACCCGTCCTACCGTGGATGGGATGAACAGAAAAATTGAGGTCAACCTATTGGACTTCAACGATGATCTTTATACCAAAACCATCCGTGTAAAATTCCTTGAATTTATCCGCCATGATCAATGGTTCGAAAGCCTTGAGCTCATGCAGGAACAGATCAAAAAAGACGAAGCTGATATCAGGAAATATTTCGAAGGGAAGTAGTTTTTGAAGATGTGCAATCTGAGTATTGAGATTTCAGATAGAAAATTTATTAAATATCAAGATTATAAGAAAAGGACCAAATTGGTCCTTTTCTTATTTCTCATATCTCACATCTCCATCTAATAAAGCTAATAGAGATCAAACAGGTCATTCACACCTAAGATCTTTCTACTGGTAAATCCTTCGGCATATTTTACCTGGATGGATCTTCCGAACTCATGAGCCCTTGCTTTTGTGGAATCCATGAAGTCAGGGTTTGAGATATAGGTCTGCGGTTCGTCATCTTGGTTCTCGACATTGAATTGAGAGGTGTAAGCCAATATTGAACGCTCTTTGATATCCCAATACTTCGTAATGTCTATTAAGATGTCTGGTTGAATATATTTGTCTTGGATCAATTGAAGCTGTAGCCTAGGACGAAAGGGTTCTTGAGACTGACCTTCCAATTCAGTTTCTATCCTTCTCAGACCAGCAAGGAACAATGCGTCATTAACAAGCTTGCTAGCACGGCCATGGTCTGGATGACGGTCCTCCCAAGCATTGGTGATGACGATTTCAGGTTGAAACTTTCGAATTGCCTTAATCACTTCCTTCTGACCTTCTTCGTTGTTCTGGAAGAATCCATCCCGTAACCTAAGGTTCTCACGAACGGCTACACCAAGTATTTTTGCAGCGTCTTGAGCTTCCTGGGCACGGATTTCTGGAGTACCACGTGTACCCAATTCGCCTAAAGTAAGGTCTACGATCCCTACTGTTTTACCCTCAGCTACATATTTGGCAATAACACCACCGGCTCCCAATTCTGCATCATCAGGATGTACGGTCATGACAAGTAAATCTAATTTCATCAAATTGTGTATTAAGTACAATACACAAAACTACTAAAATTTAAAGCGATTACTTATCTCCTAGAAGCTCTTCAATGCGATTGTGGACTTTTTTTGACATTGGGCTTGTCAATGAGTAGAAATGATCGACTACTTCACCTTTTTTATTAATTAAATATTTATGGAAATTCCACTTCGGGATAGTGCCAATCTTTCCGTTTTCCTCAATGTTGGTTAGATACCTGTAAAGTGGGTCAGTAAACTCCCCTTTCACATGGATTCGCTTAAAAACAGGAAATGTAACTTGCCTATTGATCCGGCAGTAAGTCTCCAAGGTCCTTCCGGTCAAGGGTTCTTGGTTCCTGAAATCATTGGATGGAAAGGCCAACACCTCAAAACCCAACTCTTTATATTTCTTATACAGATTTTCAAGGGTCCTGAACTGTCTGCTGAAAAAGCAATTGCTTGCGGTATTGACAATGAGTAAAACTTTGCCTTCAAAATCTCGAAGTGATCTCTTCTGTCCACTAAACTCTAATGCATCATAATCATATACGGTCTTACTCATAATAATAGGTTTTTAACGTTTTACCATCGGCCGCGAACGTTCGTACTCGCGAATAATATTCTCTATCTCATAATCTTCCTGAGGATCATATGTACTCTTTAAATTATGGCCAAATATCTTGGCCACACCTTGATATACAAATGCGGAGATACCGCCTTTCATGTCTTTTACAAGGTCATAACTGGTGTTTCCAGTCTGTCTTTCTATCAATTTGATCAAGATCTTACCTTGAGAAACGCTGAGGTTCTTGACTTCCGAAGTGATCTTATCCTTGATTTCCCGCTCACACTCCTTGATCAATCTTTTCTCTTCACGCCTTGAATTGGCCAAGGCTAAGTCCCGGTCTAATTGCTCATATCTTTTTTGGGCATAGATAGCATAAGGAAGAACCCGAATCACATTCCTTCTTAACCTTAAATATTTCTGCCTGTCTTCTTCTGTTTTAAATGTTCGCCTAGCGTATATGACAACTTCCTCAATTGGGAACCAAGGAACAACTTCACCATTATCAAGGGTTGTAGTTGCATAATGTTCTACCACCTCAGGTTTACCCGGTCCATACTGAGGTTTTATCAATGTTTGAGCAAAGCCAATCCCTGGCAATACAAACAAGATCGCTGCGATAAAAACCCACTTTATGTTACTTCCACACATCATCAATATAATAAGCCCTATGCGATAAAATTCATTTTTTTTCTGTATATTTATACTTTACAATTTAGTATAAAATCTTTAATTATTTGTTCAATAAATATAGCAAATTATTTTATTTTTTTTGATAGCAATGCAATTTTATGGAAGAATATGTGATTGATATTGAGGCTGAAAATAAGGAAATCCGTAAAAGATACCGCGCACTTTTAAGGGCTTGTAAGCCCACTCTTCAAAAAGGAGATAAGCAACAGATCAGAAAGGCCTTCGATTTAGCACTGGAAAGCCATAAAGATATGCGCCGGAAATCTGGCGAACCTTATATTTACCATCCTATCGCTGTAGCACAGATCGCTGCAGAAGAAATCGGACTTGGAACTACTTCTATTGTTTGTGCATTGCTACATGATGTTGTTGAGGATACTAGTGTTACCCTTCAAGATATCGAAGAACAGTTCGGAAAAAAAGTGGTGCGTATTATCGACGGCCTGACCAAGATCTCTGGGATCTTTGACCCGAACAGTTCCATGCAAGCCGAGAACTTTAGAAAAATGCTTTTGACCCTAGCGGATGATGTTAGGGTAATCTTAATTAAACTGGCTGACCGTCTTCATAATATGAGGACCATGGAATTCATGGCCCGCCATAAGCAATTGAAGATCGCTTCGGAAACCAGCTACCTTTATGCTCCCCTAGCCCATCGACTGGGATTGTATGCCATAAAATCTGAGCTGGAAGACCTCTCGATGAAATATACGGATCCCGATACGTATAAGTTTATCGCCAAGAAACTGAATGAAAAGAAGGCTGAACGTGAAAAGTTTATCGCTGACTTCATTTCTCCTATTCAGGAGATTCTTGCTGAAGAAGGTATCAATGCTTCTGTTTTTGGAAGACCTAAGTCCATCCACTCCATCTGGAACAAGATGCGCAAGAAGTCCATTCCTTTTGAAGAGGTTTATGACCTATTCGCCATCAGGATCATCATTGATACGGATGATGAAAAGGAAAAAACAGAATGTTGGAAGGTATATTCAATCGTAACTGACCTTTATCGTCCGAATCCAGACCGCTTGCGCGACTGGGTGTCTTCTCCGAAGGCAAATGGCTATGAGTCTTTGCACACTACCGTTATGGGCCCGAGAGGTCAATGGGTAGAAGTGCAGATCAGGACAAGAAGGATGAATGAGATTGCCGAAAAAGGTTTTGCTGCCCATTGGAAATATAAAGAGTCGAACTCTGACAATGGATTGGATCAATGGATCCAAAAGGTACGTGATATCTTGAACAATCCGGAACCTAACGCCCTGGACTTTGTGGATGATTTTAAAATGAACTTGTTCTCGGACGAGATCTTTATCTTCACGCCTAAAGGTACCTTGGTGCAGCTTCCGAACGGTGCTACGGCCCTTGACTTTGCCTTTGAAATCCATACCGATATTGGGGCAACCTGTATTGGTGCCAAGGTAAACCATAAATTGGTGCCCCTGAGCCATGAACTTCTAAATGGCGATCAGGTAGAGATTATCACCTCCAGCAAACAGACTCCAAAAGAAGATTGGCTAAACTTTGTTGTAACGGCAAAGGCGAAGTCAAAAATCAAATCTTCCTTGAAGGAAGAGAAACGCCGTGTAGCTGAGGACGGTAAGGAGATCTTGGAAAGAAAACTGAAATCTCTAAAGATTACCTACAACACGGAAAACATCAATAAAATCGCTAATTTCTTTAAATTCCCTAGTTCGCAGGAGCTATTCTATAATGTAGCAAAGGGAGCTATCGATATTAAGAACCTTAGAAATTTTGTTGCCAATGAGCGTTCTGAAGACGCAAATCAGAATCAATTCCAATCCCATATCAATGGGTTGGTTGAGAAGATCAACAAAAAGGATGATACCATCCTGATCGGCGATGATTATCAGAAAGTCGATTATACATTGGCACCATGCTGTAACCCAATCCCTGGTGATGATATTTTTGGTTTCTTGACAGTCAATGATGGCATTAAGATCCACCGCACCAGCTGTCCGAATGCTTCGAAGTTGATGGCTAACTATGGCTATAGGATATTAAAAGCTAAATGGGCATCATTGCACAATAATGTTGCCTTCTTAACCGGGTTGAAGATCGTCGGTATTGATGATGTGGGCTTAGTAAATAAGATCACAACCGTGATTTCACAGGACTTCAAGGTGAACATCCGCTCTCTATCCATTTCCAGTAACGAGGGGATATTTGAAGGGGATATTATGGTCTTTGTAAACGACACCAATCAATTAGATAGTTTAATCAAGCATTTGAAACAGATTCCAGGCATTACTGGAGTAACACGATATGAGTCAGAAAACTAAAGACTTACAAGGTCTTGACATTTTCACATGGATATTACCATCCTATTTTGGTAAATTTGGAACTTATAAAGGAAATACCTTATGAAACAAGGGGAAAATTACGAAACCGTAAAGAAGATTTTTGAAGCCTATTTAGAAAACAAAAATCTCAGAAAAACACCTGAGCGTTATGCAATCTTAGAAGAAATCTACTCGAGATCAGACCATTTCGATGTAGAATCTCTATATATCCACATGAAAAACAAAAAATACCGTGTAAGTAGAGCGACGGTATATAATACCCTAGAATTACTGGTATCATGTGACTTGGTGACCAAACATCAGTTTGGCCGCAATATGGCTCAGTTTGAAAAATCGTATGGTTACAAACAACATGACCACGTTATCTGCATCGAATGCAATAAAGTAGTGGAGTTTTGTGACCCTAGGGTTTACCAGATCCAATCCATGATTGGCGACCTATTGAATTTTGATATCAAGCACCATTCCCTAAACCTATATGGAATCTGTGCTGACTGCAGAAAAAGTAAACTCAACCAAGAGGCACCCGTAAAAGAAGCAGTAATTTCAAATTAATTTAACATTCGAGGAATTAATATATACCTTTGTTCGGAAAAAGGCACATGAGCACCTTTTTCCGAATTTTTTTTTGATTCGTGAATAAACAAAATAAATTTTAACTAATAAATTTCAAGTAATACTATGCAAGTTGATGTGCTATTGGGATTGCAGTGGGGAGACGAGGGAAAAGGAAAAATCGTTGATGTTTTTTGTCCAAAATATGATTTGATCGCTCGCTTCCAAGGCGGACCAAACGCGGGACACACTTTAGAGTTTGACAACAAGAAATTTGTATTGAACACTATTCCTTCAGGAATCTTCAATGAAGGAACCCTAAACCTAATCGGTAACGGCGTTGTAATCGACCCTATCATCCTGAAAAGAGAATTGGACAACCTTAAAGCCGCTGGATTCGATCCAGTTGGTAAAGGAAACTTGGTAATTGCGCGTAAAGCACACTTAATTTTACCAACCCATCAACTATTGGATGCAGCATCTGAATCTAATATGGGCGCTGGTAAGATCGGTTCTACACTTAAAGGTATCGGTCCTACTTATATGGACAAAACTGGCCGTAATGGCTTAAGAGTCGGAGATACAACTCTTCCCGACTTTATGGAGCGTTACGAAAAACTTAAGCAAAAGCACCTTTCCATGTTAGCTCACTATGGTGAGATTCCTGATTTTTCTGAAAAGGAAAAAGCGTTCATGGATGCTATTGAATTCTTGAAATCTATCCCTCATGTAGATTCTGAACACCTTGTAAACCAATACCTAAAAGATGGTAAACGTGTGTTGGCAGAAGGTGCACAGGGAACTCTTCTGGATGTTGACTTCGGTTCTTATCCATTCGTAACTTCTTCAAATACCACTACTGCTGGTGCTTGTACAGGTTTAGGAATTGCTCCAAACAAAATCGGTGAAGTATTCGGAATCTTTAAAGCTTATGCAACTCGTGTAGGTGGCGGTCCATTCCCGACAGAACTTGAAAATGAAACTGGCGAGAAATTACGCCAATTAGGTCATGAGTTTGGCGCGACTACAGGTAGAGCTCGTCGTACCGGATGGATTGATCTTCCTGCATTGAAATATGCCATTATGATCAACGGTGTTACTGAATTGATCATGATGAAAGCGGATGTATTGGATACTTTTGACAAGATCTACGTTTGTACACACTATAAATACCAAGGTGAAACTATCGATTACATGCCATATGAAATCATAACTCACCAACCTGAGCCTATCCTGAAAGAAGTTGAAGGATGGAATACAGATTTAACTGGTATCCGTAGTAAAGATGAAATTCCAGCTGCATTGAACAATTACATTGCTTTCTTAGAACAAGAATTGAATGTGCCAATTAAGTATTTGTCAGTAGGTCCAGATCGTACGCAAACTATTGTTTTATAAGAAATATGGCAAAAGCCATTTTTGAAACGGACTCTTCTACATTTTTACTTCAGGCACTTAATTGGTCTAAAGGATTTGATACGGTATGTCTTTTTCAATCAAATGGTTTCCAAAATCAATATTCAAAGATTGGGAATCTATTAGCCATTGGTGCTAAGGAAGAATTCTCAGCCAATGTAGGATCAGTCTTTACTGATCTAGAAAACTTTAAATCCCGGTATCCAAACACTTTGATACCGGGATTTCTTAGTTATGATCTCAAAAACGAGGTCGAAGATCTTCAAACTAACCACCCTAACCCACTTGGTTTTCCAGATGCGTACTTCTTTATTCCTCAGATATTAATTGAATTGAACAAGGATTCAATCAGTATAACTGCGGAGGATCCTCAAAAAACATTTGAAGAGATCAGTATGTTCCCAAGCTTGGATCTGCATTATCAATTTAAGGGCAAAATACAGCCTAGAATGAATCAAGCGGCATATTTTGATGCTTTCAATAATATCCAAAGGCATATTTATCAGGGTGATATATATGAAGCCAACCTCTGTCAGGAGTTTTATGATGAGCAGGCAGAGATTGATAATCCTGAGGCCCTGTACCTACGTTTGAATAGCCTTTCCCCTACTCCATTCTCATCTTTCATCAAGGTCAGGGACAAGTACGTCATCAGCGCTTCTCCCGAACGCTTTCTTGCAAAAAGAGGAAAAACTTTGGTTTCCCAACCGATCAAAGGAACTGCAGCTCGAGGAAAGAATGCAAAAGAAGATGAAGAGTTGAGGAACAATCTTGCAAGAAATCCCAAAGAGATTGCAGAGAACGTCATGATTGTGGATCTCGTTCGAAATGACCTGACGAGAAGTGCCATTCCGGGAACAGTTGAGGTGACGGAGAAACTCGGAATCTATACCTTTGAGCATGTCCACCAAATGATTTCCACGGTATCTTGCGAAATGGATGAAAGCCTAACTGAAACTGAAGTTATCCGTAACACCTTTCCGGCAGGTTCAATGACTGGCGCACCAAAGATTTCAGCCATGAAATTATGTGATAAATACGAAACATCACGTCGCGGAGTGTATTCAGGTGCTATTGGATACTTTTCTGCTGACGGTGATTTTGACTTTAACGTGGTCATCCGTACCATTCTCTTCAATAAAACCCAACAATACCTATCCTTCCATACCGGCAGTGCCATCACTGTAGATGCCAATGCAGCACATGAATTCGCCGAATGTTATACCAAAGCAAGTGCGATTTTGAAAGCTTTAGAACAAAAGCTTTAAATAAATTCATCAGATACCCAATATATTGTAGTTATTTTTTCAATAAAATCTGCAAATCATTAACATTTTGTTATTTTTGTTTCGATTATGAAAATTAGTGGACAGATGTCTTACTAAACTATGTTTATATTGTAAAATTTTTAATGGGACGTCATATTTTAAAAAGAGAGCAAGCGATCACGTTTGTTAAGGAAACATTTGCATCTCGATTGAAGGAAGTATTAAACCTCACACCTGTTTCTTCACCAATAGTGGTTTTGGATGGGACAGGAATTAACGATGATTTAAATGGAATCGAGAGACCTGTGTCTTTTCCGATCAAATCATTATCAGACCAAAGAGCCGTTGTAGTGCACTCATTGGCAAAATGGAAAAGAATCAGATTGAAAGAATTGGAAATGGAACCTGGAGAAGGTATCCTAACTGATATGCGAGCATTACGCCCCGATGAAGATTACTCCCCGATCCATTCTATATATGTGGATCAATGGGATTGGGAAAAATGCATCCGCTATGATGACCGTAATCTTGATTTCCTGAAAGAAACTGTAGAAAAGATCTACGGTGTAATCTATTCTACCGAACAAGCAGTTGCCGAAAAATATCCACACGTTGAGACTATCCTTCCAAAAGAAATCAAGTTCATTTCTTCCGAAGAATTGTTATTAGCTTATCCGCACCTATCTCCTAAAGAGCGTGAAAACGCTATCTCAAAAGAATATGGGGCCGTATTCCTATATGGTATCGGAGGCGCTCTTTCCAACGGGCTTGCCCATGATGGCCGTGCAGCGGATTATGATGATTGGAGCACAGACAATAGCCTTGGATACAGAGGATTAAACGGTGATATCTTGGTATGGAACCCTATCCTTGGTTCTGCCTTTGAACTATCATCTATGGGAATCCGTGTCGATAAAAAAGCACTGATGACCCAATTGGAAATCAGAAACAGCCTAGACCGTCAAAAATTGACCTTCCACCAGATGTTATTGAACGATCTATTGCCAGAATCCATTGGTGGTGGTATCGGTCAATCCAGAATCTGTATGTTTATGTTGAAATTAAAACATATTGGAGAGGTTCAAGTAAGTATCTGGGATCCAAAGAAAAAAGAAGAACTCCTAGACCAAGGAGTTGAATTACTATAATCTTTAAAGATTAATCGAAAATAATACTAATAATTTTAGTAAATAAAATTATTAGTATTATTTTTGTTTAATGGAGTCTTCACACTTTGCTATAGTCGATATCGAAACCACTGGTGGTTATGCCTCTGCCAGTCAAATTACTGAAATAGCTATTTTCATATATGATGGCGATCGGGTAATAAACGAATATAGCACCTTAATCAATCCTGAACAACCTATTCCATTCCATATCCAAGCCCTTACGGGCATTACAGATGAAATGGTCAAGGACTCCCCTGTTTTTGCTGATGTGGCAGAAATGGTCTTTAATCTCTTGGAGAACAAGATTTTTGTTGCCCATAACGTACATTTCGATTATTCCTTCATCCAATCTTCACTGAAGAATTCAGGTTACGACTGGAAAACATCCAGGCTCTGTACTGTCAGGTTATCAAAAAAGATCTTTCCAAACCTTAATTCATATAGTCTTGGGCGTCTTTGCCAATCCTTAGGCATTGACATACAGGATAGGCACCGTGCGAAGGGAGATGCCGAAGCTACGGTTACCCTATTCCAGCAACTTCAGGAAGCCGATAGCCATCAAATTATTGAAAATTCCATCAAACATAAGGCTAAGGAGCAGCGAATCCCGACCCATATTTCTTCAGAGCAGGTCAATAACCTTCCCATGAGTACCGGAGTATATATCTTTAAGAATTCCAGTTCCAAGATCATCTATGTCGGTAAAGCAAACAATATTAAGAAAAGGGTGATTTCCCATTTTACGGGAAATAATACAGGACAAAGGAGACAAAGCTTTATCAATGAAATCTGCTATATTGAATTCCAGGAAACTGGAACTGAATTAATGGCATTTCTATTGGAGTGCCACCTGATCAAGAAGAACTGGCCGATCTACAACCGAGCTCTAAAGAAGTTTGAACCCAAATACGGTCTATTGGACTATGAAGATCAAAATGGATATATCAGGCTTTCCATTTGCCAGGTTCGCAAAAATGTAAAACCCATCTACTATTTCAATAGCGTTCATGAATCAACACAGCTTTTACTCAAATTGGTCCAGGAATTCGAACTTGATCTTCGTTTATGCTCATTTTTTTCCAATCCAAATGTACCGAAGGAATCTAAGGATGTCCCCTCGAACAAAACATTACCCGAATTGGAGGAGTACAATCTCAAGGTAACCCAAGCTATTGAGTCCTTGACCGACCAAAAACGTAGTTTTGTGATATTGGACAAAGGAAGGAACATGAACGAGAAAAGCTATGTATATTATAAGGACAATAAGGTATATGCTATTGGATTCGTTGAGAATGATGATGAAAACATGGATATAGACAACATTGTCAGTCAAGATGATTTGGTGATCAATAACTTTTACATGAACCACTTGGCAGAAAGCTATGCAACATTATATCCCAACAAAGTCCTGCAATTAAAAGGTGTTCCTTCTCTAGAATAGAGTCAATTGATATCCCTCTTCCACAGCTTCTAAATCATGAAAATTCGAAATCGTAACTCCCAGTAATCTGACCCGACTTTCTTGCAGATCCAGTTTATTCAAAAGGTCCAGGGCTTGATTCTCGATATCCACGAGCTGTTCCATGGGCGTGAAAAAGGTCCGGCTTCTTGTAATCTGCGTAAAATCTCCGAACTTCACCTTTAAGGTAATGGTCTTACCAAACTTCTCTGCTTTTTTGAGGCGCTTGAATAATTTGCTTGAAATCCTTTTTATCTCTTCCACCATATCCTCCCGTTCCCTTAGGTCCGTCTCAAAAGTATCTTCCACCCCGATGGACTTACTGATCCTATTGGGTTTAACAGGGCGGTTATCCTCCCCACGGACAATTTGATAGAAGAACTTTCCCGACTTTCCGAAATGCTGGATCATCTCTATTTCCGAAAACCTCTTCAGGTCATGTCCATTGAATATCCCCATTTGGTTCATCTTTTTGGCCGTTACTTTTCCGACTCCAAAGAACTTCTCGATAGGCAATTTTTCCAGAAATGAAACGATCTTCGAAGGCCCAATAAAAGTCAAGCCATCAGGTTTCTGGAAATCGGAGGCGATTTTAGCCACAAACTTATTGACCGAAACCCCAGCAGAGGCGGTTAAACCCAGTTCTTCAGAAATGGCATCTTTAATTTGCTTCGCTATTTCAATTGCTGAACCTATCCCCTGCTTATCTTCTGTTACATCCAAATAGGCCTCATCTAAGGACAAAGGCTCGATCAAGTCCGTATATCGGCTGAATATGGAACGTATATGATTAGAAACCTCCTTATAGACATCAAATCTCGGATAGGTTAAAAGTAAATGTGGGCACAGTTGCAAAGCCATACGGGAAGACATTGCTGATTTCACACCAAATTTCCGGGCTTCATAGCTTGCAGTGGCCACAACTCCCCTGCCATCTGGCGAACCGCCGACAGCAAGGGGCTTTCCTCTAAATTCAGGGAAATCGCGCTGTTCCACAGAAGCATAAAACGCATCCATGTCGATATGAATGATCTTTCGCATTATCCAAAAGTAAAAAAATGGTATTAATACTACATATCCAAAGCCCAAATTTGACTTTAAGCCATGAAATTATAGTATCTTTGCGCTAAGTCCAATATATTATTAAAAAATGAGTAAAGTAAAAGTTGGTATGGTTCAAATGTCTTGTGTAAAAGACAAACAAACGAACCTAAACAAAGCTATTGAGAAAGTTCGTGAAGCTGCTGCCAAAGGTGCACAAATTGTATGTTTACAAGAGTTATTTACTTCTTTGTATTTCTGCGATGTGGAAGATTACGATAATTTTGATTTAGCAGAAGCAATCCCTGGACCTTCTACAGATGCCCTTTCTGCAGTGGCTAAAGAGTTAGGAGTAGTAATTATTGCTTCTCTATTCGAAAAAAGAGCGCAAGGATTATATCATAATACCACAGCTATCTTAGATGCAGACGGTTCTTACCTGGGTAAATACCGCAAGATGCATATCCCTGATGATCCCGCATTCTACGAAAAATTCTATTTCACCCCAGGTGATCTAGGTTATAAAGTATTCAATACAAAATTTGGTAAGATTGGTGTATTGATCTGTTGGGATCAATGGTACCCTGAAGCTTCTAGGATCACTGCCCTTATGGGTGCTGAAATCATGTTCTACCCTACTGCTATCGGATGGGCGACTGATCAAGACGAGGAAACCAATCAAGACCAATACAATGCTTGGCAAACTATCCAACGCTCCCATGCAGTTGCAAATGGAGTACCGGTAGTATCGGTAAACCGCGTTGGCTTTGAACAAGATGGTGCCATGAAATTCTGGGGCGGTAGTTTTGCTGCCAATGCACAGGGTAAATTATTGTACTTAGCCTCCCATGATAAAGAAGAAGTGGAAGTAGTGGAAATCGATTTAAATCAATCCGATTATTTCCGCAAACACTGGCCTTTCCTACGTGATAGACGTATTGAAACCTATAGCCCAATTACCAAAAGGTTTATTGACGAAGATTAATAAGCTTTAATTTAAAATATAATAAGAACTATGTTTTGTACCACGAAACATAGTTTTTTTACGCTACTTTATTATGACAGCGCATATCAATTCAGATTTATATTCATTTCAAGATACTCCCAAAGCTCAAGGCTTTGTTTTTCCTGCAGAATGGGAAAAACAGGATGCACTTTGGTTAAGTTGGCCACATAAGGAAGAATCTTGGCCAGGAAAAATAGAAACCATTTACGAACCATATTGCCAGTTTATTAAACTGGTTGCCGAGGATCAACTTGTCCGCATCAATGTTGCTGATGAAGAAATGAAAGCATTTGCTCTCGGCCATATTGAAAAATCGGGTGCTAAAATGGAAAACATCAGTTTCTATTTCAACCCGACCAATGATGCCTGGTGCCGTGACCATGGCCCTGCCTTTGTAATCAATCGCGAAACTGGCGAAAAAGCTATCGTAGATTGGGGATACAATGCTTGGGGCGGAAAATACCCACCATTTGACCTAGATGATGTAGTTCCTACAAGGATCGCAAAAGAATTCAACCTTAAACTATTTACTCCGCCAATCGTTATGGAAGGTGGATCTGTAGAATTTAATGGTAAAGGAACTATCTTGACCACTACCGCTTGCCTATTGAACGAAAACAGGAACCCGCATCTCAATAAAGAGCAAATTGAAACTTATTTGAAGGATTACTATGGCCAAGACCAAGTCCTTTGGTTAGGTGACGGAATTGTTGGCGATGATACGGATGGGCATATCGACGATATTACGAGATTTGTTTCAGAGGACACCGTTCTAACGGTCGTTGAGGAGGATAAATCGGACGAAAACTATGCTTTATTACAGGAGAACCTAGACAACTTAAAAGGCATGAAGCTTTTGGATGGTCGCTCTCTAAATGTAATTGAGTTGCCGATGCCAAGACCGGTAGAATACGATGAGCAAAGGCTACCTGCTTCATACGCAAACTTTTACATTGCAAACAAAGTGGTTATTGTACCTGTTTTTAATGATAAAAATGATCAAAAAGCCTTAGAAATTATTCAAAGTGTCTTCCCTGATAGAAAAGTAATCGGAATCGATTCTGTAGATATTATTTGGGGATTGGGAAGTTTTCACTGTTTAAGTCAACAAGAACCTTCAATATAATATGAAAAACCTAAAACAGCTCTTATTAACCTCAGCATTCATCTTTTTAGGCCTATGTATGGCTCAGGCTCAAGAAAGAGATGACCGTGCAACGATATTGAATTTCAAAGGTATTCAGTATAAATCGAATGACTCTTTGTTCTATATCAACTTTCGTTTTAGAATGCAAAACCGATTAGGTTTCAAACAGGAACTGAATGATATTGACGATGGTAAATTCGATGCCAGGATCAGAAGACTGCGTATGCGTATGGATGGATACATCTATACCCCAAAGATTTCCTATTCGGTACAATTGGCCTTTACCCGCAGTGACCAAGATTACGATGATACCAAGGTAGCAAATATCGTAAGGGACGCGGTGATGTTCTATAACTTTTCAGATGATTTCTATATTTCTTTTGGACAGAATAAATTACCGGGTAACCGCCAACGTGTAAATTCCTCAGGGCAATTGCAGTTCGCCGATCGTTCCTTGGTAAATGACAACTTTACCTTAGACCGTGACTTTGGTATTTCCCTGAATTTGAGTAAGAAAATCGGGAATATGCCATTCAACGCAAAAGCCGCTATCTCAACAGGTGAAGGTCGTGCTGCAGCTTCAACCGATCCAGGTTTAGCATATACCGGTCGTGTTGAATTCCTACCTTTGGGTAAATTTACCAATGAAAATGATTACCAAGAAGGTGACTTAGAACGAGAAGAAACACCAAAAGTATCTATTGGTGCTGGATACAGTTATAACGATAGAACCAAAAGAGAAGGTGGTCAGTTAGGTAGGTTCGTACAAAATCCTTTTACTTTCAAAACCACATTTGCAGATGCGATGTTTAAATACAGTGGTTTTGCATACCAAGCTGAATACATGCGTCGTGATGTAGATAATCCATTTAACATCACAGATGAAGAAAAGCCACAGGAAACTGTCGCGTATAAAGGATGGGGTATAAACCAACAAATGTCCTATCTTATGAACCATGGCTATGAAATAGCTGGTAGATACACCTTAGTTCAGCCGGATAGTGAAATCAAGGCATTTGAAAGACAAACCGAAGTGGTGGAGTTAGGCCTTACCAAATATATGAAAGCCCACCGCTTGAAATTCCAATTGAATGGTAATTATACCTTCAAAGATGGCCATTTCAACAACAGTAATGACAAAAGCTCTTGGGGCGCCATGTTCCAAGTTGAATTGGGAATCTAATACTTTCCAACACCTCATATCCAAAGGCTGCAAGTAATTTTGCGGCCTTTGTCATTTAATCCTATGGATTTTCCCCTTTTATTGCATCATGGTTATAAGAATCCTTATCTTTAAAGATTAATTGTTGCAATGAAATATTACTTAATAGCCGGTGAAACATCAGGCGATCTGCATGGTGCAAACCTGATCAAAGCATTAAAAAAAGAAGACCCCGAAGCTGAATTCCATATTGTTGGTGGCGATCAGATGCAAGAGGCTGCTGAAGTCCCTGTCCTGATCCATACCTCTGAAATGGCATTTATGGGTTTCGTGGAGGTTTTAATGAACCTTCGTAGCATTTCCAGGAACCTTAAAAAAGTAAAGGAAGATATACAAAAGGTCAAACCTGATTGCCTGATCTTGATTGATTTCCCTGGCTTCAATATGAAAATAGCGGAATTCGCCAAGAAGCTCGGAATTCCCGTAAACTATTATATTTCGCCTAAAATTTGGGCCTGGAATCAGAAACGCGTTTACAAGATCAAAAAAGTAGTGGACCATATGTTCTGTATCCTTCCTTTTGAGGTCAAGTTCTATAAAGAATTCAGATATGATGTGGACTATGTAGGCAATCCCTTATTGGATGCAATTTCTGCCTATAAGTTCCAACCTGATTTCCGAGAAAAAAATGGCTTGGACAAAAGTCCGATCATTGCCTTATTGCCGGGAAGCAGAAAAATGGAAATCGAGCATCTTCTTCCTGAAATGGTAGATTTGTACAATCGTTTTCCTGCGCATCAATTGGTCATCGCCGGAGCCCCTAACATTGACCTGAGCCTCTACCAAAGGTATATTGGCGATTATCCTATCCCAGTCATATTTGATCAAACCTATGACCTTCTAAAGCATGCTGAGGCAGCAGTGGTGACCAGTGGTACAGCGACATTGGAAACCGCACTCCTAAGGGTGCCCCAGGTAGTCGTTTATAAAGCAAATCCTATCTCGGTCATGATTGCTAGACAGGTCATTAAAGTTCGGTTTATCTCATTGGTAAATCTGATCAACGATTATCTTTCCGTAATCGAATTGATCCAGAAAGATTGTACCACGTCTAATATTTCGGATGAACTTGGTTTATTGATATCTAACCCTGAGCATCGGGCCAGTGTATTAGAAAATTATGATGTCCTTATGGAGAAAATGGGAACTCCAGGTGCCTCCGAAAAAACCGCTAAATTGATAGTGGAATATATGAAGGCTGAAAATTAAACTTTTTTCCAATAATATTGTCCTAATATACAGGAGGATAATGAAATGAAATACATATTAAGTTTAGCGTTTATTTTAGGAAGCTTCTTTACATATGCGCAAGAAGTTCAACATATTCCACGCCTAGAGCTTGGAAAAAAAGACAAAAAAGTTTTCAGCAGAGGAGACTCTTCCATGATCTTGAAAATAGATACCTTGATCATGAAAGATAAATCCAAAATAGAGTTCTATGCCAAAAAGGATGTAAAACTCGAAATTGGATATGCTGAAATCGGTAAAAATGTGGTGATTACCGGGCAAGACAGCAAGAACAATGCAACCAATATTGATATGGACGTCAATTTTAAAAAATTGGGATCCCTATTCATAATTGCTAGAGGTCTAGATGCTTTCAACGGTACCAAGACATTCCCAAATGGCAACGGTGGAAAAGTGAGTATCACCTATGATCCAACAGGAGTCAATCCACAAACCAAGGATAAAAAAGGAAACAACTACCTATTTGTTGACATTAAGGAAGGTGGTCTTAGGGTTAATCCAACAAGTGAGATTGGCCAGATATACAGCCGTATCTCTATGTCCTACCCTGGGTTAAGAGGAATGCCGCAAGGACAGATTTACTCTGGTTCTCCTGGTAGAGAAGGATCAGTGGAAATAAAAGCAAAGGAATAATAACAGAATAAAATGTTAGTCCGCGCTATTTTCGGAGCATAAAAAAAACGATCAGGTGTAAGCATCTGATCGTTTTTTATTACCCTTTATTTTTGATATTGAGTTCAAATTATTCGAACCATGTTTTGACCTTATTCGAGACATATTCGGAAATTTCGGAATGTGTCTCGAATAAGGTCAGAAGGAGCTATACAATTTTATCAGTTGTTATTCTTAAAAGAAAAAAATTGAATGGGCTCTACCCTATTGCATGTTGCGTATTTTCTTTTGTTTTATTTTCTTTTTTAGCCTTATTGATCTTCAACTGCAAGAGAATTATTGAAGCTATAAAGGTAACTACTGCAATAATGGCTAATCCTAAAATCGGGCCATGCAGATAAGCAGATGTACCTTTTTCGATCATTAAGGTACGGAAAATCTGTAAATAATGGGTCAATGGAATCATTTTCGCAATGCCTACCACCCAATCAGGCATTTGGCTCAATGGCCATGTAAAACCACTCAAGATAAAACTTGGGGTCGCAATGACCATCAGGATCTCGGTAGCCTTCAACTGACTTGGAATAGCAATACTGACCAGCACACCGATGAAGCTTACTGCCAAGAGGAATAACATGGTTGAACCAAAGAAAGTCCAGCCATCGAGTTCTAATGGCATCCTATACCAAATCGAATAAGCATAGTACAGTCCAAAGATCAGGAAGGACATTAAGATGTAAGGCAAAATTTTCACCAGGATCAGTACAAATACGTTTTTAGATCTGTTGACCAATTCGTTGAACGTGCCTTTTTCAAATTCTGAGGCAAAACTCAATGCCAGTCCAAGCATCATGACCTGTTGCAAAACCGTTAACAGCACTCCCGGCAACATAAAATACAGGTAGTTACCACTGCGGATATTTTGCTTGATCATGGTAATCTTAAAGGGTTCAAACTGTTTGCTGGCAACAAATTCAGGTACACCTTTCTTCTGCTGTGCTTTGATCTGTATACCTGCTTTTAAGGTTGATGCAGCAACATTCACGGCCATCATGGCGTAATTGGAAGTCAAGGTGTTGGAGGCATTGACAAACAAGGTCAGTTCCGTACTTCGATTATAATTAATGTCGGACGAAAAATTACGAGGGATCTGAACGACTACGGTTGATTCCGTTTTCATGGCTTCATCTTTAGCCTTGAAAGGATCGTTGAGAACCTTTGCCACATAAATGACTTCATTTTCCTCAAACATATCGATCAACTGTCTACTCAATGGGCTTCTGTCTTCATCCACCACTATGATGGGTAAGTTTGTCACTTTACCCTTCTTATATACTCCGCCAACCAAAACACCATATAGCACAGGAGCACCAAGGAAAAGCACAAGCAATACTTTATTCTGAAAGAAAAGCTTGAATTCTCTTATTATTAAACTCCAAAAATTCTTCATGCTAATTAGTTTTGTTTGACTAAGAAAGTCGCTTTAGTTAATAGATCCTTAGATTCCTGTTTGTCCACTGGTTTTAAATGGATTTCAAACAAGGTCTCCTGTTCTTCAAAATCAGGGTATGCCGTGGAGATATTTGCATAAGAACTCAATGGTTTTATGGTTTCCACTTTTGCCTTGATTTCCTTATTGTCCAAATATGGAACGGTCAGGATTTTCTCTTGTCCTTTTGTAAAGTCTTTCACTTTGCTTTCAGGAATGGTTACCCTAAAAAAAGTGGCATCATTGATGTATCCCGAAACCAAGCTGTATCCTGCTAAGGCAAGTTCACCTACCTGCAAATTGATGTTTTCTACAGTCATATCCTGAGGTGCTAGAATATACCTTTCCTTGCCGGCAACTTTCACTTCGTCCACAGCACCTAGGGCACGCTCTTTCTGACCTAAGGCCATTCTTTGTTGCTCTATACGGGCACCATGTTGTACATCTGCTAATTCAGCCTGAGCAGCAAGGTATTGATTCTTTGCACCTTGATATTTTGCATAGACTTCATCATATTTCTGTTGGGCGATCAATGAATCCTTGAGGAGGTTGTTCATGCGGTCCAGGGATTTCTGAGCAAAATCAAATTGTTCCTTGAGGCCATCTACCTTGGCATGCAGTTGCTTCAACTGTCCATCAGTTGCACCCTTCACAGCCATTTCGTATTGAGCCTGAGCGGCAGCTAATGCCCCTTCAGCTTGAATTGATTTCGCATCTACTTCAGGTAACTCCAGTACGATCAAGGTATCCCCTTTGTGGACGGACTCTCCTACCTCCACTAAAATCTTCTGGATCTTTCCCGGGATTTTTGTGGTCACCGCGATCTGATCACGCTCAATTTTTCCTTCTAATTTTGGTTCCTTTTTAGCATTGTCCCCAGAACAACTTTGTAAAAGAATAATGCCTGCTATTGTGTATATAATGTTTTTCATGATTATCTAGTGATGGTTTGGTATAAGTTTCCGTTTGCTTTTAATAACTCCGATGCTGCCAAGCGCTGATTTAAGACTTGGTTGTAAAAGCCCAATGACTGTTTGTAAAATTCATTTTCTGCTTCCAACCTTTCTGTCACATCCGCCAAGCCTTCTTCAAACTGTCTAGAAGCTAAGTGTAGATTGTTCTTGGCAATTTCAACCTGTTGGTTGCTTACGCTTATTTTTTTCATGGCCAAATTATAATCTACTTCAGTTTTTCGCTGCAATAGGGATAGCTTCTCCTTGGTGTCAGCAAGTTTGTTTTCATTGATCTGAATATCCAATCTAGCCTTATCTATGGCAGTTTTATGGGCCTTTCCTTCAAATATGGTCCATTTGACCCCTACCCCCAAAGCAAAATTGGGTGCCATCCTTAAATGATTGGCCTCTAATTTTAAATCACCCAAATGAGGTAGATCTTTCAGGGTAGCATTTGTACCAAAAGCATTGAAATAGGAGACATTTCCAAATGCAAATACCTGCGGAAGCTTTGCGCCTTTTTCTTTTTTCAACACAAATTCATAGGCTTTCTGGGAGGCTTCCAGTGCTTGAAGCTCCTTTCTGTTCATCTGTTTAGCCGATTCCATTTCCAGATTGATTTCTTGAAGTTGGTAATTAACAGCTTCCAACTCATTGATATCCATCCCTGTCAGTTCCTGTAGCTTGAAGTACAGGAGCTCCCTATTACTTTGCACCTCTGCTTTTTTACTTTCCAATTCCAACATCGCCAATTTAATCTTATCGCGATCATATGGGATTGCAAAGCCGTTTTCAATTCCTTTCACCACTTTGACATGCTCCTTATTCAATCTTTTTTCAGAGTCGATAATCAACAGGTCGACTTCTTTCAGTAGCATTAATTGGTCAAAACTGTGCAACACTTCTTGAGCCAATTCATCATAACCAGCTTCAGTCATCAATTGTTGTGCTTTAAACTTCTGTTCCAATGCCTTTTGTCCGTTTGTGATCTGTAGACCACTGAAAATTACCTGAGTAGCTGTTACACCAGCCATTCCAATTTGAGTAGATAAGTTCATGCGTTGAGAACCATCAAAAATGCTGGTACCTAGCAAAGGCAAGGTTTTAGAAGGAAGATCCACATCTATGTTGCTGTTCAGATAACCATACATTGCGTTTGCAGAAACGGTTGGCAACAACTTTCCTTTTACGTTTTCACGGTCCAATGCTACCTTTTGATTTTCAAGGTTGGCATTGATCAGTGATTTATTATAATTAACCGCCTTCTCAACAGGTGCTTTGAAAGCTTCCAGCCCCTCTTGCCCATAAGCAGTCATGGTTGTAAGCAACACGAAAGCTAAGCTTGATAAGGTTTTATTAATTTTAAAATCCATTTTGAATCAGTTTGACTTAATCTTTTAACAAGACAAAGATGCAAGTGTTTTAGATGAATAAATTTCAGATATCTTAAAAAAGAACATTAATCTAAAATTCAATCCATAATAAATACCATTAAAATGATCTTATTGAGTAAGGAAGATAAAATTAGCTGCAGGCTTATATAGAAAAATTACTATTTGATCCCTCGTATTACCGATAGTGTCTGTTGGGAAATGCCAAGGTATGATGCGATGTGACCTAAAGACGCATTTTGGAATAACTCCGGATTTTCCTCAATCAGCGCATTATAACGCTCATGCGCAGTTTCAAACTGCGTTTTGTAAAACCTATTGGAAAAGTTTATCAGGGAGTCTAAAAGGACTTTCTGAATAATCTTATTGACAGTAATATCTGTATTAGAAAGTTCTTCAATTGCAGCAAACGGAATCAAACAGACCTTGGAAGGAGCCAATGCCTGAAAGCCAAAAAGAGATGGCTTTTTATAAAAGACACTTTCAATACCGGTTCCAAAGGTATTTGGACCAAAGAAATAATGTGTTATTTCTCTTTTGTTTTTATAATAGTAAATCCTGGTAAATCCAGATTCGATAAAATAAATATATCTTAAGTAAGTATCAGGCTCAAAGATTACATCCCCTTTAGCATATTCCTTGATTTCAATAATAGAATCAAAGAATTGTTCGAGCTCATCATTGATATGGTAAAGTTCCTTAAAATATTTTAATAGGGTCATCGGAAATTTCTGCTGATAAACATTGAAAATATTGTTTTTAATTGGCCTAAACAAATGAATTATGCATTATTTTTTTGGTTAAAGGGGTCCATTCAAAAAGATATTTTATAAAAAATTAATTACATTTATGGCTAGAAAGCTGTTGGATATTGCAGCTTTAAACTAATCAATTATAAAAAATGAAAATTACACTAACAGTCATCATGTTAGCCTTTATTACAATGGCGCATGCGCAGCATCATGAAACTAGAAAAATCGGTAATATTTCAGGGATTTCGGTTGCTTCAGGTATTCAAGCTAAGTTTATCAAGTCCTCTAAAAATGAAGTGGTAGTCGATGTTTCAAGACAAGATCTATTAAATAAAATTGTAACTGAGGTCAAGGGTGGCAATTTAAAGATCCAGGTAAAAAGAGGCAGTAATATCAGAAATGCTAATTCATTGAAAGTTACTGTGTACAGCAACTCTACCATTAATTCGATAGCAATCAGTTCATCAGGATCATTAGAGATTTTAGATCCAATAAGTGTCAATAATTTCAATGCAGACCTTTCCTCTGCGGGAAAATTGAAAACTGGAAAGGTTGAAGCTACCTCATCGGAAATAAACCTAAGTTCTGCCGGTAAAATGTCAGGGGAATTAAAGACCGAGAAATTGGCAATCAATGCTTCCAGTTCTGGAGAATTGACCTTATCTGGTTTGGCCAAACAGACCACTGTAAATATGTCCTCAAATGGTAAAGCATTTTTACAGAACTTGAAAACCACAAATTTAACGGTTAATGGTAGTTCAGGTGCCGGATTGAAAATCAATGTATCGAATGAATTAAACGCAAATGTTTCATCTGGTGCAAAAGTCGAATATTCTGGTAATCCAAAGTCTAAATCAGTCAATCATTCATCAGGTGGTTCGGTTAGCCAGCTATAAAGTATTTTAAGAATGAATCAAAGGAGCTAAATTAAAACTTAGCTCCTTTTTTGTTTAAATCCATGTCTTTGCTAGCAGAGCGAACGAACTGTTTCCTTTCTATAGGAAAGTTATCATTTTACTCCCTTACTGCCGTCCTGAGAATGGAAGTGTCTCAGAATTTTACAGACATAATCAATTACGGATGGCAATAGCGTACAGGTCCTCAATCTTCGATTGAGAATGACAAGGTCATGAGGGGCAGAACCATACAGATTCCTCACTGATCCTGCAGAATCAAGATTGCTCTTTTGGCTGATTGTTTTTTTTCGGATAGCGTCCCTAATTTTTCCTTTTACGTTATAAAATTATTTTGAACTGTCCTGAGAAAGGGTAAAGTTTGTAGTGTTATTTATAATCATTCTAAATAATTATTGATAGGCATTATTTGACTTTAGATAAAGTCCACAAAGAATCTCCATAATCTCTTTACTACTATTTCTATTGAGCTCCTGTATCCTTTCCACCGATACGGGAGCCATAGAAATAATGTAGCCCTACCTTAGCCCCTTTTCCCAGATTTAAAAAATTGAGTTTCTATTCTATCCTAAGCTTTAATTTTCATAAAATATATTCTAAATTCAGGTTGTAAAATTACCCTTATGAAAGCTCTCTTCTTTATTGGATTTTGGCTCTGCCAGATCAGTTCAAGTATTATTTTCAAATATGGAGGTATTCAACCGAAATATCAGTGGATGGCATTGATCGGTGGGAACATCATCCTACTTTCTGCTTCCTGGTTTTTGGTCCAATTATTCAAAACCGTTCCACAGCCTATAGTAATAGCTCTTTGTTCAGGCGGAACCTTTTTAACCGTGCAATTGGCCATGGCGTTATGGTTCAAGCAATCATTAAGTTGGATGCAGATATTGGGGTCATTGATCATCATTGTGGGCATGGTAATGGTCACTTTTGGTGATAAATCAATCAGTCAAAACTAATTTAATTAAGATGGACGCAGAAGAAAAACAACCAGAAGTATGGATGCGAGGTCCAATCCCTCAAGTTCCAGCTTTGCTTCAACCTGTCGCACATGCCATATTGCAGGTCAATGAAGATATCCAAAAAATTAACTCAGACAAATATGAAAAACAATTATGGATCAAGCCATATGGCATGGCATCAATTGCATTTCATTTACAGCATATAGCCGGAGTAATAGATCGATTGATGACCTATTCGCGGGGGGAATCCTTAAATGAAGAGCAATTTGATTCTCTCAGTCAAGAGGGGCAACGAAATGACAACCTATGTTTGGAAGACTTAAAGGGTAATTTGGAAAGGACTGTTGAAGTTTTTATAGCGGCATTAAAGCGCATCAATCCGGACAGCCTAACCGAAGAACGGTTCTTGGGTAGAAAAAAGATACCTACAACGCAAATCGGTCTCCTGTTCCATGCTGCAGAGCATGCACAAAGACATTATGGACAACTATTGGTCACCCTGAATTTATTACATCATATGGACCACACTGCATAGGCATAAGCCATACTCATAAAGGAAATCCTAAAGCCAATGATCTTGACTTTAGGATTAACTTTTGCTAATTAAGCGATCTTTTCATCAAAGAAAACGATAAACTGGGTTGGATTGAATCCAGTTCGATCTTTAATGCTCTTAGCAAATTTTCCATAGGATGAGAAGCCTGAGAGTGCAGCTAAATACGTTAATTTAAAATTTCTAGCCTCTTCCACTGTTCTTAAATAATTGTTCAAGAAATCCAGTCTTAAATTATTTACATAATTTGGGAAATCAATTTTCTTGTTTTTATTTACTACGAAGGAAAGATATTTAGAATTACATCCTATCTCCTTGGACGCAGTGGTTATAGAACAAGAAGGATTTAAATATGATTCCTGTGCTTCCCATTGAGTAAGTGCTGCCAGAATCTTATTCTCCGTGTCTGGGTTCATATACTCCTTTTTGATAGTTGGAACGTTGTCAATCATAATAGAATAGATAGTGTTAATTAATTTGATAGTTATTCGGTTTGTTATTAATATGGTGATTTACCCTATTTGGTAGTTTATTTGTTTCGTTAGAGCTTCTTCAAAGAATGTGTCCGTTGTTGTTTTTTCCTGAGTTTCGGTATCACGGTGATTTCTAATGATTTTCATGGCTTGGATTAACTCTTCCTTTAGCGCACTGTCTTTGGATTCAAAGAAAATTTCATTCAGGAACTCCAGTCCAAATTTTGTTTTAAACTCAGTAACGGCCCTAATAATGGCTTTTTTCACCTTTTTGTTGCTGGAATGGTAACAGGCGATGATATGTGATTCACTCTGTTTGTGCTTTAAACAGATCAATGTTTCAATAATGGCCAAGCGGATATCATTACAGGGTTCATTATGCAGCAAACTGGCTAATATAGCTCCACAGCCACGTTGATTAAAAAATGAAATTTCTTTAATCATAAAAATCCTGAAAGCTGTATTCGTCGAGTTCCTCACCCATCTGCTCAAGAGCGGTAAACGGCCTGCATCAGCTTTCACCATTAAAAATTGGTGAACGAGAATTTCATCCAGCGGATTAAATTCATTGATAAAACTTTCGTCCAAGAATTTATAGGGTTCGTGATTCTCAGTTTTCGAAATCTTTTGCGGCCCTTTATTATTTAACCTGTTCGGGAGGTTATGCGCTGAAATATGAAGGATCTGTTGCTGATAATTGCTCTTCAGGTCATCCAGATTCTTTTTTGCCTTAAAAATTCTATTCAGATTATTGGATACAAGTTCTAATTCCCAGAAATTAATGAGTCCGTAGGTGTTCAAAATGATATTATAGTTATTATCATTAAAAGCGACCTTTCCAATTTTAGATTTTAGGTTGGCTTGGATCAATAACTTGGATAGGAACTTTAAGCCTCTTCTGGATCCTTTTATATTATAGATCGATTCAAATTCATTTAAGACATTCTGTTCCGAGAGATTATTTCTATTCATGAGGATATCATTGATAGAACTCTCCAGTCTCTCTTTAAAGGGTCTAAATGTTTGATCATCCTGATTATATTTTGCCTCGAAAAACAGGTTTCTCAATTGATTAATAATCAGAACTAAGATTATGGATACGAAGATTACAATTGTTAACCTTGTTAAGGAAGGATAACTCCATAATTTTGCCTGTACATATAACAGATAAAATTGAAGGTAATAACCTAGATACATATTCTTTAATATTTGTTATTAATAGTTAGTTGGCGTATTAATAGCGGAATTAGCCTGCATTTTTCATGTTAGTTAATTCCTCGTTTGTGATTAATCAAAATTACATCTAGTCCCCAAAAAAGTATGTCCCATAAAACATTTTAATTGTCTAATTGCAATAATAAGACATGTCTTAAAACTATATAACAATCTGTTTGTCAATTTATTATAAGCCTCTATTTGATTTGATTATATTAATTGTTGATTTTCAGGAAATTGAAAATTTGCACAATATTTCCAGCAAATTATTAGACTTAAATGGAGGTGGACATACGCCCTTTTGGACAATTTATGATCATTATCAAGGAATATTTAACCATGTATCCTTGATTTATCTGTTATAAACAGCTATAATTAGTTGATTTTAGCAAAAATTTAGTCTAAAGAGCTGCAATATTTTGGTTGATTTTTAGATTGGAAGAGATCTGTAGAAGAAATTAGGTGAAAATGGTAGATGAATACCTGTTAAAATTAAGGAATGTCCACCCCCCTAACCCCTTTTATTTGATAATATTAACCTATAAATTAAATGTGAAGTTATTCATTCACCTGCTTGCACAAGCTGTTTTAAGAAAATAACAATGAACTATTTTAGTGCTTCTGTTTTAACTCCTCAATAAATAAGGATGGTGTAGTATCCATTACGGATTTAAAGGCTAGTGTGAATTTACTATGTGATGTAAACCCAGCCATATCCGCAAGGTAAGACAGTTTATAGTCCAATAGAGCCTTGTTGGACTCTAATTGCTGAACTATATATTGGATCCTCAAATTCAATATATAATCATTGAAATGTTGATTCTTATATTTTCGTATTACATAGGATATATACTTCTGATTGCTGTTCAGTTTATTGCTCAACCAGCCTAAAGTAATATTCTTGTTCAAGAAAAAATGGTCATCTTCCAGATCATTAAGCTTCTTGACCAGTCTCGTTTCGGTTTCCAGGGATATCTGTACCTCTAAATTAGTATGCAGATCCTTCGTATGAGGTTTGCTCGGGTTGGAAATTTCAGCCAAAGGAGCCAAACCTGCATAAATATTTTCATTTTTATTTGATTTAGGTTTTACCTTGATCATATAAAAGAGAATAAATACACATATACTGATAACAATCGACCAAACCAGAATGACATTATTTCTTTTTAGGGATTTAATTTCCTGTAAGTTTTCCTTAATCAGGTTATTGCTAATGATCTCCGCGCTATTTCTTTTTTGTTCTTCGATTTGGTTGAATTTGTCCACAAATTGTATAGCTAGATCATTCCTGTCGATATTTCTTTGATATTTTGCTTCTAAAAAGTAGTATTCTTTCTTAAGGTAGAGGTTATTAGACCCATTTACATAAGGAATTACGAGATCTAAATACTTCCTGGCGTTTTCCTGTTGACCCAAATGAAAATAGCTGTCAGCCAGGAATTGATAGGTAAAAGCCTTAATGATATGTTCGAAGCCATAAACTTCATCCATGACCATTTTAAGGTACGTTAGGCTTTCCTCATAATTACCCATCTCCATGTAACATTGCGCAATTATTAAATAGTTTTTGGATCTAATTAATAAGGATCGAGGGTTGTTAAAGTCAATATAACCTTTTTTGTTAACGGCTAAATTCATACATTCTAAGGCATCAACATACCTTTTCTGATTTATGTATTGATAGGCTTCTTCTTGAAGGACCCAAATATCGAGCTGGTTCCTGACCAGGCTATCATTAACAGATTTAATATTGGCCTTGGCTCTATGGATATATCGGCTGACTTCTTCATGTATACCAATATCTCTGTATATTGATGCAAGAACTAATGCGCTGCTGGCTTCAAAATCCGAAAGACCTATAAGGTCAGAAAGCCGATCTGCTTGTTTAGCATAATTAATTGCTATAGAATAGGTTCCAATGCTTTGATGAACTAAAGCTAAAAGAGATTTTGATCGGATTTTAGAAGTTTCCGATGTTGAAATTTGTTCCAATGAATCCGCAACGCGAAGGGCTTCTTCATAATTATTGGCAAGAAATTCGGAACGAACTGCAGCATACCTTTTCTCAAACACCGTCCTTTGGGAATAAACCTGAAAAGGAAGTATCCACAGCAATAAATAGCTCAAAATCCTAATGCATCCCATATTAATTCAAATTTGGAATAACCATTTCTCTATATTCAATAGGTGTACATTTCTTTTCTAGGTTAAAATTCCTATAGAATGAAGCCCTTGAACTAAACCCGCAGCGTAATGCCAGTTCATCTATATTTATATCAAAATCTTCTTTGCTCAACTCTTTACACACTTCCTCGACACGGAGGGCATTAATAGTTTTCAAAGCATTTTGATTAAAATAATCTTTAAAAAATTGGGAAATCAAAGGTCGAGAGATTTTCAAATCTCTGGCCATAACATCAATATTAAATTCTGGACTTAAATATCTTTTCTCTTCTAGGTATTGTAGGATCTTCTCTTTATATGGTGATTCTTTTACGTTTTGATTGACCTTTAATGAATACTCCGGTGTTTCATTTTTCTTGAAACTGTGATTTGACAATGGAAATCCTTGAGGCCGAACCTGAGAAACCAAGGTTCGGAATAAATAATTGTAAATCATACTAACCCCTATCATCATGATAAAATACACGGTAACTCCTGAAACAGGTTTGCCCACATCAAATTTATCAATGAAGCTTGACATGATGGTGGGGATAATAAATGCCGCTAATACCAATAGAAGTATGATAAAGTAATAGTAAAGCCTTTTGGTGTCAAGTTGTAAGAAATCAGATATATTACCTTTCAACAATACTGAAATTGGATATAAGATCCAGGATAAACCGAACATGCTGTAAAGAACAACATAATACAATTTACCGTATTGGAATCGAATAAATTCACTGGATAAAAAAATGATAAAAATGACGGACATTATCAAAAAAGGAAAACCATGGATTAGGATAGTTTTTCCAGTTACCCTTTTATATTTAAATGCCAGATATCCAAAATATAGGAAAGGTCCATAGAGTAGGCCAAATGGTGCTCCTAAGTCCACATATTTATAACCTGGAATGATATCACGGAAAAGGGCGGCAAAAACAGTATGGATCAAAAGGGTAATGATCAGCAAAGACAGGATTTTCTCAAACAGACCTTTTTGGGGAAGGTTGCTGTATATCTGATAGCTGAGGAGGCATATGACGATAATTGCTGAGTAGATGAAAAAAATCAACATATGCTATTTAATTAATTTATTCCTATAATTAGATGGAGATTCTCCAACATATAATTTGAAATATTTATTAAAAGTAGTTCTGGAATCGAAACCACTTAAATCCGCCAAGAATTCAAGTTTTAAATTTCCAGAATCTGCATGGATTAAGTTGACAGCATGTTGGACTCGATAAGACGCCAACCAATCTTCAAAATTGGAATCCAGGATCATCTCTAAATAATATTCAATCTTTTCCTTATCAATAGAAGTTTGTTTGCTTAATCGGTCCAAGGTTAAATGGGCATCAAGATATAAGTGTTCCAGTTCCATGCTCTGGGCAATCTTGTTTTTGATCAGATGTAATTCTTGGTCCTTAATATTAAAATCATATACAGATGCAAGTGATAATGCTTGTTGTTTTTCTTGACTACTGCTCAGAAATCTATTGCTGACAAGAAACCAAGTCAAAACGGCCACATTTACCAATAGGATGGCAACAATAACTAATTGAGCATGTCTGTTGGAGAAGTTGTTAGATAAATGGTTGATGTAGATAATATTGATGAAGAAAAATATGGCAAAGCCCAGTAAGGCTAGTATCTCAAGTAGAATCAGATTCCTTTCATTTAAAAACAGACTTTCTTTTTTCTTGGAAAAGATAACAATGGAAGGATATGTAAACATCGAAATCAACGTCGAAATGAAATAAACATGTTGATAGATAGATGGAATGGAAGGTTTTACCAGAAAGAAAATGGCAGCAACAATGGTAAATGGAATAATATGAGGCAGTGCTCTGCTTAAGGTTATATTTACATCAAGTTGATCTAAATAGGCTAAATATAGAAGAGGCCCAAATATTAAGGATATTGGAAATTCAATACTTTCCATCATCATTAGGATTTGGATTATTAAACCAATACAGAACATGGTTAATAAAATCTCAAATAGGTTCTTCTTCATATACTATTTACTAAATAATACCAGATTATTCAGCTGTAAGAAATTAAATGGTAGACTTAGCCTCTACCTCTTAGATAACACTGTTAATAATTGAACAATTCACATAGCAACAGATTCAATATCAGGTACGGTTGCTTCTATTTCAGCAAATATATCTAAATATTCATACATCTATAAAATGAACCCAGAGGCCCTTTTTTTAAAGAAATAGTCTATTTTCTGTACTTAGAATTTAGTTAATGTTTTTGAGTGATTTAAATAATTAGAAATAGTTAAAATATATAAATTGGCTTCGCTTAAAAACGACCTTTATTTATGTAAAGGAAAAATAAAATAATTATCAGCGTTTAAACATCTATATGTTTTCTGATATCAATCTTGTTCATTGGTTAACTTAAGTGGCAAATGACAATTAAACAAATCACAGGCCCTTTTACTTAATTTTTTTTCTATTTCAAAGATATTCAATACAATATATAATAATTTGTTGAGATTTATGAAATTATTATTACCAAATTTTAAAGTTAAATTAAATTGGCAGGAATGGTTTAGTGAGCTGTTTATCAATGTTTAAACATTAATTCAAACTATTTAGGCTTTAGATTGTATTACAATTACATATGTTACAAAATCTAGATATACCCGATTCGGGCACTCTCATTATATCGAATCGCCTGCCAGTAAAAATTGAACGAAAAAAATCAAAACTCAAGTTCACTCCCAGCGAAGGAGGATTAGCCACTGGCCTGGGATCCTTTTATAAAGAAAATGGATCTTGGTGGATTGGCTGGCCAGGGATTATCCCCAAAAATGAAAAAGAAGAAGAATTGATCAGGCAGGAGCTTAAAAAGCTGAACCTCATCCCTATATTTCTCACAGAAAAAGAGATCAAAGGTTACTATGAGGGTTTTTCGAATGCCATTCTTTGGCCATTATGCCACTATAGACCAAGCTATGTGGAGTTGAAACAAGAGTTTTGGCTAAGTTATGTGGAAGTAAATAAAAAATTTGCCGAAGCAGCATTGCCTTTTATAGAACAAAATACGCGTGTTTGGGTCCATGATTATCAATTAATGCTAGTACCTAATTATATTAGGGAACTTAAGGAATCCTGCAGCATTGGATATTTTCACCATATCCCCTTTCCTCCTATCGAGTTATTTAAGATGCTACCATGGCGAGATGAACTATTGGAAGGACTTCTGGGTGCAGACCTGATCGGTTTTCATACCTATGAAAACGTGGATAATTTCTTGGACTCCTGTTCTGGTGTTTTAAACCTCCAAAACAATATCAACTCCCTGAAAATAAATGGAAGAAAGGAATTGGTCGACGTATTTCCAATGGGCATTGATTATGAAAAGTATAAAAGCCAAGCCCTAGATACAGAGACGAAAGAATATAGCAAGCATCTGAAAGAACTGTACCACAATCAAAAACTAATCCTATCTGTAGATCGCCTGGATTACAGTAAAGGAATCTTACAGCGATTGACAGCCTTCGAAATTCTATTAAATGACCATCCGGAGTTACATGGACAAATTTTATTATATATGCTCATAGTTCCTTCTCGGGACCAAGTCAATCAATATAAAAAACTAAGGAATGAAATCGACAGAAAGGTTGGAAACATCAATGCCGTTTATGGGAAGCCAGGCTGGCAACCAATTGCCTATTTCTATAATTCATTGCCATTCCATGCACTTTCAGCATTATATGTAGCGGCAGATGTATGTTGGGTAACCTCTCTGTACGATGGCATGAACTTGGTTGCGAAAGAATATATCGCAAGTAAGCAGGAAACAAAAGGGGTTTTGGTGATCAGTGAATTCGCTGGTGCCTCCAAAGAGCTATCGGATGCATTAGTCATTAATCCATATGCAGTGCATCGGACCAGCAGAACACTTTATGATGCCATTAGCATGGAAGATGAAGAAAAAGATGAAAGGATGCATGCTAGCCAAGCCATTGTTTCAAAATTCACGGTTCATCACTGGGTCAACCTCTTTATGCAGCGTTTAGAAGAAATCAAGAATGAGCAAAGGCATGAATTAGCCCGGAAGGTTCGTGAAAAGGTTGAGAATGATATTAAATCGGGTTACAATGCAAGTAAAAAACGATTAATCCTTCTTGATTACGATGGGACTTTAGTTGGATTCAACAAGAATGCAGATAAAGCGGTTCCCACTACGGAGGTATATGCAGTATTGGACAAATTAAGCAATGACCCACGGAACTTGGTCACCATAATTTCGGGTCGGAAATATAGCAATTTAGAAAATTGGTTTGGGAGCCGACCATATTACTTAATTGCAGAACATGGGATCTGGAGTAATTATCCCAACCATGAATGGCATTTAGTTCCAGGGCTGAGCAATAGTTGGAAAACAGAAGTCAATCAAATCTTACAAAGGTTTACAGACAGGACCCCTGGATCTTCAATTGAAGAAAAATCCCATTCCTTGGCATGGCATTACAGGAAGGTAGAACGGGCCTTTGGACTAAGACAGGCACAGGAGCTTTTACAGGAATTGAGGCATTTGAACCAAGTTTTGGACCTTCAGCTAATCAATGGTGATCGTGTCATTGAAATCAAGAATAAACTTGTGAACAAAGGAAAAGCGGCCATAAACCTTGCAAATGAAATTGACCCTGACTTTATTTTATGTATCGGTGATGATGCTACTGATGAGGATATGTTTATTGCCTTACCTGAGCATAGCATTACAATTAAAGTGGGTGACAAACAATCTCACGCGAAGTATTACGTTGAAAATAATAAAGAAGTCTTACAGTTATTGGCTTCTTTAGAAAAATAAAAAGATAAAATCTATGAATAAAAGACACCTTTATAATAGTGGTATTATTGGGAACTGTAATTTTATTGCCCATGTGCACAAAAGCACAAACATCAACTGGCTATGTTGGCCAACATTTGAAGATAGTTTCATTTTTGGATGTTTACTGGATACCGAAAAAGGTGGAGAATTTAACATAAAGCTTGACGACAGTCATATTACCTCCAATCAATATTATTTAGAGAATACCAATATTTTAGTTACCGAAGTCAATGGTGAACATTCTGGTTTCAGAGTTATTGACTTTGCCCCACGGTTTGTACAATATGATCGTTATTACAAACCACTGATGTTGATCCGAATAGTTGAGCCACTATATGGAAATCCAGCAGTAAGAGTAAACTGTAATCCGAAAGCGAATTACGGGAAAGATGATTTTAAAAAAAACAGAGGAAGCAATCACATTCATTTTCAGCATGCAGAAGAACATATGAGATTGACGACCAACATTCCCATCAGTCATTTTTTCGATCAGGAGGAGAGCAATATTATCCTTTCCGAGAAGAAATATATGATCCTATCGTATGGGAACAGTTTTGAAGCACCATTGATACAAACAGCGGAAGAGTTTTTGATCAAGACCAAAATATATTGGAGGCGCTGGACAAAAAAAGCAAACATTCCGAACTTCTATCAGGACCATATCATTCGATCGGCTTTAGTTTTAAAATTGCACCAATACGAAGATACCGGAGCCATCATTGCTTCGAGTACAACAAGTTTACCGGAGTCACCTGGTTCGGGAAGAAATTGGGATTACCGTTATTGCTGGGTCAGGGATAGTTATTACGTATTAACAGCCCTGAGCCATATCGGAAAATTTGATGAACTCGAAGAGTTTGCCAACTACATTACCAATATCACCCAATCGGATTCTGGGAGGTTGCAACCTCTATATGGGATATTAGGTCGTAAAGTTTTGACAGAAACGACGCTTGACTATTTGGAAGGCTATAGAGGCAATAAGCCCGTTAGGATTGGAAACCAAGCTTATGAACATATACAAAATGATGTATATGGGCAAGCCATGATCGCCATGTTACCTCTATATACGGATTATCGCTTTCCTCAAGATGAAAGAAAAGATGCTAAAAGCTGGTTGAAATATATCTTGGAGAAGATACAGATGACGATTGATGAAAAGGATGCCGGTATCTGGGAATTCAGGAACATTGCAAACCATCATGCCTATTCCAATCTATTTCAATGGGCTGGTGCTTCAGCTGCCTTAAAAATTGCGAAGCAGAACAATTACAAAGATATTGAGGAACAGGCCAAGATATTAATGGATAAAGCAGCTGAGTATATTGAAAAATGTTATGATCCAGAAATGCAGGTTTACAGGAATTCAGATGAAGGTTCAAATTTGGATGCGAGTACTTTACAGTTAATTTTAATGAATTACCTGGATCCAAGTTCAGACCGAGCTAAAAAACATTTGGAAGCTGTGGAGAAAGAGTTAAAGGGCAAGAACGGACTGTTTTACAGGTACCTGCACCAAGATGATTTTGGAAAACCTAAAACAACCTTTTTAGTGTGTGCATTTTGGTATGTGGAAGCATTGGCATGTGTAGGTCGATTGGAAGAAGCTCAGGAAACCTTTGAGCAACTCCTCTCCTATGGAAATTCCTTAAAGCTATTTTCTGAGGATGTTAACGAGGAAGATGGTAGTCAATGGGGCAATTTTCCACAAGCTTATAGCCATGTGGGATTAATGAATGCGGCATATCGAATCGCGGTAAAACTGGATAAGCCAATATTTCTAATTTAATTACTTAACATTAAATTCATAAATAGCTGAAATGGTACATGTTTTGCTAAAAATAGTGAAATAACGAAAATTACTATGAAAGCATTACTTGGATTATCGGTAGCTATGGTTGCCTTAAGCTTATCGAGTTGCAGTACTGATGACTCGAAAACAACAGATGGAACAACACCAGTAACCATTAAAATTACAGATGCACCTGCATATTATGATCAGATTATCTTAGATATCGATCATATTGAAGTTATTACAGAAGGTGGTCGTCAGGTTATTGATGTTGATATTGAGCCTTTTGATATCTTACATTATCGTGAAGGAGATTACTTGATCCTTGCCGAACATGATGTCCCTTCAGGGCGATTACAAGAAGTAAGATTGGTTTTGGATGATGATAATTATATTGTGGTAGATGGTGTAAGGCAAGATTTGAAGACACCTAGTGGTCAAACTTCAGGTGTCAAAATCAAAGTTCAAGATGATTTAATTCCCCATGTAGCCTATACCCTAGCCTTGGATTTTGATGCATCAAAGTCTATACATCAGACTGGAAATGGTAAATATATGATGAAACCTGTGATCCGCGCCATTCCGGTTGCAGTATCAGGAGCTTTAACTGGTGAGATTTCGCCTATTTCTGCAATGCCTCATGTCTTTGCCATTCAAGGAACTGATACCTTAGGTACATTGGCCGGCCCAACGGGTAAATTCTATTTTCCTGGTGTTATGCAAGGAACTTATAAGCTTGTAATTGAACCGACAAATGATAATTTTAAATCAGCAATCGTCAATGATGTTGTGGTAACTACGGGGCAAACAAAAAATTTAGGGGTCATTCAATTAGAAGAAAAGTAATTGAAATAGCTCTATTAAAAAGGGATAACGTTTATGTTATCCCTTTTTTGGTTTTATAAGGAATCCGCAATGGCATCCCAAAGACCAATTCTATATTGCAAAGCTAATTTGGCAACATCAGCCATCTCTTTCCATTTCACTTCGTTGTTATCTGCCAATTCGTGGATCATCTTCATGGCTAATGGTCCATGTTCATCCCCATCCAATTCGATATGACGCTGAAAATAATATTCAATCTTCTTTAAATCCGATTCGGGGAACTGTTCCTTTAAAGAAGATAGAATTGACGTGAACATATCTGGAATCAAATCCTCTCTACCAAATGTGAATGCAGAGGCAATCTTATGGGTCTCTCCTGCTTCAATAGTATCAAAGGAAAAATTTAGGAAATCTTTAATTCTGTTGTCCAATGTACTATTATCTAAAGCATCTTTAATCTTTATTCCCGCTTGAAGGTTTTGGATCAGGTCCAATATAGGATTCACATCCGCCCCTATCCCTTTCATGGCATCGATATACATTTCAAAATGGCTTAATCGTTGACCATCAATATATTCATCTGATTCTTCAGCAAGAACAATTTCATTGATCAAATATCTGGTTATGGGTGACGGGCTTGCAAACCAAGGAATCGTGGTACAGGTTAATTTGATCTGCAATGCTTTCAACAGAGACATGAAGTCCCACACTGCATAGACATGCCCTTCGGTAAATTTCTGTAAATCGGTAACCTTTTGAATTTTATGATATAATTCGTGGTTTAGTAGATGATTTCTTTCAGCTTGAATATACTCGTTTATTGCTTGAACATTATTTTTCATGGCCCAAAGGTAGGAATAGCACCTATTTTTTAGTCCATTAAAGGAATAAATTGCAAAAAGCTTACAATAATTAGTTTGATGTTTAACTATCTTATGTTTAACTTTGTGCAAAATATTAGAAAATGGCAAAGGATCATAAAGTAGTTCAAGGTTTAATCAGAGATATTATTTCGTTAAGGGTTGCGATAAAACAGTTTTACTTTCAGAAAGTTAAGGAGTTGGAATTAGATGTCACCTATGAAATGGTCCAAGTTTTAGCTGTTCTATGGCGAGAGAAAGAGCTTAATCAACAGGATATTGCAGAGGAGGTACAAAAGAGTAAGGCAAGCGTGACACCATTAATTGACAATCTCTGCAAAAGGGATCTTGTTCAAAGGGTACCTGATGCCAACGATAGGAGAAATAATAAAATTGTCCTGACAGAGAAAGGTTGGGAATACCAGTCGCATTTAGAGCCAGTTCAAAAAGAGCTCTATGAAAAGATCATGAAGAACTCCCAAATCAAAGATATTTCAGAAATCAGTAATCAATTAAGATTGATCAAAAGCGCTATTGAATAGTGTTTTTTTGGAGGAATAGTTCAATATCAAACTAATTTTAAGAATATATTACATTAATAGATGAGCACAGAAACAAATAAAGCAATCAATCAAAAAGAAAGAAACCGAAGGATCAAGATCTATGGTATCAATATCCTTTCCGTACTGATTGTTTTGGCAGCTATAGGTTGGGGCATACTTAGCTATTTACAGTTAAATAACAGTGTTTTCACAGAGGATGCACAAATCGATGGACATATCAATCCTGTAAGCACAAAAATCACCAGCTATATTAAGAAAATCCGGTTTCAGGAACATCAGACAGTGCATAAAGGAGATACATTAGTGGTCTTAGAAAATGATGAGTATAAAATTCAGGTGGAAAATGCCTTGGCTGCTCTAGCTGATGCCAAAGCAGGCAATTCCGTAGTAAGAACCGAGGTCGAAATAGCAAGAAATAGCCAAAACATCGCGGATGCGAACATAGAGGAACTCAAGACCCGCTTGGAAAATGCTGAGGTCAATTATAAGCGGTTCAAGGATCTGATGGATAAGGATGCCATAGCAGTGTATCAATTTGAACAGGTAAAAACCGAATATGAATCCCTAAAAGCAAAATATAAAGCATTGTCTGCGCTAAAGGTAAGCTCCCATTTAACTACACAAGAAACCAGTAGGAAAACAGGGATCAATGAAGCTGCGATCTTAAGGGCCAAGGCTTCGCTCGATCTGGCCAAACTTAATTTATCCTATACCGTGATTGTAGCCCCTTATGATGGCATTTTGGGCAGGGTAAGTTTGGAGAAGGCCAATTGGTCCAATCAGGACAGCAATTATTCAATATCGTTAGGGATCAACAGAAGTGGGTAACAGCAAATTACACCGAAAATCAGATGAAACAAATTGTCCTTGGCAAGAAAGTAAAGCTATCTGTGGATGCTATTCCCCATGTTGTTTTTGTGGGTGAGATAAAGGCTATTTCCGAAGCTACGGGTTCAAAATATTCCAGTATCCCAGTGGACAACAGTACCGGTAATTTTGTAAAAGTTCAACAACGGATACCTGTAAGGATAGAATTTTCAAAGGACAACAAAGTTGAAGATTTAAAAAAACTGATGGTAGGGCTTAATGTGGTGGTTAATTCGATATAGATGAGCAATAGTTTATTTAGAGATTGGGTCCCTCAAAAGTATAAACTAAGCATACTGCTATTAATAGCGGTTTCCTTATCCTTTTGTAGTGGAATTCCAAACAGCATCTATATCTATATCATTTCAGATCAAGCGGCAAGTTCAGCTGATCTATCCATGGCAATGTACGCGTATTGTGCCGGCATGGTCTGTTCAATTTCCTTGATCTTTAGACTGACCATCTATATGCCGAAGAAAAGGTTAATAATATTCTGTTTGATCTTATTAATGGTCATTAACATAGGCTTGGCATTAAATCAAGCGCCATTGATCAATGTGATGTTGATGTTTGTGTTCGGCTGTGTGAAAATCATATTAACCATGGCTTTGATATCAGAGCTGATGCCATTCTTGATGCCCACCGGGGAAAGGTATCAAATGTATGCCATCTATTATCCGATGAACCTGATCTTTCCCATTTTAGGAGGTTTGATAGCTGCCTATCTTGCCAAGCAACATTGGGAACTTGGCTATTATTTCCAGACCTTAATGCTTCTTATATCCTTCCTGATCGTCATTATCTGCTTTAAAACACAACATATCAAGAAGGTGCCATTGTTTCAATACGATTGGTTGGGAACCATCTTATTAGCATCCAGTTTGCTCTGTTTTTCGTTTGTTGCAAGCTATGGTTTACAAAACAATTGGTTGACCAGCAAGAGTATCATATTGGCAATAGTGTTGACCATTGTATTTTTTATCTTATTCTTTAATCGGAATTTCAAGAAAAAGAGAAAGATTATCAGCTTTTCAGTTATTAGGAACAAAGCCACATTCTTAACTCTATTTACCGTGTTTATTTTGGGGATATTTTATTCCAATACAAGTTTGCTGAGCAATCTAATGAATGTACTTTTACCCTCAAATCCTACTAAACAAGCAGAAATCAATGCCTATGTAATTGTTGGATATTTCTTGGGGAGTATATTGGTGTATTTATATTTCAAGCAGACCAAAAAATGTAAAGCTATCTTTTTAATTTCTGCCTCTCTCTATTTAATTTCCAATATCTTATTGTACAATCTGATCAATATCAATACCCCTTTACATTATTTAATTCTACCAATCATACTGAGAGGAATGGCTGTGATAATCTCATTTATTTCGACAGCTGTTTATCTAGCAGGTAATGTGAATGGAAAAGCCTTTTTACAGAGCATTGTTATGTTCCTTTTGATCAGGACATTTTTTGTAACTGTTTTCTGGTCCAGTGTAATCAGTAATTGGTTTAATAAATTACAATTTATCCATCAGACAAGATTGGCGGAAGTTTTTGAGTCTGGAGAAAAAGTAGATCGAACGGTATTAGTAAACTTCCAAAAACAAGCAAACTTATTGGGTTTACATGATCTATATCTTTACCTATGTATCATTAATATATTGGTTATTATCATTATAGCATTAATCCCCTATCACTCATCCACAGTAAGACATATTTTTAACTGGGGAACAAAGAAAAATTCGAAAGAATTGATTCAGGCTACCCCGATGTCTTAATTTTATTTTCAGTTAAACTTTAGATCGCCGTGGCAGTCCATACTGAAACAAGGTTATTAATTGAATAATAATATAAGCCGTATGCCAAATCAATTCTATCGTATTATGAAAAATTCCATATTCATCAGCATCCTTTTTCTAATGTTTTCTTTAACTTCTATGGGTCAGGAAATTGAAAACCAACAATTGCCTGATTCCTCTGTATTCCATAAGAACAACGTGATCTTTGATCGCATTGTACAGCAGAAATTAATGGATTTTCCATATACCAGGGTATACTCTAGCAATAATTATGGTATCCTGGGGTTAATGATGGTTTTATCTGATGATGGATATTTTGGATTTTCAGACAGCAAATACCTAAAAATATCGAATCGCTATTATAATCTAATGGGCCTGAGAGATCTTGACGGGAATGAGGCTGAAATTGAAATTGAAAGCGATGGCACCTCTTTTTTCCGTGGTTTTAACGGAAATACTATGTCAAGTTTCAAAGAGGCTAATAATCAAATGGTGATTCGTGATGAAGCTGGTGAGGTATATCATCTGACCTTTGATCGGATGTCGAATTTAAAAGAAATACATTCAGAATCAGGATATCAATTAACCATAAAAAAAATAAAATCGGGTTTCGAGATCAAGGATAATCAAAATAATGTGGCAGAGATAAAAAAGCAAAAGATTTTTGTTTGGGAGGCTACCTACTCTAATGGAAAAATCTTATCGACAAAGAGAGGGATCTGGAATACCCATAATTTTATTTCAGAAGATGGTAAATCCATATTGAACATTGATTTTGATCGAAATACCGACAACATTAAAATAACGAACAATGAAGGTTTGTATTTAGTAATTAACAACTCCTATAATCCAACCCTCGGAAAGGTTCATCAACATCAACATCAACATCACGATCAATCAAGTGATAAATAAGGATATAAAATTATTATGGAAAGGGAACAAACTCAAGTGTTTGTTCCCTTTTCTATTATATTTTGTTAAAATCTTTGCTAAAATCTGTCCTTTGGATCCGTACGGCATTCAAAATGGCCAATAATGCCACACCTACATCGGCGAAAACAGCTTCCCACATGGTTGCTACACCTCCAGCTCCCAAAATCAGTACAATAGCTTTAACAGCAAATGCCAAACCTATATTCTGCCATACAATTTTCTTCGTTTTTCTTCCGATTTTAATGGACATAGGGATCTTAATTGGTCTATCATCTTGAATAACCACATCTGCAGTTTCGATGGTGGCATCCGAGCCTAAACCTCCCATGGCGATTCCTACATCACTTAACGCAACAACAGGGGCATCATTTACACCGTCACCTACAAAGGCAACGATTCGATCTCTTGCTTTGACCTCCTTCAGTTTTTCAACCTTATCTTCTGGTAGAAGATCACCATAGGCAGAATCGATCTTCAGGTTCTTTGCAACCTCATTTACAACAGTGGATTTATCACCACTTAACATGGTCACTTTGATTCCTTCGCTATGCAGCGCATTTATGGTGTCCTGTGCACCATCCTTTATTTTATCAGCTATGCTTATATAGCCTATATACTTCCGATCGACTGCAATAGCAATGGTGGTATAAACAATTTCTTTATCTGCATTAGGATAGGAAACCTGATGCTGGTCAAGTAACTTAAAATTACCTACCAATACTTCTTTGCCATCAATTTTTGCTTTCAGTCCGTGGCCAGCAATTTCTTCAACATGATCGAGGTTGAGATGACCCTTCACCTCTCCTACATATTCATGGATTGCCGTTGCTACAGGATGTGTACTTTTGCTCTCGATTTCATTGACATACTCCAATATCTGCTCCTGAAGGGCGGATGGATCGAACTTGACATCATTAACCTTAAAAACACCTTCGGTCATGGTTCCTGTTTTATCCATAACAACATGCTTCACGGCTGCCAAGGTATCCAGAAAGTTTCCTCCTTTGACTAAAATCCCATGTCTGCTAGCGGCACCTATTCCACCAAAATAGCCCAATGGAATCGAAATAACCAAGGCACAAGGGCATGAAACGACCAAGAATATCAATGCCCTATATAGCCAATCTTGAAAAACATAGTCTGCCACAAAGAAATATGGGATCAATGCTATTCCAATTGCCAGGAACACCACTATAGGGGTATAGATTTTGGCGAATTTTGAAATAAACAGTTCTGTAGGTGCTTTTTGGGTACTGGCATGCTGAACCATTTCCAGGATCTTACTCAGTTTACTGTCCTCATATACTGTTGTAATTTCAACTTCAGAAACGGTTTGCAGGTTTATCATTCCGGCAAGCACGGAATCGCCTTTAGCTTTAGAGTCTGGTTTGCTCTCTCCTGTCAATGCTGCGGTATTAAAAGTGCCGGATACTGAAATTAACTTACCATCTAAGGCTAATTTTTCACCGGGTTTTAATTGGACAATATCTCCCACTTTCACCAATTCAGCTTTGATCAGTTCAGTTTTTCCATTCCTAAGAACGGTCGCTTCATCGGGTCTTTGATCCAATAAAGATTTAATGTTGGCTTTTGCCTTGGAAACCGCCATGGTTTGGAAAGCTTCACCAACCGAATAAAAAAGCATTACAGCGACCCCTTCCGGATATTCACCAATGGCAAAAGCTCCAATTGTTGCAATCCCCATCAAGAAGAATTCTGAGAAAAAATTGCCTTTTGAAATACTTTTAAAAGCGTCTTTTAAGACTGGAAGCCCAACAGGTAAATAGGCCAATAAATACCAGACCAAACGCAGCCAGCCCTGAAACCAAGGGAAATGAAAAACATAATCGAATAGAATTCCGGAAATCAAAAAGACAAAACTGATTATAGCTGGTCTGAAAAGTTCAAATGTACTGGCATTATTGTCATGAGAATGATTATGCTCATGATCGTGGCCATCATCTTCAGCATGTTGATGATCCAACTTATGACTATTATTTCCTTGATGGCTCCTATGGTTTTGGGTCTGTTTAAGTAAGTCATCAGCATTGGCATTTTTATAAACCTTCACCGTCTGACTACAGATTTCGCAATTGCCATCTTTATCAAAAATATGTTTGTGATCCATAAAGTATTATCCTCTCCTAAATTTAACCTATTTAAATCTAAAAGCTTAGCTTATCAACCAAATAAACCTTGAATTTGTTTTAATAGTGCATTTTTAAAGATGTAAACAAAATGTATATAGGTTTTATTTAGGACCTATTTCCAATAATTATAAATTGCATAAGCAAAAAAACACAAAAGAAAATCATGAAATACTATCAATTATATTATTGGATTACACTATTGTTGCTATCAATATTTAATCCGTTAGATTCCTGGGCACAACCATATCTTATTCAGAGTAAGGAGGGGTATTCGAATGTAAGGGAATCAGCAGATTCAAAAGGGAAAATTCAAAACCAATTGAAGAACAATACAGTTGTGTTGATAGATCAGGTTGAAGAACAAGATCTAGCAAAAGATCAATGGATCAAGATTCTATATTATGAAAACCTGCCTTTTTCCATCGTTGAAATAAAGGATGAAAAACCGCTTAAGGCTGGATATATCCATAATTCCCAACTATTGGCACTAAACAAACTGGAGAAGCCAAGGAAAGCAGATTTTTCCATGCAATATTTAATAAAGCCAGCAAACCTGAAGGGGAAAAAGATAGCATACTATGATGAGAACTCCACTGCCATCAAGTCAATAAATGGAATCTATTATTATCTGGCGGATTGTGGAATTCCAAATGAATTAATAGAAAAGGCGGATGCAACTATCAAAGGAACCAAAGTTTCAATACCAACAGAACTATTGTTGGGAATTGGCTCAGCTAGGCAATCTTTTGACTATTATAAACTGGGAAATGTCTATCTGGCTGTGCAAGAGATTGGAGATGGGGCTTGCACAAATCATGTCGTTTGGGTGTTTGAGAGGAATAAGTTAACCCAGCGATTTATAGGATGGGAATATTAAGAAAAAATAAATGCCCGATTATAATTTAATCGGGCATCAATATGTTGTTCAGTAAGTATTTATAATTATTTCATTAAGCTAACGCTATAGCTTTTACCCGCATCCGTAAGGAGCACAGTAGCATTGGAATAATCTCTACTTAATAAAATGTAAAATTCTTGAAAGTTAGATTTCATTGCTAGTGTAAAGATATCAGGCAATTCAGTGCTGCCTCTGTTCGCATTATTGATCTCAAAACCGTATCTAGATTTTGTTCCATCCGCCCCGGTCATCTCAATCACAGTACCTACAAACTCCATTTTAGTAAAGTAACCTTGATTCGGCTCCAACATTACTGGACCTGTACTCTCGGAAGACATTTGAGCTTCATAAGCTGTAAACACTTTACCTTTAAGATCTGATAATACTTCCTCTTTTAATTTTTCAGGAACAACTCCATTGTCCTTTTCACAAGAGATAAATAATACAGCAAACAACAATAATATACTTAACTTTTTCATACCTTATTAATATAATAATGCTCAAAAGTAGAACAAAAATTAATAACAATTTAATATTTGGACCTGCTCTACCCTACTTAAAAATAATTTGTAGCTATATGTTTGCAAAAGTTCGATTTCAAGGAATTTGGCCTTAAAAGCCACTTTTAATCTAAATTTCAATTGCTAAACTAGCTTTAGCATATTTGCTATCTCCAGCTATGGGGGTTCAATTTTTTTAAGTAAAAAAAGCCTAAGAATTAATAGAAACGAAGAATTCAGGAAAAACCTTTTCAGGCTAACGCGATTTAGCTCATGACAGGCATAAGATTTTACTAGATTTAGCGTTAATTTAACATAACAGCAATAACTAGCGTGATTATAAACTAAACTTAAAATTATATGCTAAAAATGAAAACCAAACTGCAAAGCTTGACTTTTGCCCTATTTTGTTCAGTTATCTACAGCAGTTGTAGCAAAGACAGTTTCCTGGACCAACCTGACCCTGAATTGGAAAAAATTGAAATTAAGGACATTACCACTGATGCTAGAGTAACCGTAAGCATAGAAAATCCAGATGGGGCTAATGGGCAGGAAGGCTCAACCAAATTAACTGACGGTGACAGCACGACGAAGTTCCTCGCAAAAAACTTTAAGACATTAGATATCAAATTCCAATTTGATACGGCGAAGCTTGTTGCGGGGTATGATTTTACCACAGGAAATGATTTTGACGGCCGTGATCCGATGGATTGGAAATTTTATGGGTCCAATGATGGTCAGACCTGGAAAGAACTGGATAGCCATATGGGCATGCAATTCAGAAAAAGAAGGAATACCTACAGTTTCTTTTTCAAGAATGAGGAGAAATTCACCCATTACAAATGGTCTATCTCAAAGCTTTACAATGACAATATGTTCCAGGCTTCAGAGTTCAGGCTGATCCAGATGCCACCTTCAAGTCAAAAACAGGAACCTATCCAAAAGATTGATAGCTTGACCAAAAACAATGTCTCCTTGGTTTTTATCAATCATTCCAATAAATCACAATTGGAATATCAGGAAAGATTGATGAACACTTACTTTACGGTCTATCCAAAGCTTCTCAATGATTTTAATCCGAATGCGAAAAAGAAAATGTACTTCATCATTGATCCTACTTATGATGGTGCTGCTTATGCCTGGGGTGAGGTCGTGGTTTTTGGCTTCAAATACATGGAAGGAAATCCGAAAGACGGTGATGTCGTTGTCCATGAGACCATGCACCATATACAACAGGATTATAAAGGTTCGGTACCTGGATGGCTAGTTGAAGGCATTGCAGACAATGTAAGGTATCATTATGGTATAGATGAACCTGATCCATGGACATTACAAGATTACAAACCAGAACATAACTATGATGGCAGCTATGGAATTACCGGTCGATTCCTGTTATGGATTGAAACACATAAGAACAAGAATTTTGTAAAAGAATTGAACAATGCCTTGATCAATGGCACTAACTACAATGATTTTTTTGTGCAATCGCTTGGAAAGAACATTCAAGATGTCTGGAAAGAATATGCACAGAATCCAGCAATCTAAATTCATCACATAAAAAATGGGCTATAATTTATAGCCCATTTTTTATGCCTCTAAAGTTGTTTTTATTTGCTCAAGGAATTTATTTCTGCAATTAAATCATCAATGCTCTGGTTCAACTTTTCATGACTTACATGCTGGAGATGGTTTGCCTGGTATTTTTTCAACTGCTCAAAAAATTGTACCAAGTTATTTTTAAACTCTTCGTATGTCAAATCTGTAGGTATGTATTTGGTTGAGGCTTCAATACGTTCTACCCGAGGATTCTCAATTGCAGGATATTGAATCCATTTTCCTGTATGATCCAGCTTAGGGATGTACTCCTCTTGCATCCATAAAATTATTTCATCTTTTGGTTGGGATAATCTCAAAAAATAATGTCTTGAATCTGATATTTTTAAACCAAACAAATTCACTGAGTAATCATATTCCTTTAAGAAATCAGACAACATTTGGTTGTTCATCAACACCTGAATAAGATTGAGTATCTTTTCATTTTTTTTCATCATACTATCAAAATATTATGTTTTTCACTTTCCTAAATATTTCTAAAATAAGGAATCCATTAGAGAAAGCATTAATTATTATTATTTTAACTATTGATTAATTTAATTGAACTACCTTATAGACAAATAAATATATAAGGCTATGGCAAGACAACACTATTTAAAGACCATTATTATTATCCTTTTCCCTATTTTTTTGAGTTCATGTGTTAAAGAAGGTATCCTCGATGAAGATATAGAACCAAAAAATCAAGCCTCAAAATTATATGTGGGGGAAACGCTTCAATTAAAGTCGAATGATAAAAACACGAAATGGAAAAGTTCAAATAAGTATGTTGGGACCATCGACGAAGAAGGTCTCTTTACTGCCCATCATATTGGAAAAGTAAAGATAAATGCAACAAATGAAGGTAAAAAGAACAGCACTGAAATAACCGTTATCCCTAAGATAACGGATATCCCAGAGCCTGTGATTAAATTTGGTGGCTCTAAGGAACAAATCAAAGATTTAGAAAAAAGGAATTTACTGAATGACTCAGGCCCGGCTCTTTCATTTGAAACTGATTCACCTTATGTGGAATCCTTGTATTATGTCTTTCAAGGAGGAAAATGCGCTTATGCAATTGTGCGATTTAAAAATGATCCAAGTATCGACATTGATTATATTCTGGCCTTTTATCAAGAGCGATATGAGGCAATAGGTACGGATAAAGATGATTATTACTTCACGGACCAAAAGCGGAAAATAGTGATAGCCGTATCTACTAAGGATCAGTTTAATGGGAGGTATGCCGTATATGAGAAAAAGAAAAGTTAACAATTGCAGAATTCATGCAATATTTCTTTTCAAAATCTGTTATTAATAAGATACAATTTATCGTCAATTATTAGGACTGTACATTTTATTGGATTTCACACTAATAAAAAATTAAACACGATTCAAAAGAAAATTCATTAAAGTTAATTTATCAAGCTTCTTGTTAGCGCTATGTTAACCTCGGATTATTTGTAAATTTTTTAATAACCTTTCTACATAATTGGCACAATATTTTCATAAGCGTATCCGTAGTTGTTGAACATTTGATAATTGTTTGAATCAAGGAGCACAATTCCAAAAGGTACTTTCCTTTTTCCAATAATAATCAACTTAAAAGGATTTTTCAATATGGTAAAGAACCAAAACTTTAATAGAGAAGCAATAATTAAAGAATTAAAGAAATTAGATGAAAAACACCGGGACTATCTTGAAAAAGATGGAAAATGGTTAATTGGGGGTTTTGAATCTATTATTAGCTATGATGGCAAAATCTCAACTATTCAGGGAGAACAAGTCACTTTGAAAAAAGAAATCTATATGATGTTACCGTCTGAAATTAGAGAAGAAATCGCTCAATTTATGGACGTAGAATAAGGCATTAGCCATTCTAAAAAAACATCTGTACTTAAGAGGAAGAACAGGCTATTAAAATTATAGCCTGTTCTTCCTTTTTCTGTATTAATTGCCCATTATTTAGTGGGAATTTATCCAATCCTCTCCCCTTTCTCCTATTAATCTGTATATTTATTAACACAGATGAATTTAATATATGGAAGAAACTAAATCATTACCAATTTTAAGCCCTGAAGAAATTAGAGTATTGGGATCATTATTAGAAAAATCTAAGACTACTCCAGAATATTATCCAATGACCCTTAATGGTCTGTTGACTGCCTGTAATCAAAAAAGTTCAAGAAAGCCCGTAGTTCAATATGAAGAAAATCTGGTTATCCAAGTTTTGGACGGATTGAAGAAAAAAGGATTGATTTCAACTGTTGTTGGTGGTGGTAGTCGAGTTACAAAATATAAACACAACTTGGCGATTCAATTTCCCTTATTACCCCAAGAATTAGCAATAATCTGTCTATTATTTCTTCGAGGACCTTTAACAGCTGGTGAAATCAATAGCAATTCTGGTCGTCTATATGAATTTGAAAATCTTGATGAGGTACAGGAACTCCTTCAAAAACTAAGTACCTCTAAACCTTTGTACATCAAACAATTATCAAAACGTCCAGGCCAAAAGGAAGTAAGATATATCCATCTCTTTGCAGACTTTGATGAGGATTCTTATGAGGAAGAGGCTCCCTCAAGTCCATCAACAACCAATAATACGGCAATTGCGCAGCTAGAAGAAAAAGTAGCCCAACTAGAAGAGCAACTTAATACCCTTCGGGCTGAATTTGATGAATTAATGAAGCAACTATCATAGTATGAAAAGATATTTTCTAATTTCTGCAGTTTGTCTTTTCGCCTTTCAAGCTTATTCCCAATCCTTTCAAACCCTAACTTCTGGTAACAAGGCTAGTTTTAGGGGGTTGGAAACCTATAAAAATAAGGTTGTTTGGGTAAGTGGAAGCAATGGAACGGTTGGAAGATCTATTGATTCCGGCAAAAGCTGGGAATGGATTTCGCCGAAAGGATATGAAAAATTTGATTTCAGGGATATTGAGGTTTTCAGTGCCAAAGAAGCAGTTATTGTCAGCGCTGGAGCACCTGCAGTAGTATTACATACGAAAGATGCTGGGAAAACTTGGACAGAAACATATAAGAATGAGGATCCTGCTATCTTTTTAGATGGAATGGACTTCAAGGGAAAAACAGGTTATATATTAGGTGATCCCATCAATGGACAATTTCAATTGCTGAAGAGTGACAATAAAGGCAAAACTTGGACAGATGTGACTGAAGAAATTCATTTGTTTGCGGAGCCCGGGGAAGCGGCATTTGCAGCAAGTGGGTCTTCTCTTCAGGTCATCAATGATTGGTTATATATTGGTACTGGAGGCACTTATTCAAGTTTGATGAAAAGAAGTGAAAAGGAAAGAAAGCTGGACGTTCAGGATGTTCCTATCTGGTCTGGTTCTGCCAGTACTGGAATATTTTCCATTGATTTCCTCAATGAGCGTGTTGGTGTTGTTGTAGGTGGAAACTATACCTCAGATAAGGACAACAGCAATAACATTCTTCTGACCCATAATGCTGGATTATCATGGGATAAACCTGAAATTCCAGTTCATGGATATCGATCGTCCGTAAAATACATTAGTCCTGAAATATTGGTTGCCACTGGAACATCGGGAACTGATATTTCCAAAGATGGAGGAAAGACATGGGAAAATATTTCGACTGAAAGTTTTAATGTCATTGCCGTTTCTTTCAATAAAAAGCTTATTTATTTAGCAGGAAGTAGTGGAAATGTTGTCGGATTGACTTTATAGAAAGATTATTAAAAATCAAAGCCCGATAAATGATATCGGGCTTTTTATATGTTCAATTTTTCCTTTTAGCTTACGGGCTCCAAATATTGCGCATAGCAATATCCTTCTTCACCATCTTTGGTTCTTACCAACCACCATTGATCATTGGCACGGCTAATTAAAGTAATGATTTCATCCTTCGCAGCTTTACCTACGATTGGTTGATCCGTTCCTGGACCTTTACGGATATTCAAATTACTACTTTCCGTAATTACACGTACTTGAGAACCTGCTACAGCAGATGATACATCCACATTCATGACCACATCACCACTTAAGAAATTAGGGTCAATTTGATTGTAGATATCCCACAATTTATTTTTCACATCTGCATTTGGTGCTGTACCTTGAACATGCAAAACACCATCTTGTTCTGCGATAGCCAAATCTGTCATTCCTGAAGCCTTTGCAGTATCAATTAAAACTTGATATTTCGATTGTAAACTCATATTATTTTCTATTTAACAGTTAAACCACTCATGTCTACTTTCTTCGGATTCAATGCATCCAGACCCATTTTCAGAGCTTGTACACGTGCTTGTTCCAATTCACCAGTTACCGTAATAACTCCGTCAGATACAGCGGTTTTTACCGAAGGAAAGTCTTTGGTAAAATCGGCTACTTTTGAAGTTAAGTCAGCATCATTGGTATTGATTTCAACAGGAGGCATCGTATTCACTACGATATTGTTTTGTACAGACTTTACAGCTTTGCTATCAGCAGCTTTTGCAGCATTTTCGATCTGCACTTTCTCATCTTCTGAATTTGCCGTTCCGTTTAGAGTAACCACTCCATCTTTCACATCAACGGTAATTCCAGGATTAGCCTGTACAGCAGTTTCTACTTTTGCTTTCAAGTCGGCGTCCGATATTTTGGACTTACAAGCGATTGTTCCGGTCATCAGGGTTCCGGAAACCAATGCAATAGTTAAGATTTTTTTAAGATTCATAAATCACCTTGTTTTTATTGGTAAATAATACTTAAATCTAAACAAAAATTACTCCTAAAAAGTTTTGACAATTATTTTTTTCATTTATTGTAAATCAATCTATACAAATTCTTCAACTTTTCTGTTTTCCATTACTGAAAATTGAATTTACAATATCCTCTCCCTTTAAAAACTTTGTAACATATCGCCATCTTTCACAAACAAAAAAACGAGCCATAAGCTCGTTAGATCTTCGTTATATATATCCTAATAAATTTTATTGATGATAATTGTTTTATTATTGAACTGAATTGATTCATTTACCTTTTTCCCAAACAAGATGCTCCCAATAGGTGACTCTTTAGAAATGACCATAAGGGTCTTCTCCTTAATTTTAACTGCGCCAATAGAGATCGCAATAAAGTAATCAAATTGGTCTGTTTGAACAATGCTACCCATTCTCACCAATTCCGAGGGATTTAAGTCTACTCCATTGATTTTATCCAGGTCAATTTCAGCCTGTTTCAGCTGATTTTGCAAGCGACTTATTTCCTGTTGGGCCATTTCCCTGGATGTTTCATATTTATCCCCCATACTACTTTTAGTATCATTCAGGATAGCATCTTGCGCTGAATCCATGGCTGATTTTATCTCTTCTACCCTATTTTTGCATTTATTAAAGCAGTATGCGACAACTTCTTCTTTATTCCAATTCATTTTTTATTATTAAACCAACAATATACAGCAATAAATAGAATTTATAGGAGGCTCTCGTAAAATCAAAATAAAAAAAGCGCCAATAGTATTGGCGCTTTCAATTAAAAACTTAATAACCATTCTATAAATGGATTTTATTAGTTTTCTAAAGCTTTTTTAACGTTTTCTGCTTTTCTTTTGGCGTCGTCAGATAATTCTTTTGTTTTATCACCTACTTTTTCTGCAGTGTTATCGATAGCTTCGCCAGTTTTTTGACCAGCTTCTTTTGTAGCATCTACTGCATTGTTTACACCTTCTTCAATTTTATCACCAGCTTTTTTCGCTGCTTCTTTTGTTTTTTCCCATGCTGATTTTGCATCATCTAATGCTTTTTGAGCAGCTTCTTCAGCCTTTTTATCGCCACTTTTTACTGCAGCATCTAAATCAGCTTGTGCTTTTTTTACATTTTCTTCAGCTTTTGCCAATTCAGCATCTGCATTTGCTTTCATTTCATCAATTGATTCATTTGTAGTTTCAATTGAATGATCTAATTTCTCACCGATTGAAGTATCTCCATCATTGTTTTTATCCATAGATGAATTATTGTTACATGCTGACAAGGAAAGTGCACATGCAACTGCTGCTAATACTGCGATTTTTTTCATGTTTCTAATTTGTTTGTGTAATAATAGTTTATTGTAATAATTATATACTGATTGCACTTTGCAATATTTATACCAATTTTTTGAAAAATATGGCAGCCATCCCACTATGGCTGTACATTTTTGTTTTTCAACTCCTTTTCCAAGCGGTCGACATGATCCGAGAGTTGTTTCAGCAATTTTAAATGGTTCACCTGCGAATCAAATAGCTGTTTAACCTCTTCCTCTAACAGTACATCTATTTTCTTATGCAAACTCCTGATTTCTAATTCAGCCTTTAGGTTTACCAGATAGTCATTCTCAGCCCGTTTTCTATCCTTTTCCTCCTGTCGGTTTTGGCTCATCATAATGATTGGAGCCTGTAGAGCAGCCAAACAGGACAAGACTAAATTCATCAAAATAAAAGGATAAGGGTCAAATCGGTCTTGCTTGATCATGAGCGTATTGAACAATATCCAAACGATCAATATCCCTGTAAATATTAAAATAAAAGACCAGCTTCCTCCAAATCGTGCTACCTTATCAGAAATAAGTTGCCCCCTATTTAGGTATTCATCTGTAGGATTAATAAGGTTATCAACGATTAATTTTTCTTCCTCAAATGATTTTCGAACGATTTCATGAAGCTTTTTTAGGTTTTCATCATTTTGGTTGATCATTTCCAAAATATCCTTATTCTTTACTTGATCAAGTTTAGCCATGGTTAATGAAATAAGTAATCAAATATATGGACTAAAACCAAGGAGAATTCAAATAGTTGGAAATTAATCAAAAAAAGCCCCCAAAATTGGGAGCTTTAAATAAACATATTTCAATTCAATATTTTTTAAGCTTTGGGATACACTGTTCCTTTTGCAGCCTCTAGGGTGTTCTTTAATAAACCAATAATGGTCATTAATCCGACACCTCCCGGTACTGGCGTTATCCAAGAAGATTTCGGAGCAACATGCTCAAAATCCACATCACCATAAAGTTTAAATCCTGATTTTGTTTCGGTCGAATTCTCCCTATTGATTCCCACATCGATAACAATAGCACCTTCTTTTACCATATCCGCAGTTACAAAATTCTTTTTGCCAATGGCTGCAACCACGATGTCACCTTGCAAAACCTCAGCTTTCAAGTCTTTTGTCCTACTATGTGTCAGGGTAACTGTACAATTTCCTGGATTAGAATTTCTTGCCAAAAGGATACTCATTGGGGACCCAACGATATTGCTCCTTCCAACAATGACTGCCTTTTTACCAGCTGTATCAATTCCGTAATGTTCCAACATCAACATGATGCCATAAGGAGTAGCAGGAATAAAGCAAGGTAGATTACGTTGCATTCTACCTAGATTGATTGGATGGAACCCATCAACATCTTTGCGGTAATCGATAGCTTCAGTAACTTTTTCAGGATCAATATGTTTAGGTAAAGGCAATTGAACGATCAATCCATCAATCGATTCATCTGCATTGATCTCATTGATCTTTTCCAACAATTCTTTTTCAGTGATATCCGTATCATAACGAAGATTGGTCGAGTCGAAACCAACTTGCTCACAATTTCTCATTTTGCTCGCAACATAAGTTTCACTACCACCATCGTTTCCAACTAAAATAGCTACCAAATGAGGTTTGCGGCCTAACTTCGCAGTAAGCTCTGCAGCCTCTCTTTTGATGTCTTCTTTAACTTTGGTTGATACTTCCTTACCGTCCAGTAAATTCATGATATATTTTATAGGTTGATTTTCTTAATCTAATTTCAGAACCGCCATAAATGCTGATTGTGGAATCTCTACGTTTCCAACCTGACGCATACGTTTTTTACCTTTCTTCTGTTTTTCCAACAACTTACGCTTACGCGAAATATCACCACCATAACATTTTGCAGTTACATCCTTACGCAATGCAGAAATGGTTTCCCTAGCAATGATCTTTGCTCCAATCGAAGCTTGAATACGGATTTCAAACTGCTGTCTCGGTAAAAGTTCCTTCAATTTCTCACAGATCTTCTTACCAAAATCATAAGCATTGCTTCTGTGTATCAATGAAGATAAAGCATCCACGGGTTCATCATTCAAACGGATATCCAATTTCACCAAGTCCGATTGCCTATAGCCGATTTGATGATAATCGAAAGATGCATATCCTTTAGAGATAGTCTTTAACTTATCATAGAAATCAAAAACGATCTCTCCCATTGGCATTTCAAACACCAATTCTACACGATCAGATGTCAAATAAGATTGGTTGACAATCGTACCGCGTTTCTGAATACAAAGGGACATTACAGGACCAACAAACTCAGCCTTTGTAATGATATTTGCTTTAATATAAGGTTCCTCGATACTGTCCAATTTACTTGGATCAGGAAGATCCGAAGGATTGTGGACTACGATCTCCTCATGATTTTTTGACAGGTAAGCTAGGTAAGATACGTTCGGCACAGTAGTAATAACTGTCATATCGAACTCACGTTCCAAGCGTTCTTGGATGATTTCCATGTGCAGCATTCCTAAGAAACCACAACGGAAACCAAAACCTAATGCAGCTGAAGATTCTGGTTCAAACACCAACGAAGCGTCATTTAACTGCAAACGGTGCATAGACTCCCTTAGCTCTTCATAATCTTCCGTATCTACAGGATAGATACCCGCAAACACCATGGGCTTAACTTCCTCAAAACCTTGGATAGCTTGAGCACAAGGACGATCCTTCTTCGTGATGGTATCCCCTACTTTTACCTCTCTAGCTTCTTTGATCCCAGAAATAATATAACCTACATCTCCGGTCTTAATTACTTCCTTAGGCACCTGGTTTAGCTTCAAGGTACCAACCTCATCAGCGATATATTCTTTGCCCGTAGCAACAAACTTTACACGGTCTCCTTTTCTGATCTCACCATTTTCAACTTTGAAATAGGCCATAATCCCTCTGAAAGAGTTGAATACGGAGTCAAAGATCAAGGCTTGTAATGGAGCTTCAGGATCGCCAACCGGCGCAGGGATACGCTCAATGATAGCAGTTAGGATATCAGGAATACCCATTCCGGTTTTACCGGAGGCAGGGATAATTTCTTCTCTCTTTCCACCGATCAATTCAACGATCTGATCTTTTACTTCCTCCGGCATAGCTCCTGGTAAATCCATCTTGTTCAAGATGGGAATAATTTCAAGATCATGCTCTAAGGCTAAGTATAGGTTGGAAATAGTCTGTGCCTGTATACCTTGAGAAGCATCTACGATCAACAAAGCACCTTCACAGGCAGCAATCGATCTAGAAACTTCATATGAAAAATCGACGTGACCCGGGGTGTCAATCAGATTTAACACATACGTTTGTCCATCTTTGGTATACTCCATTTGGATTGCATGGCTCTTAATCGTAATCCCTCTTTCACGTTCCAAGTCCATATTGTCCAACAATTGTGCTTGCGCCTCACGTTGGGTGATGGTATTGGTATACTCTAATAATCTATCGGCCAAAGTACTTTTCCCGTGGTCGATATGTGCGATAATACAAAAATTGCGTATATGCTTCATATAGGTTATTATGCCTTCAATTTAATTCGCAAATATAATTTTTTTAAGTGAGCTTTTTAGCTATTAAAATCATCTATTTCCGAATAATTGAAACATTTACCCCTATTTTTAGCAATACCGGAATTTACTGGGATTAAAGAATTTGCTTTTGACTAGGATTGAGAAGGAAGTATGAAAACCTCTTTCGGGAACAACAGATGGAAACATGTTCCTTTTCCTATTTCACTTTCCACCTCGATTGTAATATGGAGTCGGTCCGCAATCCGCTTTACAATGGTCAGGCCTAAGCCTGTTCCCTCATAACTATTGGCATTGGACATCCGCTTAAAGGAATCATAAATGGTACTCAACTCCTCCTTCGCGATCCCTATACCGTTATCTTGGATGGTATAACGGACAAATTCATGCTTGAGGCTAGAAGAAATGGTTACAACGGGCTTTGCTACTTTTGCACTATATTTAATGGCATTCCCTATTAAATTCTGGAACAATTGGTACACAATACTTCTTTCACCATAAACTGGAAGAATATTACCATATATCACTTCAGTTCCAAGGGCATTATAGCGCAATTGACTGAAGTTCACAATTTGCTTAAGGAATTCTTCCACATACACTGGTTCCATACTGTACTGATAGTCTTTCACCTTAGAAAAATCATGAATACTCTTCAGCAGTTCAGAAATGACTTCCACGGCCTCTTTCGTGTTCTTCAGCATCTTCAGTTTCAGGTCATTTGTCATTTCCGGTCGTTGAAGGAGCATCTGGGTAGAGAGGTTAATTGCTGATAAAGGGTTTTTAAGATCATGGCTCACCGTATGGGCATAGTTATCCAGTGCCCTATTCAGGTCGATCACCTCTTTGTTCAGCTTTACGATTTCTTGAGAAAAATTCTTATTGCTCTGGATGATCAGATTCCTTAACCGCTTAATAAAATAAATCTCATTATCGCGCCAAGGGTCGCAGATCCCAACGGTAGTTTGATGCCAAATATCGAGGACAGGATGTTCTTCCCTTTCAAATGAATCATTCGGTAGGTTCATTTTGATCCTAGATTCGGGTTTGGCTACCCACTTCCTTTTGAACTCTTTCTCCTTCCTAAACCAAAGCACACTGCAATTCTCCTCCAACTCAACTTTAAGTGCAGCTAAGCCGACAAATCGCTCTGAATCCAACCCTAACTCTTCACCATGATTTAATATAAACTCAGCATCAAAGAAGATTGAATCCTTTGATACTCTGGAAAGAAGTCCTTTAATATCTAATACTTTATCAAAACCAATGGAGATATTGTAGGTATAAAGCTTACCATTAATCAATATTAGCATAGCATCTGCTTTGGCATAATAGCAGAGCTCTTTATCCAAACTCATTAAAGCTTCAGCAAGGTTATTTTTCAGGATTAACTTTTCCTTCAGCTGAAGCTCAAAATTCCTAATATCATCCTGAAAGTCCTTGATCTTATTCTTTTGTTCCTCTTCATAACGGTAAATAGCCATTTGAATAAAGTACACCATGGCCTCTCGTTTTAAGAGGTTTATTTTCTTTCCCTTTTTACTTTGACAAAAAATATATCCCCAAATCTTTCCATCAATCTGCAAGGATACACTAAGGTTTGAATTGACTCCATCGCGAATGAGATAATTTGCATGGATCGGAGAAATCATCCTGATATTTGTCTGTGATAGATTGGGCTTAAAATTATCTTTAGTTACGATCTTTATGGTTTTACCATTGACCTGAGCGGTATAGCGGTGGAAATTGACCGAATGAATGTTTTTAGCATGCTTAAAAATATCCATATCAGGATAATAACAGCCTAATATTTTTTCCAAGTCTGAATTCTCAATACTTTCCGCCAATACATAGCCATCTCCATCACCGACATATTGAAAAACCCTTACCCGATCAAATCCAGAAATCTTCGAAATATAAGAACTGACTACCTTCCAGATCTTTCCTTTGCTTTCACTTAATAGCTTATCTACAATTTCAAACTTTGGAAAAAAAACATTCGAGTCCTCAAATTTCTTTTCAAACTCTAAATAGATGTTGTTATTGAATAAATAGATATTTAGATAATATGGTTCTCCTTGGATGACCAATTCCAATAAAACCCGTTCATTGGTTTCATTTATAACTTGATCAACTGCAATTTTTATACTGACTACGTATTTCGAAAAATATGCAGTTAATATCTCCCATAAATTAATTCCTAGATAAGTGGAAACAGGATTGCTTAACCAAACATCACAGTTCTCACTACCTGCAATGAGGTTATAGTCTAAATCAACAATCAATAAATAACCGAACTCCTGAATCCCTTCACTGAGATTCAATTGTTCTTCCTCAAGAATAATCCGATTATCCATTTAATTAATTCATAGTTAGTTTGTACTTTTTTCCTGGTTTGGCCAGATGTTTTTCAAACAGCAGTTAAAATTAGAAAAAAGAAATCAAGTTTAAATATATTCAAACTATATTTTTATTGATATTGAGTATCAATAAATAACAACCTTTCAATTCAAACTCCTTAATTGTTTATTTCCAACAGGTTATCGGAAGTATGGAATGAATATGAATTCATTAAATAAAACACTCAAGGTTAAAAGTTCTCATTCCATAAACAATGCTGAAAATCTACCTAAATATTGAATTACTAAATGAATACTCAAAAGAATTCATAGCATTGAATTCTTTGCAGTAGGCTATTGGGCAATAAAAAAGGAGTTGCCAAAAGACAACTCCCGAATATTTCTAAATGAGGTTGGATTATTCTGCCAAACTAGGCACTTGTACCAATTCACTAGTATCTTTATCGTAATCGATATTATCAAAGTTGAAACCAAATAGTTGGAAGAAATCATTACGGTAACCAACGATATCAGAGATCTCTTCTAAGTTTTCCGTTGTTGCCTGTTCCCAAAGTTTTGCTACCTCTTCTTGAACATCTGCTCTCATTTCAAGATCGTCAACACGGATCCTGCCTTTTTCATCCAAAGGAGTTTCTACATTATTGTATAATCTTTCAGCAAACAATCTTTGCATCTGCTCGATTGTTCCCTCATGGATTCCTTTTTCCTTCATCACTTTATACAATAATGAAATATACAAAGGAACCACTGGAATTGCAGAACTAGATTGTGTAACCAATGCTTTGTTTACAGAAACATAGGAGATACCGTGCAAATCTTTCAGAATTTCATTGATGGTTGGAACAGTTCCTTCCAAATCATCTTTAGCACGCCCGATTGTACCATTTCTATAGATAGGATAAGTCAATTCAGGGCCGATATAAGAATATGCAACAGTTTTAACGCCTTCTGCTAAGACGCCTGCAGCTTTAAGGTCTTCAATCCAGAATTTCCAATCTTCACCACCCATTACAGCAACCGTATTTTTGATGTCATCATCTGAATCAACAGGTTGAATGCTTATATCTGATACAACACCAGAATGGAAATCAACAGTTTTATTGGTAAAAGCCTGATCGATTGGCTTTAATACTGAAGCATGTTGAACTCCAGTTTTTGGATGTGTACGACGTGGAGATGCCAAAGAATAGACAACCAAGTCAACCTGTCCAAGATCTTTTTTGATCAATTCAATGGTTTGCGCTTTGATCTCATCCGAGAAAGCATCGCCATTGATACTTTTTGCATATAAGCCAGCAGCATGAGCTTCTTTCTCAAAAGCAGCGCTATTGTACCAACCTGCAGTACCTAATTTGCCTTCAGATGCTGGTTTTTCAAAAAACACTCCGATAGTTGCTGCTCCTGAACCGAATGCAGCACTGATGCGTGAAGCAATCCCAAATCCGGTAGATGCACCGATTACCAATACCTTTTTAGGCCCGTTTTTAATCTCGCCTTTAGATTTTACGTAATCGATTTGGTTTTTGATATTCTCTGCCGCTCCTTCTGGATGCGCTGTCAAGCAGATAAAACCTCTAGTTCTTGGTTGAATAATCATATTGCTAAATTCTCAATTTGAATAATTTTTACAAAAGTAGTTAATTTTTCAAGTAAACTGCCTCAAAATATCCCCCTTTAATCCTTTTGTGGACCTTGCAACCTAATGCTCAGAAGGTTAATGGCACTCGTTACTGTTTTTTTATGAAATCTTGATAGAGTAAGTTAATAACTTCTTTCGACATTACAATATCTTCATTTCGATCAATCGTTGGAATGCAACCATTGGTTATCACGACAAAACCGAACTTTTTCTTAGGCTCAAAAAACATGTTGCTATAAAGGCCATAGGCTGAGCCAGTATGTCCGATCATATGTTCCCCAGGAATTAATTGATAGGTCTCTAATAATGCTAAGCCATAATTTTCCTTTGGAGATAAGCCCTTTTGCATTTTTTGCGAACTTGCTTTGCTGATGATTCGCTTCTTACCTAATTTCCCATAGTTCATATGCATCTGCATATATTTCCCTAGATCATGTGCCGAGATCTTCATCCCCCCAGTTGGTGAAAAAACAGGTGTACTCACTCCCATCGTATAATTCCTGATCTCCTCAGATCTTGGATAGTAAGCAGCACTTTGTTCATCATATTCACCATCTATTTTATCATACAATTTTGCAAATCGACTTTGGTCTAATGAGTCTACACAATATCCCGCATCCAATTTTAATGGATTCAGTATTTGTTGTTTGATATAGTTATCAAATCGAATTTCAGTTAATCTCTCCAATACTGCCCCAATGATATTGAAGTTCAAGTTACAGTATTCATAATCGGTTCCTGGTTCATAACTGTTATAGGATTTCTCCCATTCTTTGTTCTTTGTGGTATCCAGAACATCAAAAGTAAAATAACCATTATAATCATTTAAACTGGAACGATGTGATAGCATCATTTCCAATGTTATTTTGGTATCAGGAAATTTAGGATTTCTTATTTTAAATCCAGCCAGATCACTGATATCATCATCCAACGAAACCTTTCCTTGTTCTACAAGTTGCATAATTGCCGTAGAACTGAACGATTTGGAAATCGAAGCAATCCTGAAAAGGTCATTTGTGGTTAATGGAGCTTTTGTTTCTAGGTCCTTATAGCCAAAAGCCTTTTCATAAACAGGTTTTCCATTTTTTACAACCACAATGGCCAAGCCTACGGCATCATATTTATCCGTTATTTTTTTAAGGTCAGATTCAAATGAAGCACTTTGCGCCATGGCGCCAGTGCTCATAGAGACCGCAGCAAATAGACAAAATAGGCTCTTGAACCTTTTTAGATTTATTTTCATAGTAGATTATATTATTGTTAGTAGATATTTTAAGCCAAATGCGACCAACATACCAAGTCCAAAACTTAACAAAGTTCCGATCAGTACATACTCTGTAAATTTTGTATCCTTCGCATTCGTTAGGTCCCCGAACCTAAATATTGATTTAGCTGCCAGCAAGAACCCAATCCCCTCATTCAAGCCAAGCAGCACAAAGCCCAATATCATTGCTCTTTCCAAGATTCCAATAATGGTCCCGGCATCAAATAAGGTTTCTTTTCGCTTACTGTTGAACTCAACTTCCTTATTCCACTTGCTGAAAAACACACGGATCACAATTGGTATTACAAATACGATCAACAATATGGCTATGGTATAGAGCAGCACATGGTTCCAGTTCATATTTGTTAAAATATCCTGGAAGGCAGCCATATTATTAAAATAATAGACAGCAAAAATACTCGCTATATGCAAGGCTTGGTCTACCAGGAAAATTCGGACAGGATTCGAGGGCCATTTTTGTTCCCAACCTATTTTTAGGCTGTCGATAGCTAAATGTGCCGCAACCAGGAAAAGGATACTTTGCCATTTATTGCCCAGATCATTGATAAAAAATAATATCAATAGACCTGCATGCACCGCAACATGATAAAACAAATATTGAATATGTGTCCTACGTTTATCAACCCACGATTTCGGCTGAAAAACAAAATCCCCTAAAATGTGGGATATCAACATTTTAAGCAGATCAATTAACATAGGCCTTTAAATCTTTTGTGCAATAATCGATTACTTGGTTCATCTTGGAATAATTCGCTTTACTAAGTTCTGTACTCACTTGGCTCTGGTGCTTTCTCCCGATGATCTTCGTCAATTCAGTCTGGTTGGCATTGGGATAGTCCATTGCTGCCTGAACTGTTTCAGCCATATTGGGAGTCCATTGGTCCGTTAAGCGGGTTGTCAAAGTTAATATTAAATTCAAGCGCTCATCCAGATCCTTCCATTGCGATTTGAATTCCAAACTTTCCTTAGTCAGGCTATCCAATGATTGACCTGAAAAAACAAAAGCCTCTCCGCTCGACTTCTTTATATCTTTATCAATGAAATCAACCTTCCCCACTCCTATTCCTATTCGGATATCCATTCCTTCCAATTGCCTCATTTCTGACTTTAAATAAAATATCGCCTGAAAGCAGGCCTCAATAGGCACCTCGGCCTGAAAACTATCCCCACGAAAAATATCATAGGTCAGTGCATGTTTCTTGATGCCCCGCTCTAACCTCGGAAGCCATTCTTTCGCATCATGCGACCTTGAATGCACTACATCTCCTGTTAATATGACATGGTAACTCATGGCTGTCTTTTTATTAATCATCCAATATAATGATATTTCTTATTATCATCAAAATAAATGATAAACAAATTTATCATTAAAAACGATGATATTTTTAATTATCACTGAAATAAATGATAATTTTATTTATCAGCTCATTGGATAATAAATTATTGACCCTAGGGCAAAACGTAGATTAAACAATTATTTATTAAATTGTGTTCAACTAAATAAAGCTTATGGGAAACTATGCAAAAAGGCTAACGGCAAAAAGCAATTTCAAACTAAATGAACATCCCACCAGTATAAAAGATGAGATAACAAAGGATGACGCAAAGCTTGAATTAAAGGAATTAAGAAAGAAAATAGCTGCTCTTCAGGACAAAATGTATGCAGATGACCGATATTCAGTTTTGATTTGTCTGCAAGGGATGGATACTTCTGGTAAGGATTCCTTGATTCGAGAAGTCTTCAAGGAAATGAATGTACGCGGGGTAGTTGTTGAAAGCTTCAAAACACCAACAGAAATCGAACTACAACATGATTATTTATGGCGACATGAAATCAAGTTGCCAGAAAAAGGGAAATTCACGGTATTCAATCGGACCCATTACGAAAATGTATTGGTAACAAGGGTACACCCTGAATACCTTCTGAACGAAAGGATTCCTCATATCACTGATCCTCAAAATTTACCAGATGATTTTTGGGAAATGCGCTTCCAGCAAATCAACAACTTTGAAGAACGATTGACACAAAATGGTATGATTGTCTTCAAGTTCTTTTTGAATGTCAGCAAGGAGGAACAACGTGACAGACTTCTGAGCCGATTGGAGGAGGAAGAAAAAAACTGGAAATTCTCTCCTGGAGACTTAAAGGAAAGAGCACTGTGGAGTAAATATATGGAATGCTATGAGGATGCCATCAAGAATACCAGCAAAAAACATGCACCTTGGTATGTTATTCCTTCAGATTCTAAACCAATCAGTAGATTCTTGGTCGCAAAGATTATTTACGAAGTACTTTCAACATATAAGGATATCAAATATCCTGAAATGCCAGAAGAGATCGAAGAACACAAGAAAAAATACAAAGAACAGTTGGAAGCCGAATAGCTTCCAACCGTTTATCTAAAAGACGACATTGGAAAGACCGCCATCCAATGGAATGGAGGCTCCAGTCAAGAAGTTGGCATAAGGAGAAGCTAAGAAAGCTGCTAAATAACCATATTCTTCCGGTTTACCCAATCGTTTGATAGGCATACTTTCAATCCGTCGCTTTTCAATCGTCTCTAAGGAAACTCCCTCATTTTTTGCCTGAATATTCATCAGGTCATAAAGTCTATCCGTTGCAAAATAACCTGTCAAAATGGAATTGACTGTAATTCCATCTGCAGCAACCGCTTTTGAAAGTGATTTACTCCAACTGACTAAGGCGACCCGCATCGTATTGGAAAGCACTAGGCCATCCTGAGGTTCTTTCACGGTCAGGGAGGAAACATTGATAATACGTCCAAAACCTGAGGAACGCATACCTTTCAAGGCTAATTCAGAGGTATAAACAGCGTTTTTGAACAACAGATCAAAGGCCTGCTGATAATCTCCGATATTTTTATGGGAGACATCTCCTGCTGCTGGTCCATTGGTATTGTTCACCAGGATATCTACCTGATGCGCATTAAAATAAGCCGATAAATTGGCTTGGTGCTGCTCAAAGTCCATAAAGTCGGTTTGCAGATAACCATGTTTCTGGCCATTTACCGCCGAGAGTTCCATTAAAACTTCCTTTAACTTATCCTCATTCCTGGACATCAGGGTGACTTCAGCTCCACATGCCGCCAATTCCATGGCAATTGCTTTCCCGATTCCCGAAGTAGCACCACCAACTAAGGCCTTTTTACCTGTTAAATCAATTTGCATATCAAAATTTTTGAAAGCCTAAATATAGCCATTCAATAAGAAAAACCGACCCAGTGAATAGGAATTAATCGCCTTCATATTTAGGATAGCCTTCTTCATCCAAATCATCGCGCTCATCTTCAGCATCTCTCGACAGCTCTTCATCTTCTTTAGATACCCGTACGATGCTCTCCCCTTCGACATGCATATTGTTATCCTCAAGATTTTCCTCCTGAAGTTCATCTAATGGGGCATATTCTTCACCTACATAGGGATTCGACGAATCATAGGTAGAGTCATCGTCTGCAGCACCTTCACTGATAGTATCATAGTCCGAAGGATGCTCCCAATCTGGATCATTATCATTGACATCCAATTCGTAGGAGGAATCTTCCTTATTATAGGCCAGGTCCTTTGGATCTTTAGGTCCTTGGTCATCATCATTCACCTTATTTTGTTTTTTGTTCTCTTCTGAATTCATAATAATTAATTATTTAAAACCTACCTTTAAAACCATCCTAACATCCCAATTGTTTGCATAAACATCATAAGATTAACGACTTTGTGACGTTGTATTAAAAGAGATAATTAGTTATATTTACCTTTAACAATTTATAAACTTCTATTATGCAAACTAAAACTGAGTACCTAATTTGGGACAAAATCGTCTCAAGTGCGAAAAGTCGTTTTGATGCTGATTTATATGCCAATAAATTCAGAAATATGAATCCAGAATTGTTTGATAAACTGATCCTACATATCATTGTTGGATTTGCTTCTGGAGAAGATCATGATAGTATTTCAACCAACCTACACAACGAATTGGAACATTTAGGGATTGATGTCCGTGAGGGCGTCATCGACACCATTGTATCGGATAAACATGTCACCTTTTCGTGTGAAATCTATGCGGCTTACCTTACTTTTTCCATGCTGGAAGATGGAGCCTTGGAAGTTGAAGTATTGGGTTATGTTACCGACCTGCTGGAAAACCCTCATATTTATTAGGATAGCAATTTTCATTGCCTTCGGTTGAATTCCGATAAACCCCGTTTATCATCCGTACTAGCTGTATCAATTTTCCTGTTTTTTATGTAACTTCGCAGTTATATGGAAACCGTTGTTAGTGGTATTAGAAGTACCGGAAAATTACACCTTGGAAATTATTATGGGGCATTGAAAAATTTCGTCAAAATGCAAGACGAATACAATTGCTTCTTTTTTATTGCAGATTTACACTCTTTAACGACTCATCCTACTCCACATGGCCTCAAAGAAACTGTACGCAATGTGGTGGTAGAATACCTTGCCGCTGGATTAGACCCCGAAAAATCAACTATATACGTTCAATCTGATGTACCTGAAGTTGCTGAACTCTATCTATACATGAATATGAACGCCTATTTAGGTGAACTGGAAAGATCTACAGCATTTAAGGATAAGGTTAGAGCAAACCCTAATAATGTCAATGCAGGTCTATTGACATATCCTGTCCTTATGGCCTGTGATATCTTGATCCACCACGGAACTAAAGTGCCTGTAGGAAAAGATCAAGAACAACATCTGGAAATGACCAGGACCTTTTCAAACAGGTTCAACCGTCTGTATGAGGTAGATTATTTCAAAGAAGCATTTGCATTCAGTTATGCAGACAAGCTCATCAAGATCCCAGGACTATCTGGCCAAGGTAAAATGGGAAAATCAAACGGTGAAGCCGATTGTATCTATCTTTCCGACGCCGAGGAAGTAATCCGTAAAAAAATTATGCGCGCGGTAACCGATGCTGGTCCTACGGAACAGAACCAAGTAAAACCTGAAGCTGTACAAAACCTCTTCGATTTGATGAATGTCGTATCTACTGCTGATACCGTTCAACACTTCGATGGATTATATAATAAAGCCGAAATCCGCTACGGTGATTTCAAAAAACAACTTGCTGAAGATATGGTAAATGCCACCAGTGAAGTGAGAGCACGAATCCAAGAAATCAGTGAGGATGATGCTTACATTGCCAAAGTCATAAAAATGGGCGCTGAAAAAGCCCAGGCAAGTGCCCAAAAAACAATGAAAGAAGTTCGCGAAATTATCGGTTTAAAAAATTTGTATTAGAATATGCATATAGCAATTGTTGGAAATATTGGAGCTGGTAAAACAACCTTAACAGAATTACTTGCCAAACACCTTAACTTTGAGCCTCAATTTGAAGCCGTAGAGAATAACCCTTACCTAGAGGATTTCTATAGCGACATGAAACGATGGGCCTTTAACCTGCAGATTTTCTTCCTAAATTCTAGATTCCGCCATATTGTGGATCTACAGAATAGAGAGATCAACATGATCCAAGATAGAACCATCTATGAGGATGCTTACATCTTTGCAGAAAACTTATATGATATGGGCTTGATGAGTGCCCGCGATTTTGAAAACTATTCCGATATTTTTCAAAGCATTGTTAACTACATCAAACCACCAGATCTTTTGATCTACCTTCGTGCATCCGTACCTACTTTGGTAAACAATATCCAAAAAAGAGGCCGTGACTACGAATCTGGAATACGTTTGGATTATCTTTCTAAGCTGAACGAGAAATACGAAAAATGGATCAATAATTATTCTGAAGGAAAACTATTGATTCTAGATAAGGATAATCTGGATTTTGCCAACAATCAGGAAGATCTCGGAAAAATTATCCAAAAAATAGAAGCCGAACTCTTCGGTTTATTTTAAGAACTAAAAAGCCGATATTCTTCGGCTTTTCTTATTTTTAATCTATGAAAGTAATTGGAATAATACCTGCTCGATACGATTCAACAAGATTTCCCGGAAAACCGCTGGTGGATATCGCCGGAATGACCATGATCCAGCGAGTTTACAACCAAGTAAAACATGCCGCCTCACTCAGCGAAGTCGTTGTCGCTACGGATGACCAAAGGATATTCGACCATGTGAAAAGTTTTGCGGGCAATGTCGTCATGACTAAAAAAGAACACCAATCTGGTACTGATCGCTGTGCTGAGGTCATCAATAACATCTCGGGTTTTGATATCGCCATCAATATTCAAGGTGATGAACCTTTTATTGATCCTCAACAGATTGATTTACTGGTTTCCTGCTTCCAAAGACCTGAAGTAGAAATTGCAACCCTTGTCCGTCCGATTCAAGAACTTTCGGATCTGGAAAATGTAAATAAGCCGAAGGTGGTATTAAACCAAAAAAGCGAAGCATTGTATTTCTCTAGGCAGGCAATCCCCTATATGAGAGGTGCTGACATCAAAGAATGGCTCTCCAAAGAAACCTATTACAATCATATTGGCATCTATGGTTTTAAGGTTGAAACTTTAAAGGAATTAGCCAGGTTACCTATATCTAAACTTGAAACGACAGAATCTTTGGAACAGCTCCGCTGGTTAGATAATGGCTACAGGATCCAAACTGCGGTATCTACCCATATTAACGATGCCATCGATAGCCCCGAAGATCTACAGGATATCCTCAAAAAATATTTCAGCAAATAATAAAAAATAAGGTCAAGATTTATTCTTGACCTTTATCCTATATCTCTATTCCTCCTGCCCTTTCTATTAGATCAGAAGTATAAAATTCCTTTAATAACTAACTTCGGGCATATTAGCCAACAATTCCTGATAGTCGTGTAATTTAATCTTATTCATTTCATCAACAACCAGGTCCAACGAATTAATTTGCTCCCTAGTCCTTATCCCGAGTACACTGCAGGCTACAGGATGATGTAATAATGGATATTTTAAAGCAAGTGCCAAATTATTCACACCTAATTTATTTGCTATCTTTGATATTTCACGTTGGATCTCCAGAACTTCATGAACGGAATAGCTCAAGTATTTCTGGGCAGCTTTTTTTAACAATAACCCTTGGGCAACAGTACCACGAGCTAATACAGAAATTCCACTATCCGCAAGTTCCTGAAAATACGCCTCTGGCCTCCGATCAAAGATACTGTACTGCATCATATCGGAAACAATATGGCTATTCTTGGCATAATTTAGGAACACCTTTGGCCTAATGGATGAAATACCGTAATAGCGGATCTTTCCCTGCTGAACCAATAATTCGAAGGCTTCAACTATTTCATCAAATGGATCCTCAATGGTACCTCCATGTAATTGATAAAGATCGAGGTAATCAGTCCTTAGACGACTTAAAGATTCATCAACAGATTTTAAGATATAGGTCTTACTTGGCGCCCAATCCCAGCCACTTCCATCCTCTTTCCACTTATTCCCGACTTTAGAAGCTAAAATCCATTTATCACGATTTCCTTCAAGCAACCTGCCTATCAATTCCTCATTCTTCCCTTTGTCATAAAGGTCCGATGTATCGAGGTAATTGATACCAAGCTCTTGCGCATGCTTAATAATATAAGAATTCGTTCCATCATGACCTTGCACCAACGACATCGCGCCAAGTCCAATTTCAGATATCTTTAATTCCGATTTCCCTAAGGTATTATATTGCATTCTCATTTGGGGATTTTATATCCAATAGTTCCACATCAAAGATCAACGTACTGTATGGAGGAATTGGACCACTGCCACGTTCTCCATAGCCTAAATTATAAGGAATGAAAAATCTATATTTTGCTCCTTTTTTCATCAAGGGGATACCGATTTTCCATCCTTCAATTACATTATCCAATTCAAGGTCCAATGGCTCACCACGTTCATAGGAATTATCAAAGGTTTCTCCAGTATGGACCTTTCCAATATAATGAACCTTTACAGTATCGGTCAATGAAGGGTTCAATCCTGTTCCCTCTTTTAGGACTTCATATTGCACTCCCTCAGGAGTCACCTTTACTCCAGCTTTGCTTTTATTTTTTGTCAAGAATTCTTCCGCAGATTTCTTTAATCCTGCACTCTTTTCGTCCTGGATCTTCTGTAATCCATCACGGATTATCTGCTCTCGGTCTTCATCCTTAAATAATGGATCCTTACCTTCCAGCACATCTCCTATTGCTTGTAACAATTTCGCCTTATTGATAGGCAGATCCATCCTTTTGATATATGACCCTAAGTCTTGGCCTAAAGCATAAGACAAAGAATCATTGGCATTTGATAAGGCCTGTGCCTGACTTTGCGAACTTATTGCTAAACAAAAAAAGATTCCTAAAATGTACTTCATTATGGTTTATGGTTTTTTATTATTTTATCGATTATCTCTGCCGTACAGTCTTGGTAATCCACGTTTACCTTAGATTTTGCATTTAACCAAGATTCAATGTCCAACTCAGATTTCTTCTTTAGACTTTTGATCACAGGTACGCCAATTTCCTCCAGAGATGCTGCATTTAAATGTTGCTCATATTGGTTCTTCATTGGAATCACCAATAATTTCTTCCCTAAATATAGGGCTTCCGCAGGAGTTTCAAATCCTGCACCACATAAAACGCCTGAAGATTCTGCCATACTCTGTACAAAAGCATCCGAATTGATAGGATTGATGGACACATTCTTTAGTCTAAATGGCTTCTTGTTATGTTTCGAAAAAACCTCCCATTTTACATCCGTAAAACGTGATAGGTGCTTTAATAAATGGGAATCATCATAAGAAGGTAAATATACCGTATAATGCCCAAGATCCTTAGGTTCCAATTCTCTTACGGACTGCCTGATTACTGGAGTGAAGATATGGGATGCATAGGACTTAAAGTGAAAACCATAGGAAATATTCGATGGAGCATAATTCTTCATGATGAATTTCCCCAACATGTCCGACTCCTCAGGTTTAGGACTCGAAGGATCAAAAGCACCGATCTGATGACTTAATCCAATACAGTTCTTTTCTTTAAAATAACATCCCCAAGCAGAAATAGGTTCAAAATCATTGATTACCAAATCATAGTCTTCCACTGGAACAGAATTCACTTCCTTGACAAATTTCCGGACTGTTGAACTCATAAAGGTCTTCCAAAGGTCTACACCACCAGACTTGCCAAAAATAAAGCTCAATCCATGATATCGATATTTGACTTCAAATGGCAAATCGATATCGGCTTGTATGCCACTGATTAGAACATCGACCTGACCGTATTCCTGAAGACATGGAATAATATCGATAGCTCGACATAAATGCCCATTTCCAGTCCCTTGAACAGCATATAATATTTTCATCGAATCAGTATTTGACTTCAGCAAAGTAACAAATTTCAGTTAACATGTTTCGACAAAATCTTATATATCTTAACTTAAAATTATTATATTTCGATAAATCTCTACTAACCAACATGAAACAATGTTGTATTTTGTTCATCTCAGGAATTATTATCCTTATCCTATCTGCATGGGGTTTTAAACCGCATAAATTGATGAATCAAAATGCCATTTTCACCCTCCCTGCTGATCTCAGTGTCTTTTATAAGAAACATCACTATCAAATCCGTGAGTATGCCATCAATGCCGATAAAAGGGTTTACATTGACCCAGCGGAGTCACCACGTCACTTTATTGATCTGGATCGTTGGGATCAGCACGATTCTATCCAGATCCCATGGAATAAAGCAAAGGAAAAATATCAGGAAAAATATTTGATCAGCCGTGGAATTGTTCCTTGGCAAATCGAGAAGTCATATCGTCAATTAAAAAAAGCCTTCTTCGAAAAGGATATTGACCGAATTATTAAGATCTCTGCTGATTTAGGTCATTATGTAGCTGATGCCCATGTTCCATTACATACCAGCAGTAATTATAACGGACAGTTAACAGACCAGATTGGAATCCATGCCCTATGGGAAACCCGATTGCCTGAAAGATATAGCAACAAGTATAGTTTATATGTCGGACCGGCGGTCTATATTGATGATGTCCTAGGTTTTGCCTGGCAGGCAGTCCTTGAAAGTCATTCCCTCCTCGATTCCGTATTAAAAATTGAAAAGGATTTGTCAAATAAACTTCCAAAAGTCCTACATCGATCCTTTATCCAGCGAGGTCAACAATTACAAACAAACTACTCCGACTTCTATGTCACAAATTATCATAATCAGTTAAATGGTATGGTCATGCGACGAATGAAAAAATCAATCCATGCCATCGGCTCAATATGGTTTACAGCTTGGGTGGATGCAGGACAGCCTGACCTTGCCAACACTCAAAACCTAGAAAACAAAATTGATAGTATAGACCTTAAGATCAATCATATCCCTAAAGGTCGAGAAGAATGGCATTAGAATATTCGTTCAACTAAACATTTTAACTAATTTTGGCAAAAATTTAATTAAAATGTCAACCAAAAAGTTATTATTCCTTTTTTGTTCTATACCTACATTCGCCTTTACACAAAGCTTGAATGATACGACCAAAATCTCAGAGGTCATCATTCAGGAAAACAGATTTCAGATTCCTTTCAATCAACATAGCCGCAATATCCAGCTCTTGACGCAAAAGGACCTTAAGAAATTACCAAGTACAAGTATCAATGAGGTCTTAAGGTACGTGTCTGGCGTAGATATCCGTCAGCGTGGTCCTTTTGGAACCCAAGCAGATATTGGCATCGATGGTGGTAGTTTCGACCAAACGCTGGTATTGATCAATGGTGTTAAATTATCTGATCCACAGACAGGTCACCACATGCTCAATATCCCTATTCCATTAGAAGCAATCGAAAGAATTGAAATCCTCCGTGGGCCTGCCTCCAGGATGTATGGAATCAATGCCCTTACCGGAGCTGTCAATATTGTAACCAAACAAGTGGAACATAATTCAGTATATACCCATCTATATGCAGGTACTTCTTTTGACAAAGTGGAAGAAACCGATAAGGAAGGCATCTACTATGGAACAGGAATTCAAGTTGGTGGAACTTATTATAATAAAAGTAACCAACATCAATTATATGCCAATAAAGAGCATAGCAATGGTCAACGATATAATACAGGATCTGATAACGAAAGAATCTATTATCAAAACAACCTAGTCATAAATTCGGACAACAGGATCCAAATGATGGCTGGCTATATGAACAACAGGTTTGGTGCAAATGGTTATTATGCAGCACCTGGGGATAAAAATTCAGAAGAGTTGGTAGAGACATTTTTATCAAGTATTTCCTCTCAACACCAGCTGAACGAAAACTGGTACCTGAATCCTAGGTTCAATTACCGCTATAATGATGATGATTATAGATACTTTAAAGATGATTTGAGCAAAGGAAGAAGCCATCACTACACACATAGCCTATCAGGGGAATTAAATGCATACAGACAATTTAAATACGGTGATTTGGGATTAGGGATTGAATCAAGACATGAAAAGATCAATAGCTCCAACATTGGAGATCATAGTCGCAATAACCTTGGATTTTTCACTGAATTCCGTTCAACCTATTTTAGGAAGTTTATTTTCAACCTAGGGGCCTATATCAATTACAATTCTGATTACGATTGGCAGGTATTCCCTGGCCTAGATATCAGTTACCTGATCAATGACAACTGGAAAATCTCGGCAAGCAGTGGGACCAGCCAAAGGATCCCAACCTTTACAGACCTGTATCTAAACCAAAGACCCGGAAATATAGGAAATCCAGATCTAAAAAGTGAAAATGCTTGGCAAAACGAAATCGGAACCTCCTATACCAAAGGTAACCTCAGTATAAGGGCGGGCTACTTCTATCGTGATATCGATAACTTTATTGATTGGATGCGTGAAAGTACGGATGTACCTTACCAAGCAAATAATTTAGGGAACAATAAAACCCACGGAATCTTTTCCAATCTATTATACAATTACCAGATTGCTGAAAGAAAAAGCTTGAACTTCAACTTTTCATACAGCTATTTAAACCCTTCTATTGTAAATAATTACAAGAACAGCATAATCAAATACGGAATCGAAAGCTTAAAACATCAGGCTATCGCAACCATTAGCTTCCATACCGGAAACTGGAATTTTATTACTGCAAATCGTTGGCTAGAAAGGACTTCAAACAACTCATATTTTGTGTCCGATGCCCGCATATCATTCCAAAAATCTAAGTATACCATCTACGGCGATATCCAGAATATATTTGATGCACAATACATCGAAGTTGGAGCAGTCCGAATGCCAAGCCGCTGGGCTACTTTAGGGTTTAAGTATAACATTAAATTATAGATATGAGATGTGAGATATGATATGTGAGATAGAAAATTTGGAATGTAATGTGTGATACGTTGGGCGAGTGCTCTCCCAGCGGAAAAGCTGAGTGTAGAAATAAAATTATTAAATCAATATTGATTTTTCAAGATCGGTTGAAGATTTAGTTAGGCTAAGTATTATTGCTAACCTGTAAAAAAAATATACCGACTAGTTAATTGCATGATAATTGTTGCCTCTAAAGTATAAAGAGGGAAGTGTTATTTTTCCGGGTGAATTTGAATGCTGTTACGCTATCACCTTCCATTTATCGGAAGCGCACAGGATGTGCGAGGATAAGCTAAACATATTTGACCTTAAGGTTGAAGAAGGCGTGTTCCAACAATTTTAGTTTATTTATTGTAATTATTATTGCTACAATTTCAAAATGCACCTTAAATAAATCAATCAACTTTAAATTCCGTATTTGAAAACATTTTTTTTAAACTATCAATAGTATTTTGATTTTTTATTAAATCTGGATAATTAATAAATACTTCGAATTCTACAATACCTTCTTGGGTTTTGTAAATAACTTCATTAGTGAATATACCAAAATACTTCATTCTATCTTTCATAAAGTTAATAAAAGCACTAATTTGTTTTGGATCTAATTCTTTTTCGAAAGTAAAACTGTCCTGAAATAAATCTTTTTCAAATTTGGATTTATCATATAGTTTGTTGAAAATTCTATTAAAACTTGAATTTATATTGTTTTTAATTTCACCTAGTGAGAGATTGTTTTTTCTGAGTTTTTCTTCTAATTCGGTTTGTTTGTTTTGAAGTGTTAAATTTAAATCTGAATTAATATTTTGGCTTTCTCGCAATTCTAATAAAGTTTTTTCAAGTAAAGTTTTTTGTTCATTAAATTGAATGTCTTTTGCCATATTTGATTTCTCAAGAGTATCTATTTTTCTATTAAGTAATGCGAGATTTGCACTTTCAGCAATTGATTCTTGAAGTGCTTTTGTTTTTAGAGCGTGTTCTGATTTATAATCGAATTCTGGGCCTAATGCTTCCTTTTGTATTTTGAAATTTTCTGATCTAGAATTCAATAAAGCTAATTTTATCCAATTTGTTATATATGGGAATCCAATAGTATACACTAAAGCTACCATAACTGGTTTAACCAATAAATCTTTTGGACGGTTATAATGTAAATAAAACTTATCTATTTTTGATTCAATGATATCAGTTGAAAACAGAAAAAAAAGTACTAATTCCCAGTTTACAATTAAAAATGAACAAATAAATGAAAATATTAATGGATGACTTAATCTATCTTTTGCTGGTTGAATTAAATCATTAATATAACTGCCTTGATAAATATCTTTCGCAGACTCTAATAATTTTTCTGAGACATTTTTATCATCCTTTTCCATTATTAAATGCTAGTTACTACATTAAAATTAATAAAAATATAGATAATAAGAATATTATTTAAAGTCAATGTTCGTTATAATATTTGCAATGTTTTTCTGTGACCATCCTATCTTGAATTAATCGGAATTAGCAGACACCCATTGACGTTCTTTCGCTCAAAAAAACAGGGAGGCTTAATGGCTGTTGGATCTATTAGTAAAGAGGATTAAGCTCTACAATTCTAAAGAATTTAAGAGAACTTAGGAAAGGCCTTTCAGTTTGATTCTAAATTCAACATCTACAAGGAATTCAAGGTTGTAAATCTCATATATACCATCAAGTTGAACTTAAGATGGATAGATATTACAAACAAGAGACCTCAAGAGATATAGTTAAAGATCGAAGGATAACGAGGGAAATCCTTGAGGAATGTCTAACGTAATAACTCTAAAAATTGTTTTTTTGGTTCTAGGGACCAATGAACATGGATTTTCCTTCCTGAAAACTTATCCAAATTATATAAACGTATAATTGTTTTTTGTTGGATAAAGTTCAAATCTTCCTGTTACCACTTTTTTCTGGTGTAAATAATCTTGGCAATTATTTCTAATCGTCCTACCATATTTTGTTTTCTAGTCTTAAAGTTGTTTCCCAAATTTATCAAATACTTTCTCTTCATCAGTTGTTATTCCCGAAGAAGTTTATGGAATTTCCATAAAAAATGAATCCAAATAGAAATAGTTTAGCGCAAATAAAAAACAAACTCAATTCGAAGCACATACTTCTAAATATCGAATAGAGATTGAGATTTTGAAGAGGTTCAGGAAAAGGCATTACTCGAATCGACGGACGTCCAAACTTTAGGGCTGTAATTAAATAATAAAAATGTTAAAAATTTATTTAAAATCTATTATGCTCTATTATTAACTCTATTAGTTAATAATGCATCATTTGCCCAAACATATATTAAGGGTAAATTTGTTGAACCGTTATCCAATATTGGAACAACAAACCTTCTACCAAACAGTTCGAGGATTGACCATTCAATAGCTTATACAAAGCTTAAATCAATTTATCCCACTACAGTTTATAAAAATGCTTCGGAAATTATTGGTGAGTTTTGGTTAATTGATGGAATGCTCATAAATGTTGTTTCAAGAAAAATAACCCCTAATGTATTAAAACTTGATTTAGAAGAAATGAACTATGGGTTATCTCCAAAAATTAATCGGATGAATGACATGCCGGTAATTATGACAAGAGCAAATGATTACTTTTATGAATTAGAGGTAGTAAAAAACTCTGACGTGCTTATTTCCTATTATAAAACTCATCCTTGGCCAAAAACATTTATTATACAGGACAAGTTAGATAAATATTACGTTTGGGGAGAAATTTATGCAGTCCAGACTGACTATACTAAGGCTCACAGTTACATCAATACCCTGATCAAAAGTATCACTTTTAAATAATGAGATTACCCTATCCTGGTTCTAATCCAGATCTTGGCCCATCCTCTCTTCCTTTCCATCTTGGTTCAGACCCAGATCTTGGCCCATCCCCTTATCCTTTCCCTCCTGGTTCAAACCCAGATCTTGGCCTATCCTCCCATCCTTTCCATCCTGGTTTTAATCCAAATCTTGGCCCATCCTCTTATCCCATTAATCCTGGTTCAAAAAACAGGGCGATTATTTCTAATCGCCCTACCTTATTTTGTTTTCTAGTCTTAAAGTTGTTTCTCTAATTTATCAGTCAATACTGATTTTGGAACAGCACCGATTTGTTTGTCAACAATCTCACCATTCTTAAAGAACAACAAAGCCGGGATATTACGGATTCCATAACGAACAGAAATATCTGGATTGTTATCAACATTAACTTTACCTACCACTGCTTTACCTTCGTACTCCGTTGCAATCTCATCCACCAATGGACCTACCATACGACATGGGCCACACCATTCTGCCCAAAAGTCAATTAGTACTGGTTTATCTGATTTTAATACAACTTCATCAAAGTTGCCATCTGTAATTTCTAATGCCATTTTGATTATGTTTTTATGATTTTACAATTTAAATGAACACAAATATAAGCAATCGCTTATACATGCTATTTACTTACAACTATTATTTTTTTTATATGCTATCAATTTAATTTATATCGCACACTCTCTAAAGCTTCCAATCCATCCAAAAATTCATTGGTGATAAAAATCTTCTTCCGCTTTACAGGCATTTCAATGGACAATTCATCCTGAAGATCCATGATCATAAACTTTAATTGACAGTTTGCCTCTTGTCCTTCTAATTGAGTATAACTCACTAACTCTTCTAATGTTTTGACAAATTCCTGATTTAAGATATGCAATGGAAACTGAATAGTAAAGCTTTTTGCCATCTTTTCGCGTAAATCAGATAGCAATTGGATGCCTTTCAGCTCAAATCCCCAGTTACCAACTTGTTTGAAACGCTCTTGCACCAATCCCCTGATCTGGACAAAATAGCCTTCCTGCAGATAACCTTTAAATTTCACATAATCTTCACCAAAAACCATGATCTCATAGGAGTCTGAATAATCTTCAATAATAAATGAACCAAAAGGTTTGCCCGATTTGGCAACCCTATGGTTTGCCAAGGCCACAATCCCTCCTAAAACAACCTCCTTGTTCTTGATCCGGTTAAATTCAAGTAATAGCTCCTGCTCTACTTCCGCAGCTTTCACCTTATTGATCATCTGTAGGTCTGTCACATTATTTGGACAGAAATGGCGCATTTCGAATTTATAGTTATCCAAAGGGTGACTGGTCAGATAAATTCCGATCACATCTTTTTCATATTTCAACTTCTCGATCAATCCCCATGCTGGACATGGATTCAAGGTCGGTTCAGGCAATTCAACAGCTCCACCCGCTCCAAATAAACTTACCTGCGCGGAGTTCTCATTCTCTTTAAATTTATGAGCAAATTTAATGGCCTTCTCAATCCCCGAACTACTATCGGTGTCCGAGAAAAAGTATTGTGCACGGTGGGTATCCGAAAAGGAATCAAATCCTCCAGCATAAGCCAAACTTTCGAATGCTTTCTTATTGATCATCCGAAGATCAACTCGCTTAGCTAAATCAAATATTGACTTGTACGGACCATCAGTTCTACTATTTACAATCGTTTCTACGGCTCCTGCTCCTACACCTTTCACTGCTCCAATACCAAAACGGATAGCCCCTTCATCATTTACCGTAAATTTATAATGCGACTCATTAACATCTGGACCTAAGACAGTTAAACCCATTCTCCTACACTCTTCCATAAAGAACGTTACTTGTTTGATATCGTTCATGTTATTGGAAAGTACAGCAGCCATATATTCCGCTGGATAATGTGCTTTTAGGTACGCAGTCTGATAGGCGACCCAGGCATAACAGGTGGAGTGGGATTTATTGAAGGCATAGGATGCAAATGCTTCCCAGTCAGTCCAGATCTTTTCCAAAACCTTTGCACTATGTCCATTCGCTTCTGCTTGGGCAACAAATTTAGGCTTCATCTTATCCAAGACCGCTTTTTGTTTCTTACCCATCGCCTTACGGAGAACGTCGGCATCACCTTTTGAGAATCCCGCAAGCTTTTGGGACAGAAGCATTACCTGCTCCTGGTAAACCGTAATACCGTAGGTTTCACTCAGGTATTCCTCACAGGCATCCAAGTCATAGGTGATAGGTTCAATTCCATGCTTACGTTTTACGAAACTAGGAATATATTCCATCGGACCTGGACGATATAATGCATTCATGGCAATTAAATCCGCAAAGACTGTCGGTTTTAATTCCTTCATATATTTCTGCATCCCTGGAGACTCGTATTGGAAGATACCAATGGTCTCACCCCTCTGGAACAGTTCGTAGGTCTTTACATCATCAATAGGGAAATTATCGGGATCCAAATCGATGTCATGGCTCAATTTTACGTTGATTACAGTATCCTTGATTAAGGTTAACGTTTTTAAGCCTAGAAAGTCCATCTTCAACAGACCCGCACTTTCAACGACCGAGTTGTCGAATTGGGTGACATATAGATCTGAATCCTTCGCTAAAGATACTGGAACGAAATTCGTAATATCATCCGGTGTGATGATTACCCCACAGGCATGTATACCCGTATTACGCATCGATCCTTCCAAGACCCTAGCCTGTTTAATGGTCTCCGCTTCAATACCGGCACCATCAGCCAAAGACTTCAGTTTATTGACGGCTTCCAACTCTTCACTACGCAAAACTTCCTTCAGCGCTTTGTCTTCCAGATTGAAGATCTTACTTAGTTTCAAGTTGGGAATCAATTTTGCAATTTCATTGGCATCAGAAAGTGGAAGATCCAAAACCCTGGCAGTATCCTTGATAGAAGATTTCGCTGCCATAGTTCCATAAGTAATGATCTGCGCTACTTGTGATGCTCCATATTTGTCGATTACATATTGCATTACCCGACCACGCCCCTCATCATCGAAGTCGATATCAATATCGGGCATGGAAACACGGTCAGGATTCAAGAAACGCTCAAATAGCAAATCATATAAGATGGGGTCTACATTGGTAATCCCCAAACAATAGGCAACGGCAGATCCTGCTGCTGAACCACGACCCGGACCTACTGATACTCCCATTTCACGGGCGGCAGCAATAAAGTCCTGTACGATCAAGAAATAACCAGGATACCCTGTTTTCTCAATCGTAGCCAATTCAAAATCCAATCGCTCCCGAATGGAATCGGTAATCTCAGGATATCGTTTCTCCGCACCGATATAGGTCAGGTGCCTTAAGAAGGCATTCTCACCACGCTTTCCACCATCAACCAAATCCTCTTCCGATTGGAACTGTTCAGGGATTTCAAATTTTGGAAGTAAGACATCCCTGTTCAAGGAATAAATCTCAATCTTATCCAAAACCTCCTGTATATTGATGATGGCATGTGGTGTATCTTTAAAAACCTGCTTCATTTCATCAGCAGATTTGAAATAGTATTCTTGGTTTGGTAAACCAAATCGGAATCCGCGACCTCTCCCTTTCGGTGTAGAGAGCTTTTCACCATCCTTAACACATAATAGAATATCGTGCGCGTGCGCATCAGCTTTATTGACGTAATATGTATTGTTGGTCCCGATTACCTTCACCTGATGTTTTTCTGCCAGTTGGACCAAGGTATCATTTACCCTGTTTTCGTCCTCCTGACCATGTCGCATCAGTTCAATATAGAAATCCTCGCCAAACTGTTCCTTCCACCAGATCAGCGCTTCTTCTGCTTGGGCTTCACCAATATTTAAAACCTTGCTAGGGACCTCACCATTTAGGTTACCTGAAAGAACGATCAAATCTTCTTTATAGCGTTCGACAGTTTCCTTATCGATCCTCGGCACATAATAGAATCCTTCAGTATAAGCTACTGAAGCCATTTTTGCCATGTTGTGATATCCATTTTTGTTCTTGGCCAGAAAGACAATTTGATAACCATTGTCTTTTCTGCTTTTGTCTTTACGGTTCTCACATACAAAGAATTCACAACCCACGATAGGTTTGATGATCCGACCATCATAGGTCTCGCCATTTTCTTCAGCTTCCTTAATTTTTGCTTCTACATCCTTATTGTGACCTAAGGTCTTGCTAACAAAGTGAAAGGCTCCCATCATATTACCATGGTCCGTCATGGCAACTGCCGACATTTTATGCTTGGCTGCTGCTTGGATCAGGCTATCAATGGAAATTGTGGACTGTAAAACTGAAAATTGGGTATGATTATGTAAGTGGGCAAACTCAGCTGCTTCAAATTTAGCTAGCGTTTCAGGATCAATGACAACCTTTTTAACCCCCATGCTTTCCTCTTGACGGATTGCATCAGAGGCCGCCTTCAGGTTGACATGCTTCAGTCCTACCGATTCAACAACGGAAGGATTCTCTTTTCTAAATTCTACAAAATAGCCGGTATCAACCTGTAAATCACTTGGCGTAAATACATCTTTTCTGATCAGCTCAAAAAAGCATCGCGTAGTTGCTTCCACGTCGGCTGTAGCATTGTGCGCCTCAGCAAATGGAACCCCAAACAGATAACTGTGTAATTCTGTTAGGTTAGGCAACTTATATCGGCCACCACGACCACCGGGCAGTTTCAATAGCTCTGCCGTGACTTCCGTACAGGTATCAAGGATTTGCATGGAAGCCATTGGACTATCCACCTGATAACGGTAGAATTCACAGCCCATAATATTGATATCAAAACCAATATTCTGACCTACCACAAATTTCGCCTTTGCTAATGCTTCATTGAATTTTACTAAAACATCAGTCAGGGGTATACCCTCAGATTCTGCCAATTCAGTAGAAATACCATGGATTTTTTCAGAATCATAGGGAATGTTGAAACCATCCGGCTTGATCAAATAATCCTGATGCTCAACCAGCCTTCCCATTTCATCGTGCAATTGCCAAGCAATCTGAATACACCTCGGCCAGTTATCTGTATCCGTAATTGGTGCATCCCAACGCTTTGGCAAACCCGTAGTCTCCGTATCAAAAATTATATACATCTTTCTCTTCTCCCTAAAACTTTGAACTAACAAAAATACTTAATATTATCCTAATAAACTCCCAAATTCTAGGAACTAAAATCTCCAATTCTTTAAGTAAATCTAAACTAGGATTTTAAAGGCAAAGCTCTGTTTTTAAAAAGTCATTTTGCAATTTTAGCTTTCCATATCGATCAATTAATAAATTAGCAACCTATCAAATTCCAGCAAACAAAAAACGCAGCCCATTTACTGCGGACTGCGTTTTTATATATTTTTAGAGGTTCTTTATTTCAAGATCACCACTTCTACTCTTCTGTTCTTTTGTCTTCCTTCTGGAGTTTTGTTGTCAGCAATTGGTTTGGTCTGGCCTAAACCTTTTGTTGAAATTCGAGCGTCAGATATCCCCGCATCTACCAAAAACTTCTCCACTGAAGCTGCACGCTTGTCTGACAGCCAAACATTGTACTCCGGAGTACCTGTAGCATCAGTATGTCCATCAACTCTGATCTTGGAACTGGCGTTGGAAGTCTTCAATACCTTCACCAATTTGCTCAATTCAGTTTTTGCTCCATCTGTTAAATATGAAGAATTTGTCGGGAACAATAAATCGGATGATATGGAAACTAAAATACCTTCATTTGTCTGCTTCGCGTCCTCAAATTCTCTCTTCACATTTTTCAATCCATCATTGGTTCCATCTTGACTGACTACAGCCCCTGGGTTCACAACCAATGCTTGTTGTTTACAAGAAAATAAAGTAAGACCCGCTAAAAAAATTAAAGTTAAATAGTTGATTCGCTTCATGAGTTTTTATAAAGTTATTATTCTGTAAATATAGTGATATTACTATTAAAAATGTCACTTCTTGAAGATTCTTTGTTCCGCAGATCTGATTTCTGGAATTGCCTGATATAAGTTCCAGATCAGCCCTGTTCTGGCGTTCTCCAACAGGATGGCAAGGTTGGATTGGTTGTTGGCAATATACTCATCAGAAACATCATCTGTCCGCAAATCCATCCATGCTCTAAAACCATATTCGGTAAAGAGGTATTCTCCAAATTGATTGTACATGGCATACATGGAACGCTTAGAACGGCTCTCATCCAAAAACATGGACGAAATCGCTATGGCCGGATTGATCCGGAAAGTACCAATACTATCTCTATATTGATAGAATCCCCAAATATCAGAATTTGAAGTACCTACGCCAATCTCATTATCCCTGCGTTTAGCCACTTGTGTATATTTTTGGAGAACTGATTTCAGGTCATACTCTCCTACCTTACTTAGATTCGGGTTGATCGTATTAAAAGGCCTGTACATATCCAATAGACTCGTGGTATAGTTTCCGAATGGAAGTTTGATACCGTACATCAGGGTATCATGCGCTGAAGCCACTTTAAATATGGAATCCTGCCCAGGAACGGAAATCAATACCTTTTCAGCATCCATCATCAGATTAACGGAATCTCCTAAATTGGATTCATGATCGGTGCCCATCCGTCGGATCGAATTTCTTCCCCTTGGCTTTTCAAATCTATATTTTAAAGCGTTGGCAAAGGCCTCAGGTGGCAAGCTAGATTTTGTTGAAGCAATGGCTAACATGTAGGCATTTAGGCCTCCATTGATACCAACCAAGGGATCAAAGGTAAAATATTCATCTACCATATCGATTGCTGACCTTAACACCAATGGATCAGACGGCAAGGTCACTCCTCTCCAATCCAATCTTTCCCACAACTGGGTAATATCCGCGCGTAACTTATTTTCATCTGCAGCATCGGTGGTCAGGTACTGACGGATGACCAATAAGGCTTCCATCAAGGAACTCGTGGCTTGCACGTCATAACGTGGAATATCGTCTAGATATAAGGGCAGTCCTTTTCTACCATCAAAATAAGCAGGAAAGAAGCCTTTATTGTTTTGGGCCTTACCCAAAAAACCTACAATCCGTTTAACCCGACTTAGGAACAATGCTTTGCTTACAAATCCTTTCTCTACACCCACCAACATGCTCAACATGGCACCTCCGGTTTCACGAACAGAAACCACTGCCTTATCTTTCATGCGATAGGGCATGTACATTCCTGAATTGATATCGTAATTCTCAACGAAATAATTTACGTTGGCAAGTTGGATCAGATCCAATAACTGATCTTCATTAAGCTGTTTGGGTTCTACCTCTAGCACTTCTGAAAATGGAGATTCACGGTAGTTGTAGTCCACCCAGGCAATCTTATAATAATATTTCTTATCTAAAACTGGCACATAGTCCAAGCTCCTCAGCATATAGGTTGGTCGGATGGCCACTGCTTTAAATTCTTTGTTGTCCAAGGAGCGATAGATTTTAACATAGCGGATACTAGGTGTCAGGGGAACCTGCCATTGTAGGTCAACATGCTTCCCATAAGCAGTAGCTTTGGATAATACCGCATTGGATGTCAAGGGAGCCTCTGAATATTTTGTAGGAAGGAATTCTATCTGATCCAGAAATAATTGATTGGTAACCTCACTGGAGTGATGTTGCCTAAGTATAATCCCAGAGATATTATGATCAATATTCAAGCCTGCAAATTCCTTCAGTGGAATCTTCACGCTCATCCAACTGCTATGGTTATAATCTTCGATATAATCTCCCAATGGGATAGAAACTGATTGATTCATCCCTTGTTGGATAGAGATGGAAGGTAAGTTTTCAGCTTTTGTACCAGCGGAACCTACAAAGATCTTTAGGCTCAGGATATCATCGAAGGACACCCGATAGTGAAATTTCTGCCTACTATACTTGATCAGCACATCCCAATCTCCCATTTCAGAGGAAATGTATTTTAGGGAAAGCGCATTCCCAGGAGTAAAAAATAAGCTGTCCGAAACCAAAAGGTTTTTTTGGACATTCTCCACCCAACTATCGCCCGAATAATTAACGATACTGCGGGCATAAGTTCCTTTCACCAAACTATTATCAAATACCACCTCAGGATAGGATTCAGCTTTACTGTTCAAGCCCAGAAAGCATAAAAAGAGTATAGTAAAAAGTCGAAGTTGCATAAACAAGAATTAATCTACGAAAATAGATAAAAATCGCGCCAAAAGCTATTATTATGCCCTTTTTCTGGCTTCGTGATAAAATTATTACGCACATTACAAGCACATTGCATTTTTTATCAGGATATTATTTTTCAACTTTGTTAAATCTCTCTATATTTGCAGCACGTCAAGCGAAAGTAGCTCAGTTGGTAGAGCACAACCTTGCCAAGGTTGGGGTCGCGAGTTCGAATCTCGTCTTTCGCTCAGTTGCCTAGGTGGTGGAACTGGTAGACACGCAGGACTTAAAATCCTGTTCCCGTTAAGGGAGTGCGGGTTCGATTCCCGCCCTAGGTACAGAAAAAAGCCGCTTAAAGCGGCTTTTTTAGTATGTAAGTATTTAGTAGTTAGTATTTAGACCTATAGTTTCCTAAAAAGAGAAACCCCTAAAGGGGGTGAGATAATTTTTTATTTGAGGAAACTTCAAATTCTGAATGATATTTAAGAATCTGTTAGGTTCTACTCTCCACATCCCTGTCATCGTCAATCTTCGATTGACGAACTGTACGCCAATACAAACTATCTAAGATTGGCACATTGAACGTCAATCCAAATTGGATAATAGTTTAAGTTTGCATTGTTCCGAGATACTTCGGATGAACCTCAGTATGACTAAAAAAAAAAAGATTCTTCGCCTTATCCTGAATCCCTCTTCAGCGCATTTTTATTCTGAACGATTAGTGAAGAATCTGTACGGTTCCACTATAACTATCCCTGTCATCGTCAATCTTCGATTGACGAACTGTACGCCAATACAAACTATCTAAGATTGACACGCTGAACGTCAATCCAAATTGGATAATAGTTTAAGTTTGCATTGTTCCGAGATACTTCGGATGAACCTCAGTATGACTAAAAAAAATAGATTCTTCGCCTCGCTCTGAATCCCTCTTTAGCGCATTTTTATTCTGAACGATCAGTGAAGAATCTGTACGGTTCCACTATACCCATCCTTGTCATCGTCAATCTTCGATTGGCGAACTGTACGCCAATACAAACTATCTAAGATTGACACACTGAACGTCAATCCAAATTGGATAATAGTTTAAGTTTGCATTGTTCCGAGATACTTCGGATGAACCTCAGTATGACTAAAAAAAAAAGATTCTTCGCCTTATCCTGAATCCCTCTTCAGCGCATTTTTATTCTGAACGATATGTGAAGAATCTGTACGGTTCCACTATACCCATCCCTGTCATCGTCAATCTTCGATTGACGAACTGTACGCCAATACAAAATTCCATGATTTTAAAATTGTTTATTGTATTGTACCGAGATCCTTCCTGCGTCAGGACGGCAACGTGGCGTTAAACTATATATGATTAGGCTTGTATTGTTCTGAGATTTTCGAAGATTTTTAGAATACGAAAAAAGCCTTCACAATATTTTACCTAAATTCGAAAAGGAACAATTGCAGGTTCTCCTCCCTTCCCTAAAATTTTCAACTAAGAAAATTCTCCTATTTCTAAAAATCTCGATAGACCTTTTGACCTTATTCGAGACACATTCCGAAAATTCGCAATACAACCAAACCATTTCTCGAATATGGCTCGAATGAATCCCGAACAAGACAAGGAAATAAAGTCCAATTTCAGCCATCCATTTCTTCCTAAAAACTGATGGCCCTCTCCTATTTTCCTACCCAATCTCAAGTCTAACCTTATCCATTTCAGTCAATTATTTACAATTATTTAAAAGGTCATTTTCACACTTTAGAGGCCATTACCACATATCAATAGCAAACTGTAGTGATGAAACGACAATTTAAAATTAACTGCTATTACGCATATCTTCTGCAGTAGAGAAAATGAATTTCCTACTTATTTTTACAATGTTTTCAAAGTGAAGACATTAGAATATACCGAAAATCACTAACTATTAACGCGTAATTCTAAAATTTTATAAAGTATCACTAACTAGGTGCAAAGCATTATGGATAAAACTTACATGAGTCCAAAAATCGAGGTCCTCGATATCCATCTTGAAGAAGGTATAGCTTCAGGATCAGCATTTGTCCGCCCTCATAACACTGATAATGAGCTGATGGACCAATGGTACCAAGACGATCAGGAAACAAAAAATATCGATTGGTAATACAAACACACAAAGAATAATAAAAACCTACAAAATGGAATTTACACTACTGAACAAGATGGCTAGATTAAAAAGTATGTTCTTTATAGCGATTCTGCTACTTAGCTTTCAATCTTGTAAAAAGTCAGGCTCTGATCCAGTTTCTGGAGAACTAACGACCGTAAAAGTAAAATTATCGGTTGGCTCGCCTGAAGAGGAAAGAATAGCATACGGAAGCAATAAATCAACTAAGAGAGCGCCAGAATCCAATGTACAATTATCAAACGTACAGATCAGCGATAATATGAACATGGAAGTGATGGTAATCCGCGATGTTGAACCTTCTACGATTAGAAGGACTTCTTCTGCAGACAATGCAGCCAAAGCAGCAACACAAACCGTGAACTCAACTTTGACTCCTGGCGTGAAATACCGCATTATGGTTTATAATAATGCAGGTGCTCATCAAGGGAATTTCGACTATATCTATGGTAGCGAACCTACAACTGGTGGCATTCAATTAAATGCTGGTGAAACCTACACTTTTGTAGTTTATTCAGTGAATAGCTCGACAGATTTACCAAATGTGAGCAACCAAGGAAGCTTAAGTACAGCTAGTCTGAATAATATCTCCAGTGATCTTATGTTCTTTAAAAAGTCAGTGAAACTGACTCACGGAGATAATAACCTGAACGCCGTATTGGTACATCAATTTAGCCAGATTACGACGACCATTGAAATGGACGATAGTATGACTGGATCTATTGAAGCAATTTCAAATGCCCGTTTCTCTCCAACAAAAGCTAGTGGTTCATTGAAATTCAGTGATGAAAGTCTAAGTTTCCCTAATCAAAATGGGCAAACTAATGTGACATTTCCAACTATTACACCTGGTATGAGAAGCATCAGTAGTAATCCAACATTTTTGATCAGCAAGAGTGTTACGGATGCCATCTTTACTTTTGGATCAATCACCTTAGATGCGGAGACCCAAACTGGAATTCAAGTTAAGGATGTTAAGATTACTCCGGGACATAAGTACAATTTAGTATTACGATTCAGAGCATGTACACAAAATGTAACTTCAGATGCCATGAACTGGAGATACAAGGAAGAAACTTGGAGAGAAGGAAATTGGTTTACAGGTTATACAACTTATATTGGCATCATAAAAGACGGCCAAAAAATTAAAAATAATGAGATTATTACCAATTCATTCAGTGCACCACGAGCTGATTATGGTTTCCAATTTGATATTACCGAATTAGACAATGCATTGAATATGCGCGTAAATGGTAAATATATTTTTGGAAACAGCTACGCAGACCAGATCCAATTCCAGACTAACAATAACTTAGGTACTGTACGTAATATTGAATTTGAAGACGGCACAGAATACGCTAAAAATGGTATTGATGAGGCTTACAACTTAAAAGGTACATTGGCTAAACCATTGATCCGTATCATGATCAGTCGTACTGGAGAAGTGACCATGTTAGGAAGCAAAACCAACGAAGGACCATTGATTCCATTGCGCTTGAAAGGTGGCAAGCAATTCAATAATGTTACCTGGAGTTCAACAGGTTCAAATACCGTAGTAGTAAGCCAGAAAGTGGACGGTAGGACGATTGTTGTTGGTAGAGGTTATGGAAGAAAAAGAACCGACTGTCCTAAATAGCATAAGCCCCATTTAATAACAAGGATATAATTTTTAAGATAACGGCCAAATGTAATATTTGGCCGTTTTTATTTTGCCAAGATTTTATTGATATACTCGCACCCAATCTATTTCCATGGCGACAGGTAATTGTGTTTGATCCACCTTACCTACCCAATTACCGCCTAATTGTTGATCGATCAAGATAAAAAAAGGTTGATCATATGGCCATTGTGTAGGGTCAACCCCTTCTACTCTTGGATAGGTAAAAGTATCCTTTCCATTCAATTGAAAAACAATTCTGTCAGGGTACCATGAGATTCCAAAGACATTGAATTCATCAGGTTCTATGGCCGTTGTGCCAGAATGTGGCGGATTGTCTTGATGACCAAGATTTAGGGTATAATGGGAATGGGTTGTCTGATAGATTATTTTATCAAAGTTAAGGTGTTCCATGATATCGATCTCTCCATTCATGGGGTATTTGCCGTATTTATCCAATTCAGCTAACATCCACATGGCCGGCCATGCACCCTGTGCACTTCCCAATTTAGCCCGAATCTCAATCCGGCCATATTGAAAGGCAAATTTGTTCTTGCTCCAGATCCCTCCTGTGATAAAGGGCCTAGGGTCTGAGGATAGGTCTGGATTATTGATACCTAGTAAAAACAAACTCCCATTTTCCATTCGGAAAACGGCATCTGAAGTACTCATATGTCTGTTCCAATCAGATTCTCCTTTGGGTATCCGGGACCATTTTGTTGTATCTATCCCCGTCCCGTTAAAATTATCCTCCCAGATCAATTTCCACTTTCTATCTGCCCTATTTTCTTTTTGGATATGGATATATGGTTTGTCCGCCATCTTTTGCGTGACTGAACAGGACCCCAATAAAGTAATGAAAGTGAGTCCAAGGAGATATAGGTTTTTAGTTTTCATAGCAGATTAAAATAGAGAAGTTTGTCCAGACCAAGGTTTTTGGATATCGGGACGATTGGTATTTCCGCTGCGATCAGCTGTAACCCGATGCACTTGGTGGGCATTTAATTCCTTTGGGTATGGAATCATCAATTGTTTGATTTCCTCTTTTCCTTCTGCAAATAACCAAGCATCTCTTGACTCCTCGGGAATTACCAATGGCATCCTTTTCTTTTCATTATGAACCTCCTCAAGCAGTTCATTTGCAGCTGTTGTGATCACGGAAAAAGTTGGATAAGTTTCACCAGTTTCCTGATCCGTGAAATTGGAATATACAATCCCCAAACTGATAATTTCATGCTTAGGAGCATAAATGAAGTAATTCTCAGTATCTTTTTTTCCGGCGACCTTATGGGGTTCATAAAACCCGGTTACATACAATAATCCTCGATTATTGTGGATGTAGTTTTTATAGCTAGCTTTTTCGAAAATACTTTCAGCTTCGGCATTGAGGGTGTTTGCATATTTACCGGCATCTGTTTCCGTCTTCACCCAGCTGGGGATCAGCTTCCACCTCGCCTCGATCACAGCATCCGAATCTTGGTTTAATGTCACTGGAAGATAGGGTCTAGTGAATCCTGAAATATGGAAAATTTCATTTTCATTCGGATAGTATACCTTCTTTTTGGGAAGTTTATTTTTTAATTCTGATTTACTTGGAGAACCAACATGATAACACATAACTGTAAGGTAGATTTCATTTGAAAATAATAATTATTATACAATAAAACGCATATTTTGATTGCAGGAACACACATGGAGATAATTCAACATTTATAATTGCCAATAAACAATTATACCCCAATAGCTTGGGGTATAATCTTATGCAAATTGACAATAAATTGTAAACTAATTTCTGAAAAGAGTCAATCTGCAATTTTATGGTTGTATTGCGATGTGCGTTATAACAGTTTTAATGTTCTAGATAATTTTCAAACAATTTAAATGTAAATTGGTTTTAGAACATTTGATTTTTTATAAATAATAAAAATATTAAACTTTTTTCACCGGAATTGATTCATTCATAAAGGTATACTGAAAATATGAGGGATAAAATAAAACTGGAATTGGGTGATATTACCAAATGTCATGTGGATGCTATTGTAAATGCAGCAAATACTTCATTATTGGGCGGAGGAGGTGTTGATGGTGCAATCCATCGGGCTGCTGGACCTTCACTATTAGAAGAATGCCAACAGATCCGCAACAGGCAAGGTGGTTGCAAAACAGGCCAGGCTGTCATAACCCATGCAGGCAATCTTCCCTGTAAATTTGTAATCCATGCCGTTGGTCCGGTTTGGAAGGATGGGAACCATAGTGAAGATGAGCTTTTATATAATGCCTACTTCAATAGTTTAGTTTTGGCTAGTAAAAATAATGTAAGCAAAATTGCATTCCCTAATATCAGTACCGGAATTTATGGTTTTCCAAAAGAAAGGGCTGCAAAAATTGCGATTCAGGCGGTAAAAAATTATTTAGCTGAAAATGAATCGATTGGAGAAGTAATTTTTGTCTGTTTTGATGAGGAAAACCTTAAGATTTACCAGAAATCGTTGGATATAACTATAATATAAACGTCATAACTTGGATTTCAACCATCCAAATTGCATATAATTCGATACATTTAGGCTCCCAGGACTTAATATTATGATTGAAATCAAAGTAGCATCTATTGATGACTTGCTCATTATTCAAAAAATTGGTCGAGAAACATTCCTTGAAACCTTTGAATCCAGAAATTCCGAATCGGATATGTCTGCATATATTAATGATCGTTTTTCCGAAATCCAGGTTCAGCATGAATTGAAAAATCTGGAGTCTATATTTTATATAGCTTGGGACCAGGAAGACCCTATTGGCTATCTGAAATTAAATATTGGTCAGGCCCAGACCGAGTATAAGCTGGAAGACCATATCGAAATAGAACGAATTTATGTCTATGCAAGCCATCATGGCAAACAAGTTGGTCAGCTTTTATTTTTTAAGGCCCTTGAAACCGCAAAAAGTTTAAGGGTACCGACGATTTGGTTGGGAGTCTGGGAAGAAAATGCCCGTGCCATCAGTTTCTATAAGAAAAATGGATTTGAAGAATTTGATAAACATATTTTCAGGTTAGGTAGTGATGAACAGACGGATATTTTAATGCGAAGGGCAGTTGGGTAATACCCTAAGGGGGTGAAATACTTTTCTTTACCCTTTTGTGTCACCCTGAGGGCACCCCGAAGGGTCTCGGAACTATCCAATCTTCTTGTGAAATAATTTTCAATAATGATTTCCAAAGCTTGAAAATAAAATAATTCTCTTCTTTACTTTTGAAGCGCAAATTAACCAAACTGACGAAGGAGCTCAGGGATACCAATCCTATTGTTACTTTTGAAGCCCAAATTAACCAAACCGACGAAGGAGCTCACGGATACCAATTCTCTTCGTTACTTTTGAAGCCCAAAAGTAACCAAACCGACGAAGGAGCTCAGGGACACCAATTCTCTTCGTTACTTTTGAAGCGCAAATTAACCAAACCGACGAAGGAGCTCAGGGACACCAATTCTCTTCGTTACTTTTGAAGCCCAAAAGTAACCAAAAGGCTTCGGCTCATTTAAGATGGCTTTTCGCACAATCCAACACACATGAAAAGAATGCCTTGATGTCGGGAATATCTTCCTGCAAAATTCTCCTTTTAGATGGAGAATTTTTTGAAAGCATTCCAAGGCCAATCCCATCGCGCAGGGCAACGTCATTCTTTCCATTTTTCCGCCATTGGAAATGAGCCGGGAGCTAAAGGACTTCCTTTGGAAGGATGATGTTTGTTTTGAGTAACCCCTAGCGGGCATGAAATACTTTTCTATACCCTTTTTGTGTCACCCTGAGGGCACCCCGAAGGGTCTCGGAACTATCCATACTACATTTGAAATGGTGTCCTCATCTTACGATAGCGGAATGACAAAAAGCTCAAAAAGAATCAAAAAATAGATTCTTCGTTTACTCTGAATCCCTCTTTAGCGCATTTTGATTCTGAACGATTAGTGAGGAATCTGTACGGTTGTCCTCCCACAGGTCCTGTCATGCTGCACCGAAGGTGCAGGAAAGTTCGTCAATGCAAATTGTATAATAATGTAAGTTTGCATTGCTCCGAGATACTTCGGATGAACCTCAGTATGACTAAAAAAAATAGATTCTTCGCTTCACTCTGAATCTCTCCTTAGCGCATTTTGATTCTGAACGATTAGAAACTTTTGGACGTTGCGCCTTATTTTTTGATCAGTTCGATATTGGAATGTTCAGCGATAATTTCTTGGAGGATTTCGAAATAGGTCTGCCCCTTCCCTTCCCTTAATGCATCCAATCGTTTTTGGATAACGGAAGAATCGAAATCATCGGGATGCTCTAACTTTTCCTGATAATAACTAATGGTGAATTCAGTTCCTAAAGCTTCTCGATTGGCTTCAAAGTTTTCCCAGATCAATGTTATTTCTTCCTTTTCACGGATGGCTCCAAAACCTCCGTACAATAGGTCATCAAATGCATCCAAACTTTCCGCTAATTGCCAGCTTTCATTTTGCATAAACTTTCGATTTATTTCTTCGTAAAAACTGGATTTATCGTGGATTTGGCTACCGTCAATTATGATTTCTTTTTTCATGCGTACACAAAAATAGAAATTTTAAGGAATCTGACTAAATAGGAAGTAACAGCAAAAAGCTATTCCGTGTAATCCTTAGTACAGCTGTTATAAACCATAGTTTTATTGGCAACTTCATTAAAGTTTTCAAAATCTACCTTTTCTAGGTCACAAGTATAGCCATATTCTGGAGAAGCAGTTAGGCAAGAAATACACACGACATCTACATAATATACCGTTTTGCCTTTATAGATTCCTTTATAGAGATTGGTTTCATACGCACCTTTCTCGGTACATCGTATTTCTTTCTTGAAATGGCTTCTTAATTTTTTGGAGCAGGGTGAAGCATCTTGACCTTCTTTTTCACAAGCCGTAAACAGTACTATGGCTAGAGCTAAAAACATAATTCTCTTCATAATTGACAATGGTTTAATATTAATAGAAATGCTGTGTATTAACTAAACGATTAAATTTATCAAGATGCTACAAAGTTGAATACATAAAAAAAGCCTGATTTCTCAGGCTTTTTCCTACAAATTATGTTTATAAAAAAATTAATCTTTTAATTTTTATTTACAAGCAATTTTAGCTTGACCGTAACCTCTACCTACAACAAAAGTTGTATTGGATACTTTTTGAGTAACCTTTACGCTATTCGTTCCAGAAGTTTTCCAAGGCACGTTGTTGAATTTCAAAGAACCTTTTAAAACCATTTGAACTAATGGTCCATTGTTTGTTTTGCTACCTAACATGGTCACTTCACCTGTTTTACTGATAATGATTCTAATCATTGGAGTAGCATCAGTTCCTCTAAGGTTCCAAATATCCGGAATGCCACCTTTACCATGTTCCGTTCCATCAGCAAATTGAATGTTACGAGTAATGATTCCTTCACCATTTGCTGTGTTATCGTAAGTTTGGAATTGAATCTGGCCTTCTTTAGGATCAGTTAAGATCTGAACTCCATTAACTTCCATATTTATGGCATTGTCCAATTGGGTGATATCAAATGTAAAGCCGTAATTTGAAGCAGGAGCAGTGAATTCTCTCGTCAATAATTCTCCATTTTTCCAAACTTTACCTGAATTTGGATCATAACAACCCTTACGGTCACCAGTTTCAGGAAATTTCCAGTTTAAAGCATCATTCGCCAATTTCACTTCCTGGGTACAGGTTCTGAAGTTCAGATTCAGGTTATACTTACATCCAGGATTTACCTTAATATTAGCGATCGAAAAGTTTGTCTTGGTTTCATCATCAATTTTAATAATGCCAAAATTCAATGTTTTGTTGGTAGATGCAGGGTTGATAATCAAGGTAGGAAAACTAGTAACGTCCCTTAATCCGGTTCCCAAAACAGGGAAATTGATTGCTGCAAATGTATTTTGGTCATTTTTGTAAGCGATTGTTTCGCCATTGAAATTAAAGGTAGCACTAGCATCCACTTTTCCGATGGTTGTGTTGGTCAAGGTCTTGATAGAGCCTGTCATTTTTGAATCCATCGTTAATCGGGTAGTAATCATGCTGAATCTATGTTTTAGGATTACCCCTAATTTATTGTCACCATAGGTCAGTTGTTTATCTTTAACAATAAAGACCATTAAATCTTTAGATACGTCAACCAATTTTGCATTTGCAAATGTTGTAACGCCATTGGTGTAGATTAATTTAGGTAATTCATCATTTGCGCTGTTGATCGAATAAGCAACAAAAGTATATTTTTTACCAGCATCTAAGCTCATCGCACCTGCTGAAGCTTCACTACCATAGGTATAATCCTTTGCTTGATTAAAAGTACCATCTGCATTAAAGGCTACCAATCTATATTTGGTACCTTTGGTCAGTGGAGTAGTTTTCGTTACTGCTGCTGCCATATTAGCATCAGAACCACGGTAAGTAGTTTGGTTACTCACTGTTCTATTTGATCTATCATTGTCTTGGGACATTTTCACGTCCACTACAAAATCATCATAAACCAATGAGGTATCTTTTACGAGCCCAGATGCAACAGAGCCTTTGGTGCTGCTTTTCTTATCGAAGTCAATATTGTCCTCTTCAAAAGAAATCCCATCAATCTGAACATTAAGTTTTGCTTCTCCATTGCCCCCAACTGGATCATCAGACCTCTTACAAGATCCAAAACTAAGCATGAGGACTGCCAAGAATCCAATACTAAATTTCATACTGATTTTATTTTTGATATTATTCATGTTCTATTTCTTAATCAATTTTTATTATTACCAATCGATATTTCTATTATCATCATCCTCTTCAGTCCATTGGTCTTGGACCACATTGTTACCATTTTGAGGATATACTTTTGCAGACCCCAATGCGATGTCCACTTCCATCTGTACTTTAACTAAATGAACATGGGGAGTTTTGTAGTGCTTTTTCATTTCTTTAACCTCCATTACGGTCTAGACTCAAAACCAAAAAGAAAAAACAATTTTTCCTATCAGTTAAGATTTAGCCGCAATTTTGTATGCCTTTTTATTAATTTTTTAATAGTTGTGTGCCATAAAATTATGGTCTACAAAAATACACAGGATTTCGATTACCTGAAATCAATAGTATCTATTTAGTGCTGTTAATTATTTTTTGTAGCCCATGGCCTACACGAAATTAGCGTGTAAAAAAAGTAGCTAATATGATTTAGTTAGCAATCAGCTTAATGTTGACTTCAATTTATTAAATTTTTTGTATATCGAAAATCGATAAAAAACAGAAAAATATCTTCGTTTAACGGCTTTAAACTGTGTTTTAAAAAACAGGATTTTCAACTGTTTTAAGCAAGATTTTAAGCAGATGAGCGCAAGATTAGCTAATCATGAAAAAAAAGATTTTTGGACTTATTGGATACTAATATTAACGTCTGGTTTTATTTTATTGAAAAGGAGTAAAATACATGTTTGAACATGTATAATTTCAGCCGCTTTAACTATATTAGTAACTAAGAATGCAATTAATCACGATGAATAAGAATATTATTTTTCTGAATATTATAAGTTTGTCCCTACTCTATTCTTGTCAACAGGGAACTAAAACAGAACCTATTCAAGCTAGTCAAAATTCCACGCAAAGCCCTATTCCGGAAGCTATACCTCTCACCTATCAGATAATTGGAACACTAGACCACGATACTTCAGCTTTTACCCAAGGCTTTGTTTTAGACCAAGGAAGTCTAATTGAAGGGACAGGTCTTGAAAGGCATACCCGAATCAACAAAATTGATACTTCAACGGCAAAAGTTGAAGTACTCAAGGGAAACTATGAGAATGAAGTGTTCGGTGAAGGAATAACCATACTGAACAATAAGCTTTATCAATTGACTTACATGAACAATAAAATCTATCAATTTGATCTGGACAATTTAAAGCAGCCCAGCGGCACACATAGCTGGCAGAAAGAAGGCTGGGGATTGACACATGATTCTACCTCCTTGATATTAAGTGATGGTTCCTCCACGTTGTACTACCTTAATCCGGAAAACATGGCAATCATCAAAGAATTAAAGGTACTAGATAATATGGGGTCAGTCGATAGCCTGAATGAATTGGAATATGTGGAAGGTTATATTTTCGCTAACCAATGGGGGTCTGATTACATTTATAAAATAGACCCGAAAACAGGCTATGTGGCAGGAAAAATAAGTTTTGAAGGGATCTTACAACTTTACGACAAGAGTTTTCAACCTGACCCTGAAAAGGTGTTGAATGGGATTGCCTGGGATCCTATGAATAAATTTATGTTTGTTACTGGAAAAAACTGGCCTTTGATATTTAAGATAAGGATCAATTAACCTTCATAATTATGGTCTTCAGTGATACTAATGTAATACCCATCGAGATCATAAAATGAAAATTCCATTTTTTTGGAATTCATATTTCTATGAAGATCTTCAATCATCTCAATCTGCATTTCTTTTGCTGTATCGTAAATCCCTTGGTAATCCTTGGTCTTAAAATATAAGATTAAGCCATTTCCATGTGCAAGGTCTGGGTTTTCCATGCTAGGATGATGATGTTCAGCCCATTGATGTAGGCATATAATGGTTTCACCCGAAGAATCTTGCAATACAGCGAAATTCTCGCCACCATGACTGTTATGGAGGTTTAATAACCTTTCATACCAAACGGCACTCTTCTGTACATCTTGCACAGCGACAATAGGATCTAGTTTCATATTTATCTGCATTACCAAACGCTATATAGCAAGAACAATTAAAGACAGGAAATTGATTTCATAGATTGCCATTCATGTTCGATATTTAACATTATTACGGCATGGTCAAATTGGATAGAGCCTTCAGGAAAGCGGTTTTTATCATCAAAATAAGTCGATTTTATGTTTTGTACTTCTAATGGACTTATCTCCCAATTATAGGTGTTTAATTTTAGTCCATCGAATGATTTTCCATTTGGTGAATAACCAATGGATCCTTTTTCAAAGAACTGGGATACCTCGTCAATGTTGTCGAATATTGAACCTAATGGAAACTCTGAGGTTCTCCTGGCGTCGATTTGGATATGATTCTGATCGGAACTGAGCGCATCTAGGTGATAATTAGCATTAGATTCTCGAATATTGAAGTTTGCAAAGTTATGTTTTCCAGGAAAAAACCTACCTCCTACTAAAGTGTTCAAATAGAGACTGGTATCTCTTCTGGGAATATAGACCCCTTCACAAATTTGGCCGGATTCATCTGTCCATTCTACAGCAAAACGATGGGCTGCATTTTCAGAACTAACTCCAAATAATTTAGGAAAACCTTTCGGCTTGATAGATTTGAGCCGGATCAAGCAGATGCCTACAATTGCTTTTCCTTTATATAATTTTGGCGTAAATGGAGCTGGCAAGATTCCGCTAACGACTGTAGGATCTGCAGTATAATTGACTAATATCCTTCTTTCTATAAACCCATGGATCTTTGGTATATTCATCGGGAAATGCTAGAGTCTTTATTGTTAAAATTTTTATGAGTAAATTACAAATTTCATTACTTTCCAAATTGTACCTTTTTGAATGCTGATGGAATATGGAAATCTGGCTTTATACTAGTGGGTCTAATCCAAGATATCCAATTGATTGATTTCTCATTCCATTCCAGACTATCAAATTCGCCTCTGAATAAGCTTAAATATACTGATTGCCCGGAACTTGAATCCATTATACTTTTAATGAAATCCATAGGAATCTTACCTTCCAAAATGTAGCCATCAGGTTTTATTTTTGACTTAACTTCTAAACTTTCTAAATCCCATCCATAGTCAAACTTTCTATAATGGCTTGCCCTATAGTCTAAAACCTTGGCACTTGGGGATATTTCAAAACAGTAATATTCTTTTAAACCAAGATCTACTGATAAGAATATCTCTCCTCTATCGCCTCTACCTACATCTTCTTCTTTCTCAAATTTCTTTTCTACAACCTTATTATCCTTGATATCAAAATAGAAATAGAAATAGGACCCATCATGAAATGCCTTAAAGATCGTCTTCCCAAAGTTTTGATTTCCCCAAGGAGATATAAATTGATCTACGGTGAATAGATTTCTTTGATTATTCCAGTCGGTTAGATTCCCATCTATAGAGGTGGAATGGTTTTTTTTGAATGGAATTAATGGGATTTCAGAAGATTGCGCTATAGTAGCTTTGGGAAGGCTAAACAATCCGGTCAGAAGGATGAAAGGAAATAGAAAAGATATTGGTCTTTTAGGCATTATAGATTTCTTGATTTGATCTCGTCCTCTAATTCCTTTGTGCTATTTTTGGATTTCACAAACCAATAGACAAATAATAATGGGAATAACGTAAAAAAGCTGAACCCTTTATTATAGAAGCTGTAGGCTGCAACACCTACCGCCGCCCCGATCAAAAGTGCATTGATCAGATTGGTTGACTTTAATTTCTTTTGCTCTTGTAGGAGCTGTTCGTCCGTCAATTGGGAATATTTATTTTGGTTCATAGATTTGGGAAATTGATTTTTAGTTTAACGAATATAGAAAAATTGGAGGGAAAGAATGTTAATCTTATGATCAGTCTATAAAAAAACAGCCCTCCTATTTAGAGAGCTGTTCATTCATTTTTAATTTTCCGGTTCCTTTTCGGCTTCATCAGGATCAACCACAAATCCTATGAAATAGGTTATTACATTTAAACCTAACATGACATACATGGACCATCCAGACTGATGCGTTAACACATAATAAGAATATCCTAGTATGAACAGAACAAAAAGTATGTTGAGAAAGTAGGCTTGATTGACATTCTTTAAACTTGTTAATCCGAACTCGTTTTTGACAGCTAAGGCATTTTGCCTTTTACTGAATAAAAAGATAAAGATGATATATGCTAAAATGCCTACACAAATATTAATAAACATGACAAAAATACTAAATGGTTAAACTTTGCTTGATTTGATTAATTAACTGATCCCTTTCGTTGAGATCGGACGTAATTGCATCGTTAGTATGCTGCATTAAATCCTGATTGAGTTTTTCTAAAATTTCATCATTGCTTTTATTTAGAGCTTTCAGGGCTTTAATTTCATCCAAATACTTTAATCGACGAACCATACTTTTTGCTTGCTCCGCGATTATTCCGACCATTTTACCTGATAAATCAGCAAGGTATGGTTTGTCCGGAAAGTTTTCAATCATCAATTTCTCTAAATAACCGCTCATCCTTTCTTTAATGGAATCCTCATCACGCAATTGCAGAAAATTCGTTTTGGTAATAAAAGAATCCATTTGATCCGAAATCAATTTAGTTTCATTCACATCAAAAGAACCTTTTTCCATTCCTGTTGAAACTCCATCTATGAATTTCTTACGTACGTTGTCTAATAAGGCAACCGTATCAAGTACTTTATTGGCTGCATTCGAAATTTTCCTAGACACTAATTTGCTCTCATCATAGCTTTCAGCCCCTTTAACTGCCTTAACGAAGGTCAGGTTACTTAGGTATTCTGCTGGGTTCAATAAATTGTCCCGAAGTCCTTTTTCTAAAATATCCTTCGAAATCTTTAAAACAGTATTGATATTCGCTGGATTAATATCTGTTAAAACAGCGTCCATATTGTTTTCTTTAAAATACTCTTTAACTTCCTCTGAAAAACCCTCAATTGACTTTGCTATGTTGACATTTTCTTTTTCTAAATCAACGATACGACCCTTATAATATGAAATGTCCTTTTTTAATTTTTCAATTTCATTTGTACTTGAATTAAATTCAGCCTCGTATGGTTCGAAAAAAGTAGACCATTTAGCAAATACATGATCATATACTGCCGTATTTAAACCCAAAGACAAGATCTTTGAAATCATTCCTGGTTTGGTTGGCTGAATATTCAACAACCTTTCATATAACGGCTTAACCTCATTTTCAAGATATGCCCTTTCGTCATCTAAAAGCTTTTCTAGATTTCCAATGCTTTTATGATGTTCTAAGACATCCAACTCATTCGCACGCCTTGATAAAACAAGTCTTTCTCTTTCCTTAAAAACCGGAGACTGCTTAAATTCTCCATATTTGTTCAGTAAACTCTTTAATTCACCTCCTAAAATATTGTTGAAATACCTTCCATAACACTCTGCCAAAGGAATAAATACCTCGCGAATATTGGTGTAAACCTCAAATAACCTCCCCAAATCAACCAGGATCTTTTGATAATCTGGAGCAAAGGAAAGTTTCATAAACTCAATATCCTTCTTAATTTCCAAACATTTCTCCTTAGATAGGGCCCTTGTATTTGAAAAGTTTTCTAATACTTTCATCGCAACTTTGCCAACCTCCTTTCCAATATGCTTTTGCTTTAGCTTGGAATAGACCATCTTATCAACAACATTTGAAAGTGATGAATCTAATTGGTCTTTTACCTTTTGTAGATTTTTATCTGCCTGATCTAAAAACGCATCGTATTTACCTTGAATCTTTTCAAATTGCGTGTCCAAATCGTTAAACATGTTCTCTACATCCAACCATTCAATTTGATTGAAATTGAATAATTGTGGGTATGAATCATAGATTTTCTCGCCATACACATCTTTTAGGACGCAAATTAAATCTTCCCTGTCAAAGCTTAACTGAATCCTTAATTGAGAATATTCATTGATGGATTGTAAAATGGAAAATTTAGCAAAATGGTATTCTTCCAGAATATTGGTATAGATTGAATATACTTCTGTAGCCCTTTGCGTAAATTTCTTCACGTTACTCGCGCCAGTGATGGAGAACCAAGATTCTTTAGGTAATTCTATTTTCTCAAAATTATTTTTGAAAATGTCTAACGTTTCTCTTATCTCGTCCTCAAATGATAGGTTTATCATTTCACCTAATACCTTAAGGCTTTCTGCAGAATTTTTTACCGTATCAAAAGTCAAGCTCTGTTCTGCTACAATCAGACTGCCATCTTGGCTTAATGGCTTAGAGATGAAATTATTAACGAAATATTTATCCGCATTCTTCTTTTTGTAGATACTTAATGTTTTATAATAAGACTGATATGCTTGCATAAAACTCGAATCTTCATATAAACGCTTTTGAAGAAGATTGGAACTATTTAGGTATTCAACAATATCAGATCGAGTATACTGGGTCTGATTAATTTCACATTCACTGAGTAATTTATCCATTACTTCGGAAAAAGAATTATCAACCAAACCGTTATCGTTATTTAATACCTTCAGCATCTTCGAAACATAGCCATCATGCCTAAACCAGTTGTGTGCCCAGTTAGGGACCATAAAAATATATCCACTTGGGTCTTCATGAGGTGCACAATCAAGCTGATTGCCAATCGCTAGTGAAGCTTCTCTTACCGTCATGCCACAGACATGGGCTACTTCCTGCCTGAGCAAGTCATAAGTTACTTCACGGATCATAGCCGCAGTAACACTCCTATCCGCTAAGGCTTTGGCTGTATTTTCATTGGAAGCAAGTATTTCGCGTAATTGCGCTTCATCTGGAGTTCTGACCACAGGGGAAATCCGTAATCCCCAAAAACAGTACTCTCCATCAATTTTGAACATTTCAAAGGGAGTGTTTGCATTTCGAGCATTGCACTTTTGGGCTAACTCGGCCAATTTATGATTGCTGATATTCTCTAACAATTCGTTAATGATGGGCTGATGCCTCAATTGACCATAGGTATATCCTTCCCTATTTATTCCACCGGAGCCATTAGGAATGTCATTATCATCTACTTCACAGATTTCAACTGAGCGGATGTTAATTAGATCTGGATAGTCAGCATAGAGATTTTTAAATTTCTGTTTCATTTCAGTTAATAATAATAGATTGGTTGCATGGCAAAAGCCATGTATTAGTTCAGATTCACTTTTTTGGAACTATTTCACAAATGTAATTTCGCAGACGGCCAAATTTTGTCAGTCTAAGGGTAATGATTAATAATAAGTCGGTCTGTTGATTCAAAATTAATTGATAAACAGTAAAAGATTTTACGGGAAACCATATTGAAACCTGAAAAATTATTTGCTAATGGGTAAGGTGGTTGGAGATTTTAAGGGAAAAAGAGAAAGATTCTTAAGGTTAATGGGATTGCGGTAGGGACTTATAGCTAATAGGGACATTAATATGAACAAGTAGCTCAAAGGGACACTATCTGGATTCTTTAGCTCAAAGGATCCCGTTGCTCATAGGGATTGGTTCAGCCCCACTGGGCCCGCACGCAAACCCTGAACCTTCCCTTTGGGGGGAGGCTTCACAGAAACAAAGGGCCTCGCTCCGCGGGCCTTTTGTTGTTTCAGGACTGCCTTTGCTCAAACAAGTTTGCCAAGGAACTCAATCAGGATTCTTTAGCTCTTAGGGATTCCGGTAGGATCCCGTAGCTCAAAGGGATTGGTTCAGCCCCACTGGGCACGCACGCAAACCCTGAACCTTCCCTTTGGGGGGAGGCTTCACAGTAACAAAGGGCCTCGCTCCGCGGGCCTTTTGTTGTTTCAGGACTGCCTTTGCTCAAACAAGTTTGGCAAGGCTGTCCTGAAACAACAAAACCCAACTAACGTTGGGCTTTGTTTCTTTGGCGGAGAGAGAGGGATTCGAACCCTATCTAACACCTTTATAAAAGTCTATTTTTCAATCAGTTATGTCGATTAAAAAATCTTCATAAAACATTCATAAAACAAAATTTCATTCATAAAACATTTTGGTAAATTCATTTGATTTATTATAAAGGTTTGTTTCGTCACCTATCTATATTTAAAATTAAGACATATTGATCTCAAAAAATACCAAAGAGAGGGTGTGCGCCCTCCATCTATTTCTATTTTCAATATGCCACACAAATAATTCAAAAAATAATTACTTCCTCTTGTAAGAAATAGTTTTGAAATAATTATCTGTGTCAGTAATTGTTAATTCATTTGAAGATATTAAATCAACATCGAAAACAAAATCCTTATACCCAGCCTTTAAAGCAAGTGATTTATTAGAATAAATATATTTACCAGTTGCGAGACATTCATTGTCTTCATTTCTAGAACTACAAATTGAAAATTCAAAATTTCCGTTTGACTTAAGATTTAAATAAACCCATTTATCTCCATTAACATCTACCCAATTTCCAATAATAGTTTGATCATCAACCTGCGCTTCATCCTTACTGCATGACAGGAATGTAAATGATAGCGTTAGAATTAATAAAATTTTTTTCATTATTTAATTATATCTGCAAGATCATATGTGTTTTCTATATCAGGAGCATTCAATTTAAAAGACCTGTTACTTAAAAAAATATTACTCGGAATAACTGTCAATATGAATTCACTTTCGTTTATTGTGAATCTTTCAGCATTTGCAATGCTATTTTTTACTTTAATTGACTTACCCCTATTATTAACATGTATTGTAAATGTCCTTCCTTTAGAATCGAAAAAATATAAATTCCTTACTTCTACTCTATTCCTATCTAACCTTAGTTTTTCTGATTCGTAAAGTTCATTAGTTATAGCCCCAGAATCCAACAAGGATTTAAGCTTAAATAACTCATCAATATAATTTACATTATTTTTATATTCATTCTTTTCCAATAAGGCTTTTTCAAATGCGATTGTGTCTTTTCTTTTTGAAGCAAGGGTAATAATAATACCTATTAATGGAGAAAGTAAAAGAGAAATAAGAAAACCACCCAAAAAACCTGTTGTTCTATTAGAGGCGACAGCTCCAACAACAAAAGATAGTATTATCCAGGATATTATTATTTCCATAATTTATTTATTGGTCTTAGTTTTTAATTACCATTTCACGCTGGTACACGCGTTTAATATCTTTAAGGTATATTGGTTTAACTGGATTATAATCTTCATTTTGCGATCTTAAATGGATATAATCGTCCTCGATCTTAACAAATTCTTTAATTATGATCCCATCGATAGTTTGGAATACATATACTCTACCCTTTACTAAATGATTGAAATTCTCGATCGGAGTTCCTACAAAGTATTCTCCAGGAACATATTCTGTCAACATACTTAACCCGTCTATTTCAAATGCAAAACACTCTTGACCAATAAATGGAAAATAGACTTTCTCTATATTCTGTTCTAGCAAAACAGAATCTCCGTAACCTTCAAGAAACCCTCCTTGTGCTTTAATAGGAACCACCCACATATTTGGAGTGCCATCGCCTAAAAATCTTGCCGGTTTAGCATTAGGCTTACTAAGGTCATCACCCCATATTTCATCCTGAGACAATCCCAATCCTTTTGTAATTTTTACAATCTGCTTGTGGTCCAATTGTTCTTTTTTAAACCATTTATGAATCGTATCCCTGCTAATTTCTATTCTTTTTGCAGCTTCTGTAGCAGAAATACCTAACTCTGTAAGTTTTTTCTGAAATTTATCTCCCTGATAATCAGACATATGTAAAAATGTGTAAGTTTTTAACTTACTATTACTTGCAAATACGGATATATTACCCTTACTTTGTGTAAGTGATAGTAAGATTTATTTTTTAAATGCAATGCAAAAATAACACTTTCTGTCATATATTGTAATATTTAGTAATATAAAGCAATTGAATAACATGGTTAATGACATTATTATGACAGGAATACCGCCAAAAGCAAAAGGAATAATTGAACCTGTCAGAAAAACTGTAAGATTATTAAGTATTGACCAATACATTTTAGTTAATAATCACGGTTATGCTAAGAACTTAAAACTAGAACTATCAAAAGAATTTCCAGATCGAGAATATATCGTTTGGAAGGACAATGGCAAATCATTTATTGGCAGGACAGCGTAATGAACCAACTAACAAAATTATTTTCTTACCAAGGTAACGAGGTTACTTTTAGAAATGAAAAAGGAACTGCTTATGTTAATGCCAACAATATGGCAAAACCTTTTAAAGGAAAAGAGCCAAAACAATGGTTTGATAATGCTGAAACGCATGATTTCATTCATGCCTTAGCAAAAGCAAGAGGAATTAAGCCGATGGGCGAAATTAAGACTTCGTTGAATACCAGTGAGTTAGCAAAACTTTATCCTTCTTTATTAATTGTTGTAAAAGGCGGAACACCAGGATTAATTCAACAAGGCACATGGATGCATGAAGAAGTAGCATTAGAATATGCTCAATGGCTTTCAGTAGACTTCAAATTATGGTGCAATGATCGAATTAAAGAACTTCTATCTGTAGGCATTACTGCTACACCGCAAACAATTGAAGATATGCTATCAAATCCAGATATGATCATTCAAATGGCTACCCAATTAAAAGAATTAAGGAATAAAACACAAAGACAAGAAGCTCAACTTCAAACGGCCCAACAATATTTCAATATCGTAAAGCCTAAGGCTGAATATTACGATGATGTTTTAACTTCTAATTCTCAAATAACTATTAACTCAATAGCAATGGAATTAGGTCTGACAGCTATTAAGTTGAATAAAATCCTTAAGGATAAAGGTGTTCAATACAAACAGGGTGATAAATGGCTTCTACGATCCAATTATCGTGGGAAAGGTTATGAGGACACATACACACACAAATACTTCAATTCACGTGGCGAGCAAATGACTAAAACGGAAATGCGCTGGACAGAAAAAGGACGTGAGTTTATCCATTCATTATTCAAAAACTAAAATACTACAACATCTAAAAATCAATTAGTTACAAGTTTTAAAACCACTTGTTCAGGCGTGAGCCATGTTTAAAATTTCCCGATAAGCTAAAGGCAGTAAGGCTCGAAACCTTGGTCGGGATCAACACAATAGTTCTTTATAAACCGTGTGCAGGTTTAAAGCACCGACCAGCTGTTTGAAAGTATCAGCATTATACTTGGATCGAAGTAGACCCTCAAGTTTGAAATAGTACTACGGGCATAAATAAGCTGTATATAGGTGTGTACCCCATATTGATAAGTTGAAAACAACGAAACAGCATGAAAAGAATATTAACACTAGCAGTTGCCGTAGTAGCTATGGCATCATGTTCAAAAGAAGGATTCCAAGATGTAGATGTAATTCATAACCAGGGATCATCACAAGCAATTTTAAACGGCATTACAATGTCACCAGGGCAACAAGAGATTGTGCCTCATACCCCTAATTACTCCATTACCTGTAGTGAAGGATGTAAGGTTAACATCAATGGTTCTATCTACTACCAATCCGGAGTTTATCAAAACGATTCTAAGCGTCAACACAAATTTTAAGCCGTAAACTGGATTCATGGGTGGTTCGATTCCACCTACGGCTCTCCAAATAAGGAAGGCAGATTTAAGACATTTTTAGCCGCCTAATAACGTAAATGTCAAACACAGCCCGATGTAACAGTCGGGCTTTTTCATTTTAAAATCTATCAATCATGGAAGATAAAGTAATCCAAGTTTCACTATCAGACCTTAGAGCTGTAGTAATATCTATGGTTTCCGATGAAAAGCTGAACAAAATAACATCTAAACCCCAATTGATTTTTAAGGAAGCCTGTGAACTATATGGGGAAAACAGAATAAGGAAATACATTAAATCAGGTCTTTTAAAACCTGTCAGCCAGAACGGTAAAGGAAGCTGTAAATATTATTCTCATAAAAGAATAAATGAGCTTATACAAAACAGCTACAACCATTTGCCGGAAATCAAATTGTAACCAAACGTAAACGATAATATGAAACTGTTTAAAAGAATTGACCGATCAGTTCAGAACTGGTGGTTCTACTTAGATGAAGAAACTAAAGAAATGTTTCGATTCTATTTTCAAGTCATTGCAATAGCTGTAATGGCTTTTTTCTTTTTATATGCCCTTTATGTTGGGGCAAGTGAGTATGAAGTAATTATAACAAGTAGATAAAGATATGAAGATATATAAGAAACTATTCGAAATCCAAAAGAACATTGGAAAGTTGACAAAGGATGCAGATAATCCATTTTTCAAATCTAAGTATGCTGACATAAATCAATTGATTGAATTGTCCAATCCGTTGTTCCACAATCAAAATTTAATGGTTCTACAGCCTATTCAGGGGAACACATTATTGACACAGATTATTGATGTCGATACAGGCGAAAAAATTGAAAGCTCATTAGAACTTCCCCAATCTCAAGATCCACAAAAAATTGGTTCAGCTATTACTTACTATCGAAGATATACCCTTAAAGCATTGCTAAATATCCAAGAAGAAGATGATGACGCAAATAAAGCTTCTGGAAATAAAGTTGACAAACCTGAAGACACAAGACCATGGTTAACTGAAGATCAATTCAATGGATATCTGTCGCTTATTAACAAGGGTGAAAAATGGCTTTCAAAGCTCAATGATAAATTCAGAATGAAGAAAGCCTATAAGGAAACATTGGAATCAGCAGAAAAGAATTACAAACCTTCAAAATAATTAATCATGAATCAAGAATTTGAAATCGAAGTAAGTCCATCTAAGCTTTTGGACTTAAACAAGGATTATATCAGCCAAACGGTAGAACAGGCAAGGGTAAACCTATCTGAGGGTTTTACAGATGCGCTTAAGCTATTTATCACAGCTAAGAAAGGCCAAGAACTGTTCACTCAACTTGAAAAGGTTATCAGGCCATATGCTGAACAGGAAACCAGGCTAGGTAAAGGAGAAGTTTACAAAAAATATGGTTGCGAAATAACTGAGCGAATGACAGGTGTTTCTTATGATTTTTCAATGTGTGACGATGAAGAATGGAATGAACTTTCCAATCAAATTGCCGAATTGGACAAAAAGAAAAAGGAACGTGAGAAGTTTTTAAAAACCATCACAAAACCAATATTTGATGAAAACGGAGTGGAGATAAAACCTCCGATCCAAAAGGGCAAAATGGGATTGGCCGTAAGCATTAAATAATGAAGAAACGCTCCATAGACGCCAATGCGTATTACTGGGGCGTTGTGATTCCACATTCATCAACTGCCCTACTCTACGCAGGATGGGAAAAAGAAAGGTTTTCTCATTATGATTTGGTTCACAGGTTCTGGAAAACCATTCTTAACACTCCATCCACAAAGGATTTAACAAAAACTCAATTTTCTGACTACATCGAGGATATAATAAGGATATGCGCTGTATATCTTAATTATCAGATCCCCGATTCCAATTAAACCAAAATGGAAATCAAGGAAATAATACAATTGATAGAGACTAGGTTTCTACCATTGATAGATAATATCAATTCACCTCTTAGTTTCAAATTAGGAGAAGTAAACATTAGCATAACCCCAACATATCTGCATGTTTTCTACCGTGCATTTTCTGAAAATCAATTCGACTGCACATCCAACAATAAATGGACAAACGTAACGGTATGCCCCAACCATATAACCGAGGATGATCTTGTGGTAGTACATGATTCATTAATAGATATATGGGATAAGCACTTGAAAGATTCTAATATCATTCAGTCAAGAAGAACACAGATAACTAACCGAATTAAAGAACTAGAAAACGAATTATCATTATGTCAGTAAAACCAAAAGCAAGACCTGTTTTCACCCGGTTTGATAAAATCGACAGTGAAAAACCATACAAAGTGACCTGTCCCGAGCTACAGCTTACACCATTCCGATTTAAGACGCTGGAAATGGCTTTGGATAAGGTAAATGAAGCCAAGGAAAATAGATTCCAATCAATATTGACAATTGTCGATGTGGAAAAGCAAAGGTTAACTTTTGCAGGATATACTGCACCTGATTGGACAAGAAGGAGGTCTGTTTAAAAGCAAAAAATTATGTCACAATTAGGATTCACTTTTTACCCTAAAGATTGGTGGTTTAGTGATACCTTTTTTGAGCTTTCCCCTATCCAAAGGTACATCTATTTAGAGTGCCTTTTTTTGATGTATTCCAATGGCGGAACAATGAAGATTATGAAGTCTCATTTCGAAAATAGAATACGGATGAAAGTTGATGAAGATGACTGGAAATCTGTAACCGAAAAGTTTGAAATTGAAGACAATGAATATACACATATTTCAGTCAATTCACGATTACGAAAGCAAAAAGCAAATAGGGAAAATGGCAAAAAAGGAGGTAGACCACCAAAGGATGAAAAACCCAAAAAACCCAATTCGGAAACCCAAAATAACCCACCTTTAGAAAGTGAAAGAGAAAGAGAAATAGAAAGTAAAATAGAAATAGAAAATAAAGTGAATGAAATAGAAAAAACCACACTCACTTTTTCTTCAAATCAATTCGGTAAAAAACCGATACAAAAATTAAAGGAAAGTTGCGCCGGTTATTCCGAGTGGCTGAACACGATTGCAATGAAAAATTCCCTGTTGGTCCACGATGTCCTTGAATGGCTCGATGCCTTTGAACTTTATATTCTCGGATCGGGAAAAATTGAAGAAACCGAGCAGGAATTCAAACGGTACTTCAACTCCTGGATAACATCGGAGATACGGCAGGGAAGAAAACCAAAGGTAGAGAACCAATCGAAGGATGCGCCACAAAAGACACACGAACAGATCGCACAGGAAGTAATAATGAAAAAATATGGAAACAGGGCTCACTAAAATCGAAAAATACACGGCTCTTCAAAGATTTGAACTTTGCGTGGAAATGCTGGATTCCCCCATGGCTCGTGATGTTGAGGAACTGGAGATTGACAAAGTTGTCCTACCTGCGATATTGAAGGCTCAAAAAGATTTGGGATTCAACCCCAATGAAGAAAAGGGAAGTCACCTAATGGACGGAATTGCGCTTGAAATCAAACGGGCTGTTCCTAACATCAGATTGCTTGAAATTCCCATTGCGATTAACAAAGGTGTTTTAGGTGAATACGGCGACTTTCTTGGTCTTTCTATAGTCACGGTCATTAAATTCCTAAAAGCTCATTACACGTCAGCAAAACGTGCGGAAATCGCAAAACAGGTATCGCATAAGGAAGAAGAAAAACCAATTCCATCAATTGAGGAACAAAAGGTACTCGCTAAGCTGCATTTGATAGAGGGATTCGCCAAGTACAAACTCACAAAGGTCATCCCCTTTTCAGCTGTCTACCTGTACCGATTCCTTAACGAACATTTCAAGCTTGTCTCCTACTCCAACGAAGTAAAGTTTGGAATGTACCATCAGGCAGTTTTGGACACGATCAAGGACAAGGAAAACGAAAGTATCAAAGACCCTAACACACGGCTATCGAACAGAAAGGTAATCGACCTTTTGAGGAAAGTATTGAGCGAAAACCCTGGAAAGGTTGAGGGAGCTAAAGCGGTACTGAAAGAAGTATCTGAAAACGAGATACGATTCTCTTTAAAAAACCAATCAGAACGTATTGCACTAAAGACCTTTTTCGACAACCTAATCGAAATGGAACAAGAAATAACAGATTTATTAACCGAATAAAAAATTAAGAAAATGAACAGGGAATTAGTAAAAGAAAGCATATCTCAATTTGAGGTAGCTATTGATAATCTAAAACAGGCTTTATTAGAAGAAGATAAATTCGCTGAACTAAAAGAAGCTCATAAGAATGGGGCGGTGATTGAGTATAAAACATATGACATGATGAACGAAGGTGTTTGGGATGAACTGAAGAACCCAGCTTTTGTTGATGGAATAGAATACCGTATCAAACCCGAAGAAAAACCAAAGGTTGGGGATGTTATCAAAGCTTGGGTAACTAAAGAAGATGAATACTTTATAGGTGTTTTATCCTCTATAGACTCTAGAGGCGACTATGTAGTAAAGTTTCAAAATTCCTACGATTCTAGTATCTATACATTTAGAGCAAGATACGCAAAACCCCTAACTCAACAAGAAGCAATTGAATTACTATTCGGAAAGGAAAAACTAAATGATTAGGATTGATATTAAACCTTTATCAGTTAACGAAGCTTGGCAGGGTAAACGGTTTAAAACTCCTAAATACAAAGCATACGAAAAGCATACTCTCCTACTCCTACCAAGTAAAATACAACTTCCTCCCCCACCTTACAGAATAGATTTTGAATTCGGACTGTCCAGCTCCTTAGCGGATTGGGATAACCCTATTAAACCTACACAGGACATTATCTGTAAGAAGTACGGTATCAATGATAAGTTGATCTCCGAGGGGAATGTAAAAAAGATAAAGGTAAAAAAAGGAGAAGAATATTTTAGGTTTAAAATCGATTCGGCATGATAAAGCGAAAGAAAAAGATTTGTGAATCCTGCAAAGATGAAAGGTACATATTCAGTAAGCGTATGTGCCTTTTTTGTTATAACAAGAATTTCATTAAAAAGCCTATCCAAAAGAAAAATATCCCAATTCCCAAACGATCCAAAAAGGGAATTAAGGAAGATAGGATTTACTACAAACTTGCAAAGAAGTTCAAAGAAGATAACCCCTACTGCAAAGCTAAATTAAATGGATGCACTCATGTAACTACTGATGTCCATCACATGAAATCCAGGGGAATAAACCTTAACAAGATTGAGTATTGGCTTCCACTCTGCAGGAACTGCCACAACAAAATAACTGATGATTCAGCCTTCGCTATTCGTGAAGGCTTTTCTATTTCCAGACTTAAAGATTAAACAATTATGAACATTAAAATGAATATAGGAAAAAGCAATTTCCTTGATACCAAATTAGAAACCATTTGCAGTAATGACGACCTAAGACCTGCAATGCAATGTGTGTATTTTAAAAATGGATATGTATATGCTACTGATGCACATGTAGCTATAAAACAACATTTATCACTTCATGATATTGATGAAGAATGTGCCAAAATACTAGATGGTAAACTTCTTCATAAATCCCATTTACAAATTATGAAAAAGTGTGATTGGTTTGAAATACTCCCTAATGGCATCAAGTCAAAAAAAGGTATGATGACCATTACACATGAATTCTATGACGATAAATATCCTGACATAGAAAAAGTAATACCTAAAAAAGCTAATAGCAGCCTTAATGTTTTAGGACTTAATGCTGTATTACTAAAAAAGGTTCAAGATGTAATGTTTCAAACAGAAGGACAATATTTAAAACTAGAATTCACCAAACCTAATGGAGCAATACTGTTAACTACGATGATTAGACCCGAACACCAAGTAGGGTTGATAATGTCTATTCACGTGACAAAAGATTAAATCAGATGAAAACATTCATAACCCATTATTCAGCCATTAATGAAGATGGTGAATTAATAACTATGGAAGGAAGGATAAAAGCCTTTGGTTGGCATAGTGCCTATTTCTTCCTATGGATAACAGGAAGATCAAAAAAGGAAAGTATTTACGGAATTCTCATTGAGGAATACGAATGTGAAAACGATGTTTTCCAAAGAGTTCTAAAAGCAGTTAAGGAGGAATCATGAAAAAGAAATTCACAACCGAAGAAATAGACATGATAGTCTATCTGTCAAGATCAGGAAAGTCCCCTATTGAAATAACCAAAGAAACCGGTATAAACTACAACAGTGTAAGGTCAATAATCCGGAGGATAATTGGGGTTGCGGACCGTGCTTCTTCTGAAAAGAGGAAGATGTACGATCAAATGGCAATTGACAGACTTACGATGACATCAATTGAAGTAGGTATTAAATACGGCATAACCACTAGATACGTGAACCAGTTGCTTCAGAAACACCCTGAAAAAGGAAAGTTCAAGATGATAAGGCAAAAGGCAGATCCAAAGTTGAAGTCAAGGCCCAATACAAGGATAAAAACCAAGGTAACGGAACCTATCGATAAACCATCGATGCAAAAGGGACATGTCAAGCTACAGAAGAACGAAAAGATATTCCAAACCAAACAGCCCAAAGCCATGCGCTCTGTACCTATGTACGATTCCAAGAATACTATAAAGTTCGTGGAGCTTGATGATCCAAGGAGCAACGAGGAAATCCGATCAGCATGGAAGGAATCAGAAGAAAAGAAATTTAAAAACCTATCTGCATAATGAAAAAGCTACTTAAAAATATCAGGATGTTTTTCGGTATTCGATTGACACCAGAAGAAAAGGAAGAAATGCTACAGATATCAAAGGAGTATGCACATAAACACACAACAAAATGGAAAGATTAACAACAAAAGAACTGCTTGGAAAAGTAGCATTAGCAAACGGTTATTCCTGTATGGCAGAAATGAGCGTAACGATGTCAGATAAAGATATTAGAATAGCTGTTTTGAAATATCAATTGGATGAAAGTCAATCCCAAACACAGGATCTTCAAGAGCATAATGCGGAGCTTGTTGAGATGTTGGAAGATGTTAAAGGTTACTTAGGTAGCGATAAGCGTAATGAAGTTGATACATTATTAACCAAATACAACCACTTAAAATCAAACACAAATGGAAACACTATCGAATAAAGTAGTCAAAGCAAATAAAGACCATGTCTGCAATTTCTGTGGATTGAAAATTAATAAAGGTGAAAATTATCATACGTCATTCAATGTGGATGGTGGAGAAGGCTATACATGGAAATCTCATATGGATTGTCAAAGACTTGCAGGTATTTTCTTAGAAGACGCCAACGATGGCGAAGGATTGACTCAGGACGATTTTGATACCTATGTATTTGAACGATACAAAGATATTTTCGGTAAGCCTTGTAACCTAAAATCACAGCTTTACGAAGAGATATTACAGGCTGTTAAAGGCTCTTTGCTCGGCAATATCCACACCCAAGATGGAGGGCAAGAGGGATGACCATCCAAGAACAAGCAGATATGATAATAGCCTATCTCCAGGAGAATGGTTTGAATCACGATCAGATGCTCGAAGTAATCGGACTAGCAAGGAAGAAACTCGAAGCAATCAAAGCCGAGGAGCAATTGAACAAACCGAATAAGCAGATTAAAATATTTGAGGGATGAAAAATTATAAAGAATTTTTAGAAAGCAAGATTGTAATTGCCGAAAACTTCGGTACCAAGATAGATCCATCCAGGTTATCCGATAAGCTTCTACCACATCAGAAGGTAATCGTACCATGGTGTATCGAAGGTGGGCGTAGGGCAATATTCGCAAGTTTCGGACTTGGTAAATCTATGATGCAGCTTGAAATTGCAAAACAGGTTATTGAGATCACCGGTAAACCTTTCCTGATCTGCATGCCCCTGGCCGTAGTTGGTGAGTTTAAAAGGGATAATGATTTTCTAAATACCGGATTTGAGGTTGAATATATCACAGAAACGACGGATAGCATCAAATACGATAAGAAGATATATCTCACGAATTACGAACGGGTAAGGAAAGGCGATATAGATCCTTTGATGTTTGGCGGCGTGTCATTCGATGAAGCATCCATTCTGCGCAACCTTAAAACAGAGACAACGAATTATGTTCTGCAGTATTTCAAACAGATCCCTTACCGGTTCGTTGCAACTGCTACGCCAACGCCAAATGATTTCATAGAGATTCTTAATTATGCAGACTATCTTGGAGTAATCGATCGAGGTCACGCATTAACAAGATTCTTCCAAAGAGATAGTACCAAAGCTGGTCATCTAACTCTTTACGAAAACAAGAAGGAGGAGTTTTGGAAATGGGTAGCAACATGGGCTGTTTTTATCAATAAACCAAGTGATCTGGGATTTGATGATATCGGATATGACCTACCGAAATTGAACATACATGAGATCGAGGTCCAAAATTTGACCGATGATGTTATCCAAAATAAGAAAGGTGATATCGTATTATTCAAGGACACAACAAAAAGTCTGGTTGATGTTAGTCGTGAGAAATCTGAGAGCGTAAGTCTACGGGTTGATAAAGCCTTTGATATTGTTCAACAGAATGGACCTTATTCAAACTGGATTCTTTGGCATCACCTGGAAAGTGAACGTATGGCCATAGAAAGGAAATTCAAAACGGTTTCACTCCATGATGATCTGCAATCGGTTTACGGATCTCAATCCAATGATGAGAAAGAAAGGCTATTGATAGATTTCTCCGAAGGGAAATATCAGATCCTATCTACCAAACCTAAGATAGCCGGATCAGGATGTAACTTACAGCACCATTGCAATAACATGATTTTCGTAGGTATAGACTACAAATTCAATGATTTCATTCAAGCCATCCATAGGACTTACAGATTTGGGCAGACTAATGAGGTCAACGTCTACATCATCCACACCCAAAATGAAAGGGAAGTATTAAAAGCCTTGAAAGAGAAATGGGGTAACCATATCGAACTTCAAACGGAAATGATAAATCTGGTCCGTGAATACGGATTGAATACCAATAAAATTAGATCAGACATGAAACGTCAACTTTTTAATAACAGAAGATCTGCAGTTGTAGCCGGAGCTACGGTTTACAATGAGGATACAACGATTATACATCAGGAAATGCCGGACAACCACAGTGACATGATCCTGACCTCTATCCCATTCGGGGACCACTACGAATACAGCGACAATTACAATGATTTCGGACACAATTTCGGAAATGAGGGATTTTTTGAGCAAATGGATTTCCTGGTACCGGAGCTTCACCGGACATTAAAGCCTGGCCGTATAGCTGCAATCCATGTTAAGGACCGTATTCGGTATTCCCATCAAAACGGCACCTGCTTTACTACGATCGATGATTTCAGTGGAGATACAGTTAGATGCTTTCGCAAACATGGATTTTATTTGGTAGGGAAAATCACAATTACAACAGATGTTGTTAGGGAAAATAATCAAACATACCGGCTCACATGGGGCGAACAGCGCAAGGATGCGACAAAAATGGGAGTTGGATTACCTGAATACGTTCTATTATTTCGCAAAGCCCCTACGGAAATGAACAATGCCTACGCCGATGATCCTGTGGTTAAGAAAATAGATGAATACCTTTTAAGCCTTTGGCAGTTGGATGCACATGCTTATTGGAAATCTTCTGGCGATCGTTTCCTGTCATTTGAGGAACTATCCAAAGCCGATATGAAGTATGTGTTCAACAAATGGAAAGAGTTCGACCGAGCTACTGTTTACAATTTCCAGGAACATCTACGAGTTTGTGAGGATCTTGACAGGTCTGGAAAGCTTTCCAAATTGTTCATGACCATTCCACCGACATCAAGCAATGATCTTGTATGGACTGATATCAACCGAATGAATACGCTGAATGCAAATCAGGCGAATAGGAAACGTGAGAAGCATATTTGCCCTCTTCAATTAGATATCATCGATCGATTGATCTATCGTTTCACAAATGAAGGTGACTTGGTGGATGACCCATTTGGCGGATTATTCTCTACAGCCCATCAATCATTGAAGCTTGGCCGTAAAGCGATATCAGCAGAGCTTAATCCAGATTATTATGATGATGGTCTATTCTATTTGAAAGCATTGGAGTACAAACTATCGGTACCGACTTTATTCGACATGTTACAGGATGCCTCATGACCCCACTAATATACTTAGGACTGGATAGCTACGATAGGCTATCCTTCCTTAATAAGGACAAGGGACCAGTAATAGAAGCGGTCAGCGAGGTTACGGGAATCACGCTGCAACAGGTTAAGGGCAAATCCCGGTTAAGGGAATTTGTTACGGCACGTTCGCTTATCTGCCACTATCTAAGGAAGTACACCAAGCTTACATTACAGCAGATAGGAGATCTTATTGGCGGCCGAAACCATGCAACGGTAATAAACAGCCTTTCCATGCATGAGGATCTATTCCAAGTAGACAGTGAGTTCAGGAAACTATCAACAAGCGTGGAAGAAATATTGATAAAACAATTGAAATAGGGTTAACACCGGAAAGAGTGATATTATCTATTATCAGTGAAATAAGTGATAACATATAAGTTTGAACAGATGAAGAAAAGAAAACAATGCTACAACTGCCGATTTGTTGGGCAATCATTTAAAATAGGAGATCTTACGCATCATCATTAAGAGCATCCCAAATATACCAAGGAGCAATTTGAAAGCGGAGAAATAAGTCCATGGGATACTCTGGTTAAATGTTCAGATAGCTGTGAGGACCATAAATTTAAATGTTTAACACCCTCCCCAATCTTGGGGAATTAAATACCCCCTACTATTATTTAAAAATCAATGGTATAATTTAAATAAGAAATGAAAGTATTATCACGAAATTTGGTTATCGTAAGAAAGAAATAACTTCATTATAGTTGTTATGGCTAATTATAATTGTAAATAAATTAAATTTACTCTCATCTTTACTGGTAAAAGAGGCCATAAAACCATACGATTCACTATTTTTTTCAATATTTGTCAAAATACCACTGTATGCAAATGTATCTTTGATGCCATCAAAATGATTTGTCAAGTCTGCAACTTTTTCTGTTATTTTAACGTTAAAAACATCATCTATATTCAATTTCGAATTTTTTATTGAAATAAGATATCCTTCGTTTTTATCTAACTTTATTAGCGATAAATATGATATAGACCTTATGTTTTCGCTCTTGGTTAAAATTTCACCACTCGGCGAAGAAACAAGAATAGTTCCTGTAAGGTTAAATTTTTGATCTTTAATCCCATTTGAATTAAAATTATTCTGGCATTGTGCTTTATTTATGTTTATACCTAAAAAAATCAACCCAAATAAAATATAAGTAAAAACTCTCATTTGAAAATTACATGATTAAATAAAACTCTAATATAATGTAATTAACGTTACAACTAGAAAAGTATAAAGATTAAATTTTATCAGTTATTACCTATAAATTTATGGATATGCAAAAGAAAGTAATCTACAAAATAACATATCCGAACGGCAAAATATACATTGGGAAAGACCTAACCAACACTTTGAATTATTTCGGCAGTGCTAACAGCAGATTGATTGCTGCTGATTTCACAGAGGACCAAATGTTGGATTTTACCATAAGAAAACAAATACTTTGGGAATCCTACACGGATGACATTAAAGAAGTTAATAAGGTTGAAGTTGAACTTATCAGGAAATATCAGTCCAATAATCCTGATATTGGCTACAACCTTTGGCCGAAATTTAAGTCGTAATATACCGAGTTGGCTTTGCTATACGGTCGCCAACAAGACACCAAGAAAGCTATTGAAAGGGCGCTAAAAATCTTCAATGGAAATCATTAATTTTGCATATAATGGCACATAAAGAGAAGATATTCAAATTAGATAATGGCAATCGTTTAAAGGTTGAAATTACATTTCACTTTGATAGTTTTAGATATGACTACGATAAATCAAAGGAAAACATGTCATACTATGCTTTTGTTACCTACTTAGAAAAGGGTAAAAAGAAAGGAATAAGAGTAAACAACGAAGATTGGTTACCTCAAATACAGAAAACTGCCTTGGAACTATGGCAAGATTTTAAACCAAAATTCACAAGCCTAACCTACCGTTAGGCTTTTTACTTACCTTTGTTCCATGCAATCCACAATAGACAAAATACTCCAGGCAATCAAAGAATGCGAGCAACCGTTAAAGAATACGGATGCAAGGAACATTCGTGATATTATCCTCAATGAAATAGGTGCAACGCTTATGGATAAATCCCGTGAGGAAATAGAAGGCTACGCCCGTAACGAAGATGAAGCAAGCGCATTGCATTGGTTCTATACACGGTTCGTGCACTTCAAGAAAGGCAATAGACCGATCAAAAAAATGGAATAGGAAAAACAAAATTTTATTATCCGTTGTTTTATCACTGCAAACAAGTAATATTTATATTCATAAAAATTGCCGTCTATCCCATAAAGGTAGGCGGCATTTTTTAAACAATTATAATCTTTGTTTGTTAATTGGGATAGTAGGCTCAACGAGCCAAGGTTTTTGTATTGATATTTCCCCGGTATTTTCGTAGGTGCTGGGGATTATTTTTTTCCAAACTATTATCAATCTCGTATGTTTGATGTAAAAGAGCAATTAATATAGTGGTTTACTAAATTTAGATTCCCCGTTTCGTCATGGTCTCGGGGAATTTATTTTGTATATTTAAACGATCATGCTTTTGCATGATAATTTTCGTTAATTCCCCAGTTGTTTTCAGCATTTCAACTGGGGTTATTTATAAAAAAGCCACTGGTTAGAGTGGCTGAAAATAAACTTCTCCAATTTCCAGCAGTTTTTTATATAAAGGTGTATGCGATTGCAACCTTATAGACATTGATAAAGTATTCACGATAATTTCTGAATCTTCTTTAATAATTTCGAAGAATTCGCGGACCCCAGTATCAGTTGTGAGGGTGATATCTAATTTATGTCCATCTTTTTTTATGTATGCAGTAAAAAATGATTCCGATCCATCCGCTTGATTAATTACAAAATCGACTTTATCTTCCATTATTCATTTATTATTTTGAATAAAGGTACTTTCTTAAGCTTAGTAAAACAAAGAAATACAGGATATTTTTAATTATGTCCTTTGTCAACCAAAAGGAATTTTTTAAATAATTTATATAAAACTTTTTATAATTTCATTTTTAGTAATACATTTGTCTCGGAATTATTTAACCAAGACACTGTCAAATCCTTTAATCAAACAACTGTGTAAAGGCCATGTGTAAAAAAATTGCCTCGACCACTCGAGAAGGTCGGGGCTTTTTTAGGTCAATCTCGATCGTATTCGAGTAATCCCTTCCCTATGGGAGAAGTAAATAGGGATTGAGGGCTGAAAAAGGCAGTCCTGACTAAAAATATATTTGACAATGGCGTTAGATAATTCCAAAAAAGACGACAATCAGGAGTATATTTTCCGAATGACGATTACGGTAAAAGGTAGAGTAATTCGGAGACCAAACGGGAGACCCTTTAAAATCCCCGTTAAAAAGTAGAAAAATGATCTAGTTTTATAGAAGCCGAAAATTATGACCTAGAATGAGTAAGCTTCTTTTTTAGAGCTTCTCAATTACCTTAATGTAGAAGCCATCATTCATATCAAAGGTTGTGTCTAACCAAATAAATAAATCAATCATTTTTTCATTAAACCAATTAGTTCCTTTGACTTCTCCAGTTTCATCGTTATACCAACAACGGAAACCGTACAATTCTGCTAAGTGGGTATATCCTTCCATATATTTAATCTAAATAACAAAAAACATTCCAAATAGTTTAACACCAATTTCCCATTTTTGGGGATTTTAATGTTTTTTCCTCCTTCCAATCCCAAAAAACCACCAAGCACCGACAATCAATATAATCAAGATTGCTACCGACCAGCCAATCTTATTAACGAAAATTGCCCCCTTATCCGGTGTACTGGTCCTTTCCTCGGACTGCTTCTTTTCTTCTTTCTTTCCCTTTTCTTCAGCGACACTGTCTGCCTTCTGATCTAATGTATTCTTTATATCATTGGCAATATTCTTGGCCTCATTGCTGTTCCTTCTTGCCTTTTGGATTATACTGTCAGCTTGGAACGTCATGGAGCCATCAGGATTGATTTTCACTTCAGTTCCCTTAGTTGGATAGACCTTTGTGCTTTCATCGCTATGGACGCTTGATTTGACATCAGTTTTGGATCTGTCCAATTGCTCCTTTTTGGTATCAGTACTGACCTTGACATCTTTACTCACCTCTATGCTAGTTAGCGTTTTATCAATCTTATTTGATTTCTTGAAAAGTCCGCAACCAGTCAATAGAGCGCAGGCCATAGCCATTAAAATTATTCTCATAATTGTTCTATCTTCTGTGAAATACTGTCTAGCTTATTGGAAATCGTATCGAGTTTGATAACAATGTTTTCAATAGGCTCTGCTAATTCGTTCCTTTTGCTAGGTTCGCTCTTTGGTTGATAGCTTACGCTTATTACCAAGAACATCAATAAAAACCACCTCATTTCTTAGCTCCTTTCCTTAGTTTTTGTTGTTGAGCAACACTATCAACACGGATTGCAGCACTATCCACTTTGGTGGCGGCTTCGTTAACCCTATCAACTGCAGGTGTGACCTGTTTCCTTACTTCCTCGATCATCTGTTGGTATAGCCTGTCCTGCATCTGGATCATCTTGTCGTTCTGACTGTCGCCCCTATCGGTTACCCAATAGAGGACAAACCAGAATACCGACACCACAACCATCAATGCATAGGTAACAGGATGGCTAACTATCTGCATGAAAGTTGGCTGTTTGCTACCTTTTGGTTGTGACTGTTGCTCTTTTTCTAACTCATTCATCCCCTTACTAACTGAAATATAAATCCGCTTCTGCTTTTCTTCTCCTTACCAATCCTGCAAACACCTTTCCCCCGGCCTTGTTCCATTTTGCGAACTCATCACGGATTGAAGGATCGTTTGGGTTTACATTGAGCTTTTTTAATAGTGTAGATTTGCTGAGATTTGTCGCACCCAGATTGAAGGTAAAGCTCACCAAGGCATCGAACTGGTCCTGTGTCAACTGCACACGTACGAGCCTGTTTACATCGTTCTCGTACCCCTTCAAGATCTCCTGCAGCATGCATGTGGCCTGATGTTCCGTCAATGGCCTGTCCTGCATCGTTACCTTACGCCTATCAGGCAAATAATATGTGAAACCATATCCAATGGTAGGAATACCAATCGGGTCCCTGTAAGGCTTGGGATAGAATCCCTCAAAGCTCTTGATCAATGCCAATCCCTTTTCTCCTGTTTTCATTTTTTTTCCTATATTTAAACAACTGTTAGTTCTCATAGCAGTTTCGGTTTGGCCCAATGGAATGCGACCCGTTGGGCTTTTTGTTTTTATTCACTATCTTTAAGTCCCCATAAATTTTACCATAATTTAGATAGTGACCCAATAGCGTTTCCAGTTATTGGGTTTCGTTTTATTATCACTATATTTAAGAACATTTAATTCTATATACATTCATGACCCAATGGCAACCCTCCCGCTGTTGGGTTTTTTGTTTTTAATATGTACCTTCATAAAACCCTTCAATCCCAATTAGAAGGTTTTTCATTTTCTAGGCCCATCAGTTTATCTGTTGGGCTTTTTTGTTTACCATATTTCAATTAACTTTGGATAATCTAATAGGTAAATGAGTAGTTTTTGGAACCCAATGGTGTAGTGTCCGTTGGGTTTCTTGTTTTTATTTCCTATCTTAATCATCGCAACATGCAGACCTCTCAAAGGGTTTACATATCAGGTGGCCCCGTCTTTCCATAGACTGGGCCTTTTTTCTGTTTGCAACATTCACATTACCGTGATATATTTTTATATAATATTTTATATGTTTACGCATCGCGAATTTTTCGCTGACTAGGTAAGTGTTCTACCTGGGCCCTCTCTCCGAACAACAGCCCAGGAGTTCCTTACATTATGTTTCAATGCTAGTGGATATCGAAATCCACTGGCTTTTTCTTTGAATGTTTCCGCACTATCTATTTTATATCAGCCCCTACCGAAATAGTGGCTTGTTACTACCTGATGATCTTTAAAACCTTTGGATAAAACTCTGCAAACAGTTTGGCGTATCCTGAACTGTTCAAATGCAATCCATCCCAAGTATCAACACCAAGGCTTCTCAAAGTTATGGGAACTTCCTTGATGGAACTTATAATGGGTATACCTTCTTTTTCGGCAACTAATTCCATGGCGATGCAGTAATCTACTAAAGTCTTGTTAACTGAATTCTTAGTATATGTGTTATACCCACTATTATCTCTATTTGGTGGTGTGATGAAAATAATACTTGATTGTGGTTTGCTTGTTCTGATATAATCAATATAAACCCTCAATGCACCATAAAAAGTGAAATAGTTTAATCCTGTACCGTTAATATAATCAGTATGGAAATCTCCGATAGGTCGACTTAACCTAAAATCATTGGTTCCACAAAGGAGTGCATTAACATCTCCAATTGTCCAGGCAGACCTATTCTGGATTATACTTCCTGTTCCTTCAGTTGGAGCCGTCAACGCTGATCCAGGATATCCAAAGGAATAGAAGTTGGCAAAGTTTACCTTTTCTTTAAGTAGGACCTGCAATCCAGGATATGTGCCGGTGCCATCACCCTGCTTAACAAGGGAATCTCCAGCAATCATGAATGTATCAGGTGACTGCTTAATGCCTGTATCCACATTTCCCGACAATGGGATGTTCATTACGGCTCCAATGGTTGCCGGATTTGACCTGAAACTTTCATATGGACTCTTGTCAAAGGATATCATGATTGAATCCATGACCTTCATCGGATCGTTGGCGTGCTTGACAGTAACCTCAAAGGCTATGGCATTTGAAGGTACTGCAAGACCAATGGTCGAAAGGTCTGCATAGCTCCCGAAAGAGATCAACGCTCCGCTTGAATCAATGAACCTTCCCCATTTGTTCTCTGCAAAAGTGGTTACGCCTGTTACATATATACGTGGGTATTTGTAGTTTGTAAGTGGAACATAAGCCGTGTACCAACCATTAGACGTATTCAATGCCCCTGTGGTATTTGATATATACCTATTCTCCATAACCCCGAATTGCTTCATTGCCTCGGTAACAACAGCGGACTTATTGAACAGCTGAGGGTTCTTGATGGTGATATTGAAAGCGTATTCAGAAGTGGGTACGATAAAAGATTCGTTCCCGTTGGTCTTGAATGATGGCCTAACATATACCACGCCCGGTAAGGTTACAGGAACATTTGTATAAACAGAGTTTGATACCAACGGTCCGCTGACAACTCCAAGATAATTGAAGTCTTGATCAAACCCGACAACAGCAGGTTTAAGGCCATCTATCTCGCCTTTGTACATTAAAGGGTCTGGCCCCACATATTTTTGGAAAGGTCCGGTCTTATATGCTGGATCATAGACAAACTCCCCTGTCGATCCGATATAATAGCCGTTATCGAACCTAGATCCCACAACCTCCTTGGCGACAGGCTTAGAAACGAAAGCCTTAGAAAAATCATCGGCCATAAGTTCCGTTCTCTTGGACGCCCTTTTGTTGTAAATCTTATTTCCGTCAGGAGCCTTTTTGTTTCCGGGCAACACATCGCCGTCAGCAAGTGAGTCCGGCAACGCCCCCATGTCCTTCAGGACCCAAGAAGTTCCGCTCCAATAGGATTTCCAACGTCTGTCAGCACTGGCCTCTACAGGACCACTACCGAAGTCATACCATTTACCGCTAGATACTTCTGCTGTTCTCTGTTCTCCTGCAGGACCATTGGCCACGACAAGGGCAGTAGCAGAGCTGTCTCCTCCTACTAGGGGTTCTAGTTCTATACCGGTAATGTTCAAAAACTCTTTGGCCTTGTTCCATTGTGATGCTAATGCTTCACCGTTTTCATCGGCCATCAAAAACCAATCTTCTCCTTTTATGACTTCCGCTATCCCCATTCCAAAGGGGAACTTCACTTTATCCTCTTCACCTGCCATACTAATTTATTTTAAATCTTTTCTACACTACTTCCACTCTCACTAATCTCCCTGATTCAAAAAACCAATCTTCTATGGTGTCATCAGCTAATTTTATTCGTTTGGTAACATTCAAACCCAGTTCCCCATTAATTTCTAGGGATGTAGTTTTTATTGAGTTATGTTCAACATTGTCAGTAGTTTTTAATCCCTGATCAAATGTCGAATCATAGGATCTACCATCCCATTTATCGGAATCTCCTACTTTACACTTTACTCCATTTATATAGACATATCCACCATTGCTATGCAGATAAATCTCTCCGGGGACTTCATCGTTTGGATTCACATAAAATTCAGGTATTGCCAATAAATGGGTATTCCTGGTACCCCTCACCTTCAACGGTAAAGTAGATTCATTGCCACGCTGCAAGGTCTTATCCAAAGTCGAATCACTTGATTTTACATAGCTTTGGGCATTTACCCATGACTGGGATGCTCCCGAACTTACGTTGCTATTGGCTTTATTGGAATTGCTTGAAATACTGTTTTCTCCATAATCATTTCCACCATCCGGCAATTCGTGATCTACATATTGGCAGATTGTACCTCCAAACCTATGCTCCTTTGATTGGATGTCACCAGCTTTGATAAACCATTTGGTATTTGGATAATCTCCTAACTGAATTACTCCATTTAGGTTAATTGGATAAGTACTCAATCCTCCGTCCATCAACTTCTTTGGTTTTAAATACCGCCTTTGAATAGACTTGGCTAGTGTTAAACCAATTGGACATATTTGAAGGGAATTGTCCCGAGTAATCCACTTATCAACGACTTTGCCACCTACACTAATAATTGACAGATGATCATTGTTCTCTTCATCACCGAGTAATACTGTAACATCATCAAGTTTATCAAAATAGTCTCCATCCTGAATGTATTCGTATAACCTTCCTATCCCAATATCCTTATTGGCTATTTTGGTTATCTGGACATCAGCTATCTTGATCTCGGGATTAAATTCACCTTTATAAAAGGTCATTAATTGCCCATGGTTTTCTGACCACTCTTCATAACCTAGCTTTTCGTTTTCAGTATCATATGTTGTAGAGATCATTGCATAAGCAAATTTATCTTTATCGTACATAGGTGATCCCGTAGCACCAGTTCTAAGCATTTTAAATGCGGAGCCAACAAATTTTATTGTAATTTCTCCATCATCAGGAAGGCCTTCACTTTTGATATTAACTTTTGAAAAGTCAGAAAAATTTCCTGCAGGAGTAGGATTATGTCCAGTGGAGTAGTTTGTATTAAAATGCCAAACAATACTGTTTTCTTTTTTCTTCCAAGAACCTATTGGATTAGCGGACATATAGTTAATGTCAGACCATCCTTTTTCATCCTCATGATTTACTAGGTAGTAAACAGAATCTTTTGTTTTCAATTCCACCACTATAGTTACATAGTTGTATCTATTGGCATTCGAAGAAAACTCTTTAATACTTTGCCACCATGACATTCTAAGCACATCGCCTTCTAGCATACTTATTCTTACTGGCCTAATCCAGTTGAATGAATTAAACTCATTTGGAGTGGCCATTTGAAGAAAATTACCAAATGGTTGACCACTAGCAAACTGGCCGAGATCGATTGTAATACCCCATTTAGAACTCTCTCTTACCCATCCATCAGGAGTATATGTTGGTGACATAGGGACATTTGGCCCTTCAAATTTTCCATTTCGAATAAGATTCGTGAGGTTGTCTCCTTCAGCTTTGTATCTATACTGATATCCTACACTAACACTTTTTAAGGTTTTGTCTATATACCTGGTATTTCCAGAAGCCTTGTAATTAATTTCGTCATGTTCACATGGAATAATAGAATCTTGACTCTTTTCGAACCTGTTTAAATAATTACCATCAAAATCATACTCGAAATAATCTTGCTCAATCCTATGTTTATCTAATGACTCAAAAACCCATTTCCCATTTTCTTGAGAAACCCTGGAATCAAATAATAAGGCAATATTGTTGAGAACATCCCATGATGACAACGTACCATCGGTATAATCGTAATACTTCTTCCCTTCATCATTCTGATTGTCTTTATTGATTGTGGTTTCTGGATTTACCCAAACCCTAACATCATGGGTTGATATTGCGAGTGGATCTAAATTTTGATCATAATTTGGTGTATAGAAGTAGCCTGTTATGGCAGCTACTGGATCAGGGGTATATTGAGGATTTAGTTTTATACCTTTACCCCAAGAAGGATTTGAAAGATCAATTTCCTCTATGATTGCATTGACATATTTGTTTCCATCGATTTCTTTGAAATAAAGATAATTTCCAATTACAATCAATTCATCAAAAAAAACAAATTGAGGACTGTAAATAAATCCGTTTTCTACTTTGTCGATAACGAAAATTGAGTCTGTTCCGTTAACCTCAATCGGCAACCGATCCACAAGTGAAAGGATGTTTAATTCCAATCCTGTTTTCTTGAGACATTCCTTAACAGCAAACAATAGCGATTTTTCATAGTTTTCATCTACAGTGCCATAATTTACCCCACTTGGATCAATAAATTTTAACCCCTTTAACCGTGTTAAACCATCAAAAGCTTTGATATCTAAATACCTAACTCCATTAGTATCATCCTCTCCAAAGCTTTCGGGGGTCAAGAAACCTATCCAGTCTACCTCATTATTTATCAAATGAATAATCTGAAACTCACTATCGTTGGCTGTAAATATATCGTCCATTCCAAAATTTTCATCTCCGATCAACTGCAATGAAGCATGGGTTGGATAAATTTCGCCCAACAGGTTCTCTTCGTTATTTAATAATGATTTTTCAAATGGAATTGGTCCAGCATCAACAAATGTTGCCGGACCTAGATAGTCTTTCTTTCGAATGGATAACCTAGCAGTATCCCCTACCTCGTTTATACAATAGTTATGAAAATAAATTTCCCCGTACATCACTCATCCTACCCTTTACCAAACTTCTTTTCAAACCTAGTAGCTTTGTTATAAGACCACTTAGTCACGTTATTACGTGTTTGACCTTCTATATTAAGGTCTAAAGATAACCGATTTTTTCCCATAAAACTATTATTTTGGCTAGAATTGCTAAAATTTTTAGCTACACGTGGAGTAAAATCATTTATAGATGGAATTTCGCCTGACTGAAGTGATCTTAAATTATCCACTCCTATTCTCTTGGTGCTTTCTGCATCAAATACAAACTCCTTACCATGAACAATTCCAGCAGGTTTATTAGGGGACATGTTCCCAGTGTATCCACCTGAAGAAAACCCAACTCCCGGTAATATTGTCGAAATTGCAGTTGATGCTCCCCCTGTGAATATTGCACTAAATAATTTTATTGCAGCAAGTCTACTGAATTGCTGAATAAGTGATGAAACCAGAGATTTAAACAATGATTCCATTCCGGATTTAAAGGATTGCCCCTCTACCAACATGTTTGAGAAAGCATCGCCAACACCACTAGAGAATTGATCATAAACGGTTTTTAGAGCGTTAATACTGTCCTGCTGATTTAGGAGGCTATCCTGAACTGCTTTGAATTGTTCTACTGAAATAGCACCTGCTTGAAACTTTCTAACGTTCTCATCTAATAATATATTAGATTTTTCAAGAGCTTTATTAAATAGACCTCTGGAGTCAACCATTGCCAATCGCATTCGTTGCTCCTCTTTATAAATTTGCTCCGCTTTGTCAAAGTACTCCTTCTGAAGTTTATCCTGTCTACCATCAGCGTCAATATTTGTAACGCCTATTGAAACCTGGCCCCGAAGACTTTTTTCTAGATCAGCCGCTAAGTTTTTGTATTCAGAATTAAGTATCCTTAATGACCTTTGAGAAGCTGATTCATCAAATTTACGTGAGAATACCAAATCAACATTGATATTATCTTGAGCTATTTTTTTGGTGGCATCTGCAATTTTAATTGCAGTATCCTTTGTTTTCTTTTCTTGATCTGAAAGAGACTTTTTAACCATTTTATCAATAGCCAAAATAGTCTCAGCTTTATTGTTTATCTCTAACTGTTTTATTGCCTCAGAGGCATTGGAAGAAATCTTTACATTTTCATAAATATTTCTTTTCCATCCTTCATATTTTTGGTTTATTTCTTCAATTGTTTTCTGGATTCCCGAAACTTCTCTTTTGTTTAGACTATCATAGGAATTTAACAGTGTTTTTTCAAGTAATTCCTGTTCTCTAGCAATGTCTTTTGCTAGTTTTTCTCTTTCTCTCTGTGCTTTTTTTGCATCTGAATCAGATCCTCCAGGTGTTGTACCAGATTTTTTTACAACATCCATACCTCCTTGTGACCTATAAACCTTAATAGCCTCCGATAATGCCGCTATATAATAATTTACAGATCTACCTAATTCATCATACTTTGCCATTGCCTGATTGACAGATAAGCCATCAGATGCAGAGGTTTTATAAAAGTTATTGTATTTCTCCCTAGCCTTTTTTAATAGTATTCCTAATTCACCAATATTCTTTTTTTGCTCATTAAGGGACTTACCACTTATTCCAAAGTTTTGAATATATTTTTCACCCGTGGACATTCCCCTTTGATCTGTGTAATTCTTGTCCCAAAACCTTTTCCAGAAAGCAGAAAAATCCTGTGAATTAAGTAATATAGTAATTTCACGAATCATTTCAGCGAATCCATCAGTTACTTCTGTAAAGAATGTTTTTGCTCTTTTTGAATCCCAAAGCATGTCAAAGGCTGTATTCAATCTATTGACAGATGCTTGCATGGAAACAATCTTTTCGGTTTTGTCATTACCAAATGAAATGTCTAATTGTTTAGCGAACTTTGGTAGGAAGTCCTCAGAAATGACCTGTCCTTTTTCAAGCATCTTATTGAGCTGAGCTTCTGTAACCCCCATTGCTTTTGCAGCTAATGCAAATGCTCCTGGCAATCGTTCTCCTAACTGCCCCCTGAGCTCCTCGGCCTGAACTTTTCCTTTGGACATCATTTGAGACATTGCGAGAAAGGTGCCCTGTACTTGTTCGTTGGAGAGCTTTAGTCTCCCCGCGGCATTAGCTACGGATTCAAATATCTTTCTGGATTCTGAACCGGTTAAATTGGCAAACTTGGCAGATCCTTGCCACGTCTTAAAAGATTGTGCGGTGGACATAAAATCTAAGCCTAATCTATCGGCTGTTTCTCTCAGGAACTTAAGGTTTGTATCAAATGCAATGGAACTACCCGAAACCTCTCTTAAGGAAACATTAAGCGCATCAAGTTTAAGGTTGGTATTGAATGACTCTCTCATTCCAGAAACCGCTAGGGCCACAATTCCTGCTGCAGTTGTAAATTCTGTCAGATATGGAATGGCACCCGAAATGGCACTGGTATAATTACCGACATTGCGCTGATGGTTTCCCATTGCGCGATCAAACTCTTTTAATTTACTGTTTAGCTTGGTATATTCGGCTATCTGAGCTCGGACTGCTTTATTCTTAAGATTAAATCCATTAGCATTTTCCCGAATAGATTTACCTAAAGCTGTTAATCTTTGTTGTGCTTCGCGATAAGAACCTGAAGCTGCTGTAGTTGCTTGTTGATTCTTTCTTTTTTCAAGTGTTAATGCAGCTAATTCTTTCTTTAACCTCTGAAGCTCTGTTCTTTCAGACTCAGTAGCCTTCCTTTGCTTCTCTGTAGCAGTTTTAGCCTGTTCAGTTGCGTTTTTACTTTCGTTTAAGGCTTTGGTCTTTTCTTTGATCTGATTGCTTAAATCAACCGAAACCGCCTTTAACCTTTCAACCTCTGATTTGTACTTTGCAACGCCTTCCTTTGCATGGTCTATTACAGAAGTTCCATTATTTATTGACTGGAAGTATTTATCCAATGAAACACCACCAAAAGAATTTTTTATGTTTTCGGCAATCTCCTTGGTAGACTTGCCCATTTTATCAAATCTTTGCTCAATAGCGGAAATATGTCTATCTCCCCTATTTACAAAGTCTTCTATACTCTTTTCTGCAACACTTAAACCTTTGGAAAGCTGGTCTAATTTAGCTCTTATTTCTACACTTAAAACTGCATCTGCCATCCTTACCCTCCTGTAATCTTCTTAATTGCATCTAGTGCAGCACTTTTCTTTTCATCTGACCAATTATCAATATTAACTGTGTTATTTTTTTCTTGATCTAGGTCGGATTCATCTATGGGCCACCATGACTCTTTAGTTTTAGGCAAATCCTTTGGATCTGCATAACCCTTTATTATGTGCCAAGAAATTTCTCTAACATTCTTTTGAGCCTTACGCTCCTTTTTTAGGAACCCCTTATACATCAGGCCGAATTCGTAAGGTGTCAGGCTATAATATTCAATAGGCAATAAGCCCATCTCCCCAAATGCGATCTCTTTTATCTCTTCGTAGGTAATCTCCTTGTTTTCGGAATCTTCTTGGTCTTTTTTTTTGACTCTTCACCCTTCAAGTCATCACCAACGTTTTTAAGGATATCTAAGGCTTGGTCTACAACATTGAACAGTTTGGACCCTGCTTTACTTTCCTCAAACACTTTAAGTACTTCATTAATGTTACTGTCTGATTTTTCAACATCAAAAAAGTGATCTTCAAGTTTAACCATTAGGTCCCCATATGTCATTTCAGGATATAAAGAATCAATTGCACATTGGTTAAGATACCCTGCCCAAGCAACATCGCATGCATATTTATTTGTTCCCATATATGAAGAAACAAGTTTTTGCATCTCTTCAAATGCCACCATTCCGAAATAAAGGGGGATTCTTTCACCCCCTATACTCAATACAATCCTCATAACATTAAATTAAGGAGTTACCGGTTCTGTGGTAGCTAACACTCCAGTTCCTTGGACGGTCAGCGAAAATGTATAAGCTTCATTGTTTCCTGCTGTTGAGTCCAATTGGCTTATCCATCCAAAACCGTAGTCAACTTCTGTAGATCCAACTTTCGCCATTTTCCATTCAGCATCTTCCCCTGAAGCCCACATGTCTTTTAAGTCATTCAATGAAACCTCCGAAGCTTGCAAAGTGTCATCAACTGCATTCCCTTCTCCGGAAAAGCTCCAGTTTTTTTCACCTGATTTAGATTCTTGGAAACCATCGCTACATTTTGTAGAAGATGTGATTGCGTCAGCCCCTCTACTCACTCCATTACTTGAAAGACATGCAATTGTTTTCCATGTCTCATCAGCGGCCCTTTTAACAAATAAAAGGTATTCCTTTCCATTCTGCATTCTTAACGCCATATCACTTTATTTTAATTATCAAATATGATTTACTTTATGCTGTATTGTAATAATCTTGGTTATTATTCTCTCACTGCTAGATTCACCAATCAAATCCCTTTCGGTAATCTTTTTTGTATCCCAGATATTAAGACTTGGTATGCTCAATCCTGTAGATCCAGGATATGGTATTGCTAGGCCCAATAAAGAGTCAGCAATCATTTCAACATCTTTTTTAGTCCCAGATCCTAATGGGTATTTAGCTATTATATTGAATGAGATAAGGTCTATTGTTGAAAAACCGCATTTAAGGCTGTCATCTGTTGAAGTCTGGCCGGACACAACAATATAAAATTGTGAAAGGTCATCTGGATCAGCGATTTCATCATATACAAATACCGTTTTGTCCTTGTAGGAAAGTGAACTCAATAAAGTCATATAACCAACCCTCAGCTCGTAACCAACATTTCTCATCTTTTCAATACTGCTCTAACTTTATCAACAAATAACGGAGTAAATGATATCCATGCAGGGAAAAGATAACTATGGACCCTTGTTTTCCCCTTTCCGTTTATATAATATTTTCTTGCTGCATCCTGCCATTCTTTGGGCAACATATTCACATAATACCCGGCATTTAACCCGGTCCCAAATTCCAAATAAACCGGCATGTTCCTCATCATTGGAGGACCTGGCATTGAGTTTACCAATATGGCGAAACCATAACCGTTTTTGTTTGAAACTATCTTACCATTGATCAAGCCGTCGATCATAGGAGGCGCATTCATTTTAGCCCTGAATTCAATGTCTAAACCAGTATCTCTAACTACTTCGCGTATTCCGTTTCGATAGGTTTTGGACTTCTTCTGAAGCATTAGTTTAACACTGTTAAGGCCCTTGATTGCCATATGACTTAACTATAATCTTATCTTCATTTTCAGGGGTAATGTACCTCGCAATATTATCGGCTAGAAACTTAAAGAACCTTCCCTGTATTTTTCCTTTTCCCTTTAATGTGGCACTAAAAGAAAAAGGTTGCCAGGCTGTTTGATTCTCTCTGTAATCTGTGATCGTAACCCTTCCCTCACGTACATATAAATCTCCTACTTTAGCTACTCGGACACTGAATGCTTCTCCGGATACAGCTAATTCATAAAGAATTTCGTGACTTATGGAAGATGGCTTAAGCTCGTTTGAAATTGCAACCCCGTTTATATCAACTGAAAAAGTCTTCTTGCCGTTGACATGATTCCCCCAGTTACCTTCGCACCCTGATGATGTTTCAATTACCTCAGAAGAAATTCCTAGTTCATTGGAAACAATACAGGCAACGACACGCCAATCGGTATCAATAGTTCTTTTTATGAAAACCAAATAGTCATTACCTATCTCAAACATTACCCTACACTAACTATTAATTCAATGAACTTATCCTTAAATCTTTCGTTGTCTATTGTATGAATTGCAGTGGTTTTCCCTCTGAATTCAACCAACATATTACTTTCTATATTTTTATCATTTCTAAAACGGACCACAATTGAATAAACTTGCTTTAATCTGTCTTGAAATGTCTCGGCTACCCTAGATCCCTTGACCTGTTCAATTTCCGCCCATGTCGACCAATAAAGAACAGGTATAGTATCAGTTCCTCCCCCTTCATCCCTAATTTTTTCTAATCGGAATATCTTAATTCTTTCGGATCGTTTACCTGCCTCTCTCATAACAAAAGATTTCTTGAATATGGGTGGATGAGATTCTTCGCAGAATTACTCAAGGAACTAGATGACCTAACTGTTGAATTGTTGTTTACAGTAAAGTTTTCCCTGTTGTCATAATCAGTAAGAACCTGTTTTAATACGGCCAACTTTATATCTTGAGGTATTGTAATAAATCCTGCTTTATAGGTAATGTAATATGGTCCAGCTTGACCTATTTTGAGCTTATACTTTATTGATGCATCGAATTCTATTTGGTCCCCCGAATTGTTTGTTATACTCTCTACTTCAATAACAGGGGAAAAAGGAAGCCATAATGTCTTATCAGTATCAGAAGACACCTTAATCCGCTTTTCAATTATTGAAATGTTGGCAAAGTTCTCTAATGCAATACGAGATGATTTTATAAGGTCCTCGATCAATAAATCTTCACCTGTATAATCATTATCAATCCTGCAATATTCCTTTGCTTCAGCTAATGTTACCGGTTCTGCCCCTAATACTTCTAAAATCTCAATGTTTAACATTATCCCTTGAATTCTTTTGTCTTTCTAACCTCTTTTTGCTCTTTCTCTTCCACTTCCTGAGGAGACTCCAAAACTTCTACCAACCCTTTTGTTATATAGCGTTTTGCCGTTTGTAAATTCTCTTCCGTAAACACTTCCCCTGGATGGTAGAAACCTCCACAATGACATGTAGGCTTTTTACTGATCAATACTTTTGCTCTGAACTTATACATAATTCAAATTTTTGTAGCAGTTAGGGGAAACGATCCCCTAACGAGTACCATACTGCTAATAATTATTTTTGGATAAATCCCTTTTTCCTGAATGAATCAACCAATAAAGCTGATAATTGGAATTTTTCGCCCTCTTCGCGTCCTGGGAAAGTTTTTGTGGCAACAACTTCAACTGTTTTTCTTAGGTCCACTACTTTTTCTTCTTTTTTATCTGACATGATCTTGAGTTAAATTATTAATAATTCCCTGCCTTATGGAGCAGGGGTTAAAGCCGCAATGATGTTTGCAAAATCGTCATAAACGAATGCGCCATTATCAACTGATTTTACATAAGCGTGCAAACGTTGCTCAACAAGTACAGTACGCATGTTGTGAGAGAAGTCATCTCCATCCAGACCGATTTGAACTTGTTTACCTTTGTAGTAACGAATATGGAAACGAGACATGTCACCAACCAATACTTTACCAACTGGGATTTCATCGGATTCTACAATTGCTGTAGCTCCAACTCTTTGCCCATCTGAAGTGGTAAATGGAGGTAGAACATATTGCCCATTTGCTCCTTTTTTTAAATCCATATTAGCAGCATCAATTGGGTTAACAAAAGCCGCATTGGCACGGAATTTCATCGAACGGATTTGAGCAATTGCCGCACGGATAGCACCGAAACGGTCTGGATCTTCACCTTTAACGGAAGTTAAAGTATATGGAACAGCATAAAGGGTTAATCCTTTTGGTTCATCTCCTGTGCCAGTTCCTGTTAATAACTTAGCTGCCGTTTGCTCGTTAACCTCTTGGATACCATCTTTACGGATTTCTGCCGCCAAGAAAGGAATGTCATCCAATGCTTCAGTAGATACTCGGAAACGAACAGCAATCTTTTTAGCGTTTGAGGTCTCTTTAGAGATTTGGAAATCACGTAGAGGCTTCAAATCACCCTCACCGATGAACAACGCGTTACCTTCTGGATTTACTTTATTGATCCAGTGGATTACCGGACTTGAAGTACTTTGGGTATCTGCATAGTTCATTACATTTAATTCTGCTCTTGGAGCTTCATTTAAGCCTGATTCCACTACAGGATTAGGAACTAAATCACTAGCAGTTCCAACAAAAGCGCCAACTGTAATATCGGCTGCTGCTTTTGTAACTTCTAACCATCCGCCACTTTTAGCCAATTTAACAGATTCTAAATCTGACTCTTTCAGCAACTTTTCCAATGTCTCACCCTTTGCTTGTGAACCACCATTCTCAACACGTACAGTAAGATCATCCAAATGCTTTTGCATTTCTTTGGCTTCATCTTCTGCTTTTTTGATCTGTGCTTCCAAGTCTGCTGCCTTATCTTGAGCAGCCTTTAACGCAACTTCACTTGCGGTCACTCGGTTATCAAAACCTTTTACTTTTTCTTCTAAAACTTTATTTTCTTCCATCTCACTAAATCATTTACACGTGAAAATTTTATAGATATTTAATAATACTAGCTGCTAAGGGACTATCCTTGGTCAAGGAAGCCTTAATTTCATTTGCTTGCTTATACAGCTCATCAATTCTGCCATAAAGCATTTTGAATGTTTCATCTGTATATGAAGCTGATCTCATTGACTTGGTTATTTTATCCAATTGTTCTGAAATCTTTTCATAATTTTTTACTGAAACAATAGGAGTGTTTGAATTTGCTCCCCAAAACTGAAGGCTTGATCCTTCCATCAAGAAACTTTTCATTATGTAGTTGGCATCTGATTTTTCCTCCTCTACCTGTGGCATAAAGCCATGGGAATGTTCAGTGATCAAACCATCCTGAACCATTTTCAAGAAGTCCCGCCCATCTGTGTGGCTTCCGGCTTTGGATTCATAATACAACCCAAAATCATCTTCTTTTAATTCTAAAATCTTTGCTACTGCTTTGGTTCGGTTGTGGTCTAATAGGTGCTTGATTCTTGGGTGACTTGACTTAGGCCCATGTTTTAATATTGATTCTGCAAATGCTCCCTTAACAATGATGTCGCCATCACTATCCTTAGAACCGAATGCTGCGAAGTAACCAGTTACAATACCTTTTTCAACATCAACATCCTTAAACCCTTCTCCTATTTCCTTGGTTTGTAAACTTCCCACCATAATCAATCTCACTTAAACTAAAAAAGGGCAAAATAGAACCTCAACACTAATCAACTGCACACTTCTATCTTACCCTTTTCCAACAACAAAATAATAACCCGTCTAAATCACAACTCACTAATCGGATACTAAGATAATTAGTATTATTTGTTTTAGCAAATTTTTAGCTATTATTTTTAGCAAACTTTAGCAAAACTTATTCTTTAGGTTTATTTTCCTGGTTGACTCCCTGATTTCTAACCTGTTGGTTAGCCTGTTGTTGTTGCAACAGTTCTGCCGAAACAACCTTAATATTAGTTGGTTGAAGCATCATATCTGCCACTGGATCATTATGCTTATCCCATCCTATCACACTCCTAAATTCATTGGTGGTAAAATGACCTGAACCATAAACCTCTCTCATTAATTTCATATCGGGCTGCAGTTCTGGATAAAATGCGCTGTCAGCTTCAAGGAAATACTTCTTCCCTGAATCTTTGGTCAACATTGGTATCAACCAATAGTTCAAACCTTCGGTTATATCGTTGTGCTGTGGCATCACGACTTGGGTTACCAATCCTTTATAAGCCCCTTCTTGGTTGTCGTATTTAGCCCCATCCTTTAAACCCAACAGAATAGGATCAACATTGAATATTGAGCAAGTTTTCCGGAGATCTTCTTTGTCAGCTTCGATTAGTTTCATATCAGCTACACTATCACCAATTTGAGCAACCTTTACAGAAGCGGAAGTCGCTTGTATGTTCATGTAGTTTTCAGGACCTTGGAGTTTTTCTTTTATCCTATCGTTAATTTCGTCCAACTGCTCCTGAGTCATAGGTATTTCATCTGCAGCTGGCTGTTCAGCACTGATCAAGAAGGCTCTACCTCCATTGATATACGCCTTAGTCTGTGCCTTTTGGTTTGCTTTCTCCCTATTCAAAAGATTACTAGCTACATCAATTGGCGAAATTGCATGAAGCCCATCCCCATTATAATTATATAATGGATTCCATTTCTTGATATGCAAAATTCTATGCGGCTCAATTTCAATCGGCTTGCCATCAAAATAGAATACATAATGTTTGATCGGCTTTCTAAAATCACCAGAATATATTGGCTCTACCAAATGAGGAGGTAATGAATATAAGGCTACGGGCTTATTTGCATTCCTTCCTAATGTTGGCATATCTGCATAGATAAAACATTCCCCTAAAGTATTGTAGAATCCGCAAATATCTTCAAGAAATTGCATTCTTGTCTGATAAGAGTTAGGTTTGTTCAGAAGGTCAATAATTGGATGTGTTTCAATCTCTTTAAGGCCTTTCTCCTTATATTCGTTGGCTTGTTTGATAAATTCAGCCTTTTGTCTATAGTTTAGATAATAAGCCGCCTTTTGTTCGTTAGTTACCTCATACAATAACCAAGGGCAAGGTTTAAACTTATCAATGATTATCCTTACAACAGGGAAAACATGATTTGAATTAAACATAGCTTCTTCAAGCTTCCCTCCTTTTCCCCCTTTTAACAGGTCCTTAATTTCGTTACCAATATATGTAACCGGCGCAAAAACCCCATAACCTCCTGGAGTAAACCCCTTCTTTTTAAATATTCTGTCCCACAATCCCATACCTCACTAAATTTTATTCTAATTATTATAAATTTCCCTTTTCTTCTTATAGTACTGAGGGTAAACAGCGTAACGGATAGCATCAATAGCGTGATTATAAGCATCAACAGGAATTTTGCTTTTCTTGTCATGCCAGACGTAGTTGTTGAATTCTCTGCCTAACTCCACACTTTCACTATCTACTATTATTTCGTCAAAGTCCTGCATTATTGCTATACCTGCAGTAATACTTCCTTGACCTTTAACTGTTGGTTTGATATTAATACCTAACCCCTTTACCTCACTAATCAAGCGAGGTTCTGCGCTATCAGCATAAATCAATCCATCACCAGCATACATTTTATTTGCTTCAAAAACCTCACTTGTTTTAAGTTTAGGTTTGTATAAATAAAGCTTTACATAAAGTTTCTTCCTCTTCTTATCAATTGAGGTCCTAACCAATGTTGTAGGATCCGTACTGAATCCAAAGTCTTACCCCCATACAGATGGAGCAACCTCTTGAAACTCACCATATCTCCAATTGGTGAAAATTACACCTTCTGCTTTATCTAACCATCCTCCTAATACCGAATGCTTATAATATCTGTATAGTTTAACCTTTCTAGGCTGCGTTATCTCAAGTTTAATAACTTCATCATCGGTGTAGTTTTTCAACTCCTCATATGCCTCACGAGCTTCTTCGAATTCTTCCCAGATATTATCAGCGATATGCTCTCTCTCCATATCCAAATAAGTAGAATGGATATATAGAACATTTCCAACAATACCGTTAAATCCTTCAGTTACTCCTCTTTCTTCAAAGAACTCTTGATATATCCAATGTTCTTTTGTCGCTGGATTCAGAATTAAAATGTTCAGGTTACGTTTTGCTGCTCTTATCGACTTCTTAATTTTATCCCAAGATTTAAAGTCCGGCATTTCCTCTGCTTCATCTAATACCCAAACAGAAAAACCCTTTAATGATTTAAGGTTTGCAGTTTGGTTTCCAGAACTGGTCTTAATCCCTTTGAACACTATCTTTGCTTTACCATCCTTGGTAATTACCCTATCTTTCAATACGTCAAAAGAACTCTCACAGTTAAGGATCTCAATCTTTTCATTGAATTCTGGAATGATAGAATCCTCTGTTGCCTTCATGGAGTAGCGGGTATAAAGTACAGACCTAATATAATCCTTTGCAGCTATACATGTTCCTGTACCCACTGCAAAAGACTTTTGACTGTTACGCCCCCCAGTCACTACAATCGTATCAACTTTGTATAAAGGGTCATTTTCATCTTCAACAGAAAACCACTCAAAAAGTGGCTCGTATTTATCACTGATCTTTAGACTCTGTTCCTCCGTTTCCATCCCCTCTATTTCCTCTCGTGAATACTATCTTAGTAGGTTGAGTGGACATTGATCCATCACTTGAACTATGATCAATCTCTTGCTTGTCTGACCAACCCATATTTTTTAAAGCAAATATTTGAAACGTCGGTGTTCTTGCATATTGAGCTGTACTTTCGTAATGATTCTCTACCATCAATCTCGCACGTTTTATAATGTAAGAAAACCCGTCTCTTTTCTCGTAGTCATAAAAGCTCTGCCTGCTTTCAAAACCCAAATGCAAACACAGACCTGTAATAGTAACCGCTTCTGGTGGTCTATCCCAAACCTTGACATCTTCTTCCTTGCCTTCGTCATTAGTTCTACATTCCCAATGGAACTCCCCTTTAACATATTCAAAGTATTCGTCAATCTTCTCCCTCATTTCATGAGGTATTTCAAAAATTGGAGGTCTACCCCCTACATCACCATCACCTAATTCTTTCATAAGCAAACCTCCAAAATATGTCTACTTAATAGAAAACTCAAATTTGTAGTCATAGGCAGTTAACGGATTTTCATAATCTTGTGTTTCAAGAATTTCAATTACCGATTCAAACGTTTCTGCCACTTTAATTACACCATTACTTGATAAGACTATTTCTGTATATTTGTTTCCATGTGGATCGTCAAATGTTCTTTCTACAGAAACGATTGCTTTAGGGTTGATAACCTGGTTAACTTTCCCGTCTTTAGTGATTTTGATAAATTCCATCTGCTAAATATTTTGCTAAATTTTTACCCAAAAATAGCTAAAATTATTTAGCTAACAAATCAATTGATATTTTTATTAGGAACAAAAAAAGACCCTACGAATGTAGAGCCTTTCCATTCAAACAATTTACCTAATAACCTATAATTCTTTTAAGGAATCTATCTTTGACTTATTTCTTTCACTTATATCTTTCTGAAGCTTAGCAGTGCTATCCTTAGCGTTCATTGCTGCAATAGCATTGTCAAAAGGTTTGTACTCTTTGAACTCACATGATGACAAACCAATGATCATTGATAATAAAATTGCTGTTGGAGATACTATTCTTTTCATGTTCTTATCTGTTTTGTTACAACAAATATAAACGATTACGTTTATATAAACAAAATAAATATAAACTATTTAGTGTGTGTTTTAAGGAGTTTCTATACGAAAACATTTATAATTATATTTGATTATGGATTTACGAGTAAAAGAAGTAGTCAAAGCAAAAGGAATCACACTCCAGGACCTATGTAAAAGGATGGATATGTCATATATTAACTTCAACCAGAAGTTATCAAGAAAGCCTAATACGGAATTTATACAGCAGATCGCAGATGCTTTGGAAGTATCCGTTTTTGAGATTATTTCATCAGATGGTAATACTTACCATTCTTATGATGAAAAAGGCAACTGGAGGGGAATTGTAAAGAAATAAGAAAGCCCCTACCTATTAAGGAAGGGGTTATATTCAAAACAAACTACTGCTCAAACTTAAAAAATTAAACTATTGTCTTATATTATTGGTGTGGTAATTATATTGAAATGTTCAAACTCCTCAACATATCTATAGGATGCATAACCTGAACATCAAACACTTTACATGGCTCTGGTATTTTAATACTTTTTTTTCGATGCGGGTCACTTATCTCATATGTAACTAACTTACAATTATTTTTTATAGAATAAGCTATTAGCCAAGGATCTGCTAAATCTGTTTTCAAAAATCCACTTTTAGCACTTGGAGTATATAATGTGCTACCCATAGCCCATTGAGTAATTAGACTATACTCTTTAATGCAATCCTGTGTATCACAGAAAAAATTTGTGTCTAGATCTGTTTTACACCATTTAGATAAATCATCTTCAAAATCATGACCACAAATTTCCATTTTTACTTTATCAATACTTCTAATAACCCCATTCTGACTCAATTCCTTAAGTGTTTTCCAATATGATGGAATTACATCAAAAGGATAAGATGTCTGATGAGCTTGAATCAGTACGTTAGCGTCAATTAGGTAAGTTTTCAATTTTATAATTGGTTATAAAAATTCTGATACAAATTTTTTGTAAGTTTCTCCGTTTAAATTAGTTAGTTTATAGGCATCTCGATATAACAATTTGTTAGTACGTACAGCACTATTAATAAAACTTGCAAATCTTAAACTTAATCTTTTTTTGGTTGTATAATAATAATTACCACCAGGAGTTGAGAGCTCTTTTTTCTTTAAATATTCGCTCATATAATTATTATAAAACTCTAAAAAATTAGTTTTATTGATCAAATTTAAATCCATAGCTCTTCTAGCAATAACAATAGGACTAACTTTAAATTTCCTACTTAAGCTTTGAAAATTATTATTATTTTTAGTCCATTCAGATTTTAATAATTCCTCAGGAACTAGAAATTCCGCAGCTGTAAGATCACATAATTTTTCAATAGGATCATCAGCAGGTAATAAATTTTCATTATTAAAGCCTGCGCTATATCCTAACCAAATATGAGCTAATTCATGAATTAATGTGAAAAGCTGTGCTGCTGGAGCATCGGCATTATTAACAAATATAAAAGGCGCAAGCTTGTTTACTAAAACAAATCCACGGCACTCTTCAACACTCAATGGTCTTCTAGTATTTGACCCAACAATTCCGTTAAAAGTAACAATTATACCTATCTCTTCAATTCTTTGAATTAAATGATGCAATGTATCTTCCCAATTACTAAATTCTGAAGCCCAAGTTTTATCTACCTTTAAAATTTTTCTAATATCTTCCACAATATCATGATAATCCGAATTAAGGTTAAACTTACCTACAAAATCAAGTCTATCAAAGTTTAACTCCTCTAAATATTCTGTTAGCCAATCTTGTCTTTCCTGAATAATCTGGACTGTGTGAAAAACGTTTAAACTAAAATTATTATTTGTTTTAAATCCTTTGGTTCTAAAAAAGGGAAGAGGTAATTCCTCGATAGGTGGGGCATTTAGAAACATATAACCAAAAGGAACATGTACTTTGTGCGTAAAAGCTTCTAATTGTTTTACCGTTGGGAATTTTTCTCCTTCAACCCAACTTTTAACATTAGGATTTTTAGAATAAAAATCCTCAACAATATTCCCATTCCTAGAAATTGCCCACTCAATAATTTCTTTATTAATATTTTCTATCCTTGTACTCACAACGTAAATATAAATTAACCATTTATTTTATTAATGGTTCGGCAAGCGATTTAATATTGGTTATTGTAATAATATTCTAAATTTTAAATTAGGCATCAAAATTATTAGCAAGTATAATGATAAATAAATTTTTATCCAATTAAACTTCCTATATAATTTAACAGATATTTTGTAAAAATACAGGTACTATTATACAATATATTGGTGTAACAAAAAATCCCCTACCGAGCGATAGAGGATCTTAACTAACCAATTATTAACCTAAATTATGAATTTCCTTAAAAGATGGGGATGTATCACTACAGCCCCGGTTGTATATATGCGATTATCAAAAATACTAATATTTTTAGTATTCTCAAATTATCTTTTTCTTTTTGTCTCTTTAATTTTTATTATTTTATTATAATCATACCGATAAATCCCGCCTATTTGAACATAAGGAATTTCATTTCTTTCTCTCCACTGCTTAATTGTTTGCCTTGTGATTCCAAATCTTGCACACATTTCATCAGAATCAATTAATTTAGGCTCCGACTCCACAAACTTTTCAAAACTATCTTTGATCCCATCGTCAACTGCTTTTTTTATCATATCCTGCAGGTCAGACAATTTTATCTGTACAAATACTACTTCTTCCATTACATTCCGTTTAATTTATTTATAACCATTTCTTGTACTCTATCTATCTTAGACCAATCAGGAGCTATGTAAGTATCAGTTATCCTGTTTTCCTCGCTTACATGGTTTAATGCTATAGCTACGTCCTCTTTTGAGAAATTGAGATCATTCCTTGCAATAGTTGCAAATGAATGCCTTGCATGCAACATTGTCAATTCTTCTAGCTTCAAGTCTTTCATAAATGACCTCAAACCTATGGATAAGGTATTGTTTAACCTATCAATATTCTTATACTTCATTTCGAGTCGTTCTAATATTTCCTTTGCCTCCTGTGTTATTCTGACACTAATAAATGCATCATCTTCCCTCATGCCCTCTGTTTTGCTCCTATTGTATCCGATTCTGTCATGTGATCCCTTAAGCTTATCCCAGTTATTGAACAGGTCCACAGCGTTCATTCCGCACATATAAAAGGATAACAGAAATATGTCCTTTGCAAATTTCCCCCTAGATGTTTTAGGGGTTATGTCACGAATTGCCCTGATTTGTTCGATGCTAAGGTTCTTGTGTTTTTTCTTCTTCTTGGGAATGATCTTATATACTGAAAAAGGATTGTTCTTTATAAGTATCCTTCCTGTGTCCTCATCATTATATTCCCTTTTTGCTTCATTGAAAAGAGTTCTAAATGCTGCCATGTGATTGTTAAGTCCTTTATCATTTAATGATGTGGTCTTTTTAATCGTATTCTCACCCTGCTTCCGGGTAATGGTTTTTGGCATCCGTAAAAAGGACTCGTATTGTTTCAAAAAACGGGAGGTAATTTTTGAAACGCTAAGCTTAGGTCCATTGAAATCTATCAAAGAATTTGTAACCGTCACAAACGGCTTGGCAGTTTTTCCACGGCCTTGATCCTTCAGTCTTGATATGTGTAATCTGCAGAAATCAATAAACTCAATATCCTTTTGGTCATTGGTCAACTCTTTAAGGATATCATCAACAGTGAGGACCTCTAAGTTTTCAATGTCATCGATCTTTCTTCTGTATTTTCTAAGATCGTCTGCCAAGAAATCTATAATGTAATCCATGCTCACATCATCATCATTTATGATATCCTTTTCAGTGATAAACCTCCTGGTCTTAATATATCTTGAAACCCGCTTATGAGTCAACCTGTACACTACACGCCACGTGTTGTTGTTATACTTATTTTTCTTTAGAATTTTAGGGGTAATGGTAGCCATCTATAGGTCATTCATAAAACATTCATAAAACATTTGCTCGCTAATATACGTAAATACTAAGTAATTTAGTATTTTACTATTATTTTTAGCTTGGTTTAATTGATTAAAAACGGCTTTTAAAGATAAAAGGGGCTATTTTTCGCAAATAGACCCCTTTTTTTTGAAGCGGAGAGAGAGGGATTCGAACCCTCGATACAGTCATCCCGTATACAGACTTTCCAGGTCTGCTCATTCGACCACTCTGACACCTCTCCTGATTGTGGGTGCAAATATATTACTTTTCGTGAGCTTTAAGGCATTTTTCTTGAAAAATATTTATCCTTTCTGATTTCCTTTCCCTAACTTAGGTCAAACTCTAAAATGAAAAGGATTTTATCTATCGATGGTGGTGGAATCCGAGGAATTATTCCCGGAATGATGCTGGTATCCCTCGAACAAAAATTAAAGAAAGCTTCAGGCAACCCAAATGCCCACCTGTCAGAATATTTTGATTTCTTTGCCGGAACAAGCACCGGTGGTATTCTGATCAGTATATTACTTTGTCCAGACCCTCAAAATCCAACGAAACCAAGGTTCTCCGCAAAAGATGCGCTTGATATTTACCTGAAACATGGAACCGAAATATTTACCACAAGCAGTTGGCGGCGATTCTTGAATCAATTCGGTTTATTGACAGAACTCTATGATGAGAAAGTCTAAGAACGGGTCTTGGAAAGCTATTTCGGTGATCAAAAACTTTGTGAACTGATCAAACCCTGTATTATTACTGCCTACAATATTGAACTCCGTAAAAACCATCTCTTCAGACAACAGAAAGCGATTTCTCATGGTGAGTCCCGCGATTTCTATCTTAAGGATGTTTGTCGAGCAACATCCGCCGCCCCTACCTATTTCTCTGTAGCCGAAATATATTCATTGGCTGGAACACGGTATCCATTGGTTGATGGCGGGGTGTTTGCCCATAATCCTGCAATCTCTGCATTATTGGAAGTACTCAAGACTTACAAAACTTTCAAAATCGATGATGTACATATCCTCTCCTTAGGAACGGGTATTGCAAAAAATGCCTATAAATACGAGGATTTCAAAAAACAGAAAGCGATTTCCATTGGACCTGCCTTAGTCGATATTATGACCAGCAGCTCTTCAGAAAGCAATGATTATTTTCTCCACCAATTGTTTCGTTCGGTACAGCATTCTTCCAATTACATAAGAATCGAACCCTCCAACCTATCCTCCATTGAACCAGCTCTGGATGCTGCCTCAGCAGGGAATATCCAGAAAATTGTCTCCTTAGCTGATAAGTTGATCAGTGACAACGAAAATATGCTTGATGCCTATGTGTTAGACCTCATAGCAGAAAAGGAAAAAAATGGCGAAAAGAAACACAACTCGGTATGGCAGTTTTTGCGTGATAAATTATGATTTCCTTAATCGAAAGTCATAATTCCCACTAATTCTTATAAAATTGATATTTTAATAGCCTTAAAATAACCTTGTAAAAATATTTTTGTTATATTATCGAAGCGGTTAAAAACAGAACGCAAACATATCATTCAAATGGCAAAAACAATAGCTTTAATTGCACATGATGGTAAGAAAGCCGAAATGGTGGCTTTTGTTAAAGATCATCAAGAAGGATTATCCAAAGCCCACCTCGTAGCAACAGGAACTACAGGTTCCTACATCCAACAAACAGGTTTAGAAGTAGAATTAAAACTATCTGGTCCAAAAGGCGGAGATGCACAAATAGCAGCTATGGCAGCTGAAGGAAAGATACAAGGTATTATATTTTTCAGGGATCCACTTGGAAAACATCCGCACGAGCCGGATATCCAAATGCTGATGCGTATTTGTGACCTTTGGAATGTACCATTGGCAACCAACCCAGCAACCGGATCATTGATTATTAAAGGATTATTAGAAGAAGATACAGAGATTTATGGCAAATGAAGTTTTAGTGAGTATTGGGGAAACTAGTTATACAACAACTATTTCCTATGAGGATTTAAATATTTTAGCAGATGAGCCCATCGAAGTCGGAGGGCAAAACAAAGGGTTGGCACCAACCCAACTATTGCTTTCATCCGTGGGTGCCTGCAAGGCCATTACCATGCGGATGTATGCAAACCGCAAGGAATGGAAAGTAGATAAAATTGACATCAAGGTTTCCAGTGAAGTTCAACGGAGTGAACAACAACAAACAACCTATATCAAGTGCAATATCTTTATTGAGGGCGATCTGGATGAAGAACAGAAGAAAAGATTATATGCCATAGGTGAGAAATGTCCGGTTCACAAGATGTTGATGAACCCTATAGTGATAGAAAGTAATCTAATTGATACAATCCAAGAAAAAAACATTTCTTGATTGTATATTTGCGACTTGAAAAAATAAATTGCTATGCCCTTAATCAGCGAACATACTTTTACAAGTCCGTTCCAAAACTTTACTCGCGAACAATGGAAAAGGTTGAACGGCCAGTTGAGCCACTCCATTCAAGAGAAAGATTTAGATCAATTGCATGCCCTTAATGAGCCATTGACAATGGATGAAATTGAGGATATCTATATCCCTTTGGCTCATTTACTGGAAGTACACATCCATAACTTTCAGGAACTGCACTCAAAAAGCAATGTTTTTTTCAAAAGGAACCATCAAAAACTACCTTTTATAATTGGTATAGCGGGTTCTGTGGCGGTAGGTAAAAGCACCACAGCTAGGGTACTGACCAAAGTTCTATCGCTTTTGCCCAATAAACCAAAAGTGGAATTGGTCACTACGGATGGGTTCCTTTATCCCAACAAGGAGCTGATCAAACGTAATATCCTGAACAGAAAGGGTTTCCCTGAAAGCTATGATACCAAGAAACTCCTACAGTTTCTTGCAGACATAAAATCCGGCAAATCGCAGGTTACCGTGCCATTATACTCGCACTTGGAATATGATGTTCTAAACAATGAAAAACTGGTGATTTCACAACCGGATGTATTGATCGTGGAAGGTATCAATGTATTACAGGTCAATTCAAGAAAGAACGGCGTCTTCGTTTCTGACTTCTTTGATTATTCCATCTACGTGGATGCGGATGAGAAAAATATCGTAAAATGGTATATCGACCGTTTTGAATCCCTAAGAGCAACTGCTTTCCAAAATACGGCTTCATATTTCCATAAGTATGCAAACCTGACTGAAGAGGAAAGCTTTGATATGGCCAATACCATTTGGAACGAGATCAACAAGCCTAACCTACATGAAAATATCCTTCCAACCCGTTATAGAGCTGATCTAATCTTAAAGAAAGGTTCTGAACACTTTATTAAGCGCGTGAAGGTTAGGAAGATTTAAGGATATTTCTTTCGAACTTGATTATCTCCTTCAAGATCTCATTCTCGATATTTCTATGCATTCTATTGCTGTTGGTTACAGCGTAAAGGTCCAGTTTATAACGAACGAAGTCCTTACCTAATTCTAAAACTTTTACCTGAAATTCATCTTCCTTGATTTCCAGATTTGGATGGGTAGTCAGGCTTAGCCTTAAATGCTCCTCTAATTCCTCAATATGTAAGGATACTTCCAGAGGAAGTTCGAATTTAACGGTAAAAAGACTGGATTGATGTGCAGACAGGTTCATGAAAGTAGCCGTAAATACCAGATTGTTCGGCACCATTACAATATCGTCCTCTTCATCCTGTAATACCAGATTGGCAAAGGTAATGTCAATAATCCTCCCCTTATGCTCTCCCACCTTGATTCTATCTCCAACGGATAACTGCTCAGAGAACATAACGATTAATCCGGATATCATGTTGGTAATATAATCCTTAAAGATAACCGCAATGGCCATGGCTACGATGGTAATGCTGGTAATAAAGTCTTTGGGATTAATGCCAAATGCAGTCATGATTGCTATCACAAAAAATACCGTATTCAATACTGCTGTAAGCCTATTGATACCGAGCACAAAGTTACCGCGTTCTCTTTTTTGAGAATCCCGTGCATTGTAGAGCATGATCACCAGAAAGCGGAACATGGAAAGGACAATACTTGGGATCAAGAAAGAATACAGACCTCTTAGGAATTGGGCCAATAGTTTCCTTTTCTCGATATCGTATTCAAAATTGATGTGTAAAGCAATAATGATGATGACGAGAATGACCTTCCCTATAAATACCCAAGGAATTTTTGGTTTGTTTTCTGTGGCAGCTGCATTCATGGTCTTGAAGATATTATTTTTTTATATAGTACACAAAACAAGTACGAACAACAATTTGTTATATGGCTTATTATCAATCACTAAATAGTTTTAGGTGTTGTTTATCTTTCCTTAATGATTAAATAACATTTTATAATTCTTAAAAAACAAGTAACTTAGCTACCGCTTTAATGACACCAAACAGGTAATTATGGAAACAACATTTGATTTTGAAAAGCCGATTGCTGATCTACAAACGCAAATCGAAAAGGTTAAACAAGTAGAAGAAAAAACCAAAGTCGATATGGGCGCAACAGTTCGCGAATTGGAAGAAAAACTCGAGCAAACAAAAGTTGAGGTGTATAGCAATATGACTGGCTGGCAGAAAGTTCAGATGTCCAGACATCCTGATAGACCACAAACATTCGATTATATTGACTTGATCTGTGATGACTTTATTGAGTTGCACGGAGATAGGAACGTACGTGATGATAAAGCTATTGTTGGCGGTTTTGCTACCATTGGCGGTCAATCAGTAATGGTTATCGGTCACCAAAAAGGAAAGAATACCAAGGAGCGTCAGTTCCGTAATTTCGGAATGGCTAACCCTGAAGGATATAGAAAAGCGCTGCGTTTGATGAAGATGGCAGAGAAATTCAACAAACCTGTAGTCACATTAATCGATACGATGGGGGCTTATCCTGGATTAGAGGCTGAAGAGCGTGGACAAGGTGAAGCAATTGCAAGAAACCTACTTGAAATGTCCGTTCTTAAAGTGCCTATCATCTGTATCGTAATTGGCGAAGGTGCTTCTGGTGGAGCTTTAGGTATTGGAATTGGAGATAAAGTATACATGTTGCAAAACACATGGTATTCTGTAATCTCTCCAGAGTCTTGTTCTTCCATCCTATGGAGAAGCTGGGACCAGAAAGAAAGAGCAGCAGAGGCCTTAAAACTAACCGCAGAAGATATGCTTGGTAATGGATTGATCGATGGTATCATTGAAGAGCCTATCGGTGGTGCACACCAAGACCCTGAAGCGACTGCTTTGAACGTAAAGAATAAAATCCTTTCAGACCTAGCCGTTCTAGGCGCTAAGGATAGCGATACACTGGTTGCTGAACGAATCGACAAATTCAGCAAAATGGGAGTTGTAAACGAATAAAGAAAAAGCCTTGAGTGATCAAGGCTTTTTTATTGCAGTTTCTTCTGGAAAGGGATAGGATCCTCTAAAATAAATTGAGCCTTCACTTCTTCAGTTCCCCGCAAGAGAACCAATCGGATCTCCTCTCCTTCCTTATGCATTAATTTTCCAATTATCTGCTTCAATTTCATACTTTGGGCACTGCTGCCATTGACTTTGAGCAATTCATCATCCACTTTCACACCTGCCAAATCCGCAGGTGAGCCTTCTCTGACACTTGCTATTTTGTAGATAGGTCGTAAAATAAATTCGTATTTAAATTCTTCATAATTATAAACATTGATACCAGAGTTCGGATTTTCTGAATCTCTTTTTCCAATGTTCGTGGTCAGTCTTCTCTTTGTCCATTCCAGTCCGTCATGCTTGATCTCCATCCCAGACATATTTATTTCGAATTTCTTTCCGAAATTCCGGTTCTTTTTTAGATAGATCTCGTTCTTGGGATAATTAAACAACACCTGAAAATGTTTCAATACCTGATTGCCAATCGACCCAACACGGTTCACAGCAAGTTTCGCAGCATGCACGGCATTGGAATCCGGATAAGATACAATTGGTTCCTTGATGTAAAAGCCCGACCAATCAAAACCTTCTATCCTATTGCGTCGACCAAAGATCAAACCATTGAAACCTCGACCAATAAAATCATAAATACTTGGTTCATGAACTACAAAAGAATCCAGCAAAAATGGAAAAACCAACATACCATCAGAATTGCCCATGTCCACAAGCATCTTTGCATCTTTAACCTTTTGTGTCCCTAAATCAACATCGATATGTACATAGGGTCTGCTCCTCTCCAATTGAATTGGCAGCTTGGTAAATTTATTGGTCAACTTTTCAGGGTAATCATAAGCATCATAAATACTGATCCTTTTCTTCAGATAATCTACTTTTATTAGGTAATCTTCAAAGAAGTGGCTCCCCAAGATTCCATTAATTGGGACACCGATATGGCTGGACAGATCTAGATCTTCACCATCAACAACATATATATTATGCAGACTGTCGATCAAGGTATTACCGACCAATAACTCATTTCCAATTGCCATAATTCCTTCCACCCCATCTTCTATCCCTATGCCCGAAAACTTAACCTTAGAAACATTCTCCAAAGGAACCGAATCTTGGGGAGTGGCAAAAAGGATTGTTTCTTTGACCCCAGTATCCAATAAAAATGCCAGTTCAACCCCATTTAGCTTGACAGGGATAATGACCAGGTTTCCACTGAGATCAAATTTGAAAGAATTCTTTTTGGGGTGAATCAACGAAAAATTTCTTTGCGCATAACTATGCAAGAACATCAAGTTCAGCAATAATAGAATTATGATTTTCATACACAAAGGTTTATATATGCTAATTTACCTAATTTTTAGATTCAAATAACTTAACATACGCTTAATATTAAACATTTGATAAATTATTAAGTTTCAATAATTCCTATTAAAAAACTGTACAGAATGCTTCTCGATCGTTATAAAAACAAAAAGGAATAATCAAATTGATTATTCCTTTTTAAATGATCTTGTATTTTATATTAGACTGCGCTGAGCACACCTCTAAAGTAACCTACCGACTCTGCAATTCCAGCCAACGGATCTTTCATGTCCTTTTCAAATTCAATACTGCAGCAACCACTGTACTTGTTTTTCAACAAGGCTTTTACAAAGGCAGGGATATTGATCACTCCACGTCCTAGTTCACATGTCGAGCCCTTTGCATCAGCTGCTGTCACATTCTTCAGGTGGATATCAAATATCCGATCCTTGTATTTGACATAATCTTTGATGGCATCTTGTCCATCTCTGGTATCATGCCCCATATCAAAACACATTCCTAGATTTTTATCCAAATCTTTGATATGGTTCCATATAACCGTAGCATTCGGATAGATCTTATCTTCCGGGCCATGGTTATGGATTCCAAACTTGATATTATTTTCTTTGGCTTTCTTGGCCACATACGGAAGATCTTTGATTTCTGGAATACCGATCATCAAATTCACACCTACCCGCTTGCAATAATCAAATGCTTTGTCAATCTCAGCTTCGGTCTTCATATAGATTGGGCCGACAGCATAACCCGTCACATTTGATTCAGCCAATTTCTTGTGAAATGCAGCAATCTGCTCTGCGGTACTATTCAGGGGCAAATGAAAATCTTTGATGCAAAGATACCTTACATCCATCCTTTTCATCATCGCCAGGGACTGTTCCAAATTAAAATTCACAAAGCTATAGCCTGCTATTCCTAATTTCAGACTATTTTGGTCTGCCAAACCTGAATCTTTAGTTTCAGCCTGACTAGTTAACCAACTTGGACTTGTCAATACCGCTGCAGCTCCCAATGCACTGCGTTGCAAAAAATTTCTTCTACTGTTATTGCTCATGGATATAGGTTTATGTTGTTTTTCTATTAAAAATAATGATTAATACGCAGAATGGCAATATCAAGCGATGGAATCCAACAGCTTTAATACAAAAAAGCCCTTGTCTTTAAAGACAAGGGCTTTTGTAAATATTTAGAAATTCTACAAAGAACTTAGTGCAGAATTCAATGTTTCAGAAGGACGCATTGCTTTTGAAGCTAATTCATCATTTGGATAATAATATCCACCGATTTCTTGAGCTTTTCCTTGCGCTGCAATCAATTCCTCATTGATCTTAGCCTCTTGTTCCGTTAAAGCCTTAGCTAAACCAGCGAATTTAGATGCCAATTCAGCATCTTTGGTTTGCTTAGCCAAAGCTTCTGCCCAGTAAGTAGCTAAATAGAAGTGAGAACCACGGTTATCGATTTGTCCAACTTTACGAGCTGGAGACTTATCATTTGCCAAGAATTTCGCATTTGCCTCATCAAGGGCATCTGCCAATACTTGAGCTTTCTCATTATTCTGAGTTTGTGCTAAATGTTCCAATGAAGCTTGTAATGCCAAGAATTCACCCAATGAATCCCAACGTAAATAACCCTCTTCCAAGAATTGTTCAACGTGTTTAGGAGCAGAACCACCGGCGCCAGTTTCAAATAGACCACCACCATTCATTAATGGAACGATTGATAGCATTTTAGCTGAAGTACCAAGTTCTAGGATTGGGAATAAGTCAGTAAGGTAGTCACGTAATACGTTTCCAGTTACCGAAATAGTATCCTCGCCTTTACGGATTCTCTCAATGGAGAATTTAGTAGCTTCAATTGGAGATAAAATACGGATATCTAATCCTTTAGTATCATGATCAGCCAAGTAAGTTTTTACTTTCTTGATGATTTCTCTATCGTGAGCACGGTTTTCATCTAACCAGAATACTGCTGGAGTATCTGACAGACGAGCGCGATTTACCGCTAATTTAACCCAATCTTGGATTGGAGCGTCTTTAGTCTGACACATACGGAAGATATCACCTTCTTCAACCTGTTGTTCCATCAATGTCTTGCCATTGTTGTCTACAACTTTGATCACCCCATTTGAAGGAGCTTGGAAAGTTTTATCATGAGAACCATATTCTTCAGCCTTTTGAGCCATAAGACCAACGTTAGGAACTGAACCCATAGTTTTAGGGTCGTATGCACCATTTACTTTACAGTCTTCAATAACGGCTTCATAAATTCCTGCATAAGATCTATCAGGAATGATCGCTAAAGTATCGCGTTCTGCACCTTCTTTATCCCACATCTTTCCACCGATACGGATCATTGCTGGCATTGAAGCATCAACGATCACATCAGAAGGAACATGTAGGTTAGTAATTCCTTTATCCGAATTAACCATCGCTAGGTCTGGTCCATTCGCAATTGCAGCATCGATTGCAGCTTTTACCTCAGCTTCTTGAGGGGTACCAGCAATTTTAGCATACACTTCGCCTAAACCATTGTTCTTATTGATGCCTAATTCTTTAAAAAGAGAACCGTATTTTTCAAAAACATCTTTAAAATAAACTTCAACGATAGCACCAAAGATAATAGGGTCAGAAACCTTCATCATGGTCGCTTTTAAGTGAGCTGACAATAAAACTCCAGCTTCCTTAGCATCTTGTATCGCTTGAGCAACAAATTCTTTCAATTTAGCAACATGCATAACTGAAGAATCAATTACTTCTCCCGCTTTCAATTTAGCAAGGCCTTTTAATTCTTTAGCATCACCATTAGCAGCCACAAATTCTATTTTAAATTGACTGTCAGCATCCAATGTCAATGATTGCTCAGAACTGTAGAAATCGCCATCTTGCATAGAAGTTACCTTCGTTTTGCTATCAGAAGCCCATGCACCCATTCTGTGCGGGTTAGCTTTAGCGTAGTTCTTAACAGCTTTCGGCGCACGACGGTCAGAGTTTCCTTCACGTAAAACAGGGTTTACTGCAGAACCTAAAACTTTAGCGTAAGCAGCTTTGATCTTCTCTTCTTCCTCGTTTGCTGGTGCATCTGGATAATTTGGAATCTTATATCCAGCTTTTTGCAATTCAGCAATCGCTGCTTTTAACTGAGGAATAGAAGCAGAAATATTAGGAAGTTTAATGATGTTTGCATCAGGAGTAGTAGCCAATTGTCCTAACTCTGCCAAGGCATCTGTAGTTTTTTGGTCTTCCGATAAATATTCGTTTAAATTAGCTAGGATACGTCCTGCCAATGAAATATCTCTTAATTCGACTTCAATATCAGCAGTTTTTGCGAATGCTTGAACGATAGGTAGAAATGAATACGTTGCCAATAAAGGCGCTTCATCTGTTTTTGTGTAAATGATCTTAGATGACATAATTTTCTATTGAAATGATATTATTTTGCAATTATTAGTGAAATTCAAAGAGTTGATAAGCCTCTTTTTTAAAATTCGCCTAAAGATAATAAAATGAATTTTAAATAGCCATAAAAGCCAAAATAATGATGGATTCTGAAAAATCTTTGTCTTGAATCAATAGAATGAAAGGGAATTCAAGAATGATTTAAGCTTTTTCACCTAATTCATCCCATATCTCTTTAGGATTATAGATATCGATAAGACCATCCTTATCCTCAAAGGCAGCATCCATTATGGCCCTAGCCAGAATCATCGTACTGATTGGTTTATATAGCTTAAACAAACCCAACTTATTCAAGAACTTAAGGGTGCTGACCGCATACTGCTCTCCCTTTCTTTTGCTATTAGGACGATCTATAGGACCAGGTCTGACGATGATTATTTTGGGGAAGTTCAAGGCCTTGATCCCCTCTTCCAACAATCCTTTCATTTTGGTATAAAAGAACCTGGAATTCTTATTAGCCTGGGCTGAGGAAAGTAGCACAAAGGTATGGAACCTATTGAGCTTGCACAAGGCAGCAAACTTCAACTGGTAATCATAATCCACCACCCATTGTCCCTCTTTACTGCCGGCATCCTTTAATGTGGTGCCCATAGTAGAGAAAGCAACATCACCAATGATAAAGTGACTGAAATCCTCTAAACGATCAAAATCAACAATTACTTCATGTAATTTAGGATCAGGTGTAAAAAAAGGCCTTCTTACCAATACATTAACCGAATCCACTTTTGGATTTGCCAACAATTGCAGGACCAATTCCCTACCTGTAGCGCCTGTAGCGCCTATGACAACTGCTTTCATAATTGTTGATTTTGAGTTTTTAACTATTAAAACAGGACATCGCGGATATTTACGTCACGATCGAATTGCGCCTTTGCAAAAGGGCATAAAGGCATAATTTTCAATTTGCTATCCCGCGCATGCTCAACGGCCTTGTTCAATAAAACAGAACCAATCCCTTTTCCTTTTTCTTCTGGATCTACCTCGGTATGGTCGATAATGATCTTACCAGGTCCAGCTTTGGAATAGGTCATTTCACCTATTGTTTTACCATCTTCAATGGCTAAAAATGATCCCTTATTTCCATTTTCTTCGTGTTTCACTAACATATTATCTTTATTTAAGTTTTAATTCTTCAATAATTCCATTCTCTATATCGGCTTTCATTTTGACCACTTCATCAGCCAAATCATTTGGCACAGTCATCGACAGCACATACTGTTTGATCAACCATTTCCCATCTTTGAGTACCAAAACGCCCGAACCTCTACAGATCTTCATTTGTGTATTTAACAATTCATCTATCCATGCGGTTTTACCATCTTCCGAAAATTCTATATTTCTTTCCAGACTGCTGAAGTTCCAAGCTTTGCCCTTATCGAAGTGTGGCTTGGCATAATCCATGAATTCCTGCTTGTCCCAACGTTCTGTAGCATCCGAACCGATAAAGATGGAATTAGCATCCATTAGGTCAAAATACTCCTTAAAAATCAGCCTTTCCAGCAGCGGCATGCCACTGATCTAGGACTTTCGCTACATCTTCTTGTGATTGTGCAAGGGAAACCTGAATAAACATCAAGAATACTGCTACTAAACTGTAGATTTTCATATAAATTGGTTTTTAATAAAGATACCTTTTTGAAAGCTAAGACACAAGACCAGTCAGAAAGACCATTTTAGCCTGACAATAGATCGAAGGAAATTTATGGATTTGATCGAGAAATAAAATTAGGCTTTCCTGAAGTGCTTCATATTTTTGGTGACATTTACAATGTTCCAATCAATATGCTTGGAGTAAGGCTCAGAGCGGATAGGGCAATTTTCCACTGTGCAATAATGGCAACATTCTGGCATGCATGGGTCAGCATGTATAAAGAATTCCGTCTTGGAGGCCAGATTATCGTTCAATAGCGAATCAAAATCGGAGATACTGTCATGGACCTGGTTAAGGTCATAATAGTTAGGTAAAGTTAAATGACAGTCTATGTGCAGTTCCTGTCCATATCGTTGTATGCGGAGATTGTGGACATCTATCCATTCTGATTTCCTGTTCTTGTTCAGGATTTCGACAACTTCCTCCACTACTTCTGCATCCGATTCATCCATTAGACCAGAAATCGACTTTCTCAAAAGTTTATAGCCATTATATAAAATGAACGTACCGAGGACAAAAGAAAGGGCTAGGTCAATCCAGGCCAAGCCGGTAAGTTTCATTAATAGGAGTCCTGCAATCAAGCCTATTGAACTGTATGCATCCACCTGTAAATGCTTTCCATCAGCTTCAATGGTCAGTGAACGTAGAGCTTTCCCCCTTTTCATCAGATAGAATCCAACCCCATAGTTAATCAGGGAAGTCGCTAATATCAAGTACATACCCTCTTCTACATTACTTATAGGTTGAGGTGAGAAAACGGCATAGATGGATTTAATGAGGATAATGCTACCAGCGATGAATATCATTCCCCCTTCAACAAACACAGAGAAGAATTCTACTTTTCCGTGCCCATAGGGATGGTTTTCGTCTTTAGGTTGGGCAGCAAGGTAAATACTGTAATAGGCAAAGCCAGAAGCGACAATATTGACAATACTTTCAGCGGCATCAGAAAAAATGGCGTTAGACTCGGTGATAAAATAGGCCACAAACTTGATAAGCATCAATACGATACCGGTAACCAAGGATAACAAAACCAATCTCATTTGCCTATTCATAACACTAAATTTGAACCGCAAAAATAATTAATTAAGAAACAATAAATGTTACTTTTTTGTTAATATACCCTCATCTTTCTGATTTCCCAAGCGTTGCGCTATAATGGTCATTACAAAAATCTGAAAGGCATGATAAATCATCAATGGTAATATGTACAGCCCTAATTTAGGGTTATTGGCAAACAAAAATTTAGAGAATACACTACCATGTGTAAGCGATTTCTTTGACCCACAGAACAATGCAGAAATCCTATCCTCGCGATTGAACTTCAACACATAACGTACGAACAATAAAATAATCAGATAAACCGTAAAGAACAGGGCAATAACAGCGACAAATAAACTAGCTAAATAATCTGTACCTATGGTATTGAAAATATCATTCATAAAAGATTCCGAGAAACTGCTATATACGATCAGCAGAACGACTCCTTTATCAAAATTGGATAAAGCTTTCCCATACTTATGGGCCCATTTCCCCCAATATGGTTGTATTAGTAAGCCCAGTATTACAGGAAGGAGAACTTCAAATAAAAGACCTATATATAATTCCCCGAAGACATTGACTTCACCAACTTCCAAAAAGAAGTGCATCAGTAATGGAGTAATGGCAACACCGATCAACCCAGAAATGGAAGCATTAAATATGGCAGCAGGAACATTTCCTTTTGCAATGGAAACCATCACTACCGAAGAGGTTACGGTAGAAGGTAATGCGGCCAAGAAATAAAAGGATAGCCAAAATTGCTCCTGTGTTTCAGTATGCACCAATGGGCGGAACAATAATACAAGCAACGGGAAAAGACCAAAGGTGAAGAGCTGAACAGACAAATGAAGTTTCCAATTCTTCATTCCGTCCTTGATTTCATTGAAACTCAGTTTCAACCCATAAAAGAAGAATACCAACGCGACACCAACACTGATCAAAGCATTTAAAAACTTGCCGTCTAAATAACCTGCAACATCGGGATAAATGTAGGCAAGGAATATCATGAAAATCAAGGCTATAATAAACCCATCAAATTTTAACTTCATCTAAAACCCAAATTTTGCATACAAAGCTATAATTAATTTCATAAACACCTATTCCAATCCATCTATTTAGAAAGTATCATTTTTATAGAGATTTTGTTACATTTTTCTCATCGATAATAAATTGTATATAATATATTTGCAATATCATGAGTACAACATCCATATTATCCGATAGAATAAACAATCTATCCGAGTCAGCAACATTAAAGATGACCAAATTGGGCCGTGAACTGGCGGCTAAGGGCATTAATGTAATTAGTTTGAGTGTAGGTGAACCTGATTTCAATACGCCTGAGCATGTAAAAGATGCTGCCAAGAAGGCATTGGATGAAAACTGGACCCGTTACTCCCCTGTTTCTGGTTATCCTGAACTTCGCCAAGCGATCGTAAATAAATTAAAAAATGAAAACGGTTTAGATTATGATATCTCTAATATCGTGGTTTCCACAGGTGCCAAGCAATCCCTTTCCAATGTATTGCTAACCCTTGTAAATCCAGGTGAAGAAGTGATCATCCCTACCCCATATTGGGTTTCCTATTCGGAAATGGTGGTATTGGCCGAAGGAAAATCAGTTTACATTGATACGACGATCGAATCCGATTTCAAGATCACTCCAGAACAATTAGAAGCTGCGATTACTCCAAAATCAAAAGTCTTCATGTTCTCCTCGCCTTGTAACCCTACAGGTTCCGTATATTCAAAAGCTGAATTGGAAGCCTTGGTAAAGGTATTTGAAAAACATCCACAGATCTATATCATCTCTGATGAGATCTATGAGCATATCAATTTCGTAGACAAGCACGAGTCTATCGCACAATTCCCATCCATTAAGGACCGTGTAATCATTATCAATGGTTTTTCAAAAGCATTTGCGATGACGGGATGGCGCCTTGGCTACATCGCTGCGAACAAAGAAATCGCTGCTGCAAACGAAAAAATGCAAGGACAAACGACTTCAGGTACATGTTCTATCTCTCAACGTGCTGGTATTGCTGCATATGAGCAAGGATTGGAAAGTGTCCTGGAAATGAAAGAAGCATTTGCGCGTCGTCGTCAATTGGTATATGACCTTTTGAATGATATCCCAGGTGTGAAAACAAACTTACCTGATGGAGCATTCTATTTCTTCCCAGAGATCAGCTCTTTCTTTGGTAAAAAAGATCCTGAAGGAAATGTAATCAATAACTCAGCAGACCTTGCTTTATACTTATTGAACTACGGTCATGTTGCTACTGTTGGTGGAGACTCTTTCGGTAACAACAATTATATCCGCCTTTCCTATGCTGCTTCTGACGAAAACTTAAAAGAAGCCCTTCGCAGAATCAAAGAAGCATTGGCGAATTTAAAATAGTATTGAGATTTGAGATATGAGATTTGAGATATTAACCGGAAAACTAATTCCGCATTAAATCTCAAATCTCTATATCCATTTCCCACTTATTATCTTAATACCCATATCTTTCTTGCGCTTGATATCTAAATACTCATATCTCACATCTCAAATCTGAATACTCATATCTCAATACTCAAATCTACCCCCCCATTAACCCCAAATAGATCAATTCAAACATCACAAATCCGATTAGCAATCCCACAGTCACCGCGACTAAAATCCTAGCCCAAAAGGGCAGCCTGATAATATAATCCAAATTAATTCTTTAATAGTTTGTTCAGGCGCAAAGATGAAAATATTCCATAAAGATGATTCGGGATTGGGCAAGAATTTAGAGTTATCTGTAAGCATCTGACTACAATGCTTTGGAAGGGATTGATTACCAAATATCCACACAAAAAATAATTCAGCATTTTTTTAATAATCAATTGATTTTTCTATCTTTGCACTTCCGTTAACATAATTACGGATAGAAATTAATAAACATAATTATTTACAAAATGCAACAGTACGAATCTGTAATCATTCTTACCCCGTTGCTTTCAGAAGATGCTGCGAAAGAAGCAATCGCAAAATTCAAAGACATCTTGACAGAAGGCGGAGCCGAAATTATCGCTGAAGATAATTGGGGTTTGAGAAAATTAGCGTATCCGATCCAGAAAAAAACAACTGGATTCTATCACTTAACTGAATTCAAGGCTCCAGGTGAATTAATCAAAAAATTAGAGGTTGAATACAAACGTGATGAGCGCGTGATGCGTTTCTTAACAATCTCTCTAGATAAGCACGCAGTGGCTTACAACGAGAAAAAACGTAGCGGTGCATTCAACAAAAAGGCAGAAACTAAAACTGAGGAGGTAGCAAACTAATGGCAAACGAAAACATCCAATACGTGACTGCTCCTAAAGTAGAGGACAACCGTAAAAAATACTGTCGCTTCAAAAAGAACGGTATTAAATACATCGACTACAAAGACGCTAACTTCCTTTTGAAGTTCGTAAATGATCAAGGTAAAATCTTACCTCGTCGATTAACTGGAACATCACTGAAATTTCAACGTAAAGTTGCTCAAGCCGTTAAACGTGCGCGTATTATCGGACTTATGCCTTACGTAACTGATTCATTAAAATAAGGAGGATACGATAATGGAAGTTATATTAAAACAAGATGTTAAACACCTTGGAGAGAAAGACGATATCGTAGTAGTAAAACCAGGTTTCGGCCGTAACTACTTAATTCCTCAAGGATTTGCAGTAATGGCGACGCCTTCTGCAAAGAAAGTGTTAGCTGAGAATATCAAACAAGCTCAGTTCAAACAAGAGAAAATCAAAAAAGATGCTACTGAATTAGCTGGTAAATTAGAATCAGTAAAATTAACTATTGGTGCTAAAGCTGGTGAGTCTGGCAAGATCTTCGGAAAAGTTAACAGTATTCAAATCGCTGACGCTCTTAAAGCGCAAGGTTATGAAGTTGACCGCCGTCGTATCACTTTCGAAACTGAACCTAAGCAATTAGGTGAGTACATCGCTAACTTGAACTTACACAAGGAAGTAAAAGTACAAATCCCTTTCGAAGTTATCGCTGAGTAAGCATTTAACAATAAAAAAATCCCCGTTATCAAATGATAACGGGGATTTTTTTATTGTCAGTATTTAGTAGCAAGTATTTAGTATTTAGACCGCATGGCTTTCAATTAACCGGAGCCAACTGATCAATTACCTAATCTATCCTAATTATTAAAGGGACATTTGCTATTGAGGATCTTTCATCATATTTTTTTTGAAAGAGCAGTCTAAATGGATTTAATATTGACCTCATTCGAGACACATTCCGAATTTTCGCAATACAAGCAAATCTATTCTCGAATATGCCTCGAATAAGTCTCGAGTAAAACCCATATTTCAATCCATTTATTTCCTATTCAAAAGTACCTTTTTAGCGGAATATATCGTTGGAATGGGATGCAAGAACAGTTTGAATTCCCAATAATCGGATAGAATATTCACCAATGCAATTAATTCAATGGCAAAGAAAAAGCCCCTCATATATTTAAGAAGGGCTTGAAGAATCCTATTTTTAACGGAAATGCTAAATTTCCGATACTAATTCCTATTGGTTAATATTGCCACAATACATCTACCCTATGTCCAGGATGATTATGTCTGCCTTTATTACCTTTGTATTTTTTCTTTTGTTGACCAGGTGCATAACGTTTTGCGGATTTACCACCGTATTTCTTCTTAGCCTGTCCTGGAGGCATTCCATGCGGATGATGATGGTGTGTATAACATGCTGATACACTAAATGCCATAAATGCTACTAATAATAATCCCAAAAATCTTTTCATACTATATTCATGTTGTTCGCTATATATGACCAAAATCTAAGCCAAAAGTTTAAATTTTTAATAAAGCATTAATAATTAATTGTTTGAACATTGAGTATCAACACTTTACTTAGACCCAATAATTTGATAAAAAGAATTTATCGCAGAGTTTTCAAATGCAAATCCACCCTTTAAACGTAGGCTATTTGATCCCTCAGCGATACCGTTCAGATCCCCTTTTAAGATTTTATCATAATTCGGTAACCAGCCTAAGTATTTCGCCGAAACAGGTTTTTTCTGGTAGCTCAATATAAATACATTAGGTGATGGCTGCAGATCAATATTTTGGCCAAATGCTGCAGGATCTGTACTCAATCTTATCAAACCATTATGAAAGTCCTTGCCAAACTTATAGAACATCTTTTCTGGAAGATATCCTAATAAATGTGGGGAGGCCATAACTTGAAAGGTTAATGAAGGAACTTCAACCTGATTGATTTCCTTTTTCTCGGTCATCTCAAAATTATCATCATAATCATAGGTAATGATGGTATCAGACTCCAGCACTTCTTTATCCTTCAATTCAATTGTTGCAAAATTCCCAACATACTTATAGATACTATCGACCGGTAGTTTTAATTTTTCCAGTTCGGCTTTTTTATCCTTCAAAATAAGGGAAAGATCAGAGTTTAAGGCCATATAAAGCACGTTGTCTTCAGGTATCACGGCTTGGACAGGCTTTGATGGAAAACCCAATAAAGAGGATTTTACAAAGGCATCAATATCAAATCTTCCATTTTGAAAATTAACAGTAGCCCAATTGTCTTTCTTGTCCACAAAGCTCATATCAGTATCTTGGATCTCCTTCAGCGTTTTGCCAAACTCATTGGCATAAACCCACTCACCTTGGTCGGATTTCAACAATGTTAACATGGTTTCAGCTTGCTGGTCTTTTCCTAATGATAATATCAATCTTTGATCATCAAAGAGAGCCTGTACATGCTTTTTGGAATATAGCTCCTGCCCTTTTTCCAAACCTTGGAAAACGGAATCTTGGCTTAATCCTAATTGACCTTTTAGAAAATTTTGGATATCTGCCCTATCCGTTACTTCCAAAACTGCATAGTAATGATGTGAAGTATCACTTAAACTAAACATATATAATTTACCAGGTATGTGTACTCCTATATTCCACAACTTGGCTTTACCCCCTATTGTACTGGTATCCTGTTTGGAGCCGTAATATTCCGAATAATTGGAAAGGGAATTCTTGAGCATCTTCAAGAGAAGACCATCCACATCCAATCGAATTACTGAAACTGAATTTTCAGGGATTTTAATGTTTTCTGCTTTTGAAGATCTATAATACTTAAAAACAAAAAAACTTATAGCCAATACGGCTATAAGTCCTAATATAAATACTATTGTTTTTTTTATCCAACCCATAGGTTAATCATTTAACGATTTACTGACACGGTCCATAGAATTGAGCAAGAAATCTAAAGCATTTTTTCCGGTCTTAGGAAAATCCACACCGGCTTCCCATGTAAAATTCTTGCCTTTCAATCCATTGCTGATCATATAGATATCACCATATTCGGACAGACCTTTCAATTCACTCTCCATCGAACGATGTACCGGAAGATCTAGATCATCGACCATACTTGGAACCTTTTTAGTGTTGAACAACATGGAGAATTTATTTTTCTTGGCGATTGCAGCAAATCTTCCTGGGTTTCCTTTAAAGGTTTTATCCTTGATCTGTTTCATCTGCTCTAAATCATTGCCCAAGAAAACAATCCCTTGCTGGATCAGGATGTATGGAGCAAATTCATCAACCTTTCCGCCAACAATCTCATAGATTCCATCATGGTTTACCATATTGTTCTCAATCTCTAAAATAGCAAAGATTTTTTCAAATATGCGAGTATCATCGGAAGAGAACATCCACAGGTAGTTCGGGATTTTCTCCATTTTGGTTTTTTCTATCTCTTGATAATTGTAATCATCATCATATTCATAGTCAATATATTTCACTTCTTTTTGGGTAATTCCATTCAAGATAAACAGGTTATCTCCTTTAAATACTTTGGCAACTGCTTTTTCATCAACAATAATCTCCATACTTGTGGTAAACAGATCAATGATCTTCTCAACTTTACCATCCATACCACCATAAACGCGCTGTACGATCCTAGGCATGTGCTTCAAGTAAGCTTCGGTATTAAGGTTGATCGAAAGGAATCCTAAAGCATCGTCATTTAAGTAGTTTACAAACTTAGGATTGATTTTTTTATTGTACATTTCCTTATAGTACCTTGTCATCTCCTTATCAAAGCTGACATCACCAAGGATCTTCATCCTATTTCCGTCAACAACAACAGTACTGTTGATGCTTTCGTATCCATAGTCAAAAGCTGGCTGTCCGCTCATATAACCATAAAGAAGGTTTCTAGGGTAATAAAAATGCATTAAGCTGTCTAATGAACCTATTTCAATTCTAAGCAGTTCATTATCTTTCATAGAAGTCATCTTTTTCGATTTATAGCTTTTAATATTTCCGGCAATAATTCGATCCATTAGGTTATTGACTTCTTGGTTGGCAAAAATATTCTTAATGGAGTCATTATGATTCGATGTCTCGCTGTATTTTAGATAATAATCGTCTTGATATTCATCCTTTTCTAAAACGGAATCCACGTAAGTAAACTCATCCGGTACCATCGGTGGAGCGATATAACCTTCTTCCCCAGGTTGAGCCACTTTTTCGGGAGGCAATGGCAAACTATACAGATCTGATGTATCTCTTTCTACTGGAGCTTCTTCCTCAATTTGATACACAGTGTCCGCAGCTTCTGCCCAAGCTTCCCAATCCAAGGTGCTATCAGCTGCCACTGCTACTGAATCCACTCCATCATAATCATAGTCATAGTCTTCCGCCGCGTAATCATACTCGGGCAATTCCAAAAGGCCAAATTTCTGTTTGATGTCCTCACGGCTGAAATAGTTGTCCATGGGCACACCAGCTAAAAGAAAAATGGTATTTTGATTCCAACTGATACGGAGTGTCCTATCTTCACTATAGATGGTATTTAGGTCACCCTGTACATCGATAGTATACTCTTCAGGAAAGATCGATTCAAATTGAGCCTTATTTTTTAATGGCATCATAGCTCCGAAGAACTGCATGCTATCATTGACATTGGTATACAAATAAGATTTTGCATTGATATCGATTCCTAACTCTTCGATATTTTCAGATTGAAATTTACTGTTGTCTTCTGCAATTTTTTTAAACAGACCAGCTCTTTTCAAGATTTCGTTCAATTGTTGGGCACTCGCATGTTTGAAAAATCCTTTTCCATTCAATGCGACCACCACTTTAGATTCAGCAGGAACCTTTGACAAGAGATCTTGCGAATATACATTCCCTCCCAGACTTACTGCCAATAAGGCGATGGCAAGTTTCAAGTTATTCATATATGTTTTATTAGATATTCTTAAATTATTTAAGGACAATATTGTTAGATAGGTTGGCTTTACCATTAATTAAGCTAGGAACGGAAACCTTGACCATCACAGCTTGCTTGTTGCCTGAAACCTTACCGCTCGTATTGTCCTGTTTGATGACAGGATTTTGAAAACGATAAATACTGGTGTAAAATGCCTGATCGAATGATTTTTGATTTTCAGGCTTTAGTTTGTCAAACTCTTTTTTTGCCTCGGTACTATACTTATAGTTACGCACAAAGGTTTTATTACTTGGATTAAAACTATAGCTCGAGTAAGTGTTTAATTTGGTCTTGAAATGTTTAGAGAGTGTTTCTGTATAGGAATTTAAGGCCTGCACATTTTGGAAATCACAGGACACACTCGCTATATAATTATTAAAATCAAGCTTATAATCTACGTTACTGATCCCTTTGGTATTCTTTAATAACTGAACGATGGTAGCCACTTCTTTTCTGATCTCAGCCTGATTTGGGATCTTGAACCCATCTATCTTATCCAACTTCATTAGGGATGATACCTTTGTACGGCTCTTGCTCATGTTCAGTGTCCCTACGATAGATCCACTGCCATTACTTTTCATGTTGATCTCTTCCACAACATCAAAACAAGAACTCAGCAATAAACAAAAAATAGAACTAATAACAAGTAACCCGATTTTCCTGATCATTTTCAACATATTAATAGTATTAGCAATCCAAATTTTAAGTCTTCGAAATTATCAACTTAAAAACACATATCCTTCACTGATTTCAGTGATTTTTTAAACTTAATGCTTAAAGTTTCATCCTGCAAGCATCAGGATGCAATAATTATATAAAAAAACAATATTTAAGGCGAGCATTATATTAGCTAAATCATAGAATGACAAAAATTGACAATGTATGAAAAGCGCCAGCCTCTCGCCATACAAATATCACGAATATCAGCAATAACCAATAAAAAAGGCCATCTACAAAATGTAGACAGCCTAATAAATTGTATGGTTAAATCTTAGTAGTTATATTTCTCTACAGATTTAATTTCATTATTACCTTCCGTAAAGACCAAAGTCGGTTGATAGGTTTCTGCCTCTTCAGGACTTAAGTTCACAAAAGAAAGAATGTGTACAGTGTCGCCTACTTTAGCATGTAATGCTGCACCACCATTCATACATACTTCGCCACTTCCTCTCTTGCCAGGAAGGACATAAGTCATGATACGACTACCATTTACAGCATTATTGATATATACCTGCTCATATTTTACAATACCAGCAGCATCCAATAAATCTGCATCAATGGTGATAGAACCATTATAGCTCACATTTGCCTCTGTTACTTTTACGGTATGAATTTTTGCTTTTAAAATTTTTAATTCCATTTCTTATTATACTTTTTTAGATAGATTGTTTTAAATTTAAATTATTAATATCTAGTGTCTTAAACACCATTTCCTTATCATTCTGTTTAACGAGATGCTTTTTATGGTGAACATGATAACTAAACTTAAAATCATGTAAATCACTGTATGCAGCATCTGTAGTTCCGATTACGGAGTATTCAACCTCTCCTTTATGGTTGAACTTACTTATTTCAGCTTCATCTAGATTTGCTGAAATGGAATACCAACAACCTTCACCCAATCCACCAAGCCACTCTGCCTTGTTCGGAAGGTCCTTTGGCCTTTTAGGTTCTTCGATAAAACCCAATAAAAGATCATCAGGAACTTCATGCGACCTTGATTTCAAGAAATTAGGTTTCAAGAGATCGACCTGGAATTTTAATGACTCCCAACGTCCCATCCTTTTCTTTTCCAAAACGCCATTGTGGAAACAATAGATCTCATTATCATCAACAGCATTGACAACATTGCTGGTAGGACTTGCCTTCAGGCATTCCGGAAAAAAGATTTTATTACAGCGCGGATCATTCTTTTCCATCGCATTGACCAAGATCTGGGCTACATACCGTGAACAACTGTTATTATTCGGAGCGATGGCTCCGTACAAAATAGGTCCCTTATCTACCAGGGATTCGGCATATTCTACTCCTTTCCGAAAGGAAACATTTTCGGCGATTGAACATAACAACCGGCCTGCCCCATGGGTAGCAGATTCTTTTTTGGACAATTCGATGAGGATCTCTTCAAAATTCATCAATTGATTGTCTTCCGAAAAGGTAGCTTTACTGTGCAACTCCAACCTTGGATCAAACTCACTGGATCGCGCTCTTCCAAATCCTCGAGGAACGATATAACGTCCAAAGTCAAAATACCTGAGATCTCCAGACTTTCTTTCAATTAAAACTATTGCTGCATGCCCTACCTTGAAATTAAGGTTCTTTACTATCCCTAATTTCTTTAATATGGCCATCCATAACTCATCACCCCTCGCCGTTTGGTCGGGCCAAGCTATTGGAATTGCGATATCATTATATTGATGCATTATAGTTTTCCTTTACCTTAGGTTGAGGATAAAAATCCTGATATAACTTGTTAATATAGCGAGTACCATGGTCTGGAAAAAACAAGACCACTTGATCCGTTTCTTTTAAATTCATTCTTTCAATGTTCTCATCCAAAGTGGCCAAGACCGCTGCACTTGAAAACCCCAATAAATCACCACATTCCTCCAGATATTGATGGGCGATGGCTTCTGATTTATCTTTTCCGATTTGAAAGATATGATCGACTACTTGTTTGTCAAATGCTCCTGGAATAAATGTCCGGCCAATACCTTCTATGGCATCAAAACGGACTTCTTCCTCAGGGATTGGTTTATTGTCCATAAACAGATGATAGACGGAATTCTTTGGTTCAACCCCCCAGATCTTGATCGCGGGATTACGCTCCTTTAAATACCTTCCAATTCCTGAAATGGAACCACCTGTACCAACACCTACCAAAACATGGGTGACTGCAGTATTTGTCTGCAGCCAAATCTCCGGTCCTGTTGTAATATAATGTGCTTTGATGTTGTTTGAGTTATAGTATTGGTTCGTAAAATAGGTATTGGGATTGTTGGAACAAAAAGCCTGTGCAAGATATTGAGTGGAATTGAAAACATGCAAACCATTGGAATTATCGCATCGTTCAATTTCTGCACCATAGCTCTCCAATAATTTAATCTTTTCATCAGAACAACTGGCAGAAACAAATATCTTCGACCTATAGCCAAGCTCTTTTGCGATCAGAGCGATGCTAATACCGGTATTACCACTACTTGCTTCGACAAATGTGCCTCCCTCAACAATTTTATTGCGCTTAATGGCATCTTCAACCATAAACCATGCGGCCCTATCTTTAGATGATTTTCCAGGATTATAGAACTCCTCCTTGATTAAGATGTTTGTTCCATATTTCTTGGATAAAAAATCCTCCCTTCTTAACGGTGTATTCCCAATAAAATCCTTTATCAATATTCCCTTTGTTTAGTATTTAGTTTATAATAATTTAACGTCAATATACTCAAGATTATTCTACTGTATTAACCTAAAACGTGCCAAAAAGTTCATTAACAGAATTTATAAAAACCAAAATGGCTAAAAAATTGCAGCTTAGAACCTAACTGCCAGTAAAAACTATCTCAAACTTTTAATATTAGGAAACTAAATAAAATTACGATAAATTTTAATAAAGTCTATCACTTGAAGATTTAGAGCAAGCATATTGTTACTAAAAATTGAAATCCTAGCTTATTTTTATAGTTTTGTCCTTTAATATTATCGATATGAAACCAAAGACCATTGTAATCGCCGTATTATTGGCCTTATTAGCCATTGTCCTTTTCAACAATAAAGAGGAAGCTTCATTTTGGCTATTTGGGGACATCCGCACTTCGAAATTGATTATTCTAGGGATATTTTTTCTTCTAGGGGTCATTGTCGGTGCTATTCTATTTAGAAGAAAGAACAAGCACCCAAAGGAATATGGGATTACCAATACGGTGAATCCTACCGAAGATCAATTGTTTTTAGGGAATGATGATGAAATGTCGGATGATGACAGAGAATATATCCGGAGGGACTAAAAATATGTGAAATGGATCAGTTGCTTTCATCAACTGATCCATTTGTGTTTTTTGCTTTTGTTTTTTTCATTCGGCCAGATTTCTGCAAACCTTGATGGATCAGAAATTCTATCTGTCCATTAACGCTCCTAAATTCATCCTGAGCCCAGGCTTCCAATAGCTTAAAGGTTTCTTCATCTACCCTGATCACAAAACTCTTTTTCATAAATCTTTCTTAACTATCCGGAATTACTCCTTCTTAAATTAATTATAAAGGGTTCCTGCATTTACAATAGGTTGTGCGGCCTTCTCTCCACAGAGAACCACCATCAAATTACTGACCATCGCAGCTTTTCGCTCATCGTCCAATTCCACAATATTCTTGTCCGATAGCTTTTGGAGTGCCATTTCAACCATACCGACAGCACCTTCAACGATTTTTGCTCTGGCAGCTACAATTGCTGAAGCCTGTTGACGCTGCAACATTGCCCCTGCAATTTCTGGTGCATAGGCCAGATGCGTAATCCTAGCCTCTTCTACCACTACCCCAGCTTTGGATAGACGTGCTGACAGCTCGGATTCCAAGATTTTATTGACATCTTCACCCCCATCTCTCAAGGTTAGGTCAGCATTCTCATCCTCAAAACTATCATAGGCAAAACTTACGGCAAGATGTCGTACAGCAGCTTCGCTCTGAACCCTCACGTAGTCCATATAGCTCTGTACCTCATAAGCCGCCTTGTAGGTATCACCAATTTTCCAAACGATTACTGCCGCAATCTCAATTGGATTACCCAATTTATCGTTCACCTTCAAGGTCTGGCCCTGTAAGTTTTCTGATCTAAGGCTAATTTTCTGCGCCGTATAGAATGGATTGATAAAAAACAGACCATTTGCCTTGATGGTGCCAACATATTTACCAAATAGATTCAAAACACGGGAATGGTTTGGATTGACAATGATCAACCCTTTCACGATTACTATAAAAACAATGAACAGGATCACCAAGACTGGTACATATCCAATCTGCCCATGTGAGCCTATCTGAATAAATGAGAAAATAATTCCTAGAAGGCTTAAAAACAATATCCCTAATGCTAAATAGCCTGATGTTGGTTTAATGATCTTTTCCATAATTATGATTTATTATGATATTATTTTGATATCATAAATATAGAGAATATTCTTTTCATATTTCCAAGAAAATATCAAAAAAAAGAGGCTCCTTGAAAAGTATTTTCAAAGGAGCCTCTTTTTTATTTATAGAAAGCTTTTAAATAGGTATTCAGCTATGGTTGAATATGTTTAGGTCTTATAACGTACTCATTACCTCAGGCTTCAATACGCCATCAAATTTCTTGTCAACGATTAATATGGCCATAGGACGCATGGTAAAACTCTGTTTTTCGCCGAAAGACTCTTTATATTTCAGCAATAACTCTGCTCCTTCTTTATTCAAAGAAATGGAATCAATGCTAGGTTTTAAATCCGAGCTCGTTGAAATGATCGCAATAACAAACTGCTTATCAAAATCGATATTACTGGGCATTCCAGAATCACCCATAGTTGCTGCTGGCGAAAAGAATTCATCAAAAGCTTCTTGAGTTTCAATTTTGTGGGCTCCATTTTTATCCTCTGAGACGGTGTTTTTTACAAAATAATTTTCGCCTAATACAAATGGAACAAGTTCCCTGTTTGCTTCAGACTTTTCGATTATGCTGTCATTGATAGCATTCCCATCTTGCTTCGAACCGGCATTATTGCTACAGGAAGCAAGTAGCAGTGCATTCAAGATGATTGGTATAAATAGTTTTTTCATTGTGTCATGTATATTTTATATCCATTAAATGATTGGAAAGCAAATTTGTTTGAAAAATATAGCAGTTCAAGAATTCATCTAGGCTTTGAATGGGGAGAATTTATTTAAAATTAACACACAATTATCTCAAAGGCTTGATATCCAAGTATTTTTAATAATAAGAGAATTTTTAATATAATTTTAAATACCGAGAAAAATTTAACAATATTGTAAAGTGTAAGGTTTGAGGCGACAATTATTAAAATTCATTTTATTGATAGATTGACATATGAATTTCCACATTATCAATGATTTATATTATAAAGATTTTCATGCTGGTTTTAAAGCAAGATACGATGTTTTTGAAACCATCAAGTCAGACCTATCTGATTCCAATATCTATGAATTTTATAAGATCACGTTAAAAGATTCCAAATACAGGTTGAAAAGGATAATTTCTAGACGATATGCAAATTATGCCAATTACCTTGCCTTCAAAAAATATATAGGAGAATTGGACTCTAATGACGTGATCATGGTCCTGATTCCCTTTGAAAGCTTGTTTGAAGTGGCTAAAGCCGTCTATTCTAGCCTATATAAGGCAAAACTTAATAAAGGTTTGAGGATCATCATGATGATAATCGATTTAGATTCCATCAGGCGAATTGGGCAAATCGACCCAGAGCTAGAGATTAAATATTTAGATTTTGCAGATGTATTGATTTCGCAGAATGCGGAAATGTCCAAATGGCTAATAAGCAATCATATCGCAGCTGATAAGGTCGTAGATTTAGAATTATTTGATTTCAGGCTCGATCCAAACCATCAACCTTCAGGTGTTGGAACAGCGATATTGGAAAAGAATATTGTTTTCGGGGGGAACTTAACCCCAGAAAAAGCAGCCTTCATCTATAAATGGAAGCCTAAGTTCAAAACGAAGCTGTATGGCATACATTTAGAACCAGTGGAATTGCATAAGAATATGGAATATTTAGGTGTATTCGACCCTAGTGATCCAACCATGGACGTCAGTGGCATTTCATTTGGATTGGTTTGGGAAGGAGACAGTACAAAAACCTGTACCGGTCTGGCTGGTCAATATTTAAAATATTCCACCCCCCATAAGATATCATTATACTTATCTCAAGGTCTGCCCGTCATCGTCTGGGAAGAATCGGCCATGGCAAAATTTGTTCAAGAGCATAATCTTGGCCGTACGATAAAAAGCTTAAAGGACATTGAGCAAATTTTAGACGATATTACGCTCACTGAATATGAAGAAATCAGAACAAACGTTTTGAAAATCAAGGAGAAGGTAATTCGTGGTGAGTTTTTAAAAAATGCACTCAATCAATGCTTCATCAAACTGGACAGTCCTGACCTACAGAGTAAAATAAAGTTTAGTCAAAAAAAAGAGCTTCTATAGTTTTTTAAACCACAAAAGCTCTCATTTTCTGAATCATTTATATTAAGATTTCTCCTCTTTATCCCCTCCTATCATTTTAGATGTAATCCCTTTTTTGTCTGTAGTTTCGGCGATAAAAACTCCCAGCAAGTGGAGTACCACAAATATAGGAAACCAGTAAAGTCCCCATTTATGGACACTTTCTATGCTTTCTTTCCATTGACTAAAAAAGCCTTTTTCTATACAGATTCCAGTTGCTGCTGAGATCATTACAAAAAGATAGAAATAGACATAGGTAAGTCCTTGTAAGCGCTCCTTTAAGGACTGAACCTTCAGGAATGGATTGGGAAACCTGATCCCCTTAACGAGCATATAGATAATCCTAGCTAGAAAAGAAAAAATCATAATATGTGCAAAAAGCTCATGCCATTCCCACATAGGTTCACGGATACCCTTCACAACCTCAGAAACCTGCTCTTTTGAAATGCCTGAAACTTGCTTTTCTAAAACAGGGATTATGTTATTTTTGCCCATCCAGTACATCCTAAGAAAACCTGTTATGAAAAGAACGGGCATTGCAAAAGCCATAATCCAATGTAACAGGCGATGGAAAACGGTAAAATTTCGTTGCATACTCATGATAATGGGATTGGCCTAGTTAAAAAATTTACTGAATTCCATATAGGAGTCATGAAGCTTGGCAATGATGACATTCACCTTTTCAGGATTTTTCTCGGCTTCTAACTCCTTGACCAATTCCATATGAGGATGTAACCATTTATGCAATTCATCGTGTCCTTTCCCATCCATGGTACAGCTTTTTATGAGCTGATCATTCTGTTCTTTTAATTCTTTTGCAAGTCGCAGATTATCGGTTTGTTTTTCCTGTACATAAATCTGAATCAAGTCCACCCCCTTCAAAACAAAAGGTTTCATTTCTTCATTCATCGTCCATTTCTTTCCATTGTTCAATTCCAAAGCACCATCAGCATGATTATGCTGATGTTCTGCATGGTTTTCTGCGTCGTGATTGTGTGAATGTTCTGAATTTTGATGGCAGCTCCATAATAAGATGCTGCTAATCCCCAATAGCATTAATTTTTTCATATTCTGTTTATTTTGTTTTAATCATTTTCAGTACTCCATTGACCACAGCCCTACCATCCTTGATTAGATCTGTCTTATTACCAGACAGCTTCCATTTAAGAACTGTTAGTCGAATACCACCCAATAATATAGTCGCTAAGGTTGATGAATGTATCTCCGTATTGAAATCACCGTTGGATTGACCATTCAGGATATTCTGTTCTACGTAGCCCTGCATCAAGTCCAAAATTTGAGCAACCTTTATACTTAGGCCTTCATCAAAATGAAAGATATTCTCAGCAAATATCACACTCACAACTGCCGGTCTTTCAGTAAAAGTCTTGAACTGGAAATTGAACAGGTCAATTAAATTCTCAGAAGGACTCTTCTGACTATTGACAGAGAGGCTTGAGATCCTTTTTTCCATTCTGGCAATGAAATAATTAAGCAGGCTCATGAGAATATCATTCTTACTCTTAAAATGCCTATACAAGGCAGGTTCAGTTACTTTGATATCTGCAGCCAGATTCTTAATGGTCAAATTCTGTATGCCATACCGGTCAATTCTCCTAGTAGCAGCTTCAATGATTTCAATTTGTCTATCCGTATATCCTTCAATCTTCATATCTACAAACCTTATGTTAGTTAGTATTCACTAACAAAGTTAAGTATTGTTTAACAGATTAATACAGAAAAAGATATCGATTTTAAGGAATGTTATTCTGAGGAGTTTTAAGTATGCTTTAGTATGCATCCCGAATGGGTATTATATGGTCAGTTATTGCTTTTCCTGAAAGTTGTTGGGGTTTTTCCTGTCCATTTTTTAAATGCTCTGACAAAACCACTCGGTTCTGCATATCCTAAAACCGCTGAGATTTCCTTGACAGAAGACGTACTATTGCACATATAATGAATGGCCAATGATTTTCTTACCTCTTCGACAATTTGAATATAAGAGATCCCTTCTTGTTTGAGTCTCCTTTGAAGTGTCCTTACACTTACATTGAAATTACCTGAAACAGACTCGATGGATAAAGAAAACAGGTAGGAATTTGCGATCAAGAAATTAAATATCCTTTTAGAAAGGTTTCCTTTTATGGCAGGAGAATTTTGCAATAAGCTGATTTTTTCAATCAATAGGCTCTGAATTTCATAATTTGCCGTTAGAATTTTAGTGTGAAGGTAATCCTTCTTGAATTCCAAGATATAGTTTTCACTCTTTTTTACAGGACAACCTAATATAGCTTCATATTCTTTCCCATGCTGTTTTTTATATGTTGGAAAACTCGCAGAGATTGGGATAGGATTTTCTAAGACCAACCCTTTTAACTCATATAGTACAAATGACAACAGAAAGTCCCCCATCTGATCCTGAGCGGTTGGTGTATCTGAATAACCTCCTGTTTTTTCGAAGTTAATATTAAAGGTATTTTCCTTTTCTATTACATTTAGCGAATAAAAGTCAGTCAATAAATGAACCATGGAACATGCATGTTTTAATGCATCTTTAACATTACTGCTCATCTGTATGACCTGTCCGACTATACCCAATGCTGCAATTTGCATAGAAGTCCCAAAATGGAAACCAGAAAGTTCATTTTTTGAGAGATGGACTATGTTTTTCCAAATGACTTCCATCTGCTGGTTTGAAATGCTAAGCGATGACTTTGTGTGAAGGTCTTGAAGTTTTAACCCAGCAAATGATGCCAGTTTCTCAATAACTAAGCCTCTCTCTTTACAAAATACCAGCAATGCCTGTAAAAATATCTCTCTGTAATTCATAGTGTAAAAGTATAAATATACCAATCATATGACCAAAAACTGGCATGAGATGACAAGCCATTGTCGCCAAATGGTAATTAGCAACTAACAGCTGACAGATAACTTTGTAGAAACAAATTCAAAGATTATGGTACTTAAAAATGTTTTACTGATAAATGCTATCAGTTCAGGATTGACAGGATTATTGATTGCTCTTAATTCAAAAGTAGTAGCAGGAATTTTTAAGGTGAATAACACTGTCCCAATTATTGGAACCGGTGTTTTTCTGGTTGTGTTTTCCCTCTTTGTCCTCCTGACTGCCTTTAAACACCTTCAAGACAAGTCATGGACTAAATTTATTATCGGAATCGATGTAACTTGGGTCGCTGTTAGTATAGTAGTTACAGCCTTATTGTTTTCTACTATTAGTATGATCGGATCTATAATAATTTTAGCAGTTGCTGCCTGGGTGGGATTGATGGCATACCTACAAATGAAGACCTTAAATAAAATGTTACGATGAATAAAATAGGAGAATTTATTACGGATTTCCTCAGGTATATGCAGGAAAGAGATTTTAATAATCTAGTTAATCTATTTGCTGAAGAAGTGAAATGGGAAGTTCCAGGGGATACAGACAGACTGAAATGGCTAGGTGTAAGAAAAAATAAAGCTGAGATTGAAAGCTTTTTCCAGCTCCTTTGGGCAGAGACAGAACCCTTATCAGCTGAAATACAAAAGATTTTAGCTGATAAAGATGAAGCTATGATAAAAGGTGAATTCACTAGCAAAATGTTGAGAACAAACAAGGATGTAACCTCTATATTTTTCATTCATTTTAAACTTCAAAATATGAAAATAGTAGAATACACCTTATTAGAAGATAGTTTTGCAGTATCAGAGGCTGTAAATTGAGAAGAAAGTTCTTTGTGATGCCCACAGCCCTACCCGGAACATGCAATTATTCGAATCCAAGCGGGCATAATGCCTTGGAGATTCGCTTGGTCTGATCCCGCTAGGGTTGGTTCAGCCCCACAACACCAAACACATTCCCTGAACCTTCTCCGGGTCGAACCGCAAAGGGTGCCTGCGGTGCATGTCCGCCATGCCCGCAGCTCTTCCCAGAACATGCAATTATTCGAATCCCAACAGGCACAATGCCTTGGGGATTCTTTTGAACTGATCCCGCTAGGGTTGGTTCAGCCCCACAACCACAAACACTTGTCCTGAACCTTCTCCGGATCGAACCGTAAAGGGTGCCTGCGGTGCATGTCCGCCATGCCCTCAACCCAATCAGGAACATGCAATTATTCGAATCCCAAGCGGGTACAATGCCTTGGAGATTCTCTTGGTCTGATCCCGCTGGGAGTGGTTCAGCCCCACAACCCCCAGACACTTGCCCTGAACCTTCTCCGGATCGAACCGTAAAGGGTGCCTACGGTGCATGTCCGCCATGCCCTCAACCCAATCAGGAACATGCAATTATTCGAATCCCAAGCGGGCACAAAAAAAGCCTCACATTTCTGTGAGGCTTTTTTTGTGATCCCGCTGGGATTCGAACCCAGGACCCATACATTAAAAGTGTATTGCTCTACCAGCTGAGCTACGGAATCGTTGTTCTTTTATCGAGAACCCTTCGTTGTTTGAAGTGATGCAAAGGTAGGTTTTTTCAGAACAATTCACAATCTAAAAATACTTTTTTTTCATTATTCCCTTAAACAGCCTGATAATAAAAGAATTATTTTTTCAAAAATGCTCAATCGTGACTAAAAATCCACATTTACTTCACCACTGAGTGGGAATGGTCCTTTCATTTACCCCTTGCAAAAATTGCAGCTAATTTCAGCAGACAGCAGTCATGAAGCACTAGCTCAGATATACAATCACGCTAGTTTGATGCTGATTAACAGCAATTTACAAATTCTTGTAGAGATTTTGTAGATGCTTTTTTACCGGACGTATAAACATTGTAGATTCTAATTAATTGTATCTGTCCCTGAAATTGAAAAACTTTGGATAACAAAAATAGAAACTATGTTTTTCATATTCGGAGTCAGAAAAAGTCGTATTGGAACTCAGGTTTGTTCCTCCACATGCAGTTATTGCCAGCAGAAGGACACATTGGCCCTAATTGCTTACCAAAATTATTTCCATGTGTTTTGGATTCCTCTCTTCCCGCTTTGGAAGGAAGTTCATTCTGTTTGTGTCCATTGCAAGCAACAACGTAGAATGAGCGAATTTAAACCCGAAATAAAACTAGAAGCGATCGAATTAAGGAAACGGTCGAAAACTCCGTTTTTCACTTATGCCTTACCGGCCTGCTTCCTTCTAGTTTTTATTATTAGCGCCATTGTACACTCAATAAAGTAAAAAATTAAACAATAACATCATGAACAACAAAACATTAGCAGTAGTCGCTTACATCACACTTATTGGTTGGTTAATCGCTTATTTTTCTGGAAAAGAGAAAGCAGATGACTTTTTAAGGTACCATTTGAGGCAAGGTCTAGGCATCTTCGTATTTGGTATCTTCCTTTCGATTATTTTGAACATCCTAATGATGGTAACCGGAATTTATTCCCTTGGATACATTGGATTGATCAACATCGTCTTGATGATCATTGGTGCCATCAACGCTTCGAACGGAGTAATGAAACCTCTTCCTATCATCGGTACGTTCTTTGAAAATAAATTCAAGTTCATTAGCTAGTCTGATTGAACGATCACAAAAACTATACATAAAACATTTATTCACTTAATAAACAGATCAATATGAATTACAAAAGCATATATATAGGAAGCCTTCTGGCCATGGCCTTGTTGGCGAGCTGTAACAATACTGACAAAGCAAAATCAGGTGAATCCGAAAGTACTATAGGCGGATTGTTTGGTGGGAAGGATGACAAAAACAAAGCTAGTGAAATCATTAATTTTAACAATTCCATTGTTAAAGTTGATAATTCCCAAAACTCGGCCATCCAAACCTTTGCCAATAACTTTGACAGTTTCGAAAAATACGTAAAGGGTAAGGTGGAAAATCCAGAAGGTTTCATGAGCATCCCACCAATAATGATGTTCCCTCCTACTGTCCACAATCTAAAGTCCCTTGTTTATCCAGATGGACTGAGCAAAGAATTCAAACCGCTTATCGATCAGATGAATGAAAGCTTTGATGCCATCAAAGAAATCAATAAGGAGGTAGATTCATATAAATCCGCTGAAGATTGGAAAGAAGACAAAGGGCAAAAATTAGTTGAATTAAGAGAAAAAGCAACAACCGAAATCAAGAAATACCGTGACGCTTCGACTGCTGTCTTCGCTAAATTAAAACCTCTTGCTGAGAAAGCTGAGGAAACGACCTTGGAAGGCAATCCATTGAAAGATCAATATGTAGGATCCAAAAAACTATTGGAATTAGTGCAGAATACTACCAATATCGCGTTTGAAACAGAAGATCAAGCCAAATTGACGGCTGATTTCAAAAAACAATATCAAGATATCGAAAAGCTTTACAAGGAAAATAAAGACAAAGAAATTCCAAAAGACTTTCAGCCTAAGATTAGAGCCTACGGAATGTTCAACGATGATGTAAATGATTTCTTAGGGAAAATGAGGATAGCGCAACGTGAATTGGATGCAAATACCCCTTTGAGCGAAGATGCATTGAGAGGATTGGATAACGCTGCTGAATCCGTCCTAAGATCATATAATGCATTTGTAGATTAAGTTTCTACAATTAAAGAGAAAATACTGCTTTTGCCTTGTAACCTCAAGGTAAAAGCATGTTTCAGTGAGAACAGAACACCCAAATGGAAGCTAGGAATCAACAGCTTTCAGCAAAATCAAGCATTAATGGAAAAAAATAAATTTACTAACACTACTGCTATAATCCTTGCCCTGTTTATTTCCATGTCATTTTTTACGAGCTGTGATTCATTGACCGGCTCTAAAAAAGACTTCCAATGGAATGAGGAAGTGGCGGACTTAACAGACAAAGACCTCAAATCTTGGCTAAGAAAAGCACCTTTTTCCAATGAACTAAAAGGCAATGATAATGAAGTGATGTTCAGCAATGCTGAACAGGTATTCCCTTTCTTAGGAAAATACTACAATAGTGTAGAACGACAAATAAAGAACTATTCCGATTCTGATGCCGGACATATTTATCAGACAGAAACAGTATTGTTCCAAGATCCGCAATGGGGAGACCTTTTTGTCAGTGCGGCATTGATGTACAATAATGATGAGCTTTTCTTAAATGATAGCAACATAGAGTCTGGCGATCCCATGTTTGAAGGAAAGGATGCCATATATAGTACCTACCACGGTGGCTTAATGGAAACTTCTGTCCACAGCAAGGGTCAGGATACTAAAAATGGCTTGTATTGGGGCTCGAACAGTGCGAAAACTTATTTGTTAGCCTTCTATCAAAAAAACAACTTAGTCTTTGAAGTCGCTGTACCTTTAATCGGACAAGACACTTTAGCCACATTAAATAAACTGAAAGAAGTCAACACAGCCCTTGCATTAAATGTCCCGGAGTGGACAAATGCCCAAATTAAGGATCTCAATCCTCTTGACAGCAGTGGCACCTTTTGGAAGGATCCATTTCAAGGGATTTATGCAGTAAACTACTTCATACCGACAGTTTTCCTTAAAACCTTAGATACCGATTTTAAAGAAGAACAATCCTCAACCGATGAAGTCTATCAATATTCTGCAAGCCATAATGGCGGTACGGCAAAATTCAGCACCAAAATAGCAGCCAGCACTTTAAACTTTGAAGATTTTGAAAAACAATACAAGGATTTCGCTCATTATGAATACTTCCACAAGAAAATATATTATGAAGAGAAGGAATCTGGCAATGAAATCCAGGGTAATGCCTATGCTTTCTATAATCCTGAAAAGATATTAGAATTTGAGTACAGTTACCCTAAAAACAATCCAGAACTAAAAAAACAGATGCATTCCATCTTGAAATACGTCAAGATCACGAATCCCTACTAAAAGAAAATTGTATAGTATAGTTTATTAAGTGAAAAACCCCTTTGGTTCTAGACCTCAGGGGTTTTATTATTAAAAATAGAGAATAGACTTATTTAAAGATTGTTTCATTAACGATCTTGATTTCATCTTGAGAGATCGTATGTCCCATATTCGGATATATTTTCTCCTCTACCTGTGCTCCTAAACTGCGCATCAGCTTACTGCTTTCCTGCACACGTTCCACTGGAACATGAAAGTCAGGGTCTGATGTACCGATAAATACATTTGTACCTTCAAAATCACCTGCATAATGGTCGGCATGTAGCTTTTCACCAATCAGACCACCAGTAAAAGCAACAACACCTCCATATTTCTTTGCATTTCTACTTGTATACTCCAAAGTCAAACAAGCCCCTTGGGAGAATCCCAAGAAATAAATGTTTTCGTTCTCAATTCCCTTCTCATTGGCAATTTGCACTGCCTCTCCTATTAATTCAAGAGCGATGTCCAAATTCGGCTGATTTGAAATAATGGGCGCAATAAAAGAATGTGGGTACCAGGTATTCTGATCAGCTTCAGGCCCTAACAATAAATAATTATCGACTTTTAAATATTCAGCTAGCCCCATGATATCTTGAGCAGACCCACCTCTACCATGAATCATGATCAAGGCTTTCTTAGGATCATTTACATTTCCACTTTGATATATTTTTGACATAATCTTATTATTTAAATTTAATGACTTAACAATTTAATGTTGAGGCAGATGACAATCATACACCTCAACAAAAATCTTATTTCAATACCGGCAACACTTTCTCAATAGCTGAACGCTGAGGCTCGTATTGTTTTGGCAATTTTAATGAATTACCTAACTCTGCCAATGGCTCATCTACATCAAATCCAGGGTTTTCAGTAGCGATTTCGAACAATACACCTCCTGGTTCACGGAAATACAAAGAATGGAAATAATCCCTATCGATCTGAGGAGTAATCTGTAAACCAGCTGACATGATTTTTTCACGTAATTCCATTTGATCCACATCATCCTTTACACGGAATGCGATGTGGTGATTAGTTCCCGCGGTGTTGATTCCTCGTTGTGCGTTCTCATCAACCAAAATATCAATGATATTTGCAGTATCGATATTTTTGCTTTTGAATCTATAACGATTTCCTTCTTGAGCAATCTGTTCGTAATCCAACAAATCGGTTAAAACCTTTGCTGTTGGCTCTACATCCCTTAAGGTTAAAGTACTGTTATGAAAACCTTTAGTAGCTACCTCTTTACCTACTTGTTCAGTAGACCAGCCAATTCTATTATCCGCATCTTTTGGAACAACCAATGATAGATTCAATCCATCAGGATCCAAAAATGGAAGATACAACTCTCCAAAGCGCTCAACGGCTTCTCCTGTCAATACATTGTTTTTTCCAAAGCGTTCTTTCCAAAACTCTAAACTTCCTTCTGGAATCGAATAAGCAATTTCTGTTGCCATTCCGCCGCCGGTTCTACCTTTGCCAATACCTTCCCAAGGGAAAAAGGTAAGGATAGTTCCAGCATTCCCTTTTTCATCTCCGTAATAGAAATGATATGTTCCTGGATCATCAAAATTCACGGTTTTCTTTACCATTCTTAACCCAAGGGTATTGGTATAGAAATCGTAGTTTCTTTGTGCCAAATTAGCGATGGCTGTTATGTGGTGTAACCCTAATACTTTATTGTTCATCTTAATATTCCTTTCTATTTATACCTTAATTATTTGCTTTTGTTTATCTGCTATACAAAGGTGACTAAATCCGTATAGTTGTGCATTGATGTATGGTAAGAAGTATCTCCCTTTAGTAACTAAAGTTACAAAGCCAAGGTTTTCATAATGTTAACTTTATACTAACCAATATTTAGACTTATGGACACGCATTATAGAATCATCATCATCGGTGCTGGTACGGCAGGCATTATGACTGCCGCCCAACTGCTCAAAAAGGACCCCAACTTAGAAATTGCCATTATTGACCCAGCCAAAAAGCACTATTATCAACCGGCATGGACATTAGTTGGAGCTGGAGCCTATGATTTTGACAAAACTGTTAGACCCATGAAAGACTTGATCCCCGAAGGTTGCACCTGGATCAAGCAAGCCGTAATTTCCTTCTCTCCAGAAAAAAACAGCATTCAACTGGACAACGGAGAGGTTCTTGAGTATGATTTCTTGATTGTTGCCTGCGGATTGGTCAACGACCTCAGCCTAATTGACGGGTTGCAAGAGGCTATTGACAGAGGTGTGGCCTGCTCCAATTACATCGATCCAAACTATACCTGGAAATGCATCCAAAACTTTAAAGGTGGAAATGCAGTCTTTACCCAGCCGACAACCCCCATAAAATGTGGCGGCGCTCCACAAAAAATAATGTACTTGGCATGTGACTATTTCAAGAGAAATAATTTGGCTGATCAAGTAAATGTAACATTTGCCACTCCGGGATCAGTAATTTTCGGTGTAAAAGTCATTGCGGATACCCTAATGAAGATCATCGATCGGTACAACATCAATTTTAAACCTTTCTATGCACCAATAAAAATAGATTCAGATAAAAGAATCATCACCTTCAAGAGTTCAGACCCTAAGGATAACGAATGTGTGATAAACAAGGGTGACTCCGATGAAGTTCCACAACAAATGGAACAATTGATTGAAATACCTTTTGACCTATTGCATTTGGCACCACCTCAAACAGCTCCCAAATTTGTCAAAGACTCTATATTGGTCAATGATGCTGGTTGGTTGGATGTAGACATCAACAGTATGCAACATAAAAGATTCACCAATATCTTTGGACTTGGTGATGTGGCCGCCTTGCCTACTGCAAAAACTGGAGCAGCAATACGAAAACAAGTTCCTGTAGTAGTTGACAACCTCTTAAAGTTGATCAAACTACAAGCGGCAGACAACAAATCCTATGAAGGATATTCTTCATGTCCACTCGTAACAGGTTATGGAAAGATGGTGCTAGCAGAATTTAACTATAAAAATGAATTTACGCCAGACCCCAAATTGAAACAGATGCTGATCAAGGACAGCAGCAAAGAGCATTGGCGACTATGGTTATTGAAAAAATATTTATTACCCCACCTGTATTGGAACAAAATGCTCAAGGGTGAAGAGGTATAACAAAGACACACTCTACCTATCATTTTTTTAAATTAGCGATGCAAACTGGTTGGCAATTCTGTCGGCCAGTTTCTTTTTTGGAAGGATTAATTAAATCTAAACTTCACCAGCTTCTCCTGTTGGAACCTGGCTTCCCACTCTTTTGGACTGTAGCCAAAATGTTTCTGGAAATTCCGTATAAAATGGGAGCTTGAGCTGAATCCAACCATATTGGAAATCTCATAAACCTTATAGGATCCACTGTTTAACAACTGTGAGGCTTTCTTCAGCCGAAGGTTATTAATCAATTCATTGGGAGATAAATTGGATGTTTGCTTGATCTTTCTATACAAGGTAGGTCTACTGATGTTCAATTTATCCGCCAGGAACTCCACACACAAGGAAGTATCATCGATATGGTCCACGATCAGTTGTTGTAACTTATCCATAAAATCTTCCTCTATGTTCGTATGCAACAACAATTCTTCAGGGTCTTGCTGTTGTGCATAATGTTCTTTCACAAACATCCTGTTTTTCAATAGGCTCCTGATCTGTGCCTGAAGGAATGAGGGTGAAAATGGTTTCTCTATATAGGCATCAGCCCCATACTCCAAACCCTCGATTTTTGCCTGAAGGCTGTTTTTCGCTGTTAGAATGATAAAAGGGATGTGCTTGTAATTCTGGTTTTTCTTGACCTGCGCACAGAGCTCAAAGCCATCCATCTTAGGCATCATCACATCCGATACGATTAAGTCTATATGTTGTTTTTGGAGGACCTCTAATGCCAGATATCCATCATGCGCCTGTACGATATCATAGTCATCACATAGATCATCTGTCAAAAAATCTAAGATTTCCTGATGATCATCTATCAATAGAATTATTTTGCGGACTTCTAATTCTTGTGACATTCTATTATAGGTTTTTAGGAATAGCGAGAACGAATATATTTAAATTTTCGGAATTCTCTACATACCTTAGGTCACCCGAATGTAGCAAGGCAAAAGAATGTGCCAATGCCAATCCTAATCCTGAACCTTCAATTTGACTGTGCTGATTCGAACGATGGAATGGTTTAAATAGCAGGTCCACTTCCCTTCTATTCAATATATGACCATCATTTTTCAGTTCCAATATCCAGTAATTCAACTTATCATCATCAATCAACTGGATATCCACCATTTTATCAGCGTACTTAAGCGCATTCGAAAATAGATTTTCTACAATCTTACTGATCATGTCCTCATCAATCTTTCCGAATATGCCTTGATTAATATCTTGTGTCAATACAATGCCTTCGATCTGAAAGGAAGTCTGATAGTCTTTAATAAACTCCGTGATAAACTCGGAAATATTACATACTGTAAGGTTCAACTGTTTTTCATCGGTCTCTACCTTTCGGAAATCCAATATGCTATTGGTCAGCCGGACCAGCTTTTCAGTATTCTTATGCATGGTCGTCAAGAGCCTGTCTGTCCTATCCTCTCCTAAATTTTTATTGTCAACCAGCTTTTCCAATGGTCCTTTGATTAAGGTCAGCGGCGTCTTGATATCATGGGCGACCTGCGTAAAGAAATCCAATTTTGCTTGATACAATCTCCTTTCTCGATTAGCATTGATTTCCATCAGATGCCTGCGATTTCGCTCCTTAATCTGGTTATCAAAATATTGATAGATAAAAAAGACCAGTAGAATAAGGATTATAGCATATACGGCAAATGCCAAACCGCTTGCCCAAAAGGGTTTGCGAACTTCAATTGGAATAGCAATCTCATCAGAAATTATCCTTCCTTGGCTATCAAGGGCTTTTACCAGCAATTGATATTCTCCCGAAGGCAATTTGGTATAATACGCTTTGTTTTCTTTGGACAGGACCCAATCTGAATCAAAACCTTTCAACTTATATAAATAAGATGTAGATGCGGCATCCACATAGTTCAACGCGGCAAAGTCAAATTGAATCGTAGACTCATCATAATCCAGTAAAACCTTATCATAGTTCAACTTGGTAAATTCCTGTCCATATTCATAATTGACCTCTAGGTTCCTTTTGGATGATCTGGCAAAAGTAAAATAGATAGGCACCTTAGTTTCGGTATTCCTTTCTCTAAGAAGGGAATCAGGATGAAATTTTATCAATCCATTGGTGGAACCAAAGTATAGATTACCTTCCTTATCCTTAAACATGGAGTTATAGTTAAACTGTAGATTTGATAAACCAAACTCCTTATTATAAACACTTAACACATATGTATTAATATCTATACTGATCAAACCATTGGTACTGGACAGCCACATATTTTTATTTGAATCCTCCTGCATGGACAGGATTAGATTACTCGGCAAGCCATCCGATTTGGTGAAACGCTTGACGATCTTATTATCTTCCGAACAGATGGTTAGGCCATTCTCCGTAGCGATCCAAATTTTACCTTCTGAATCCTGTTGAATTCTATTGGTCCTATTGCTGTTGATACTCGACTGATTATCCCAATCATGCTTAAATACCTGACTTGATTTCAATTCTGGATCAACTAGATATACACCATCTCGCCAGGTAGTCAACCAAATCCTGCCCATTCGATCTTCCAGCATCGAAGTGAAAAATATGGAGTCAGGAACGGCTTCCACTAATCGGAACCTATCCTTTCCAGGGAAAAACTCATACAAACCATTTGGAGTCGTAAAGAATACTCTTCCATTTTTAGTTTTGTATGTGCTCATGACGAAATTGGACCCTAATTCCGATTGGGTATTTTCTCGGTTATAATGTGCAATGATCTTCTTGTTGTTGATATTGATTATATCCAGACCATTATTGAAAGTTCCTACCAAAAGGCTGTCACCTACGATTTCCAGTCCATGTATATTATTATGCGACAGACCGTTCTTGGTAGAAAAATGCATGAAACTATTATTGCGCTTATCCCAGAAATTTAGGCCGTTATCTTCGGTTCCTATCCAAAGATTCCCATTTTTATCCTGTCTTATTTCACGGACTGCATTTCCAGATATCGAATTAGGATTCTCCATCGGAAATGTTCTTTCAAATAGATTGTGCTTATGATGGAAGTAATTGAGTCCTCCAAAATAGGTCCCGATCCAAATCCCGCCTTGATGGTCCTTTAGGATACTGTACGCCGCGTTATCTGAAATTGACCAGGGATTGTCTCGCTCATGGCAGAATACTCGCCAAGCATTGTCCCTGGTATCTAAAACAACCAATCCTGATTCTGAGGCTATCCATAATTCATGGGCATTTATTTTTTTGATATCCCGAACAAACAACCTGGTTCCATTTTTTACAAAAGGAATTACCTGTTCAAATACCTTAGACTTTAAATCCAGCGATATCAAGCCATTATGTTGTGTACCGATCCAGATTTTGTCATCATCTTCAAAGGCTATGGATTCTACATTCAGGGATCTATCCTTATTTACCTTAAATTGAATTTTGTGCTTCCCATCAACCGAGAAAAGGATTTGGTGACCAGCAGCCCAGACCTCATTCTTTGAATTCTTTGTTAAGGAAGTCACATTGATCTCAGGAAAAAGAGGTTCAGCTTTAAGTTCCAATCCTTTGGAATTCAACTTAAAGAGTTTATAGCTGGAAAGGAACCATAAATTCTCCTTTCCATCATGCTGCATCTCAATGATTTCTTTCATTTCAGTGCCAGGCACCAGTTTGAAGGTTTCCGTATTAGCATGAAATTTATACAGTCCATTATCCGTTCCAACCCATAGGACGTTATATTGGTCGACCAAAAGGCAAGTAATATAATTGCTGGCTAGGCCATTCCTTGCTTCAATATCACTGAAATACTTCTTAAAGGTATACCCATCAAACCTATTCAGTCCATCCTTAGTGCCAAACCAGAGAAATCCATTTTTATCCTGGGTACTGCACAAGACCGCATTATTGGATAATCCTTCAGTAATATTGAGATGATCAAAATTAAATACCTGTCCCCAAACCCTGCCAAGCAAGGAAATCAGAAGCATAACAGATATCAACAGGTTTCTCATCAGATAGGTTTAATAAGGACAAAATAACAATTTTCCCGATAAAGAAACACTTAGCATCTGTAATAAGCTGCTTGTAACAGGCTTTGATACAAAATGGCTATAAATTGAGATAATTAGTCAATTTAATGAAAAGCCCCCTCTTTAAATTTGAGTATCAATTATATACTAACCAATCTTCCAATGAAAAAAAGAAATCTAAACTCTTTGCACATTCGGTATTTATTGCTTTTGGGCTTATCGATGCCATTGGTTCCTATGTTTGTCCATGCTCATCCAGTTACCTTTCGTGCTTCAGCATTACAGCAACAGGAAGTAAAAGGTACTGTTCGCAATCAACAAGGTGAACCATTACAAGGTGTAACAGTATTCCCCAAATCAAGACCAAATGCTGGCACCGTAACTGATGAACAGGGAAATTTCACCGTCACTGTTACTTCAGCTAACGAAACCATTGTTTTTAGAAACATTGGCTATGTTACCCAAGAGCTTCCAGCGAGCAACAATATGACAATCAGCTTACAGGGTTCAGATGATAACCTGGAGGAGATCGTTGTTGTTGGTTACGGTACACAGAAGAAAGAATCATTAACCGGAGCTATTTCAACGGTAACTTCTAAAGATATCGCAAGGTCGGTTGCTGCCACTACTTCGGGAGCCATGGTCGGAAAGATCGCCGGTGTAAACAGCCGGATGCCAGATGGTCGTCCTGGTGCATCAACCAGTATCAATATCCGTAACATGGGAACTCCACTTTATGTTATCGATGGGGTCCAGAAAGATGAAGGACAATTCAACAACCTAGACTTTAATGACATCGAGAGTATCTCTGTTCTAAAAGATGCTTCTGCCGCCATTTATGGTGTGCGAGCTGCGAACGGAGTTGTCGTGGTAACGACGAAAAAAGGATCTCGCGGTGATAAAAATGAATTCAATATCAATTCATATTATGGCTGGCAGAGCATGTTTAGATTCCCTAGACCTGCAAGTGCAGCTACCTATGTAAAAAGTTATATTCAATCTGACGCCATCTTGGGCATCCCCAACCCACAGTACACGCCAGATGATCTAGCGAAATGGGAACAAGGAACGGAGAAAGGATACCGGCCTTGGGACTGGTATGACTATATCTTGGAAACAAGCCCACAAAAATACCTTTCCGGAAGCGTATCAGGTGGTTCTGAAAAAATCAACTACTACTTAAGTGCCGGCCACTTAGACCAGCAATCTATCATCAGAAATTATGGTGGTTTCAAAAGGACCAATGTTCAATTGAACCTAGAGGCCAATGTATCGGAAAGATTAAAGATCGGCGGTAACTTGAATGGTCGTATAGAGAAACGTAGACAACCAGGTGTACCGGGTGGTGATGATACTTGGCAAGCTTTGTTTGCAATCTATAGAAACTTACCTACCGCAAGACCATATGCCAATGATAACCCATTGTACCCAGCAAGGACAGCTGCCAACACCGAAACAAACTTCGCGATGTTGAATTATGATCTTTCTGGTGAGTTTAGGGATACATGGCGTGTGATGCAATTGAATTTCAATGCAGAATACAAAATCAATGAACATTTGAAATTGACTGGTTTAATGGGCTATTATCTAGCGAACCGCTGGATGGATAACCAAGAATATACCTATAAGCTTTATGGTTATGATGAAGCGACCGATACCTATCCAGTGGTCTTCAGCATGGACAATCCTTGGCGCGAGCGTGATATCCGAATGATCGAAGAATTAAGCTATCAGGGAACCTTGAACTATAACCGCACATTTGGAGAACATACCATTGCCGGTGTATTTGCTGCCGAGGCCATTCAAAGAGATACCCCAAGATTCTGGGCGCATGATAGACCTGCTTCAAATGCACTATCATTGATGTATTTCCAAACGATGGACCAATTTGATGATTTCGGTAATGACACGCAAGCTAGAGCAGGTTTCGCAGGTCGTATCAACTATGATTTTGCCCAAAAATATCTCTTGGAATTATCGGCACGTTATGATGGTTCTTGGAAGTTCCCAGAAAACAACCGTTGGGGTTTATTTCCATCAGTTTCTGCAGGTTGGAGGATTTCACAAGAGAATTTCTGGAAAGAATCTAATTTCGGCTCCAAATTCACCGATTTCAAGGTGCGTGCATCTTATGGTGTTTTGGGAGATGACAACCTAGACCCTTGGAACTATTTCGCCTTTGGCTTTATGCCAGGATACACCTACAAACAAGGTGGTTCCGTGATCAATGGAAACTATGTGGTGGGTGCACAGCCTCGCGGATTACCTGTGACTACCCTATCATGGATCAGAGCAAATACCTTCGATGTGGGGGTTGACTTTGCCTTATTCGGCGGTAAATTATCAGGTTCATTAGATTACTTTAACCGCAAAAGAACTGGTTTACCAGCCTCTAGATATGATGTGCTGTTACCTACTGAAGTGGGCTTTGGCTTGCCCTATGAAAACCTGAATTCTGATATCCACCGTGGTATGGATGGTAGTATAATGTGGAGTAGCACCCTACAGGACTTCAGATATAATATTGGAGGTAACTTCACATTTGCCAGACAGATTGATGGTGAACAATATAAACCAAGATTTGGAAATGCTTGGGATCAATATAGAGGGTCAATCCTAAACCGTTATGCCTTCTTGAACTGGGGCTATGAGTCCCTTGGACAATTCCAAAGCTGGGATGAGATCCGTAACTATGACGTGGACAATGATGGCCAAGGCAATACCAGCCTTCGTCCAGGTGACATTAAATACAATGATGTCAATGGCGATAAGGTTATCAATGGACTAGATCAGCGACCAATCGGTTATAGGCAAGGTGGATTACCTTACTTGAACTTTGCCGTTAACCTTGGTCTTGGATACAAGGGATTCGACCTTGCTGCGGATTTTACCGGTGCATCATTCGCTTCTTACCGCGCAAACTGGGAAGGTATGCTGCCATTTCATGATGGAGGTAACAACGCTGGGTATTACATGGAAAACCAATGGATGTTGAGCGACATCACAGATCCAAACAGCGACCTGATTCCCGGTAAGTTCCCGACATTGATCAGAGGTAACCAAAACCACAGTAACTATTGGCATAGTGACTTTTGGGTCATGAACGTGACCTACCTAAAATTAAGAAACCTTCAAGTAGGCTATACTTTGCCAAGTAAAATGACAGAACGATGGGGATTCAGGAACATTCGTGTGTATTCCATGATGCAGAACGTATTCAGCATCGATAATTTGGGTGAGATGAAAATAGACCCAGAAATCACATCCGAGTCTGGAATCCAATACCCTACTAACCGAGTTATCAATGTGGGATTAAACCTAACTTTTTAGTCATGAAGAAATTTAAAATTTATATACTATCAGCAGCATTATTGGCAGGTACTGCGTCCTGTTCCAAGTTTTTGGACAGAGAGTCTGAATCCATCCTAACTGATCAACAGGTCTATTCAGACGAAAAAATGGTTGCTTCCGTATTGGCCAATTATTACGGAAGAGTGAGTTGGGGGCAACATATTGCAAATACCGGCAGTATGGCAATGCTCGATGAAGCTGCATTTTCTTCTGGAGGCCCCAACAATATGCAAGATTATGGTGATGCGCTTTGGCGAGTGTATGACTATACCCTACTCAGAGACCTCAACTTATTTATCAATGGTGTAAGGAACTCATCTTTCAGTGAAACCACACAGGATAATTTTGAAGGTGAAGCTCGCTTCCTGAGGGCATGGACTTACTTCAACATGGCACGAGGCCTCGGTGGTGTACCGATCATCAATGATGAGGTATTTGATTACCAGGCTGGAATCGATATCACGACCCTGCAATATCCACGCTCTACCGAAAAAGAGATCTATGATTACATCATAAAAGAATGTACTGAAATCAGCAGCTTACTGTCCGATGCCAAGAATACCAATTCTGCTAGAGCCAATAAATGGGCTGCACTGTCCTTAAAAGCTAGGGCCGCCTTATATGCAGGATCTATTGCAAAATACAATTACAAGACCCCAGAGGTAAAGACTAGCGGTGGTGAAGTAGGTATCCCAGTTGCAGAAGCACCAAAATATTACACGCTCGCTTATGAAACTGCAAAGGATATCTTACAAAACAGTCCATATGAACTGTACAATAAAAACGCTGACAAAGGAAGAAATTTCTACGAGGCTGTAAGCAGTAAAGGCAGTACGGAGGTTATCTGGGCTAGAGATTATAAATATCCTGGACAAACCCACCAGTACACCAACAATATCATCGCCTCTTCAGTACGCGGAGATATTGATGCCAACATCATTACACCAGTCTTGAACTTAGTAGAGGATTTTGAATACATAGATGACCGTAATGGTGCCTTAAAATTGACCAACGGTGCCGGTGATTTCATCTATTACAATAATCCATCAGATGTCTTTGCCAAAAAGGATCCAAGGTTATATGGAACCATCATTTATTCTGGTGCTGATTTCTTAGGTTCTACCATTACTTATCAAGCCGGCGTAAGGTATTTGGAAGGTGGTACATGGAAGATAAAAACTGCTGAACCTGGAAAATCAGAAGCTCCCTACGGTTTGATTACCAGTATGGACGGACCTACCACTTCCAATGATCAATTTGTCAATAAATCTGGATTCAATATCCGTAAATTTTTGGAAGAAAACAGGGATGCTTCAACCCGTGGTCGTGGTAGCGATATGTGGTTCGTGCGCTTTAGATTGGGAGAGATCATTTTGATCGCTGCCGAGTCCGCTCTGGAACTAAACAAACCTCAGACCGAAGTTGCTGGATTTATTAACCAATTGAGAGACCGTGCAGGAATCCAAAAATTAACGACGGTAACCTTTAATGACATTGTTCAGGAAAGAAGGGTTGAGTTAGCATTCGAGGATCACCGCTATTGGGATCTGAAAAGATGGAGATTGGCACATACCGTTTGGAACGGCCAGCAGGACAACCCTAAGGCTACCATGTATGTACTTTTTCCCTACAAAGTGTATGCCCCTGGAACTGCAAATCATGGTAAATGGGTTTTTGAAAAGCGTAAATCTAGTCACGTTATGTACCCTCGATACTTTAGGTTCCAAAATTATTACAACTTCATCGACCAAGGTTGGATCGATAGAAATCCAAAATTAGTCCGTAACCCTTATCAATAAGACAATGAAAAGAATAAACATATTAGCCATCGGATTATTCCTAAGCCTTGCCCTACTCTTTTCCTGCGGAAAGGATAATTACGACGCCCCAAATGCAAACTTGACAGGGAAAGTGACCTATAAGGGTGCAGCAGTTGGTGTGAGAGGTTCCAATAATTCCGTTCGCCTACAGTTATGGCAAGATGGATACGCTCTTAAAAACCCAATTGATGTTTTTGTCACCCAAGATGGTTCCTTCTCAGCAGCGCTTTTCAACGGGACCTATAAATTGATTACGGTTCCTGGAAATGGCCCTTGGAAATCCAAGACAGATACCATGACCGTACAGTTAAATGGTAACACGAATATTGACTTCCCTGTAGAGCTCTATTATGACCTCAGGGATATCAAATATCAATTGAACGGCAACAACCTAACAGCAACCTTCAATGTAGAGAAACTTGATCCTAGCAAAACCTTGGATGATATCAACCTTTTGGTTGGTAAGACCAAGTTTGTCGACTTAGGTCATTTTCTGAAAAGAGCGAATAAATCGGGGGATTCGAACGGAAATGTGACCTTGACCGTGGATATCGGTCCGGAATTGCAATCGAATCCAATCCTATTTGCAAGGGTTGCCGCTAAAATCAATGGTATCACTGAAGCTATTTACGACGCAAACATACATCAGGTTAAATAATTGGAAATGCAGATTTTAAGCCGTATTACCCTCATTGTCCTTACCATAATAAGCTTTTGCCAAGCGCAAGAAAAGCCTTATAATGTATTGATGATCTTAGTGGATGATCTACGTCCAACATTGGGAGTATACGGCGATAAAGCTGCAATCAGTCCAAATATTGACCAATGGGCCAAGAATGCCATGGTCTTTGAAAGAGCCTACAGCAATCAGGCTGTATGCGTAGCATCAAGATATAACCTACTCTTAGGTTCAAGATCTACATCTACCGGATTATATGATTTTGGGAGGGCATTTCGGGAGTTTTATCCCGATGCTACGACCCTCCCAGAATTGTATAAGAACAATGGTTATTATACAGCGGCTATTGGGAAGGTATTCCATGTTGGCCATAATACGTACAACGACGAGCAATCTTGGTCGGTGAACCATTGGCATGACAAGGTGATCGAATATGCAGCCAAAGACCATGATAAGGAAACCAGGGAAGAAGCATTATTCGCCAATAAAAGTTGGGAATATGCCAATCAACTGGAAAAAGGTTCTGCTTGGGAAAAACTGGATGTAACAGATGATGCCTACGCCGATGGCCGGGTTGCGAATGAAGCTATAGCACGATTGGACGACCTAAAAGCCAACAACCAATCTTTTTTCTTAGCCGTTGGTTTTGCAAGGCCGCACCTACCCTTTACGGTCCCGAAGAAATACTGGGACTTATATGACCAGGATGAACTACCGTTTCCAAACATACAGGGCAATCCAAAGAACGCACCTTCTTGGGCGGTAAAAAGAGATGGTGAAATATCCCAATATGGCCAGGTGCCTTCGGCAAAAGACAGCGATCCCTTTCCACCAGAATTAACCAAGACCTTAATCCATGGTTATTATGCAGGGGTCGGTTATGTGGATGCTCAAATTGGGAAAGTATTAAAACATTTACAAAGGACGGGCTTGGACAAGAACACAATTGTCGTAATTTGGGGAGACCACGGTTACCTATTAGGTGAAATGGGCATGTGGACGAAACATGTAAACTATGAATTAGCCAATCGCATTCCCTTGCTGATCAAACATCCTGCTATGCAAAAAACAGGACTCAGCAAGGAATTGATTGAAACAGTTGACATCTATCCTACGTTGGCAGCGATGAGCGGCCTGGACCTAAAAGAAGCGAAACAACCTTTGGACGGGATAAGCTATGCAAATATGCTGCTTTCTGGAGATGGAAGCTTAAGGGAAACCGTGTACCATTGTTTTCCGAGAGATGGAAAACTTGGAAGGGCCATTCGGGACAAAGACTATCGACTGATTTCTTGGCAGGATTTTCAAGGAACTGAGGATCCACAATACGAACTCTACCACTATAAAAATGGACTGGTAGAAACTGAAAATATTTGGAGAGAAGATCATCCAGCATTTATTAAACTTAAGGAAGTCTTATCGGCACAACCAAAACCTTTGCCAATGAGACCTGCATCTAAACCACGAAAACATTAACAAACAAGAATATGATGAAGAAAACAATTGCAATTGCATGCTTAATTGCCGCTTCTATCACGGAGGGAAATGCTCAGAACTGGGCGCCGGTCCGCGATAAAATCCTTACTCCATGGGCGGAACATGTAACCCCTCAAAATGCGCACAGAGAGTATCCAAGGCCACAACTCGAACGAAAGAACAATTGGCAGAACCTGAATGGTTTATGGAAATATAAAATTACCAATAAAGACCAAAAAGATATCCCTAGCTCTTGGGATGGTGATATCTTGGTTCCTTTCGCTGTAGAATCAGCCCTTTCGGGTGTTGCTAAGCCAGTAACGAAAGATGATGCCCTTTGGTACAACAATAAGATCAGCATCGACAAAAAACTGAACAAAGGTCAGATCCTGTTGCATTTTGGTGCTGTTGATTGGGAATGCGATATCTATGTAAATGGACAGCATGTAGGAAATCATCAAGGTGGTTTTGATCCTTTCAGTATTGATATTACAAAAGCAATCAAAAAAGGAAAGACCCAAGATATTGCTATCCGCGTATGGGATCCTACCTCGGATGGTCCGCAACCTAGGGGTAAACAGATCAACAATCCACATGGGATTTGGTATACGCCAGTTTCCGGAATTTGGCAAACCGTATGGTTGGAATCTGTACCTGAAACGCATATCGTAAGTACTAAGCAGACTCCAGATGTAGACAATTCAGTTTTGAAATTCTCCGCTGAACTATCTTCAGCAAAAGCTGGTGACGAGATCTTGGTAGAAGCTTTTGATAACAATAACAAGGTTGCAGAAGCAAAAGCAAATGCTGGAGAGGAAACCCAATTAAAAATCAATAACCCACAATTATGGTCACCTGACTCACCAAAACTATATGACCTAAAGGTTAAGGTATTAAGAAAAGGAAAAGTTGTGGATGAAGCCAGCTCTTACTTTGCCATGCGTAAGATCAGCGTGAAGAAAGATGCCAATGGCATCCAAAGAATGTACCTGAACGATAAGTTTGTCTTCCATTATGGTCCTTTAGACCAAGGTTGGTGGCCTGATGGTCTACACACCGCTCCTTCGGATGAGGCTTTACGCTTTGATGTAGAGAAAACCAAGGAAATGGGTTTCAACATGATCAGAAAACATATCAAGGTAGAACCTGCTAGATGGTACAGACACTGCGATAGCATCGGCGTTTTGGTATGGCAAGATATGCCAAGTGGTGACCTAGGAGGCAACATCTGGGATATGAACCCTGGAAAGATCAGGATCGGAAAACATGATAAAGACCGTACACCAGAATCAGAAGCCATCTATAAAAAAGAATGGAAAGCTATCATGTCCCATCTGCATAACTTCCCTTCCATCGTGGTATGGGTGCCTTTCAATGAGGCATGGGGACAATTTAAATCCAAAGAAATTGTGGACTGGACGATCCAAAACGATCCTTCCAGATTAGTGAACGGAGCATCAGGTGGTAATTTCGATGCACCTGGACATATCTTTGACATCCACAACTATCCAGATGCTGCAATGCCAAGAGCTGAACTGTTTGGTGACAAATATGTATTGGTACTGGGCGAATATGGTGGTTTAGGTTTACCGGTAGAAGGCCATACCTGGCAACAAAAGGATAATTGGGGTTACCAGTCTTTCAAAAATGCGGATGAGTTGAAGAAAAGATATCAAGAGGTGGTTTCTGACCTAAGCAAATTAATCCCTAAAGGATTATCTGCTGGAGTATACACACAGACCACGGATGTGGAAGTAGAAACCAACGGATTGATGACATATGACCGAAAAGTTATGAAGATCCCTGCGAATGAATTGAAAGAAATCCATAGCAAACTTTACCAAAGTGATCTGGTTAAATAAACGATTATACCCAATAATAGAATATAGCAAAGCTGGTCGAGAGCAATTTCGACCAGCTTCTTTTTTGAGTTTAATTAACCTAAACCTTCTTTCATTCGACCTTTAATTTGACCTTATTCGAGACACATTCGGAATTTTCGCAATATGGCCCGAACATGCCTCGAATATGGCTCGAAACTTATTCTCCATTTTTGATTGAAAAATTCCGGATATCACAGCTATTATTATTGGAAATTCCTTAATAAAGAAAAGGCTGACTAAACAAATAGACAGCCTAAGATAATATTATATTAGAGCACTAATAACGTACTTTAAGCACAATCTGACCCAAATCGTTCAGTTCTTCTTGACCCGTAAAATAAGCTTTCCCACCTTTTGAAAGTACATTCCAAGCGATATTGGAGACAATATCATCGACAACACCAGCTTCTTTTGAATCATCAACCAAATCAAAAGTACGGTCTGATGTCATCTTAACGGGCTGCTCATAATCTTGCTGTACCATAAGTAACTCTCCTCTGCCGTCAATGGCTGCTTGATAGATATCCTGAAGGTCTGTCAATACCTGACCGGAGGATACGGCTTGCTTCAAGTCGCCAATAGCATTGGAACGCTCTTCTTTTTGCAGGTCCTTTATGCTTTCAAAGGCCTGCTTTGCCATTTTATCAGGTTCTGAGGCATCATAGTTCATATTATCATGGGCTATGTACATCTTAGGAATATCGGCGACCTCCATGAGCATCGCATAATTGGGCTCCGTGGAGATAACCACAACATCCAGATCATTTGCATTATGGACCTCAACAACTGCCTTATCGATTTGATTGAAATATTCTTTCAAACGGTTTTCAACTTTATTATTGTCGGAACCCGTCACTTCCAATGGATTGGCATCAAACGGGAAATCATCATTTACGATTTCTTTCTCAACTCCATCGTTTAATGCTTCAAACAGATGGGCACCACCTTGGGCTATGGACAAAATCATATATTCTTTGGTTCTATTCAATGCCTTTATCAAAGGTTTAACAGCAAAAGAATCATCAATAAAGACGGCCTCATTATCCACCGGCCATGGTGAAACGACCATTTCATCAACCTCCTTGGAAATAAATACATGCAAGCTGTCCATTAATTTTTGGGAAGTTACCTTTTCTGGCAATGCTTCCAGTTTTTCTAGGATCTCTGGAATATCTCTTTTTCCATACTCTTCAAGTAATCTGCTTTCCGCTTCCTTGATCAGATTTTTGAGAATGATTGGATTTTTCTCGCTATCAGGAAAGGTTCTATAGGTATTAAATGAAAGTGTTATACTTGGAGATTCATTTTTTTCTGTCAACGACTGAATTATATCTTTTAATGCCATAGGTTTTATTAATTAAAATTGTGAAATATTGCTTATTATCTATATATACAACAGGTTGGAGGGCTTATGGTTTTAGATAATCTGGATAAGGTCCAGCAAGTTGAGGGATTAAATGCAGAATATTACAAAAGATGGATTAGGATAGCTAAATTTGCCTTTTAGAAACGATTTATGAAGAACAAGCAGAAAAATTTCTTTCAAAGGCATTTGGATGAGATCAAGGATACTATCTTTCCCTATGATCCAGAGGACAGTCCTGGACAGAGGCGAAGAAAAAAATTAGGTTGGCTTATGTTTTTAATTTTGATGACATGTGGACTGTTATCCATGCTAATAGCCGTATCCTTTGCTCACTAAGGATATTTTTACTAAACCCCTATTTTGTAGGTTATTGTCTTGCTTGGCTCTTCGTGAGGTACAGCAGGTTGTCAGGGCATCCTATACCCTATATCAATAATTGGCTTACAGATTTTGTCTTTGTTCCCTTGATCGCCCATTTTGCCTTTTGTGCAGGTATATTCATACTAGATCTAAAAAAAGGCTTTTCATTTCCCTTATGGCAGCTACTGGCATTGGCTTTCATGACATCCATTTTTTTTGAATACCTAAGTCCAAGAATCACAGATTACAATACCGCTGATATAGTTGATGTGGTCTGTTATTTTTCAGGTGCTCTTTTCTATTATTTCATCCATCAACCGTTTAATAATAAAAAATTAGCTCATGAGGAGCGCAGGCTACCAGCGTCCGCCAGCTCCACCTCCTCCTGAAGAACCACCACCAAAGGAACCACCACCACCAGAGGATCCGCCTCCGCCTCCAGCAGATGAACCACTGCCCCCTGAACTTCTTTCTAATTTTGGAATGATATAGGTGCCCAATACGATCATGTAATCACAGTTTTCGCATTTGTCGATCTTTTCACCTTCACCAGAACTCGTATAGGTTGCTTTCTTGATAACTTTTTCTTTATCCTTCTCCAAGGTAAAAAAATGACAGTCCGGACATTCATAAAGCCGCTTGTTGACATCCCATGGAATTAACTTGATCTCTTGGGATATATTGTTTTTCCAGATCTCATATCGCCGTGACCCAATCTTTTCTTCTTTTATTTGCCCTTTGTTCAGATACTGGCTAGTTTCAGCCTTTTTGGAGGTTCTTACAATTCTTTCCCAATCCCCAGAGTTATCGGGTGGATCATAACGATGTTTATATTTATTCAGACGGAACAGGATACCGCCCATATTGAATAGCGCTAATGGCGCTAAGATGGAAGGAATTAAAGTCAAGCCTGCAAATTTTTTCAGCGCTATTCCTTTTTCTTTCTCATCCACATAGCTCTTTTTGATAGCTTCTTGGGTATCATGGATTTTCATCCACAGGACCAAACCCCAAAAAACAAACAAGAAATATGGTGTATTCTTTGCCTGATAGACTTGTTCGAAGTTTTTAAATATAAATGCGAAAATGAAAATAGAAACAAACATTAAGAATCCCATACAGCCTAATCCGTAGAAAAACGGAGCTATGGGCTTTAGTTTTTGTTTGTCAGTTTTTAACCGTTTACCTATTAAATGTATGTAGATATAGAGGAGCAAAAAAAAACCTATCACTAAAAGACTATTTTTGAAATACGGATTTTGAAAGCTAAAAAATGGAATAGCTTCGGGCATCATGGATTTTAATTCTTCCAGCGAGTTAGGTGATTTTAGGATTTTGGAAATAAATTCACTTGCCTGTAGTAATCCGATTTCATAATTTCCCTCTTTAAAATTGGGTACCAGATATTTTTCACCTACCTGTTTAAGATAGATATCAGGAAAGATCCTTTCCATTCCGTAGCCAGAAATAAAACGGTATTGACGTTTTTCTTTAGCAATGAACAGCAAAAGGCCATTATTGGCCTGTTTGTTTCCTATCCCCCATTTATTGAACAAATCAAAGGCAAATTGAAAATCATCATCCGATAGATAATCATTGACAAGCACTATGCTATATTCTGCTCCTGTCTGTTTTTCGATATCTAAGGATATACTATCCAGTAAACTGACTGTATAGCTACCCAATATCCCATCTGGGTCACTGACGTAGTAATCTTGACCTTTAGATTTAGGATTAGGCACCTGATCTATGCTATAGATTGTTTGGGCAGTAAGACCAGATGAAAAAAGCAATCCACTTAGGATTAAACCAATCCATAATAAATTTGTAAATTTTAGTGCTAAATGATGTTGGATAACGCTCTTCATCGATTCAAAAATTGGGTTACATAAAAATAATAAAATCTAAGCTGTCATGCTAAATCCGTTTAATAGATATATATAAAATCGACAAACATTATGTCATGTTTTGGGTAATTAGATTAGGGAATTGTAATTAAATGGTTACTAATCAAGTCATAATGATAGCATTACAGTTTCTTGACATTAATTTTGTAGAATGGTCTATATTTTGAGAACAGCAGGTTATGACAAAGATATTGAAAGTATTAATCGTTCTAGGATTGATCATTGGAATCACTTGGTTTGTATGGGAAAGGATAAAACCAGCTCCCACAAAAGAGACCAATCACCAGATACTAGTGGAGAAAATCGAGTCAATGGGTAAACTAGAACTTGTAAAATATCGCTTGAGCGATGTCGTGGAGCATAAGAATATGACAGCATATCTTCCCGATGCCAGTGTTTTGTTGATCATCAAAGCGGATGCGGTTGGTTGTATTGACTTGGGAAAACTGAAAGCAGAAGATGTAAAGGTCATCGATGATTCAGTTACCATTAGTTTACCGAAACCAGAAATCTGCTATGTAAAAATAGACCACAAAGCTTCAAAGGTGTATGATACTAAAATGGCATTTTTTAGGGAGGCGACCTTGGTAGATGAAGCTTTTAAGGCGGCTGAGCAAGAAATCACCAATCAGGTTAAGAAGTCTGATATTTTGGAACAGACCAAAAACAACGCTACGCATGTATTGCGTCCTTTATTAGAAGGATTAGGCTATACAAAAATCAATTTAACTTTTTATTAGCACAAGGATGTCGAATAAAGAGCGGAAAGATGTATTTAAGGTATATGATATCATTGGGGAAAGCTTCTATGAAAATAGAAGCCAGAACCTGATGGAAGAAAAGTATCTAGAATCGATCTGCTCGTTGATTCCAAAAGCAGTAAAAATATTGGATCTGGGTTGTGGCTCCGGGAAACCGATCTTCGAATATTTCAAAAAAAGGGGACATAAACTGCTTGGCGTAGATGCCAGTGAAAAAATGCTGGCTATCGCCAGAAAAAACTTTCCTGAAGATGATTTCCTATTGATGGATATGCGCCAATTGAACCTAGATCAAAAGTTTCATGCCATCATTGCTTGGCACAGTTTCTTTCATCTGGAGGCAAAGGACCAAGAAAATATGTTCACCATATTCCAAGAACTTTTGGAGCCTAATGGAATATTGATGTTTACCACTGGCAATGAGCATGCGGAAGTTTGGAGTGAAAATTATGGGCAGAATTTATATCATGCTTCCTTATCTCCTGAAAAGTACCAAGAGCTATTGTCGGTACATCAATTTAAACTTATCCAGCATAGCGTTGAAGATCCCGAATGTGGCGGTGCTACAGTTTGGATCGCTCAGTTAATCCAATGATTCCTTAAACTTCACTTTTTTCATATTAGGAAGGAAATATGCCGTGATGCCAATTAAAGGCAGATACGCACATACCATATAGATATTTTCCAGTGAGGTATGATCCGCCCAATAACCTAGGATTGCTGCTCCTATCCCTCCCATTCCGAATGCAAATCCATAAAAAAGTCCGGAAACCATCCCTAACTTTCTCGGTAAGAGTTCCTGTGCATAGACTAAGATAGATGGAAAGGCAGAAGCCATGATCAGCCCTATGATAAATACCAATATGCCGGACCAAAAAAGGCTAGCGAAAGGCAACAACAGACTGAATGGCGCACAGCCAAGAACGGAAAACCAAATGATATACTTCCTGCCCAAATAATCTCCTAAAAAGCCTCCAAACAGGGTTCCCAAAGCAATAGCTATCAAGAAATAAAATAGATATACCTGTGACTGTACATCGCTGATGGCAAATTTTTCCATCAGGTAAAATTGCAGGTAACTGGTAATGCTGGCAATATAGACGTATTTAGAAAATATCAACAGCAAAAGGATAAAGATGGAAAAGTTGATCGTAGCATTCGATAGGTCAGGCAATTTGACCATTTTTTTGGCCTGTCCCTTTACGGCAGTCAGGACCTGCTTGTACCAAACCGCAATGTAGGAAAGGACGATCTGCGCAAACACACCTACCAATAGGAACCATAAAATATAACGTTGACCATGCGGAACGACAAACAAGGCCAGTAATAAGGGTGCCAGTGCAGAGCCTGTATTTCCTCCGATCTGAAAAATGGACTGTGCCAAGCTCCTTTTCCCACCAGAGGATAAAAAAGCCACCCGAGAAGATTCAGGATGGAAAATGGAAGATCCAATACCAACCATAGTTACCGAAAACAATACCGAATAATAATTATTGGAATAGGCTAATGCAATAACCCCAATAATACTGAACATCATGCCGATCAGTTGGGAATATGGTTTGGGATGCTTATCAGTATAAGCGCCCACAACTGGCTGCAATAAAGAGGAAGACAGTTGGAAACAGAATGTAATCACGCCAATCTGCGCAAAGCTCAGATGAAAGTTTTCTTTCAATAGTGGATATGAAGCGGGAATAATCGCTTGGATCATATCATTGGAAAGATGGGCAAGGGCGATAGCAAGGAGGATTGGGTAAGAAGTTTTCGATTGATCGTATGAGAATGATTGTTTTGGCATAAACTGACAAATAAATTAAATTGCTGTAAGCAAATCATTAAAAATCAAAGCGTATATCCAGACAATAAAATCTTATTGGGAGGGTAAACTGCACAAATGTAAGGCATTAATAATTGGAATTCCAAAGAATCCGGTATAAATCTCCTTAAATGAATGCGAGGTTTTAAGAATTTACTTTATCTCAATAAAAAAAGCGCGAAAATCGCGCTTCTTCTCTCATTATTAGTCTATAAAAGCCAATAAAAATGAATAATTGACCGTAAAAAATCTACTCATTTATTCTTAGGGCAGGCTTGATATCTTCATAAATAGCCATGTATTCCATTCCTGCCTGTCCAGCATTGATCACTTCACCTTGTACCATGACCTGCACATTTCCGCCTTGCTGTGGAACCTCCAATACTTTTGAAATCTTGACATGTCCACCTACTGGAATTTCAGATTTCAGTTCTGCATTCGGCATACTGTTCTCTGCTGAAAGAAAATATCCAGATTTTCCACCATCCGAATGCGTGTAATGATAGTAATAAAGGGGTTCTTTGGTAATGAAAATATTGTTTGCGATATCCGCGTATTTAGGATCTTTGGTCACATCTCCCTTTTGACCTGTACAGGCAGAAAAAATCAAAACCGATAATACAATGGCTATCCAACTTAAATGCTTCTTCATCATGTGCTATTTTTATAAGTTTAAAAATTAATTTGTTTCTATTTTCTATTGATGGGATAAAGGTCAGGATAAAGCCCTAAAAGCAAGAAAATATAGAATGACAAAGCGTATACAAGGCATTTTTGGCTTATATACAATTTATATACAGGAAAATTAAGCGTACAGAATCTCCCTCAAAGTAAAGGAGTTAGGGATGAATAGATTGGAGATATGAGACCTGTGCAAGGACACTTTGGCTTTTTTGGACTTATTCCATCGAGGGCAATATGTCAAAAATAATCTTCGGAAAAAAATTGTGGGTCTGGATAGCCAGAGATATCCAACATTAATTTCTTTGGTACGAAGGATAGATTTCAGAATAACGCATACATCATTGATTTTGTTGAGGATTGCATTTCGCGTACAGTTCCTGGACCTTCGGTCCAGGATTGCATGACCCATTGAGGCATGAACCGTAAAGATTCTTCACTATTCGTTCAGAATCAAAATGCGATAAAGAGGGATTCAGAGTGAAACGAAGAATCTACTTTTCGGAGTTTTTTAGGATCGTTGTCATCACGAAATCGTAAGATGATGGAACTATTTCAAATGTAGTATGGATAGTTCCGAGACCCTTCGGGGTGCCCTCAGGGTGACACAGAAAGGGTATAGAAAAATATTTCATCCACGCTGTGGGTTGGTCATATCAAATATCCAGATTCTACAAAGATTCCACCCCCACTGGGGATTTATTATCTGTCCTAAAAGGAAAAAGGAGTTAATCACCCTAATGAGTGATATTGATGTTAGGATTGCAGCAGACGGGCTTATGCAATAAGCCCCTTCTATGTTGTATTCCAAATTTTTTCTTGATTATTTGCCTCTATGGTTGTTTTTCCTTTCCCTTTCCCTTGCTTTGGGCCAAAGGTTGCCCAGCTGATGGTTTTTCCAACAGCTGCGATATG
>NZ_JANBZY010000025.1:0-515 GCF_024261425.1 Sphingobacterium sp. LZ11T8 | reverse complement strand
CTGATTATCCGTTTATGCACCTGTTATATTCGCAATTACTAGTCTGTCAAAGAGTTTGTCTCCAAAATACCGTCTGTTTAATTTGTAAATAAACTCGTTGAGATACAACTGTAAGTATTTCCTTTTGATTTTATGGTAGTTGCCCAGCAATGTCCGTTTTGCATTACTGATTGCGATATGCACCCATTTGAGTGTTTCCTTGGTGGTTTTGGCGTCTGATTTCTCGGTGACGTGCAATTCCACCAGATCGGAGATGTCAACGTAAGAAGTGCTTTTGTCCGAAAATACGATGGCATCATCCTCCATGCAGTCCCTGACCACGCCGTTGATTCCTTCACTTTGATGGCTATCCAGTACCCTGGCCTTGAAATAACGCACATGCTTCTCCTTTTTGCCCGTTTCGATATCTTCCAACGGGGTGCTTTCGGCCATCACCGCAACGTTCTGCTTTCCCTCGGCTCCCCGGCCACGTGTACCCTTGCCTCGCTCGATTTCCTTACTGGCCACCGAAAAGT
>NZ_JANBZY010000024.1:0-530 GCF_024261425.1 Sphingobacterium sp. LZ11T8 | reverse complement strand
CCTCGGCTCCCCGGCCACGTGTACCCTTGCCTCGCTCGATTTCCTTACTGGCCACCGAAAAGTAACCCTCATCCAGTTCTATCATCCCTTCCAGTGTATACCTTGCATCCCGGTTGCCCATCGCCCTGCGGAGTTTGTGTACCATCGCCCATACCGGTTCGTAACGCTTCAATCCTAATTGCTTCTGGAGTTCGTTGGTGGAGAATCCCTTTTTTGTGCAACTCATCAGGAACATCGTTTTGTACCACACCAGAAACGGCAGCTTGGAGCTCTCCATGTTCGTACCGCTGCGCAACGAGGTGCGGAAACGGCAACCTTTGCATTCATAACTCCATTTACCCTGTAACCAATAATGGGAAGTGCCCCCGCATCGCTTGCAGACAACCCCTTCCTTATCACGCTGCTCCTTGAAATGCAAACGACAATCTTCCTCCGAACCGAAATGAGCCGTAAAACTGAATATGTTCATAATCCCTGCTTTTTGAGCGCTAATATACTAAAAATATTAGGTGTGTTTGCGGAGAATCAGA
>NZ_JANBZY010000023.1:0-809 GCF_024261425.1 Sphingobacterium sp. LZ11T8 | reverse complement strand
CCGTTTTGCTGTAATAATTTTGCCATAGTCAGTCCAACGGGTCCACCACCAATTATTGCAACGTTCTTATCACTAAGTAAATTCATTTGTTTGTCTGTATCTATTCGCATTGTCATTCAAAAATGGCCCATAATGGCTCGGCGAATTGGCGAAGTAGCGAAGCTGTATCGAAGATACAAAAGCGGAGCTATTTAGCCAAGTCGCTTGTTGTAAGCAGTCCGCGAAGCGGCGGCTTACGGCAAGCGACGTAAGTCGCCGAGCCATTGTTAGCAAGGAGCGCAGCGGATTGCTAACAACGGTTCTCAGCTATACGCAGGCAGGGATTTTAACCACTGAACTTCCTACGAAGAACTGAACTTTAAATTTACCACTTAACTGTCCTACGAAGCACGAAACCCCTGCTTGCGTATAGGTGATGTTATGCGGTCGGTTTTCATTTTCTCTTCTTTCTCGTTAATTTGTCAAGCAAAGTTACTAAATTTGCAGTCAAGCAATTTCAATTTTTGAATTATGTATTTCAGCAGACCTTGGACTTCTATCTAAGTGATAGGCAGTCCTGAAAATTCCAATCTCTTTTAGGTCAAGACAATTAGTCTATGGGTTTCGTGTACCGACTTTTTTGTAAAGGCGTTACGTTGTCATAGTTGCTCTGTCGGGTAATACTGTCTATTCACTTCTCCACGATTTGAATTCAAGTATTCACCTGTAAGAAGTTACTAATGACAAAAAAGAAATTGCCCGTTCGTTTTACGGGTCAGCACTTTACTATTGATAAAGTGCTAATAAAAGATGCAATAAGACAAGCAAAT
>NZ_JANBZY010000022.1:0-1005 GCF_024261425.1 Sphingobacterium sp. LZ11T8 | reverse complement strand
CATAACGAAAAATGGTAGCCGTAGTTGCCGGATTTACAGCACTTTCGTATCAATTTAGCACTTCGGTTCGTTAAAAGCACCAAAGTATCAAGTTGGCACGAAAGCCGGCAATTATCGGCTACCATATGTTAGTGGCATTTATCATTTCATTATATTCATTTGCTTTAACGCATTTTTTGTTACATTAATTCTCGATGAAATAAAATCATCAACATTCAATCCGTCTGTCGGAATTACATTTGTTGCAAAAAAATAAACATTAGATTTTGTTTCAACATAACCAACAAACCAACCATTATATTTTTCTTCTATCGAACTTAATCCAGTCTTACCGCTTAAAATGTAATTTTCAGTTCGCTCAATTTCCATAATATTTTTGACAATCTTTATTGTCCTATCAGAAATTGGAAATTTTGAAAAATAGAATTTCCTTAAAAAGTCGATTTGTTGTTTTTGAGATATTTTTGAATTTCCTTCAAGCCAAAAATTGTCAATCGTTAAACTGTCAAAAATCATATTTTTATACTCAAATTTTTCTAAATATTCTTTCATTTTAATTGTTCCGATTTTCCTTGCAATTTCCTGATAGCAAGGAACACAGGAAATTCTAAAAGCATCTTTAAATGATAAATCTTTTTCCCAAATATCCATTTTTCTCTGCTCGCCATTCCATTTTAAAATAGTTGTATCATTTTCAATAATGCCTAATTCAACAGCAATTATAGAATTTGGAATTTTGAATGTTGATGCAGGTAATTTTCCGTTTTTAGCCCAATCAAAGTCATTTGAGTAAAAAGTATTCTTGTCGTTATCATAAATTAGAATTGAACCATTTACTTGAAAACTATCTAAAATTTTGTCAAAATCAGAAATTTCTGTTTCAATTATGTTTTTATTCGTTGTTGTGTTACAGCAAACAAATAAAAATATCATTGAAATAAAAACTACAAATAAAATATTTTTCATTTATTGTCTAATTATCGTTTGTTTTTGTTGCCACTAACG
>NZ_JANBZY010000021.1:0-1026 GCF_024261425.1 Sphingobacterium sp. LZ11T8 | reverse complement strand
TTATGTGTAATTTTAGCCGCAAACGCAGTTAAAACAAAAAGGCTCCGAATTTCGGAACCTTCTTTTTATCATTTCATTTTTCTAAAAAACTTGTACAACAAATCGATTTTATTTGAACAAAGAATTGGCATTGCTTCAAAAAGGGTTTCTTCATCCCATTCCCACCATTTCATTTCCTGCAATTTTTGGATGTCATCATCACTAAATCTCTTTTTTATCAATTTGGCTGGATTTCCCCCTACAATTGAATAAGGTTCAACATCTTTTGTAACCAAAGCACGACTGCCAATAACAGCTCCATCTCCTATCTGAACTCCTGGCATTATCATAGCTTCACTACCAATCCAAACATCATTCCCAACAACTGTATCTCCTGCTTTTTGAAATCCATCTTGGCTTTTACTGAAAACATCAAATTCAGACATATAAAAAAATGGAAAACTGGAAATCCAATCATATTTATGACCTTGATTACCTGCCATTATGAAACTTGCACCGCTCCCTATTGAACAATAAGAACCGATAATTAGTTTATCGACATCATTCCTGTCCGGAAACAGATAACGAGCACAATCGTCAAATGAATGACCGTGATAATAACCAGAATAATAAGAATATTTACCCGAAATTATATTGGGATTAGTTATGTGGTCTTTGATTATTTTTCCTTTAAAAGGACTTTCGAAGTAATTTTTCATTATTTAACATATTTAATTTACAATAAGAGACAATAAGGAAACGAAGAATAATACTAAACTATTCTCTTCCTATACGTTGCGTAAAGTAAATTTGCTAATCTGATAATTTCATCTGACAAAGATACTAAAAAACTACACATAACATCGCATTGGCAAAATGGCGGGTTAAGTTCAAAATTCAACTTTTGTGCTTTTTATTCCGCCGAATGTGTCCCACATTCAGCTTTTTTTTAATAATTTAGCTTCTGTGGAAACACATCGGCTACGTCACTGCTAAATTGAACTTTCGGTTCAATTTATCCGCCACTTCGCCAATGCGTTTCCCGTT